>JBCDFV010000039.1:0-40317 GCA_039177555.1 Pseudomonadota bacterium | reverse complement strand
CGTGCCGCCATCGCCACCGTCGCCGCCGTCACCGCCGATCCCGGCATTTCCGCCAGTACCGCCCGCGCCGGCGTCGGCGCCGTCGCCGCCGGCCTGACCGGTTGCGCCATTGCCGCCGTCGCCGCCATCTTGGCCGAAGCCGCCGATGCCGCCGTTACCGCCGGTGCCGCCGTCGCCGCCGAACCGGCCGGCGTCGCCACCATCGGCATTGCCGCCAAAGCCGCCATCGCCAGCATTGCCGCCAAAGCCGGCATCGCCGCCATAGGCACCGGCCCGTGCGGACACGTCCTCAACCGTTAGGTTGGTGACAACGATGTTGGACGAGTTGACGGCGTGCACGCCGTAGGCTGCCGCCTCGGCTTCAGCATCGCCACCATTGCCGCCGAGCCCGCCATCACCGCCGTTGCCGGCGTCGCCAGCGACGCCGCCGGCACCGCCATTACCTGACGCTTGACCCGGGCCGCCCGTTTGGCCAAATGCGCCCCCGGTACCCCGCTGACCGATCTCGCCGTCTCCGCCATCTTCCGATCCGTCAGGATTGCGAACACCGTTCGAGCCATCATCGGCATCCGTGCCGGCCTCTCCGGCGATGCCGTCATCGCTCGGCTCACCGTTGTCGCCCGGGCTGCCGGCATCGCCATTGTCGGTATCGGGCACGCCATTGCCGTCGACGCCGTCGACCGTGATGCCGTCAAAGCCCGCGCCGCCCTCACCCTGGACGTTCTTACCATTACTGCCGTCTTTGCCGTTGGCCGCATTACCGCCCGTGCCGATGCCCGAGTCTCCGGGGAGACCAATGACAGTCGGAGGAGTACCTGCGCCTTCGACTATGGCCACGACCGCTTCGTTGCCGTTCTGGCCATCGTTAGCTTCGGGACCGATTCCACCCGCGCCACCGCTGCCGCCGATCGCCAAGCCACCAGTCTCACCGGTGTCTTCGATGCCAACCGTGGCATTACCGCCGTTACCACCGTTGCCGCCATTGCCACCGCTGGCGCCATCGCCGCCGTTACCGCCATTGCCGCCGAACGCGGAACCGGTGGAGCCATCCGCATCGTCAAGCGATACGGTCGCGTCACCGCCATTGCCACCATTGCCGCCATTGCCGCCGGCCGCACCTTCGGTGCCGTCCTGGCCGTTAATTGGGAATCCGGGCGGTACAGGCCCGGGGTCGCCGGGACCGCCGGGCGTGCCCGCTTGGCCGGTTTCGCCGTCATTGCCGTCTTGGCCATCCAGGACTTCGCCGCCGACACCGTCTAGGCCTTCATCGCCCTCGTCGCCCTCGTCGCCAACCCCGCCGGTCTCGCCGTCCGTACCGTCGTTGAGACCGTCAGCAGCCCTGTCCTGTTCGATGCCGTTGCCGCCTGCCGAGCCGCCTGCCGTGCCGCCTTCGCCGTCGTCACCGGCCGCACCCGTGCCGCCTTCGGCACCGGACACGCCTTCGCCGCCGATCGCATTGCCGCCGAAGCCGCCTTCACCGCCGCCGGCGCCAGTGCCGCCGTTACCACCATAGGCAAAAGCGTCAGCCTTGATGTTGTGAACGTAGACATCTTCCAACAAGATCCGGTCGGAATTGACAATGCGGATGCCGGCCGCGTAGGCGCTTGCGCCAACGCTTTCGCCACCTGTTGCGCCGGTGCCGCCGAAGGCATCGGTGCCGAACTCCGCATCGCCGGCGGCTGTGCCGTCGGCACCTGTATCACCACCGTCGTTACCGTTGTTCGCGTCACCATCAACGCCGTTGGCGCCGGTCATGCCGCCGTCGGTACCGTTGCGACCGAAAACTTCGTCAAAGTCGGCCATGTAGCTGACTTCGACGTCCTCGAACCGGTTGTTGGACACGCCGTCGGCCAGAATGCCGATCTTGCCGAGGGTTACGCCGACGCCGATGATCTCGACATCGTCGGACGTGGTGATCAGCGTGTTATCGCCGTCGGGAATGAAGTCCCAAGGCTCGATCTCCTCGGCTTCCTCGAGTGCGGCAACGGCGACGATCTCGCTGTCATCCGGGATTTCAATCGCCGGGCCGTTGATCGTTGCGCGGCCGCCATTGGATACAACCATCGGGTCGTCGGTCGGGGTGTACGTACCGAAGTTGCCGGTCGTCGCACCGAGCAGGACGATCGAGCTATCCGCGTTCAGCAGGATCTGGCCGTTGGACAGCGTAAAGCCCTCGGTCTCCAGACCGTCCGCTTCCGGATCGATGCCCGGGCCGGTGACATTCAAGGAATCCTGGACAACGATGATGTCCGGATTGCCCGCAAACGGATCGGACTGCGACCGATCGACCGCTTCGTCGATGGTGGTCGGGTCGCCCTCCACGCCGGAATTGCCGGCAGTTCCCCCGGAATCGGCGAACCAGACGCTCTCGATGATCCGGTCTTCCAGCAATTCCTCGGAGTTGAACGGGCTGTAGACGTCTTCGATGATCGTGCGCGGACCGATTTCGCGCTCGTTGAACTGCATCGGACGGCGGTTGAGCGGGTCGCGCAGCCGTTCGCGCATCGGGGTGATCGGCGGGCCCTCGGCGCCGCCGAGCGGAATGGCCAGACCAGCCCTCAGATTGCCGCCCCAATCGTCCTGATTGTCGTACTGACCATAGGCGTCGACGAACAGATACGTGCCCGACGGCACACCGCCGATGCCGTAGTAGCGCAACTCCGCGCCGAACGTGCCGCCATAGACATCGTCATAGTCGACGTTCGGCAGGGGAATACCGAACTGATCGAACTGCGTTTCCTCGTCGGCGGCGAAGTAATAGTAGCCGCCTGCGGCGAGGCGCAGGTCGAGATCGATCGAGCTGTTGGCGTCGAACTGGTAGATGTGATAGCCGACCTCACCATAGAAACCGGACTGGGCGTTCTCAAAGGCGAGGCCCGCGAGGTCCGTCTCCATGAAGATGTCGTTGACGTCAACGTCGATTCGGCCCGGGCCCAGGATGCGGTCCGCAGCCGTCTGCTGCTCGTCGCCGTTGACATACTCAAAGTTGATGTTGGCGTCCCAGTTGCCGGAGAAGATCTCGGCGCCAACCGTACCGCGCAGAGCGTTGGCGTTGTTCTCGCTCTCGCCATAGCCGATCGAGAGGTTCACGCCGAAGCCGAGATCCGGGCTGTGCAGCCAACGATGGCCGACACCGACATCGACGACCCCGTCGCCATCGACCAGGGCCTGGCCGCCGGCAAAGCCAAAAGTGACGCTGTCGGCATCCTGCGCGAACGGGATCCAGATTTCCGCACCGGCACCGGCGTTTTCGAAGTCGGTGGCCCCAAAGCCACTGCCCCACGGCTCGAAGTCCTGGGCCTTCGCCTCGTCGGTCAAGACCAGCGCGGCTGCCGAAACACCCGTCAGCAGGCTCGCGGCACAGTGACGCAGGCCAAAACGACTACGCGCATCAGCGGCAGCAGCTGTCGTGGAAGAACGGAACGGCGCATTTTGGTTCAGCATTGTCGAGTCCCCTCAGCAGCGGCGAGGCGGATGCCTCCCGCAGGTAAAGATGCCGAAGTAAGACACAGACACGAAAGCGAGTGCAAGCGGATTGCTAGTCCTGGTTTTGACACCTTTCAACCAGCAAGAGCCACGCTACATCTTGACCGAAGATCTCAACACTCTGAAAAACAAAGATAATTAAGCTGGCGCCACGATTTCGACCCGAAATTGACCCAGTTTGGTCGTTGACGGCGGCCGTATGGTTGATTGGCGGCTGTTGCGGAATCGCAACACTTTTCGTTGTGAGAATTCGCCTTACAGAACACGTTTTGATCGAATTGCGGGGTGGGGGCCGACAAAAAAGGGCCCGCCACAGGGCAGGCCCTTCCTCTGAGCATTTTGATTCGCCCGGTCAGCCGCTCGTGATCTCGTAGGCGAACGGCAGCAGGCGCGAGTTCAGATAGGCCTGGGTGCCGATGCGTGACCACGGCACCGCGTCGCGACGGAACTGGAAATAGCTCTCGATGATGCGCCGCGTGATGTCGTCGCCGTCCTCATAGACCTCGTTCAACACCTCGTTCGACGCCTCGCCGCAGGCCAACTGCACATCCTCAGGCAGCGGGTTCAACTGCACGCCATGTTCGGTGACCAGCGTTCTCAGCGCCGGGCCGGAATAGGCGTTGTACTCCGCCGTCATGTTGCTGTTGGACGCTTCCGCCGCCACGCGCAGCAACTGCTGCAAGTCACTAGGCAGCGAATCGTATTCCTCGCGGTTGACCGTCATCTGCAAGGCCGAGCCGGGCTCGTGATAGCCCGGGAAGTAGTAGTAGGGGCAAACCTGATAGAGCCCGAAGGAAAGGTCGTTGTAGGGTCCGATCCATTCCGCCCCGTCGATCGTGCCGGCCTGCAGTGCGGGGAAGATCTCACCGCCCGGCAGCACGACCACCGTGACGCCCAGCTTGCCGAGCACGCGGCCCTGGTTGCCGGGCGCGCGGAAGCGCAGGCCATCGAGATCGGCCACGCTGTTGATCGGCTCGCGCAGCCAGCCGAAGGTCTGCACGCCGGTGTTGCCGGCCAGGAAGCCGCGCAGGTTGAACGGCTCGTAAAGCTCGTCCCACAGTTCCTGCCCACCGCCATAGGAGACCCAGGCGGTGATCTCATCGGGGGTGAAACCGTAGGGGAACGCGGTGTAGAACGCCGCACCCTCGGTCTTGCCGATATGGTAGTACGAGGCGTCATGGCCAAGCTGGGCCGTGCCGTCCGACACCGCGTCCCAAACCTGCAACGCCGGCACCAGTTCGCCGGCGGCGAACACCTCGACGGTGATCCGGCCCTCCGACATCGTGGTGATACGCTCCGCCAGCCGTTCGGCGCCGGTGCCGACGCCCGGCAGGCCTCGCGGCCAACTGGTGACCATGCGCCATTCGCGGCGCTCTTGCGCGATCGCCGGTGCCGGCAAGCTGGACGCGGCCGTTGCCGCGACGCCGGCACCACCAAGTGCCGCGCCCTTCATGAAGGATCTACGGTTCGTTGACATGTTGGCCTCCCTGTTTCCCTTCAGGGCGCGGCTTCGGCGCCACGCTGGGTTGGGTTATCGGGGCTGAGTGCCCCTGTCCGGCACGCCGTTGAACGGCGCCCTGTTTGAAGTGGTCACTTTACTGGGGCATCGCGAAAACACAACGCGACACGCGCGCCGGACGGGGCTATGGGCTGCGGTCGACGGTCGCGGCCGGCGGCTGCGCGTCGATCCGCCGCCATCCGCCAGGGGTCAGCCGCTCCAGAGGGCGAAAGCGGGTCTTGTAGGCCATCTTGGGGCTGCCGTTGATCCAGTAACCGAGATAGACGTGACGCCGATCCTCGACGCGCGCCAAGCGGACGAGATCGAGAATCAGCAGCGTGCCGAGCGATCGCCGCTCGTGACCCGGCGCGAAATAGCTGTAGACCGCGCTGAAGCCGGTCTCCAGGCGGTCGGCGAGGATCGCGCCGATCAGCACGCCATCCGCGTCGCGCAGGTTGAACAGGTGGGCCGTGGCCGCACCTTCCTCGATCATCGCGGCGAAATCGTTGGCGGTCATGCGCGACATATCGCTGTCGTTGTGGCGCGACATCTGATAGCGCGAGAACAGGTCGAACTGCTCAGCCGTGGCCACGGCCTTGCTTTCGGAAAGCCTCAGATCGGCATTGCGCGACACGATCCGGCGCATTGATCGGGACCAGAGAAAGTCCTCGACCGGAATGCGCACCGGCACGCATGCCGTACACCCGGGACAGACGGGCCGATACACGATGTCGTGGCTGCGTCGAAAGCCGGAGCCGCAGAGTTGGTCGCGAAGTTTGGATAGGTCGCCGTCGGGCAAGCGCGTGAACAGCTTGCGCTCGATCCGGCCGGGCAGGTACGGGCAGGGCGTCGGGCCGGAGCGGAAGAAATGGTAAAGCTTTGTCTCGCCGCTGTTGATGACCGACATGATCCGGCTCAGCTCTCGACCGTTGCGAGTTCCGGGGCTGGGGCGTAGTCGTGGCCGAAAAAGGCCGTACCCAGATCGCTGGTCAGCGCGATCAACTGGGTTTGCAGCGCGTCGAGGAACTCATGCAGGCCCTTGGCGACGATGCGTTCGATCGTGCGGGTGGAGAGAATCGCTTGGATCTCGTCCAACCGCTCCATCGCACCGTTGCCGGCGCGCAGCGCGTAGCGTGATTTAAGCTCGGTCATCAGGTCCGCGATCTGGTTGATGCAGCCGCAGATCGAGCGGGGAAAGGCTTCGTCGAAGATCAGGAAGCCGGCGGCGTCGTTAGGGTTCAGCCCCCTGGCATGGACGCGCCGGAAGGCGTGATACCCGGCGGCCGAGCGCAGCAAGGTATTCCATTGGCTGATATCCAGGGGCGAGCCGATGTCATCGATCGACGGCAGGAGCGTGTGATACTTAATGTCCAGGAGCCGGCTGGTCTGGTCCGCACGCTCCAGACACCGGCCGATCTGATAGAAGTACCAGCCCTGGTCGCGATAGAAGGTGCCCTCCACGATGCCCGTGTGAACCTGGCAGGACTCCTTGATCGCCGTGCACAGCCGGCTCAGCTTCGGTGTCGTGATATCGGCTGCGGTCAGGGTCAGCATGCGATTGTAGAAGACGTTGAGCTGCACCCACATCTCGGTGCTGATCAACGGCCGCAAGGTCCGGGCGTTCTCGCGTGCCATGCGCACCGTCGAACGGATCGAACTCGGGTTGTCCGTATCCAACAGATAGAAGTGCAGGACGTTCTCTGCGTCGGTCCGATCGACGCCATGACGATCGGTGAAGCGCTGACCGTCCGCATTCAGCTGGATCAGCGCCGCCCAACTCGATGTCCCGCGCGAGTCCCTGGCAAAGGTCTCGTTTACGTCGACAAGCCGGGCCAGGTTCTCCGCGCGTTCGATGTAGCGCGCCATCCAGAACGCCGCCTCGGCGTAGCGGGACAGAAGGGCAAGGCGACCGATCATGACCCCTCCAGCACCCAGCTGTCCTTCGAACCGCCCCCTTGGGACGAGTTGACGATCAGCGAACCTTTGCGTAAGGCGACACGGGTCAGACCGCCGGGCAGTACCCAGCTTGACTGACCGGTGATACAGAACGGGCGCAGGTCGACATGCCGGGGCTCGATGCCGTCATCGGTCAATGTCGGGCTCACCGACAGGGGCACAAGCGGCTGGCTGATATAGTTCGACGGGTCCGCCAGCAGCGAGGCGCGGCAGGCGTCCAACTGCTCTTCCGTCGCCTTGGGGCCGATCACGATGCCATATCCGCCGGCTTCCCCGACAGGCTTCACCACCAGCTCGTCGAGATGGTCAAGCGTGTATTGCAGGCCGTCGCGTTCGCGGCAGATATGGGTCGGCACGCTTTCCAGGATTGGGTCCTGGTCGAGGTAGTATTTGATCAGCCGCGGCATATAGGCGTAGATCGCCTTGTCGTCGGCGACACCGGTACCGACGGCGTTGGCCAGGGCCACGTTGCCCTTGGCATAGGCGCGCATGATGCCGGGCACGCCCAGCAGGCTGTCCGGATTGAACGCCTCGGGATCGAGAAAGTCGTCGCCCAGCCGCCGGTAGATCGAATGCACCGGCGAAAGCCCCGTGATGGTCTTCATGTAGACCTTGTCGTCCTCGACCACGAGGTCGGAACCCTCGACCAGGGGCACGCCCATTTCGCGGGCCAGGAAGACATGCTCGAAATAGGCGGAGTTGTAGGTTCCGGGCGAGAGCAGCACGACCTGGGGGTAGAGCACGCCGTCGGGCGCCATTTCGCACAGGGCCTCGTGCAGTTTGCGGCCATAGTCGGTCACCGACTTGACGCCGATATCCGACATCAGGTCGGGGAAGGCCCGCTGCATCAGGTGCCGGTTTTCCACGACGTAGGACACGCCGGAGGGGACGCGGCAATTGTCTTCCAGCACGCGAAAGGTGCCTTCCGCATCGCGCACCAGATCGATGCCGAGAATGTTGACGTAGCTGTCATACTTGACCGCCAGGCCCTTCATGGCCGGCACGTAGTTCTCGTTGCCCAAGACCAGGTCTTCAGGAACGATCCCGTCCTTGAACAGATGTTGATCGTGATAGATATCTTGCAGGAACTGGTTGAGCGCGGTGACCCGCTGAACCGTGCCGTCGTGAAGGTGGCGCCATTCGTCCGGCGTGATGATGCGCGGGATAACGTCGAACGGCAGGATACGATCCACCGCCTGGTTTTCGGTATAGATCAGGAATGTGATGCCGAGATTGAACAGCTCGTTTTCAGCGTCTTGAGATCGCTCATGCAGGGTGTCCAGGCCCATCTCGCACAAGCGCCGTCTGATCAGGCCGGTCAGCGACCCCCCGGTTCCGTCGGCGGGGCGGACCAGTTCATCAAAAAACCGGTCCGCATCGTAGTCGGCAAAGAGGTCAACGGCGTGGTCTATCGGTTCTGTCAATCCCGTCTCCTGCCGGGCGCCGCCAGTTTGAGGGCATTGGCCGCGCTTCGACAAACATCAAACCCGATTGATCGACCGACCTCAAGCCCTCGTGGCGCACGCGCGAGGATCACGGGGCGAGGGTTAGGTGCATGAAGAAGAAGCTGGATGTCCTGCGGCCGGTCGACGACGAGGCGCGGCGGATCGCGAAAACCCTGGTGCGCACGGCACGGTTCGGTGCTCTGGCGACGCTTGAGCCGGAAACGGGCGTGCCGCTCGCCAGCCGAGTGGCCGTGGCACCGGATGGTGTCGGGACCCCTGTGATCCTGATGTCCAGCCTGTCCGCGCACGCGACCGCGCTTCAGGCGAACCCGGTTTGCTCGCTGCTGGTGGGCGAGCCGGGCAGGGGCGACCCGTTGGCGCATCCGCGCATCACCGTGATCGGCAGGGCGGCGCACGTCGACGGTGGAACGCGTGATCCGCTGTTGCGGCATCGCTTTCTGGCACGCCATCCGAAGGCCGCGCTTTACATCGACTTCGGCGATTTTGCTTTTTGGCGGCTGGAGGTCGAGCGCGCGTCGCTCAATGCGGGCTTCGGCAAGGCCTACGCCTTGCAGGCGACGGATGTGCTGTCTGATGGGTGGATAGACACCAAGACTCTGGCCAGCCCTGCCATCATCGACTGGTTGAACAGCAACCATGCGCAGGCATTTGAAACCATAGCCACGACACACGCCAAGCGCCCCTCCGGCGCTTGGCAACTGGCGAACGTGGACCCGGAGGGCATGGATCTGGTCCTGGGCGATGCGATCGCACGCTGCTGGTTCGATCGGCCGGTCGCCTCGGAAGACCAGCTTCGTATGGCCATCCTCGCGATGGCCTCAGCCGCTGACTGAGGTCTGCAGCCGCGCCTCGAAGCCGGCATTGTTCAGCGCGTCGACAATGCGCTGAACATGCGGCAGATCCCGCGTCTCGACGATGACGTCGATTTCCGCGCGCTTGATGGGCAAGTCCGACAACAGGCGCAGATGATACACATCGATGATGTTGCCGCCGCTTTCGCCGATGACGCCCGTAATGCGGCCCAGGGCGCCGGGGGCATCGAG
The DNA here is from genome assembly GCA_039177555.1 of Pseudomonadota bacterium. Classification (GTDB taxonomy): domain Bacteria; phylum Pseudomonadota; class Alphaproteobacteria; order DSM-16000; family Inquilinaceae; genus JANQGH01. Next base: position 30,868 of record JBCDFV010000039.1, on the reverse strand, counting down.
GATGCCGATGCGCAGGCGCACCATCTGGCCCTTTCTGGCCAGGCCCCGCATCAACACCGAGGACAGCACGCGCGGATCGATGTTGCCGCCGCACAGCACGGTGCCGACGCGGGCGCTCTCGAACAGGCCCGGACGGGTCATGATCGCCGCGACGCCGGCCGCGCCGGCCCCCTCGACCATCAGCTTCTGGTCGGCCAGCAGCCGATTGACCGCGCGTTCGAAGTCCACTTCCTCGACTTGCAGGACATCGTCGACCAAGGCGCTGGCGATTTGGCGGTTCAAGTCACCCGGACGCTTGACCGCGATGCCGTCGGCGATGGTCGCGCCCTCGTAGTGGGCCTCGCGGCCGGCCAGCGCATCGCCCATGGACGGGTAGAGGGCTGCCTCGGCACCGATGATCGTGATGTCGGGCTTCAACGCCTTGGCCGCAATGGCGATGCCGCCGATCAGGCCGCCGCCGCCGATCGGCACGACCAGCACGTCCAGGTCCGGCACGTCGGCCAGCATCTCCAAGGCCACCGTGCCTTGTCCGGCCACGATCAGCGGATCGTCAAACGGGTGCACCAGCACCAGACCGTCGTTCGCGACGCGTTCGGCCACGTAACCCCGCGCGTCGTCGAGATTGTCGCCGATCAGCACCACCTCCGCGCCCATCGCCTCGGTCTTGGCGACCTTGTTGAAGGGCGTGAAGCGAGGCATCACGATCGTCGCGGGCACGCTCAGCCGTCTGGCGTGATAGGCCACCCCCTGGGCGTGGTTGCCGGCGGAAAGCGCGATCACGCCCCGCTTTCGCTCATCGTTGGTCAGGGCGGCCAAGCGATTGCACGCACCGCGCACCTTGAACGAGGCCGTGGGCTGCAGGTTTTCCAGTTTCAAGTAGAGCGCGGCGGGCGCCAGGTCCGTCAGGGCCGATGCCGGCACGGTGGGCGTACGCACGACGTGATCGCCGATCTCGGCCGCGGCGCGCTGCACGTCATCGAAGGTCACCGGCAGGTCGGTCATGGGATCATTCCGCCGGCCTCAATGTGGTCGTACCCAGCCCGCTGCGCCGCAATTCTTCCGGGTCGCCCGCGATGGGGAAAAGCACCACGTCTCGCCACGACTCGCGCAGGTCGCCGTAATGGGGCGAGAAGGGGTTGCCCGACTGCCCGGGCGCCATGCCGAACAGGGAGTTGTCGAGGTTCGACAGATCGTAGACCGCCCGAAAACCCGGCCCATGCGAGTCGACAAAGGGATTGGCCGGGTTGGCGATGCGGGTGCCGGCACGGTTGACCGTGTACTCACTGCCATCCGTCGGGATCGCCAGGTCGACCAGGGCGCTGATCCCGGGAATGCGCGAGAACAATTGGTGGGGAAAGGCCGCGAAATGCTCGTCACCCCAACGCCAAGCTAAGGGGTCCTCGCCATGCCGCTCGGTCAGCCAATCCACGGCCCGGTCGAGCGCCGACTGGACCTGATCGTCACAGGTCTCCGTCGCGTCGCTGGACGGGTCATCGCACCAGTCCGGCCGGCTGGTCAGGATTTCGGCGACCTGGGTCGGGTGCAGTCCCCAATAGCCTTCGAACAGCTCCCCAAGCCTGGGGGCAAACAGGCCGCGTGTCAGTTCACGCATCCAGGCGGAATAGATCAGCGGCTCCGGACGGTCCCGGTCCATGCGATGGTCCCATGCGGCCAATAGGCTGGCCACTTGCTGCGTCGCCTCGTCTTGCGCGACAGCGTCGAGCAGCAGGGGCGTCAGGCGCTGGGCGGGCAGGGACAGGGCGTCGGCTTGAAAGGTCTCGTTGTCGCCGAGCGCCAATGGCCCATCGAGACGTTCCGGATCCAACATCTGGCCGATGCGGACGGCCCGGTCGTCGCCGATGTTGTCGAAGCCGAGAAAGTAGGGATAGTCGGCGCCAACCGAGGCGTTATTGGCATTGATGATGACGCCGTCGGCCGGGTTCACCGTTTGGGGCATGTCGTCGAAGGCGATCATGCCCTGCCAGTCATTTTCCCCCGTCCAACCCTCGACCGGGCGGTATCCGGTGCGGCCGCCGCGATCGGGGATTTGCCCGGCCGTCACGAACCCGATCGTCCCGTCGCTGTCCGCAAAAGCAACGTTCTGCTGGGGCGAGATCCAGTCTTCCAGTGCCGTAACGAAGCTTGCCGCGTCCGGCGCCCGGTTCATGCCGAACATCGACGTGGCGATGATGTCGTCCTCGACAAACCCGGTGGCCGCCAGCGCCATGACATAGCCCTCGCCGGCGGCGGCCGCAGCCTCCTCGTCGATGTCTGAGATTACGGGGCCGTGGCGTGTTTCGCGGATCGTGATGCTGACATCGTCGCCCATGCGAACCTGGATGATTTCCTCTCGGGTGTTGAAAGGCGCGCTGCCGTCCGGCGTCAGGTACCGGTCCGGGTCGTCCGGGTCGATCCGCTCAAGAAACAGGTCCTGGGCGTCCGTGTAGGCCGTGGTTAAGCCCCAGGCGACATGGCCGTTATGGCCCAGCACCAGAACGGGAACGCCCGGTATCGTTGCGCCGACCAGCTTCAGGCCAGGCGTCTCGATGCGGGCCAGATACCAGATGCTCGGCGCTTCGAGGCTGAGATGCGGGTCGTTGGCCAGCATCGGCGCGCCGGTCTCGGTCTGCTCGCCGTCCAAGACCCATTGGTTGGAGGCCCCGCCTGGGCCCAGCGGCGGCGGCATTGCGGCCAGCAGCCGACGCATGTCGCCGTCCGGGATGTCCAGATCAAGCACGTCGGCCAGCGTCACCGTCTCGCCGGGACCGGGCGGTATCAGCATGTCGACCTGGTCGGCGGGCAGGATCTCGTCCATCGCCGCACGGGCCAGTTCGGCGCCCCAATTGTTCGAAAGCTGGATGTCGAGCAGGCGGCCCCAAACCAGCGTGTCGGCCGGCTGCCAGGGCTCGAAGGCATACCACAGGGCGTAGAATTCCGGCGGCCACGCGCCCGAATGCTGGTCGACATAGGCGTTGACGCCGTCCGCATAGGCATTGAGCGACGCTTGCATGTCGGGATCGAGCCGGTCGAAGGACGCCTCCGCCAGGCGATAGGCGCCGATGGTGCGCATGAACCGGTCGATCGGCAGGGCGCTGGCGCCGATCAGTTCGGCCAGCCGGCCCTGGCCGATGCGCCGTTGCATGTCCATCTGCCACAGCCGGTCCTGGGCATGCACGTAGCCGAGGGCAAAGGCCGCGTCATCCTCGTTGGCGGCAAAGACATGAGGCACCGCGCGCGCATCGCGTATGATCTGGACCGGCGCATCAATGCTGGCCACGCGCAGCGAATCGTCATAGTCCGGCACGCTGCCCCGTAGATAAAAGAACGAGGCGATGCCAACGACGATGACCAGGCCGATCAGAACGAGCGGAATGCGCCACAGCCATTTCAGCAACCGCCGCACATCGCACCCCATTCTTTGATCGGACGCCGCAGCGTGGCCGTCGGGCCGTCGACCCCCTCACCGCAAGACAGGACCACCGTGCTTTCCCCGGTTTTTGACGTGATGCCGTTGGCGTCCCAAACGCGCCGCAAGCATGTCTAACAGACCGCCGCATGCTATGGCAGCCCCATCGCCAACGTCACGAGGAGTTTGATGGCCACGTCTATGTCCCACTTTAGCATCGTCTCGCCGGGCGTGTTTGTTGTCGAGGCACCGCCGCCTGTGATTCTCGCTCTGCTATGTCCACCACCTGTGCCTGGTTGTCGGCCGCCGGTTAGACCGTGATGCGCCACCTGTCCCGCCTTTTTGCGCCGCCCTGGCCGCTGGAAATCGCGGCCCTGATATGCCTGGCGTTGATCATCCCGTTGTTCGAATCACCGAAGTCGGTACTTACCGTCGCCATCATCCTGGGATGGCTGCTGCGGTACTTCATTCTGGAACGGTCGATCAGACCAGTCGTCGCGCTGGACTGGGCCGGCTTGACGCGGCTCGCCGCGATCTTGGTCGCGGGGCTTTACGGCGTCCACCTCCTGAACGATTGGGGACGCTTGCTTCAGGTCAATCACGACATGCTGCTGGTTGTTCTGCTCATACTGGTGGCGCGCGCCGGTCACAGTGATGGTGTCGCCCGATTGGTGCTTGCCGCGCTCGTGGCCGGATCGGTGCTGGGGCTCGGCAGCCTCGTCGTCTGGCCCGACCAGCCGTCCGTTGCCCACTCAGCGATTCTGGCGCTGAGCAATGCCAACGTGACCGGCTTCTATCTCGCTCTTACAGCCAGCATCACCGCTGGCTTTCTGATCGAGTGCGTGCGGCAAAGGCGTTGGATTTGGACGGCCGTGCTCGCGGTGATTTTGCTCGCGCACTTTGCCGGCGTCGCCTACACCGGCAGCCGAGCCGGGGCGTTGATGACGATCACCGGCATGGCCGTGATCATGGTGCTCGGCCTCGGCTGGCGGCGCGGGGCCCTGGCCCTGCTTTGCCTCGGGCTGTTGGCCGCTCTGATCGCCCTCTCTTTCGACAGCCGACTTGTCGAGCGTCTGGCGCAGGGCTTTGGGCCGGAGTTCTTTACCTATCGCGACAGCATATGGGTCTGCGGCTGGCACGCCTTTCTGCAGTCGCCCTGGCTGGGCTACGGACCGGACAACTTCCCTGCGGCCTCCGGCGGACTGTTCGGCCCGATCGAAGGCTGCACGACGTCCCGTGATCAGGCTCATAACCTGCTGCTCAATGTGATGGTGGATACTGGTTTGCTCGGGGCGGCCGCCTTTGTCTGGCTGGTCGTGGAAGTGGTTCGCCGGCTCCGCGCCGCCCGCGCGATCCCGGAGCGGTCCTTCGTCGTGTGGGCGTCCGGTGTCGCGGCCGTGGCGCTGGTCGCCGTTGGCGGATTGGTTGACGACATCGTGGCCAATGAACCGAACTACGCGTTCGGCCTGATCGTCGGCCTCGCCATCGCGGAGGCCGTGCCAAGGTGGCGGCGCAAATGGCCGGCCACCGGATCGGATTGACCAGCCGAACCGCGCGCCTATGTGCATGACATGCAGACAACACTCGTATTCGGCCTGAGCCCGGCGGGCGTTCACCGCTTCGCCGTTCATCTTTGGGGTAAGGACGGCGACACCCGGCCGCCCGTGATTTGCGTGCACGGGCTGCTGCGCAATGGCCGCGACTTCGACGAACTGGCCCAGGCATTGTCGGATACCCGACCAGTTGCCTGTCCCGATGTGGTTGGGCGCGGCCGGTCCGACTGGCTGCGCGACCCTTCGCATTACGGCCTTCCGCAGTATCTTCAGGACATGATGAGCGTGCTGTCGCTGGTCGGCGACGGCCCTGTCGACTGGGTCGGCACCTCCATGGGCGGCCTGATCGGCATGGTCCTGGCCGCGCAGCCGGGCAACCCCATCCGCCGCCTGGTCTTGAACGATGTCGGGCCGTTCGTTTCCGCCGAGGCGCTGAGCCAGATCGCCAGCCTTGTCGGCGATCCGGTGTTCCCGGACCGCGCCGCGCTGCGCCAGAACCTGTCCGACGCACTGGCCGACTGGGGCGATGTGCCGCCGGGCGCCTTGGATCGCCTGACGGAGTTCGGCGGTCGCCGGCGGCCCGATGGCACATGGGGCCGGTCGTATGATCCCGCGATCGCCGCGCCGATGCCGAACCCCGCCACCGACGATGTCGATCTCTGGCCGCTGTGGCAGGCGATATCTTGCCCGGCCCTGGTCTTGCGCGGCGAACGTTCGCAGGTGCTGACCGCCGACACCGCCGGCAGGATGGCCGAACGGCCGGGCGTGGAGGTGATCGAGATTGCCGGCTGCGGCCACGCGCCGTCCTTGATGCTCGATGATCAGATCCAGCGCGTTCGGTCCTGGCTCGATGGATGAGACGCCGCCGGTCGGTTTTGCCGCGCTGCAGTTTCCACCCTTTCGCGCCCGATTGCCCTGGTTGACCGGCGATCTGCAGACGATTCGCAATACGGCCGTCGGCGGCATGCGCTCGCTGGCGTCGGAACTCGATCGCTTTGCCGCTGACAGGCTGACCATCGATCTCAGCGGTGGCGACAAGCTGGTGGCGACGCTGAATCGCTCGGTGACGGTCACGGATCGCCCGCTGGCGATCCTGATCCACGGCCTGACCGGCTGCGAGGACAGCCCCTACATACGCGTCTCGGCACTCGCCCTTCTGGCGCAAGGATATCCCGTGCTGCGCTTGAACCTTCGGGGTGCGGGCTTGTCGCAGCCGCTGTGCCGGGGGCTCTACCATGCCGGCCGAACCGAGGACCTCGCCGCCGTGATGGCGGCACTGCCCGATGCCATGTCCCGGTACGGTGTGGTGGCGGTCGGCTACTCCCTCGGCGGCAACATGCTGCTGAAGTATCTGGGCGAATGCGGCGCCGATGCCGGCCTGTCGGCGGCGGTCGCGGTCTCGGCGCCGATCGATCTCAGCGCGACCGAGCGCTGCATGGCCCGCATGCGCAATCTTCCCTATCACCGCTATGTCTTGAACCGCATGAAGGCGGAGGCGTTGGCGCCGCCGTCCGACCTGTTGGACGACCAGAGGGCCAAGATCCGTCGCGCCTCAAGCGTTTACGCGTTCGACGACTGGTTTGTGGCGCCGCGCAATGGCTTCGGCACTGCGGATCGATACTACGAGATCTGCTCGTCCAAGGCCTACCTAGCCGGCATCCGCGTACCGACCCTGATCATTCATGGCAGCGACGATCCGTGGATACCGCCGGAGATGTACTGCGAGCCGGACTGGCCCAACCTGCCGTTCCTGAGGCTTCTCATGGCCTCTGGCGGCGGCCATGTCGGCTTTCACGGCGCCGGCGGCCGCTTACCGTGGCATGATCGCTGCTCGCAGCTCTTCTTCGACGCGGTTCAAGCCAGCAAGCGCGCGGCCTCGACCGCCGCGTAGCTGAGGACGCCGTCACAGCCGGCGCGCTTGAACGCCGTCAGGCTTTCCAGGATGGCCTTGTCGTTGTCCAGCCAGCCGTTCTGCGCAGCGGCCTTGATCATCGCGTACTCGCCGCTGACCTGATAGGCGAAGGTCGGTACCGCAAACGTGTCCTTCACCCGCCGGACGATGTCGAGATAGGGCAGGCCCGGCTTGACCATGACCATGTCGGCACCCTCCGCCAGATCCAGCGCCACTTCACGCAGCGCCTCGTCGGAGTTGGACGGGTCCATTTGGTAGGTCTTCTTGTCGCCGGACAGCACGGCGGCGGAGCCGACGGCCTCGCGAAACGGGCCATATAACGCCGAGGCGTATTTGGCCGCGTAGGCCATGATGCGGACCAGTTGATGGTCGTCCTGATCGAGTGCGTTGCGAATGCGGCCTACGCGCCCGTCCATCATGTCGGAGGGCGCGATGATATCGGCGCCGGCACGGGCCTGGTTCAGCGCCTGACCCGTCAGCACATCCAGCGTCTCGTCGTTCAGGATTGTGCCGTTTACCAGCAAGCCGTCCTGCCCGTGCGTGGTGTAGGGGTCCAAGGCGACGTCCGTGATGATGCCGATGTCCGGTACGGCGTCCTTCACCGCGCGGATCGCGCGGCACATCAGGTTGTCCGGGTTCAGCGCCTCGGCCCCGTCCTCCGACTTGGCCGCGGGGTCGACCTCAGGAAACAGCGCGATCGCGGGAATGCCGAGATCGCGTGCCTCGCGGGCTGCCTCGCGCATCAGGTCGACGCTCAAGCGCTCGACCCCCGGCATCGACGTCACGGGCGAGCGCACCTGGGCGCCTTCGCAGACGAACGCGGTCCAGATCAGATCGTCCGTCGTCAGCATGGTTTCCCTGACCAGGCGCCGGGTCCAATCATCGGCCCTGTTGCGCCGTGGCCGCATCGCGGGGTAGCGGCCGGGAACGTCGAAGTTTGCCATGTGTCTCTCGCGGATAAGATAGACCCGCAGCATAGGCAGCGCTCAGGCGGCGGCCAAGCGCTTGCCGCTGTTGACGTGCCGCACCCCGATCAACTACGCCATGGCGCATAACACCGATTAATACCAAGGCTCGATGATAATGACCCATGTGATGGCGGCCAAATCGGTTCGCGGCAAGGCGCGGCGCGCAGCGCGATGCGGTGCATCGGGCAAGCGGCGCAACGCAGCCGTGGGGCGATTTGGCCCCACTGAAGGCCGCGTTGTCTTGTCCGCCGGCTGCGTTGCGCGCCGCTTGTGGTGTGTCCACACCACGGCGCGACACGCGCCTGACCAGCGAACAAGACAACGCGGTCACATGGGTCATTATCATCGAGCCTTGGTATAAGGCCCGGCCAGTGAATTTCGATCTATCGGACGATCAACGCGCCTTTCAGGAGACCGTACGCAGCTTCGCGCAGGAGCGCATGGCGCCCTTTGCCGCGGATTGGGACGAGCGGGGCACGTTTCCCGTCGATACGTTGCGCGAGGCCGCCGCGCTGGGTCTGGCCGGTATCTACTGTTCCGAGGAACATGGCGGCACCGGATTGGGTCGTATCGACGCGGCACTGATCTTCGAGGAACTGTCGGCTGCCTGCCCGTCGACGGCGGCGTATCTGTCGATCCACAATATGGTCGCCTGGATGATCGACACGTTCGGCACCGATGATCAGCGCCGGCACTATCTGCCGCGCATGATGCCGATGGACATCCTCGGCAGCTATTGCCTGACCGAGCCGGGCTCCGGGTCGGATGCCGCCTCGCTGCGCACCAGCGCCGCCCGCGATGGCGATCATTTTGTGCTGAATGGCACCAAGGCTTTCATCTCCGGCGGTTCGGAAACCGACATCTATGTCGTGATGGCGCGGACCGGCGGCGCCGGGCCGAACGGCATCTCGGCCATTCTGGTCGAGGACGGCACGCCGGGCCTCACCTTCGGCAAGAAGGAACGCAAGCTGGGCTGGAATAGCCAGCCGACCACCACCGTGACGTTCGACAACTGCCGGGTACCGGCAACGAATCTGCTGGGCGCGGAAGGCGAGGGCTTCAAAATCGCCATGCGCGGCCTCGATGGCGGGCGTGTGAATATCGGCGCCTGCTCGCTGGGCGGCGCGCGCGCCTGCCTTGACCAGGCCCGTGCCTATATGCGGGAACGCAACCAATTCGGTCGGCCGATTGCCGACTTTCAGGCGTTGCAGTTTCGGCTTGCGGACATGGCGACCGAACTGGACGCCGCGCGCCTGATGGTCTGGCGTGCCGCCCACGCGCTCGACACCGCCCAGCCGGAAGCGACGCAGCACTGCGCGATGGCCAAGCGCTTTGCCACCGATGTCTGTTTCTCCATCGTCGACCAGGCGCTGCAGCTTCATGGCGGCTATGGCTATATCAAGGAGTATCCGGTCGAACGCTTCTTGCGCGACCTAAGGGTCCACCGCATCTTGGAAGGCACCAACGAGATCATGCGGGTGATCATCGCCCGCCGCCTGCTTACCGGAAACCTCTGACTTTCTTGAAAGTGTCGCCCCCATGACCGCCCCTATGACCGGTGACGTGTTGTTCGAAACACGCGGCTCCATCGGCTTGATCACCTTGAACCGGCCAAAGGCGCTGAACGCGCTGAGTTTGGCCATGATCCGGGTGATGCTGCCCCAGCTCAAAAGCTGGGCGGCCGATCCGGCTGTCCGTGCCGTCGTGATCCAGGGCGCGGGCGAGAAAGCGTTTTGCGCCGGTGGCGATGTCCGCGCGGTCTATGACGCTGGCCTGGCGGCCAAGGCCGATGGCACGATCGACCGTGGCCTGACGGCCGACTTCTTTCGCCAGGAATACCTCCTCAACCACGCCATCCACAATTTCCCAAAACCGTTCATCGCCCTGGTCGACGGCATCTCCATGGGCGGTGGCGTCGGCCTCTCGGTCCACGGCCCGATCCGGGTGGCGACGGAGCGGATGCTGTTCGCCATGCCGGAGACGGGAATTGGCCTGTTCCCCGATGTCGGCGGCGGCTGGTTTTTGCCGCGTTGTCCGGGCGAGCTTGGCACCTACTATGCGCTGACTGGCGCACGGGCGAAGGCGGCCGACGCGTTGGCGCTGGGCTATGCGACCCATTACGTGCCATCGGATCGGTTACCGGCCCTTGTCGAGGCGCTGGCGGCGAGCGACTGGGCCGGCGCCCGGACGCCCGAGACCGTGCTCTCCGGTTTCACTGACGATGCCGGCGCCCCGGCCGTACTGGACCACAAGGCGGAGATCGATCGCTGCTTCGTGCACGACAGTGTCGAAGACATCCTTGCCGCCCTCGACCGTGAGCGCACGGAATGGGCGCGCGGCATCCGCGACCATCTCGCCACCCTGTCGCCGACCAGCATGAAGGTCAGCTTGCGCCAGTTGCGCCTTGGCCGATCGATGAGCTATGACCGGATCGTGACCATGGAATACCGCCTCAGCCAAGCCTGCATGATGGGGCGCGACTTCTATGAGGGCATTCGGGCGGTGCTGGTCGACAAGGACAAGACCCCGCGATGGCAGCCGGCCTCCCTCGACGATGTCAGCGACGACATGGTCGCGTCCTATTTCGAACCGCTCGGTTCGCGCGACCTGGTCGTCTGAGAAGGCAGCATCGCTTGGAAAACCCTATAGACAATCTGACCGACCGTCAGCGCCGGATTCTCGACTTCCTGCTGTTCGTCGATCGCTTCAAGATGATCGAACGGTGGGGCCTCGTCGGCGACGGCAGCCGGCGCGAGACGGACGCCGAACACACCTGGCACATGGCGCTCTATGCTGTCTTGCTGCACGGGGAAATCGGGCTGGATTGCGATCTTGCGCATGCGCTGAAACTGGTGCTGATCCATGACCTGGTCGAGATCCACGCCGGCGATGCGCCCGCCTATGACGCCGCCGCCCAGGCCGGCCAGGCGGAGCGCGAGCGGGCCGCCGCCGACCGCCTTTACGCGATGTTGCCGGTCGATATCGGCGAGGATCTGAAGGCGATGTGGTACGAGTTCGAGGCGGCGGAGACGCCCGAGGCGCGCTTTGCCCATGCGGTGGATCGCCTGCAGGCGCTGGGCCAGTCGGTGGCGAGCCACGGCGAAGGCTGGCGGCAGCACGGTGTCAGGCGCGCCCAGACAGAACGGCGCATGGCCCCGGCCTGCGAGGTCGACCCCGCGATCACGGCGCTGGTTGACGCGCTCATGCATCGTGCCGAGGTCGAGGATCTTTGGTCACCGCCGGACGGCAACGCCGACGGCTCGCCCGTGACCCGGTAGCCTTGCGGCCGACACAGATGCGCATCTTTCATTCAGACATCCATCGACGCCATGCACCCCAGCGCGAGTTGAGCGGCGGCGAGTTGATGGTCGCTGTCGAAACGCCGGAGCGCGTGGAAACCATCCTCGCCGCCCTGCAGGCGGCTTCGATCGGCAGCCTTGCGGCACCGGAAACGTTCGGCGAGAAGCCCATCGCGGCGATCCACACAGGGGCCTATCTCGACTTCCTGCGGACAGCGCACGAAGAGTGGCGGCGCGAATACCCGGACCTGGACGCGCTGCCGCTGATCTGGCCGATGCGAGGCTTGAGACAAAGGTTGCCCGCATCGATCGACGGCAAGCTTGGCTACTACAGCGCCGACGCCGGCACGCCGATCACGGCGGGCAGTTGGGACGCCGCATGCGGTGGCGTCGACATTGCCCTGTCGGCGACCAGGGCCGTGCTGGCGGGCGAGCGCGTCAGCTATGGCGTGTGCCGTCCGCCCGGCCATCACGCTGCCGCCGACCTGATGTGCGGCTATTGCTTTTTGAACAATGCCGCCATCGCCGCGCAATGGGCACGGGATCAGGGGGCCGAGCGTGTCGCGGTCCTCGACATCGACTATCATCACGGCAACGGCACCCAGGACATCTTCTATGCCCGGGACGATGTGCTGTTCGTGTCGATTCACGCCGATCCGGATCAGGAGTACCCATACTTTCTGGGATTTGCCGACGAGGCGGGGGAGGCAAGAGGCAAGGGCTTCAATCTCAATTTGCCTCTGCCTTGGGGCACGTCTTGGCCTGACTATGCCGGTGCGCTTGATCAGGCGGTCGCCCGCATCGAGGGGTATCGGCCCGACATCCTGATCGTCTCGTTCGGCGCCGACACGTTTAAGGAGGATCCCATTTCCCGCTTCACGCTAGAGACGTTGGATTTCGCCAAGATGGGGGCCGCGATCGCGCAACTCGGCCTGCCCACCGTGGTGTTGCAGGAAGGCGGCTATGCGGTCGAGGCGCTGGGCGCCAACGTTGTTAGCTTTCTGACCGGCGTGGCGGGGGACGAGTAGATGTTGGGCGTGTTCTTCCCAGAGCGAGGCCGGGGATCATGAGCTTGCCGCGCCGGCCCCGGGCCGTGATCTTCGACATGGACGGGCTGATCGTCGATACGGAGGTGTTGTACCGCGAGGCGATGATCACCGCCGTTGCCGCGCGCGGGTACGACATGCCGCCGACGCGCTACATGGAAACCATCGGCATGCCGGGGGACGCGGCGCGAAATGCGCTGCGAGATTTCTTCGAGCCGGACTTTGACCTCGACTCGCTTTGGAACGATGCGAAGCGGCGCTTTCACGAGTTGACCCGCGCGCGGCGGTATCTGAAAGCCGGTGTCGAGGAACTGCTTGATGTCCTGGATGCCGTCGGCACGCCGCGGGCGATCGCCACGTCATCCGGCCATGACGATGTGCGGCTGCATCTGTCGTCGCACGGGCTGGTGGGCCGCTTCGATGCGATCGTGGCCCAAGGCGACTATCCGCGCGGCAAGCCCAATCCCGACCCCTACTTGAAGGCCGCCGACCTCTTGGCCGTCGAGCCGACATGGTGTCTGGCGCTGGAGGATTCCCATAACGGTGTCCGCGCGGCATCCGAGGCCGGCATGATGACGGTCATGATCCCCGACCTCCTGCACCCGACCGAAGAAATGCATCGGCTGTGCGTCCGTATCGCCGACGACCTTCACGAGGTGCGTGATTTGATCGAAATGTTCGATCGCACATCATAGAGCCCGGGTCTCAATCAGCCGTGAGGCGAAAGGCGATCGGTACATCGATTGTCGCGGCGACAGCGATGTCGCCCCGCCGCGCGGCAATGAACCGCCAGCCCTCGACCGCCTCGATCGCGGCCTGATCCAGCGTCTGAAATCCGCTGGAACTGCGGATCTGGATCTGCTGCGGCAGCCCCGTTGCCGACACGGTCACGCGCAGGACGACGGTGCCTTCGTCACCCCGGCGCCTGGCCGATCGCGGGTACTCGGGCCCCGGATTGGCCAGCCCCGGGCCCGTGTAGAGCGCCGGCTGCACGGCCATCACCGATGGCGTTGCGGGCTGTGAATCGCTTGGTTGATCTGCGGACGGTCCCGGCGCGGTGGCGGGCGGGTTCTGCGCCGTGGGCTGTGGGGCAGGCGGTGCCGGCGCCGGCGGCTCCGGTGGCTCTGCGGCTGGGGGCTCGACGGGCTGGAAAGCGATCGGGGTCATAGGTCTGTGGGTGGGCAGGCCTGGCGCCACGTCGGGCGATCGATCGATCAAGACCGTGCCCTCGTCGAAGAAGACGAAGGGATCTGGCGGCGCATCCTCCGGCTCTTGCGAACGTGGTTCGGAAAGCGCGAGCTGTGTTCCCTCGACGAAGGGCGGAACCGGCTCAAGCGCGGGCGAGGGTTGCTCGATGGGGACCGGCTCCGCGATAGGCTGTTCGCTAGCAGGGACCGGTTCCGCCAGCGGCGGCGGTTCCTCAACGGCAATGGTCTCTTCAACCGTTGCGACACTGTCCTGATTGGTCGGCGGCGAGGGGCTCGCTTCATGGCTGACGGCCACCTCCGAAAGATCGCTGGCTTGCTGCTCGGCAAATACCATGCCGACCGCGATGATTTGCGGCGGCGCATCCGGCGCCTGGCCATCCGGCCAGCCGACGATCGAGGCGATGGCGAGCCCGTGGAGTGCCAGCGAAACGACAACGGCGACCAGCGGTATCGTGCGGCCGCGCCGTTTAACCGTCCGCCGAGCGTCGGACGGGCTCACGGCTGCGCCTCCGGTCGCCAGGGCAGCAGCAGATCATGGCCCTGCCAGGTCGGTCTGGCGAACGTGACGCCGAATGTCCGCGACAGTGCCGGGTCGTCGGCAATCGTGCCGGGCGGGCCGTCGGCCTCGATCCGTCCCTGGTTCATCAGAACCACGCGATCGCAGAATCTCAGCGCCAACGTCAGGTCGTGCAGCACGATGACGATCAGCTGGCCGCTGTCCACCAGCTGGCGAAAGAGGTCGAGGATGCGCAGCCGATGCAACGGGTCCAGCGCTGCGGTCGGCTCGTCCGCCAGGATGGTCGCGGGTTCCCCGGCGATTACCCTGGCCAGCAGGGCGCGCGCGAACTCGCCGCCCGACAGCGTGTGGGCGCGGCGGTCGACCAAGTCGGTCAGGTCGGTGCTCGCCAGCGCCCGGTCAATCGCCGCTTGATCATTGGTGCCGGGGCGCGCCCAGGGTGCGAGGTGCGGCAGGCGGCCAAGCGCCACCAAACGTCCGACGGTCAGCGGCCAATGCAGGATTGGCGACTGGGCCAGATAGCCGATGCGGCGTGCCCGCTCTTGAGGTCGCAAGCTGCTGATCGCCTGACCGTCGGCGAGGACATTGCCGCTGTCGGGCTTGGCCAGCCCGGCCAGACAGCGCAGCAGCGTGGTTTTGCCGGCGCCGTTGGGCCCGATCACGCCGATCAGGCCGGGTCCCTTGAAGGTCAGATCGATGCCGTCGAGGACGGACCGTCCGCCCAGCGCCAGCCTCACGCCTTCCGCCGCCAGCGCGGTCACAGCACCCGCCTCCGATAGGACAGGATCAGGCCCAGGAAAAACGGCGCGCCCAGCAAGGCGGTCACGACACCCAGCTTCATCTCCTGGCCGCTGCCGATCAGCCGGACCAAGCTGTCGGCGACCAACAGCAAGGCAGCGCCGCCCAGCGCGCTGGGCAACAGCAAACGTGCCGGCCGGTGACCGACCAGCGGGCGGATCAGATGCGGCACCACCAGCCCGACAAAGCCGATCGCGCCCGACACGGCAACCGAGGCGCCGACCGCGAGCGCCGTGCCGAGCACGACGAGCAGCCCCAACCGCCCGATCCCGATGCCGAGCGATCGCGCGGTTTCTTCGCCCAAGCTCAGCCCGTCCAGGCCCCGACCGGCGGCGAACAGCAAGGCGCAGCCGACCAGGATGAAGGGCAGGGCCAGCGCGACATGCGCCATGCTTCGGTCGGCGAGCGAGCCCAGGAGCCAGAACACGATCTCGGTCAGCGCGAACGGGTTCGGCGACAGGCTGAGCGCCAAGGCCGTCAAGGCCCCGGCGAGTGCGCTGAGCGCGATGCCGGCCAGGATCAGCGTCGTCACGCCGGTGTCGCGGCCGGCCAAGCCGTAAAGCAGCAGCACCGCCAAGAGCGCGCCGGAGAGGCCGCCAAGCGGCAATGCCAACGGGTAGGTCACCGCTAAGCCGCTGTAGAAGACGGCGACCGCGCCGAGTGCGGCACAGCCGGAGATGCCGATGATGCCGGGTTCGGCAAGCGGGTTGCGCAAAAGGCCCTGAAGGGCCGCGCCCGCGAGGCCGAGCGAAGCGCCAATCGCGAGACCCAACAACGCGCGGGGCAGGCGGATCTCGAAGAAGATGACGGCCGCCGTTTCTCCCAACGGACTGTCTTGGGCCGACAGCAAGGTGCCGAGCCCGACCGGCGCCGGACCGACCGAAAGTGATAACAGAAACGCGGCCACGACCAGGCCGACAAGGCCGGTCAGCAGCCAGATGTAGGGGATTTCCGCTCGGCCGGTCATGGCTCCACGGCGGCCAGGGCCGCCACCGCCTGGGCCGTGAACGGGCCGCCGCAGGCCAGTAGCGCAGATGGGATCGCCAACCGGTCGACCCGATCGTCCAGCGCCGCGAGTGCCGGATGGACCAGCAGCGCCTCGGCCAGCGATGGGCGCCCCGGCAGGGTGGCCGGCGCGATCAAGACGTCGGGTGGCCTGGCGACCAGCTGTTCCAGCGGCAGAAAGCCATAGCCGGCAAGCCCTGCCTCCGCCGCCGCGTTGCGATAGCCCGCTTCGGTCAAGACGGCGTCGGTCAGCGTGTCGCTGCCGGCGGTGAAGCCGTTCGCCTGATAGGCCAGCGCCGTGCGGTCGGGGCCTTGCGCATTGGCGGCCCGCGCATCGGCCAGGATCGCCGTCATCTCCGCCACCAGTTCCTCGCCGCGTTCCTCCTGGCCAATGGCCTCTGCCACCATCCGCGTTTGCTCAGCGATCGTGGCAAAATCGTCCGCCAAGGGCAGGTCAATTACCGGAACTTCTTGAGCCTGCAGCAGCCGCACGGCCGGACGCGCGGCAAAGGCCCCGGCCAGGACCAGGTTCGGGCCCAGCGGCAGTATCTCCTCCAACGCACCATGGTTCAGCGGGATGCCGTCGATCCTGTCCGCGACGTAGCTGAGGTCCGGGTCGGCAGCCAGAAACGAGAGCGAAGCGATTTGCGTCCGATCGGCCAGCAGGACCAGCAACTGGTCGGTACAAAGGTTCAGCGACACGACACGCTCCGCAGCCAGGCCGGGCACCGCAGCCAGCCACAGGGCTGCGGCGAGAACCGGACGACAGAGCGCGTCATATGCCATAGGCCTAAAAGCTCACCCGCACACCGGCCAGCGCGTTGAAGCCTCGGCCAACGAAGCCGTTGGGGTTTTCGTAATCCTCGTCGAACAGATTGTCGAAGCGCACGAAGACCTCCGCCTGGTCGGCAAAGGCGTAGTTGGCCGACAGGCCCACCAGCGTATAGGACGGGATCGTGGTATCGCCCACGTCCGACTGCTCGGACACAAACAATACCTCCGGCGTGATCTGCAGATCCTCAGTCGGCTGCACGGTTACGCGGGCGGCCAGGATGTGCTCGGGCCGTCGTATCAGGCGCTCGCCGGTGATTGCGTTGCGGGCATCGGTATAGGTCCAGGACAGAGTGCCTTCGACCGCATCGATGGGCCTGATCGTAACCGCCGTTTCGACCCCCTCGCTCTCCGCCTCACCAATGTTGAACAGTTCGCCCTCCATGGCGTCGAACTCGATCAGATTGTCCGTTTGGATGTTGAAGTAGGTGGCGGCGAAGGTTACCCCGTCAGCACGTCCGAACAGGTCGACATCGGTTTCGAAGCCGATCTCCCAGGAAAACGACGTTTCCGCCTGAAGGTTCGGGTTGCCGCCAAAACCGAAGCGCTCCGCCGGTGTCGGCGCTCGAAAGGCGGTGCCGACGGCGGCATAGGCGCGGCTGTCGATCTCGTCGAGGTCGACGGACAGGCCCAGCCGGTAGGTCGTTTCGGGATCGAACGCCTCGGCGTCTTCGTAGCGGATCTGGGCCATGGTCGTGACCCGGTCCCACCAGGTCGCCTCGACCTGGCCGAAATAGCCGACGGTCTCCTGGGCGTCCGACAGCTCGCCGAAGAAATCGACGTCGACGCTTTCGCGCCGGTAATCAAAACCCGCCAGCAGGCGCACATCGTCGGCCGGTCCGATGGCGCCGACATCGAGTGCGTTCTGCCCGTTTACGAAAGTGGTCGTGGAATCGAACTGACCTGGGGCCGGGAAGGGATTGAACTCGTCCGGCTCATCGCGTGTCGTTCGGTCATAAATGCTTTGGCCGACATCCAGCCGCGCGGTCATGCGCTCGCCCCACCAATCGACCTCACCCCCCACGCGCCAGGCCGTGTGCTCGTTATCCAGTTCCAGGTTAGGGTCGTCCGTACCAAAATTGTCGATGTCCGTGTCGCTGTTCCGATAACGAAAGACACCGTCAAGCCGCACGGTTTCACTCAGGTCGGCCGCGAAACGGCCGGTCAGAGCGGTGGATTGAAACCCGTCATCCTCGCCCAGATTGCCCGGGGTATCCGCGGGCACGATGTTATAGCCCTCGGTCGAGAACCTCTCGAATGTCAGGCCGTAGTCAAAATCGCCGACGGTTCCGCGTGCGGTCGCCGTTGCCGACAAGGTCGCCTCGGTGCCGTAGGCCAGTTCCGCGTCGACGTTGACCGGGTCGTCGCCGCCGACCACCGGGATGATGTTGATGACGCCGCCGATGGCGTTATTGCCATAAAGGGTCGATCCAGGCCCGCGGACCAGTTCGATCCGCCCAACCCCGGCCAGGGTGTCCAGGCCGAAATCGAAGGCGCCATTGGGTGTTGACGGGTCCTGAACAGGGATGCGGTCGAACAGCACCAGGGTCTGGTTGCTGTTGGTGCCCCGCAGAAACAGGGACGTCTGCTGTCCCAAGCCGCCGGACCGCACCAGGTTGACCCCGGGCACGCCTTGCAGGGCCTGTTCCAACAAGGTCAGGTTTCGCTCTTCGATTTCGCTTTGCTCGATCACCGTGACGGCCGCCGGCACGTCGACGATCGGATTGTCCAGGCGCGTGGCCGTGACGATGATCAGCGGCGCGGTCTCGACCGGCTCGCTCTCGAGGATTTCACCCTCGACCGATTCGGTTTCCACGGGCTGCGCACCGGGTGCGCTGGGAAAAAGGCAAACACAAAGGGCCGAGCCAAGCAGGGCCAGACGAAGGTCTCTCATGCGACAACTCCTTACCCCATGCCGAAAGGTCAGGGGCGTAATCGACCCTAATGGGCCGGATGGATTGCCGGTGAAAAGCGCAAGCCCCGCACGCGACAACCCGCTCAGATGGAGCGTCACCGCGAACGGATACCGATGTTTCATCACACCCCGGATGAAACGGCGGGACGACTCGCAACGGCAGGTCTCCTGACTTGCGGGTCGTCACGCTCTGCGGGCCTGCCTTCCCAGGGACGATCCCCAGTGGCTTGGTCGGCCCGCGCGCTCGCCGCGCACAGTTGCGGGGGCAGTTCCGGACTCGGCCGACCGTCGGCCGCCTCAACCGGATTCCCTTTTCATCCCCTTTCGGGGGGAACCGCTGCTGGTGACAAGGATAGGCTGGAACTGAGGGGCGCCACAAGCGGCTGATTGCCGATGTGATTGGTCAGAGCCCTCGTTTGTCTCGCGTGTTCAGCCGGAGTTTGGGCCGCGAAGGACGCTAGCCGTCGTTACCCGATCGCTGTGAGAACCACCGGTCGAACGCATCCCGCAGATCGGCCTCGTCCTCGGCGAACAGGAAAACCTTGTCGTCGTGTGTGTAGGGATGGTCGGGATTCACGGCGCAGAGCCCTTGGTCCAGGCCTTCGATATAGACCGCCTCGATGGAGTCGGTGAAAAACACGTCGGCCTCGCCCGCCAGCAGGTATTCGGGCGGCTGCGCGTTGTCGAGCACAATGATCAGCGTGGCGTGATCGATCTGCGACAGGGCGAACCGCTCGTTCGTCCCGCCCCGGTTTTCGACCACCGTCACGTCCTGTTGGTCGATCGCTCGCAGAGAATCGTAGAGTTCCTCCTCGCCGCAGCGCACCAGGGCGACCTTGCCGCTCGACCGGACCGGCACGGAGGTCAAGGCCTGGTCGGCCCGTTGCTGCGTCCATGAGATGCCGCCCACCGCCATGTCGAAGTCGCCGGCCAGCAGATCGTCCATCAGGGTTGGCCAACTCGTCTGAACGAACTCAATCGTTAGCCCCTGATCCTCGGCAAAGGCTTCGACCATGTCGATGGCGAGGCCTGAGAAAGCGCCGGTCGCTGCGTCATACCAGGTGAGCGGTCGGTAGTCACCGGCGGTGCCGACCCGCACCGGGCTTTCGTCCGACGCGGCGGACTGCGTGAGTGCAAGGGCGAAGACTGTGGCGAGGGTTGCGACGCTGAGTGGACGCATAGCGGAAGGTTTTCGTTATTCCATGCGGGGTGAGCCAGCCTAGTCGCCGTCGTTCGGTGCATCCACCGCGACGGATGACGACAGACCTTCGGCGCCCATGAACACGACCAGCACGCGCGCCAGGCCATCGCCTGTGTTCGTTCCCCGATGTGGCCAGTCGATCGCCTCCAAAAGGCTGTCGCCCTGTCGATAAACCCTGGTTCCTTCGGTTCCGTAGTCGACGGTCAACTCGCCCTCCAGCATGTAGCCGAAGAAAGGCGCGGGGTGAACGTGCCACCCGCCTGCCACGCCGGGTGGGATGGTCACGATCGAGGCTGAGATCTCCGCCGGCGTCTCCGTGGGATAGGTGAGCGGCTGCCCGATGATCGTGGTCTGTGTCGAAATCAGCGGTTCGGACGAGATCGGCGAGGGCGCGTCGTGAGCGGCGACCGACGCGGCGAGCCCCGACGCCAGGACAATGGCGATCGCGGCCAGTGCGGGTTTTTCGGCTTTCAGGCTTAGCATGACAGTTGGGTCCCGCTGCGGTTAAAGGGGGGCTATGCCATCCGGACGGCCGGCGCTCGCGGCCGTCTTACAGGCGTTGCGGAAGACCTTCAACGATGCGCTCGGCTCGGCCGTCGGCAAGCGGCGTCTGATCAAACTGCCCCGCTGGCTCTTGCGCTTGGTCGTGGACCCAAGGCTGCGCGACCTCCTGGCCCGCAGCCAGCGGGTCACCAACCAACGGTTCAAGCAGGTCACCGGCTGGGCGCCGGAGGTGCCGAACCAGACTATCGGTTGGCGCCGCCTGGCTGCGGGTTAGGCTCTTCGGCCGACCTGTCGATCAGGGCAGGTCGGCGAGGATGAACTCGGCGTCCTCAAGCGCCTCGATGCGCAGCGCCGTTTCGCCGCTCAGCACCAGCCCGTCGCGGGCGTCGACCTCGGTGCCGTTGATCCGCAACCGGCCGCGCGCGGGCACCAGATAGGCGCGCGACCCGGCCAGGGTATGCTCAAGCGTCTTGCCGGCCTCCAGCGTCGCGCCGTGAACGGCAGCATCCTGGTGGATGTAAAGCCCACCCGCCTCGATGTCCGCATCGCGGCCTGAGGCCAGCGGCACCAGCCGGTTGGCATTGGCGCCCTTCGGGAACTCCTTGTTGTCCCAGCGGGGCGGCATGCCGCGTTCCTTGGGCTGGATCCAGATCTGGAAGATCTGGGTTGGTGCTGTGCCGCGATTGAACTCGGCATGCATGATGCCGGTGCCCGCGCTCATCACCTGCACATCGCCCGCCAGCGTGGTGCCGCGATTGCCCAAATGGTCCTCATGGTCGATCTGGCCCGCGCGGACGTAGGTGATGATCTCCATGTCCCGATGCGGGTGCATGGGAAAGCCGCTGTCCGGCTGGATCGTGTCGTCGTTCCACACCAGCAGGGGGCCGACACCTTGGCGCGTTGGGTCGTGATAGTCGGCGAAGCTGAAATGGTGGTGGGCGTCCAGCCAGCCGTGATTGGCGTGGCCCAGCGTGTCGAAAGCTCGCTTTTCGATCATGGCGTTAATCCTTGGGCAGACGATCGCGATCGTGCGGCGCGCCCAGATCCAGGGCAGGGCCCTTGGGCACGATGCGCGTCGGGTTGATGGTCTCGTGGCTGCCGTAATAGTGGCTCTTGATGTGGTCGAAATTGACGGTCTCCGCGATGCCCGGCATCTGGTAGAGCTCGCGCAGATAGTTGGACAGGTTGGGGAAATCCGCGGTGCGCTGACGGTTGCACTTGAAGTGGCCGACATAGACCGAATCGAACCGCACCAGCGTCGTGAACAGGCGCCAGTCCGCCTCCGTCAACGTCCCGCCGACCAGATAACGCTGCCGGCTCAGCCGGTCCTCGACCTCGTCCAACGTGGCGAACAGGGCGTCGAACGCCTCTTCATAGGCCTCCTGGCTGGTCGCGAAGCCGCACTTGTAAACGCCGTTGTTAACCGTGTGGTAGATGCGGTCGTTGATCGCGTCGATCTCCGGCCGCAGTTCCTCCGGATAGAAATCCGGACCTGTCGCCCCAACCCCGTCGAACGCGCTGTTGAACATCCGGATGATTTCGGACGATTCGTTGCTGGCGATGGTTTGTTGCTGCTTGTCCCATAGCACCGGCACGGTCACCCGGCCGGTATAGTCCGGCAAGGCCAGGGTGTAGATCTGGTGCAGGTGCGACTTTCCGTTGATCGTATCCGGCGTCGATCCGGGATTGTCGGAGAACCACCAGCCCTCGTCGCCCATGAAATGGTCGACCACGGACACGTCGATCATGTCCTCAAGCCCTTTCAGCTTGCGGAAGATCATGGTGCGATGGGCCCAGGGGCAGGCGTGCGAGATGTAGAGGTGGTAGCGCCCGGGTTCGGCCTTGAAGCCGCCCTTGCCGGACGGCCCGGCCGAGCCGTCCTCGGTCACCCAATTGCGAAACGCGCTGTCCTGGCGGACGAAACGCCCGCCTGACTTCTTGGTGTCGTACCATTGATCGCGCCACTTGCCGTCGACGAGCAGGCCCATCGGTTCGTTTCCTTGTTCTGATCTTGGACTAAGCCGCCAGCTTGGCGGCGATCTCGGCCACATGCCGCCCCTGGAAGCGTGCGCCGGCCAGGTCGATCTCAACCGGTTGCCGCGAGCCGTCGCCACCGGCGATCGTCGATGCCCCATAAGGCGAGGTGCCGCTGATGCCGTCCAGCGACATCTGCTCAGAAAACGCGTAGGGCAGGCCGACGACGACAAAGCCCAGATGCAGCAGCGTCGTGTGGAAGCTCAAGATCGTGCTCTCCTGACCGCCATGCTGGGTCGCCGACGCGGTGAACACGCTGCCCGGCTTGCCGACGAAGGTCCCTTGCTGCCAAAGCTTGCCAAGCTGATCGATGAAGGCCCGCATCTGCGATGCAGCAACACCAAACCGGGTCGGTGCACCGAAGATGATGGCGTCATAGTCGGCAAGCTCGTCAACCGTTGCGATCGGGGCCTCCTGGTCCAGCTTGAAGTGGTTTTGACGCGCGATTTCTTCCGGCACCGTCTCCGGCACGCGCTTGACCGCTACCTCGGCACCGCCTTCACGCGCGCCCTCGGCCACCGCATGGGCCATGGTTTCGATATGTCCGTAGGTCGAGTAGTACAGCACCAGCACCTTGGCCATTGTCGCCTCTCCTGATTCACTGAAATCCGACCCGATCGGGCCGTGCATGCCCTCGATGTAGTCGCTTCTCTGACGATATAATGAGCTGAGCTTGAAACGAATTGTTTCCAATTAGGAGACGTTTGTGCGTTTTGACAACACTTGCGCGCGCCTGGGCGCTTGCTTAGAACCGCGACACAAAGCGCATCGTTGCCAGGCCAAGAGTTTCGTTCATGCATTCCTTCACCACATGGCTGTCCAAGCGGGTGGCCACGGCGTTCGTTTTCGCCGGGCTTGATGCCCGGTTTGGACAGGTCACGCCGTCCAACCGGCCGGATTTGGCGCAGTTCCAGTGCAACGGCGCGCTGGCCGCGGCCAAGCAGGCGCGATCCAACCCGAGGCAATTGGCCGAGACGGTCGCAAGCGAGCTGCGCACCGACCCGGCGCTGGCCAAGGTCGAAGTGGCCGGCCCTGGCTTTCTCAACCTCACCCTGACCGACCGGGCGATTGCCGATCACATTGCCGACCTGGCCAAGGACCCACGCCACGGCGTGCCGGCGAAGGCCGAACCCGCGACCGTGATCCTGGACTATGGCGGGCCGAACGTGGCCAAGCCGATGCATGTCGGCCATGTCCGTGCCACCGTGATCGGCGACAGCTTGCGCCGGCTGTTCACCTTCGCCGGGGACCGCACGGTGGCCGACGTGCATATGGGCGATTGGGGCCTGCCCATGGGCATGCTGATCTCGGAACTTCAGATCCGTCATCCCGACTGGCCCTATTTCGATGCCGGCCACAGCGGCCCGTATCCCAATGCCTCGCCGGTAACGCTGGACGATCTGGAGCGGCTTTATCCCGAGGCGGTGGCCGCCTGTCGCAGCGATCCTGATCGCATGCAAAAGGCCCGGGCGGCGACCTTTGCTCTGCAGAACGACGAGCCCGGGGCGACCGCCCTGTGGCGGCATTTCATGGACGTTTCAATCGCTGCCATGCGGGCCAATTTCGACGCGCTGGGCGTGCATTTCGACCTCTACAAGGGTGAGGCCGATGTCCACCACCTGATCGCGCCCATGGTCGAGGAGCTTGAGAGCAAGGGACTGGCCGAGGTCGATGACGGCGCGACCATCGTTCGTGTTGCGCGGCCCGACGACAAGACCGAGATGCCGCCCCTAATCCTGCTGAAGTCGGACGGCGCGGTGATGTACGGCACCACGGACCTCGCGACGATCAAGGACCGTGTCGCAGAGTATGATCCCGACTTCATGTTCTATGTCGTCGATCAACGCCAGCATTTGCATTTCGCGCAAGTGTTCCGGGCGGCGGAACTGGCGGGTTACGGCCATACCGTGCTCGAACATCTCGGGTTCGGAACGGTCAACGGGCCGGACGGCAAGCCGTTCAAGACAAGAGAAGGCGGCGTCCTGCGCTTGAGCGCGCTGATCGACGAGGCGCGCGACAAGGCGCTGGAGCGGATGGAAGAGGCCAACCTGGCGGTCGACATGCCGGAGGCGGAGCGCGCCGAGATCGCCCGGATGGTCGGTCTGGCGGCGATCAAGTTCGCCGATCTCTCCAATCACAGACGGTCCGACTACCTCTTCGATCTAGACCGTTTCACCCGGTTCGAGGGCAAGACCGGTCCTTATCTGCAGTATGCCGCCGTGCGGGTGAAGTCGCTGCTGCGCCGGGCCGCCGACCAGGGCGACGGGCCCGGCACCGTCCTGCCGCCGGGGGATGTTGAGCGCGACCTGATGCTAACCCTGGGTCAGATGCCAGACGCCGTGGCCCGTGCCTACGACAAGCGGGCGCCGAACGAGCTGTGTGATTTCGCCTTCACGCTGGCGCAGGCGTTCAGCCGCTTTTACGCGGCGACCCATATTCTCAGCGAGCCGGACAAGGCCAGACGTGCTGCGTGGTTAGCCTTGGCTCAACTCACGCTGGCGCAACTGACCTTGCTGCTGGACCTCTTGGGCATCGAGGTGCCGGAGCGGATGTAGCGCCCGGCACTGTTGCGCGCTGCTATGGCCGCAGGCGCGACCGGTCGAGTTCCGGATTCTGATCCCAGACCCAGGATGTGAGGCTGTAGCTGCCTTGCGGATCGCGATAGACCACGACGTCCGCGGTGCCGGACCGGCCTCCCTCCAGAACGCCGATCATCAGCCGATAGTTCATGCCCGCCACGACCTGCTGTTCGGCCTGAATCACGCGCTGATACTGAATGAGCACGCCGGTAGCGTCCTGTTGCGCCGACACGGCGAATTGAGCGGCGGCGACGACATCCGGATCGTCGATGGCGACCTCGGAATACCCGCCGACGACGTTCGGCGACTCAGTGGCGCTCGAATCATCGGCGCTGGAAACGCACCCGCCGACCACCAGACCCACCGCCGTGATCAGAACCAAGAATAGTTTGCGCTGCATGTCCTGGTGCTCCTGATCGTCAAGGTACGGGGCCGGACTATCCGCCGGTTTGGAAACCGTGTAAAGCACCCAGCCCGCACAAACCGCTAACGCCTCCCGCCGACATGTTGATGATCGCAATCAAAATCGTGGTGACGTCCGCGATGGTGCTGGGCCTGTCCTGGCTCAGCGAGCGGGTCAGCCCCCGCGTCGCCGGCGTCTTTGCCGGGTTCCCGCTCGGCATCGCCGTCAGCCTGTTCTTCATCGGGGTGGAGCAGGGCCCCCAGTTCGGCGCCGTCGCGGCCACCTCGACCATCGGCGGCCTTGGGGCATCGCTGATCTTCTGCGCCGCCTACTGGCAATTTTCCGATCGTATCGGGCGGTGGAGCGTCATACTGACCTCGATACTGTCGCTGGCGGTCTTTTTGGTGGCCGCGGCGCTGATCGGCCTATTGCCGCAGAACCGTTGGTTGCTGTTGGCCGTGACGCTGGTTTTGACCGGCGCTGCCATTTTCTCGTTTCGGCGGATCGCCGACGCTGACGCCGACGCGGACGGCGGGTCCGGCAAGAAGGTGGTCATAACGCCGTTCATCCTGGTGATGCGCGCCGGCGTGGCGACGGCGATTGTCCTGGCCATCACCGGCGCGGCGAGCGCGATCGGCGAGGAATGGTCGGGCCTGCTGTCGGGCTTTCCGATCACGCTCTATCCGGTCTTGCTGATCGTGCACGTGACCTATTCCAAGCGCGAGGTCCACGGCATCATCAAGAACTTCCCGTTCGGCATCGGTAGCCTGATCCTGTTTGCGCTGGTCTCAAGCCTGGTCGTCGTCCCGCTGGGCGTCTATTGGGGCACCTTGGTCGCCGTCGCTGTCGCTGCCGTCTATCTGGCGTGCGTCGCGGTCGTCATCTGGAAGGTCAGGGCTTCCCGCTTGAAGACCGATACGAAGATGGCGACTTAGCCACCGGCCGTCGGGTCGCCCTGATGCAGCCCGATGATGTTGCCTTCGGTATCCTTGATGTAGGCCTGCCAGCCCACGCCGGGGATCGGCATCTTGGCCACGGCCAAACTGGCGCCGGCGCTTAACGCGCGGTCCAGCGTGGCGTCCAGATCATTGACATCCATGGTGCACACGAAACCGGTCACCGCCTGGCCGTCGACCGGCTTCGGGCCGCTGCGAACATGCATGCCGCCATTGATGCCCCGGTCTTCGTCGCCCGTCACGATGTACCAATAAGCCATAGGCTCGTCGGCGATCTTCTCGAACACCCAGCCGAAGACATCCGAATAGAACTTCTGGGCGCGTGCCGGATCGTCAGCCTGGATCTCGAAATGGGTCGGGCGGGGCATGATAAGGTCCTCTTGCCTCGGTATTGCGGCCGCGTCAGCCGGCCGACATGATCTCCTGATAGCGCGCCAGCCAGGCGTCCTTATGCTCGGCCACCATCGGCGTAGGTAGGCTCAGCAGCGGCTGAAAATCCGCCTCTTGCGTCGGATAGGTCGGGTCGTCGACCAAATCGGCGGGCGGGGTTAGCCCCGGATAGACCGGGGGCAGACCGAGGCCGTCGCACCAGACCTGCTGGCTCTGGGGCGATAGGGCCGTTTCGATGTAGCGTGCGGCCCAGTAGCGCTCATTTTCCGGCAGGCCGACGGGAATGCACATCCCGTCCGTGGCCACCTCGGCGCCCTCCCTGGGGATCGTCCAGGCAACCGGTGCGCCATCCTGCCGTGCCGCGCGGGCGTTCGAGGTGATGGTGCAGCAGGCATCGATATCGCCATTCGACAGCCAGCCCGTCATATCCGGGTCCTGACCCAGTCGGGCGCCGTTGGCCGCGACCTCTGCCATGAAGGACCAGCATGGATCCATGTTGTCCGGCATCTCCGCCAACGCGCCGCCGCCGGTGACTTGGGCCGCTGAGTAGAACCCGCCACCATCCTGGAACAGAGCGATCCGATTGCGAACCGCCGGGTCAGTAAGCGCCCGCCAACTGTCCGGCGGACCGTCGGCATAGGCATCTTCGCGATACGCCAGAGCGAAGACGTATGCGTAAGTGTTGACGAAGGGCCAGGCATCGAAGCCTATCGGCCGGGCGATCGGCAGCAGGGCGTCGAGACCGGTAAGATCGCTGAGATCTTCGGTCGCGCCGCGCAGTGCCAGCATGGTGATGTTGATCGCCGTGTTCCAGTCGACGTGGATTGGCGGCACGCGCCCATGTTCAACGGCGTCCAGGATCTCTGGCACGGTCTCGATGTCCTGGGTGACCGTGTGCAAGATCGGGATGCCCGTTGCCTCGCTGAACGGCTCCGAAACACCCCGGCGCAAGCTCTCCAGCCAGACACCATCCCACGACCGCACGGTCAGGGACGCCGGCTTGTCTTGTGCCAGGGCGCCCCGGAACTTCAAAATAGCGGGGGCGGCGACGCTGGAGACGGCGGCCAGTACCGCGCCGCGCAACACCTGACGCCTCGGCAGGCCGCGCCGATGATTTCCCTGTGTCACGTCAACACCCCCATTGCCGGATTTGGCACCGACGCCAACGGCAATCGGCCGACCCGGACTATGCCAAACGAGCGGGGATGGAGCTAGGTTTCAAAGAGGGGCGGGGCCCCGCGATCGGGGCCTCCGCCAACAAAACAAACCGGCTTGATCAGTCCCGCCAAGCGGTCTCGTCGATATCCAGATCCGAAAACTTCTCCGGATCGAAGACCGGATGGTCCGTGCCGTCCCTGACCTGCTGGCGATAGTCGTTGAGCACCCGCATGCCGACCGGGAACAGCATGATCAAGGCCAGAAGGTTAACCAGCGCCAGCACGCCCATCATCGGATCGGAGAAGAAGAAGACCGCCGTTGCCCCCGGCGCCGACGCACCGACGAACACCAGGACCACGACGATGATCCGAAACACATGTCGCGCCGCATGGCTTTCCGTGAAAACGGTCAGCGCGTTTTCGCCGAGATAGTAATTGTAAATGATTGAGCTGTAGGCAAACAGGATGATCGCGATTGTCAGCACATACTGCGCCCAGACGCCAAGATGCGATCCCAGGGATTGCTGGGTCAGTTCCACCCCGTTCACATCGGCCGCGCCCGGCACGTAGACATCACCCAAAAGGATGATGAAGGCCGTGCACGAGCAGATGATGATCGTGTCGATGAAGACGGACAGCGCCTGCACGATGCCTTGGCTGACAGGGTGGCGCACATAGGCAACCGCCGCCACGTTCGGCGCGCTGCCCAGCCCTGCCTCGTTGGAGAACAGGCCCCGACGCAGGCCCTGCGCGATTGCCGCGCCCATGCCGCCGCCCACGGCTTCCTCGATGCCGAACGCGTTGTTGAAGATGGTCGCGATGACCGCCGGAATCTCGCCGATGCTGACGACGATGATGATGATCGCCATCAGGATGTAGGCGATGGCCATGATCGGGACGACGAATTCGGCGACCAGCGCGATACGCTTGATACCGCCGTAGATGACGATGCCGGTGATCAGGGCGACGACAACGCCGGTCCAGATTTGGCTAATGCCGAAACTGTCCTCGACGGAAACGGCGACGGTGTTGCCTTGGAAGGCGTTGAAGCCCAGTCCAAAGGCCGCGATCAGCGCAATCGCGTAGATGATGGCCAGCCAGTTGTACTGCTGCCCCAGCCCATGCCGGATGTATTGTGCCGGCCCGCCGCGATAGGTGCCGTCCTCGTCCGTGCGCTTAAAGAGCTGAGCCAGCGAGCACTCAAACAGACTGGTCGCCATGCCGATCAGCGCGATCACCCACATCCAGAACACGGCCCCCGGGCCGCCCAGCGTGATCGCCACCGCCACGCCGGCGATGTTGCCGCCGCCGACCCGGCCGCCGACGCTGACCAGCAGCGCCTGCAGGGAACTGACGTGCCCTTTGGTCGACCCGGTCCTGCTGGGAACGAGCACGCGGAACATGCGCCCGAAAAAGCGAAACTGAACCAGGCCGGATGCCAGCGTGAAGAACACGCCGAAGACCACCAGGAATGGGATCAGCGCCCATCCCCAGGTGGCATCACCGATGTAGCCAAAGAGATCCTCAAGGAAACCCATCTGCCCTCTCCCTTTATTGTTGTTCGGGGTTGAAGTCTGCGAGCGTTGGTCTTGGGTATTCGTGTCCTGAGCAGTGTGTTGTTGGGTGTCGAGACTGCTGACCGGCAGCGTTCAGCCGGTCTCGCGAGGTCGCATCGTCAACGCGAACGTGGATCGAGTCGGATTGATGCCGGTTGCAAAGGCCGATCTGACGCTTCCAGACGGATAGCGGACATCGGCACCTCCTGACGAAGAGCGGTTGGGGGAAACCGATTCGTATCGGACCACGACGCAGCCGACGACGCAAGCAGTGTAACGTTTCTGAAACATTTTCGGAGGGTGGTGACTTTGGCCGAATGGCCGCGGCTCTGTCGGGCCGTGCGCGAAGGCAACGGCGTGGGGCGACATGAGCGGGGCGCGAGCATGCTGCGCCGGCTTGCACCCCGTCTCAGACCACGGTCGTAATCGTGGCGTTTGCTGTCTTCGTTCGGCCTAAGTGCCGGAAACTTTTGAAAAACATGGTGCCGGATGCAGGATTCGAACCCGCGACCTTCGGTTTACAAAACCGCTGCACTACCACTGTGCTAATCCGGCACTGGGCCATCGTTTAGGCGCTTGCCGCCCAATTGCCAAGGGGCAGCGGACCGCCGACGATGGTCATCGCTCGCCAGACACCGCGTAGAGAGCCACCGCGGCCGCGTTGGAGACATTGAGGCTGGCCATCGGGCCACGGCTGGGCAGCTTCACTAGGATGTCGCACCGCTCTCGTGTCAGTCGGCGCAATCCCTCGCCTTCGGCGCCCAGGGTGACGACCAGCCGGTCAGGCAGATCGAGCGAACCCAGGGCCTGTTCGGCCTGCTCCGCCAATCCCACCGCGAAAAACCCTTCCTGTTTCAGGCTGTCGAGTGCGCGGGCGAGGTTAGTCACCCGAACGATCGGGACGAGGTCGACGGCGCCGGACGCGGTCTTGGCTAAGGCACCGGTGATCGCTGGTGCGTGGCGGTCCTGCACGATCAGGCCCAAGGCGCCGAACACGGCGGCGGAGCGCAACACCGCGCCGACATTGTGGGGGTCGGTGACCTGGTCGAGGGCGACGATGATCGTACGCCCATGAGCGCTCGATTGTCGCGCAAGCGCGTCCAGTGACGGTGAGGGTGGTGGCGCCGCGTCCAGAACCAGCCCCTGATGCACCGCGCCTGGGCCGACCAGACGGTCGAGCGCGTCTCTGTCGGTAATCGTCGGGGGTGGGCGCCCGGCCGGCGGCTCGGAAAGCTGGTCGGTCAGATGCGCCCAGGCACGTGGCGTTGCCCACAGGCGACGGCATCGACGCGCCGGATTGGCCCAGGCGGCGGCGACGGCGTGATGGCCGTAGAGCAGCGAATTGTCGCCGCTGTCGGCATTCGGCGGCTGAGAATGGCGCGGGCGGGATCTCGATGACATGGCCGGCACTGTGCCTGCTGGCGCCGGGTCTGCCAATCGGCTTCGGCATGATGAAGCCACCTCATGCGCTTGCGTCATGCGTTTGAGACGACGATGTCTGTTGACAGCGCTCGGCAAATTTCGATAGTGCGCGCTTCGCCCGTCGCGGCGGTTGGGTCGAACCCTTTGGAGGGGTGGCCGAGTGGTTAAAGGCAGCAGACTGTAAATCTGCCCGCGTAGCGTACGCTGG
>JBCDFV010000038.1:0-40834 GCA_039177555.1 Pseudomonadota bacterium | reverse complement strand
GGGTTAATTGATTAGAGCTTCTATTATTATTGTTATTGTTATTGTTATCATTATTGTTATTCTCATAATTATTATCCATATCTATACCTGAAATATTATTCGATTGTATCATCGAGCCGAAAAAGTCGCACTGCTGACCCGCTATCCAAGCGTGCTGAACGACCTTCGCATCTGCAACAAGCCCGGCGACGGTGAACTCAATTGCTGCCGATGTGAAAAATGCACGAGAACGATGCTGTGTTTTATGGCAAGCGGCAAACCGATACCGCACTCCTTTCCAAAGGGCATAGACCTGAAATGCATAGGCCCGGGAATGGGGTCGAGATCCGGGCTTCAATGGACGCAGGGAATACTTGATTGTGCCGTGCGGAACGGAACCCAAGATCTTGAACCGATCCGGGTTCTACGCCGTCGCTATCGCCAAAAAAAGATCAAGGTGGCGGCCAAGCTTTGGTGGAAAGCCCTCAGGCATTGGCGCGCGCCTCCAAAGTGGTACATTTTTGATAAAAATTAGCCAGACTGTCTTTTTGGTTTTACTGATTTAGCGATCCGGAAAACCTTGCTGCCCCGTCAAAGTACAGTCTGGAGCATCACTCAGGACATGCGATCATTTCGGGCCAGACACCACCCGGCGGTCTTGCCGGGTTAAGCCGCCCCCAACGTCTCCTCCACCGGCCGATAGTCCAGATCATAGCCAAAGTACCGCGGGCCGACGAGTTCGAGGCCTGCCGGGCTGCGCCATTGGTCGTCGCATTTCATGGCCAGGGCCGCGACGCGGAGGCCGAAACGGAGGGACTCCGTCGTAATCGGGTCGCCCGTATCGATGTCGAGCAGCATGATCAGGTCCGGCGTGGTGACGACCGGCTCGCCGTCGCGTTCGGCGATCAGGAATTCGTTTTGGAAGGCCAGGCGAAGGGTCTGGCCGGCATGGGCGTCGACGCCTTCCAGCGTGGCCTCGCCGCGGGCGAAGCCGCCGACCGTGCGGCGCTCCACGTCCAAGACGCGGCCCTTGAACAGGGGCAGTGCGCCAAGGCGGTCCTGCATGGTCATGACCGGGTCGGCCAGCTTGGCGCGGCTGCGGCGCAGGGTGCGGCCGAGATCGGCGGCGAGGCCCAGGGTACCGCGCACGATGGCGTGGCGGGCGGTCTTGCCGGACATGGGGTAGAAGGCGAGCAGCGCGGAGCCGCCCATCTCCACCGTCGCGGCCCTGGCCAGGCGCTCGGTCCATTGATTGCTGACGGTGTCGAGCACGATGGAATTGCCCTTGTCGTCGGCCAGGACCATGGGCGTGGCGTGGACGCCGTGCAGGGTGAAGGTGACCATCTGCAGTTCGGGGAAGGCACGGCCCATGCCATCGCCATCGACCAGCGGCAGGCCGGTCTCGGCGGCGACGATGAAGGGCGTGGTGGAGTTCAGGCCGCCCGCCTCGCCACACAGCACGGCCGAGAAGGTGACGCCCATGAGCTGTTCCAGCTTGCGGAAGGCGATGACGATTTCGTCGCCCTGGGGCAGCTTTTCAGTCATCACCGTCGGCGCGCCCATCATGCAGACCGGCACGACCCAGCCATCCTCCGGCACCTGATCGACGTCCACGAGGCGCACCGGGCTGTTGCGCCGGATCGCCTCCTTGGCCATCAGCTTGCCGATATGCGGATCGCCACCGCCGCCCGTGCCCAGAATGGCGCCGCCGACGGCGATGTCGTCCAGATCGTCGATATCGATGAGGCGCATGGTGGTTTCCTCTTGGGTCTTGTTATGCCGCGAAGGGCTTGTAGGCGATGTCGGCATAGCCGAAGGCTTCCGGGCCGACGACCTTCAGCGCCGCTTCGGTTTTCATCAATTCGTGGGCCGGCATGGCCAGGACGGCCACGCGCTGGCCATAGCGCAGCAGCTCGGTGGTGATCGGTTCGGCGGTGTCCAGTTCCAGGATCATGATCAGGTCCGGTACCGTGATCTCGACCGCGCCGTCGCGCCAGAAGATCAGGTTTTCGTTCTGGATGGCGATGCGGCCCGCCTCACCCGCATGGTCGGCGACGCCGGCGAGTTCGACATGCCCCATGGCAAAGCCGCCCTTCAGCTCGCGACGCACATCGCCGATCTTGCCGGTGTAGATGATCTTGCCGCCCGAGGCCTCAGCTACCTTGTCCAACACGTCGCGGCGGCTGGCGCGGGCTTGCTCGATCGCGCGGCCGATATTGAGGGCCTGGGTCACAGTGCCAGGGACGGCGTATTTCTTCAGGAAACCGGCCTTCATGGGCGCTGTGGCAAAGCCGGCACCGGCGCCCATCACGACGACCGTATTGCGCGCGAATGACTCCAGCCAATACATGTCGACCATGTCCTTATAGACGATGCAGTTGCCCTTCTCGTCGGCGATCGCGGCGGGTTCGGGCTGCTGGCCGTAGATGAAGAAGGTGGTCATCTGGACCTCGGGGAACGCCCTCCCCATACCGTCGCCATCAGCAACCGGCACACCGGCTTGCGCGGCCGTCAGCACCGGCTCCATGGCGTTGGCACCGCCAATTTCTGCGGAGATCAGCGCCGAGACCTTTGTACCGACCGCGTCCTCGACCGCGCGAAGCGCGCGCAAGCACTCCTCACCTTCTTCGACCTTCTCGACGCCGACGACTGGAGCGCCGATGCCGCCAACGGACCCGATCAGCTCGTCATCCTCGAAGGATTCCAGCGAGCGCACCTTGACAGTGGCACCGGCACGTAACAGCTCGCGCGTACGCAGCATGCCGATGTAGGGGTTGCCGCCACCGCCGGTGCCCAGCAGGGCAGCGCCTAATCTCAGGGCGGGCAGATCCGCTTCGGTAAGTGGATATCCGTCAGACACGCAACTCTCCAACCGCCTTCACGCGTACGCGGGTCGCGTTGCCGGGCAGATAGGCCAGCGGCACGTCCTCGACATCGACGATCTCGATGCTCTCCGGCGTCGCACCGGCCGAAACGGCGGCGTCCGTGGCCTGGCGTTTGGCATCGTCCAACGCGTCGGAGCGGCCCATCTTGGCCAGCGAATACACCCGATCGATCTCGCCGCTGACCTGGGCGATGGCGGCGCCGACCGCGTTGGCGACGGCGTAGTGGGCCGGCTTCAGCACCTCGAGCGTGCCGATTGTGTCACCCGCCAGGATACTGCCGCCACCGACCACGATCACGGGCAAAGGCTCCGGCGACAGGCGGGAGCGTTCGACGGAGAGTTCCAGCATGCGCTGGATTTCGGTCTGGGTGCGGGCAACCAGATCGGCGTCGAGATGGCTGGTCTTGGCGCGATCACCAATTTCGGCCTTGCCGGCCGCAACGACGATGTCCGTGGCGGTCAACGTCTCGCCGGCGAAGCACAGCGCTTCCTCCGTCAGCCGATAGCCGACCGAGCGCGGGCCGACGGTCACCGTTCCTTCCTGATCGACGACCAGAGAGCCGCCGCCTAGGCCGATCGAGAAGACGTCCGGCATGCGGAAATTGGTGCGCACCCCGCCGACCTCGACCGCGACCGTGGCCGGCCTGGGAAAGCCCTTGTGCAGGGCGCCGACATCGCTGGTGGTGCCGCCGATATCGACCACGATGGCCTCGTCGACGCCGGACAGGAACGCCGCGCCGCGCATGGAATTGGTCGGGCCGCTGGCGAAGGTCAGCACCGGAAAGCGCTCGGCAAAGGCGGCATCCATCAAGGTGCCGTCATTCTGGGTCAAGAAGAACCGGCTGGTGATGCCGCAATCGGCCAGCGCCGACTTGAACGCCGCGATGACATGGGCGGACAGGTCGCGCAGGCAGGCATTCATGATCGCCGCGTTCTCACGCTCCAACAGGCCGATGCGGCCGATATCGCTGGACAGCGTGATGTGGGCGTCGGGCACGGCCGTTCTCAAGATCTCGCCGGCCTGTTGTTCGACCTCGGTATTCACCGGGCTGAAGACGGAGGAGATGGCGATGGAGCGCACGCCCTTTGCCTTGATGTCCGCGCCGATGCCGCGCAGTTCGTCCTCGTCCAAGGCCGAGATCGGCCTGCCGTCGAACTCGTGCCCGCCATGGGCGAGATAGCGGTGGTTGCCGATGGCGTCGCGCAGATCCTCGGGCCAGTCCACCATCGGCGGCAGCGAGGCGGTGGCCGGCAGGCCAAGGCGCACGGCGGCGGTCTGGGCCAGGTCGCGGCGCTGAACCACGGCGTTGGTGAAGTGGGTCGTGCCGATCATGACGACATCGACGGCAGACGGCGCGACGCCGCTTTCCGCCAGCACCGATTTCAGCGCGTTGTTGACGCCGGTCAGCACGTCTTGGGTGGTCGCGGCCTTCACGCCGGCCACGACCTTTTGGCCGTCCATGACGACGGCGTCGGTATTGGTTCCGCCGACATCTACACCGATGCGGATCACGGGTGGGCACTCCTCTCAACTGGGGAAACCGGAACGGTTGCGGCGGAGGCCGTCCGTTCTTCAAGCAGGTGACAACGGGCCTCGTGGCCCTGGCCGACCACGGTGAAAACCGGATCGGTCTGACGGCAGGGCTCGAACGCGAACGGGCAGCGCGTGTGAAAGCTGCAGCCCTTGGGGATGCGCGACGGGCTGGGGATCTCGCCGGACAGGGCCGGGATCGACGGCTTCAGCGCTGCCTCCTCGTCCGACACGACCGGCACGGCGCCGATCAGGGCCTGGGTGTAGGGGTGGGCCGGAGAGCCGAAGACGTCGACGGTCGGGCCGGTCTCGGCAAGGCGGCCGAGATAGAGAATGCCGACGCGGCTGCAGAAATTGCGCATCAGGCTGAGATCGTGGGAGATGAACAGGAAGGTCAGGCCCAGTTCGCCGGCCAGTCCGGCGAGCAGGTCGATGATCTTGGCCTGCACCGAGACGTCGAGCGCCGAGGTCGGCTCGTCGAGCACGATCAGGCGCGGTTCGACCGCCAGGGCCCTAGCGATGGCAACGCGTTGCTTTTGACCGCCGGACAGTTCGTGCGGATAGCGGATGGCGAAGGAGCGGGGCAGCTCGACCATCTCCAGCAACTCTGCCACACGGTCAGCGATCTTGGCCTTTGGGTAGTCATGAAAGATCAGCGGCACGGCGACCGACTGGGCGATGGTGCGGCGCGGGTTCAGGGACGAGCCCGGGTTCTGAAACACCATCTGGACTTGCTTGCGATAGTCGCGGCTGCCGATCAGGCCGCTGACATCGCTTCCGTCGAAATGGACCGTGCCGGCGGTCGGCCGATAGAGACCGACGACCATGCGGGCGATGGTCGATTTGCCGGAGCCGCTCTCCCCGGCCAGGCCGAACACCTCGCCCTTCTTGATTGCGAAGCTGACATCATTGACGGCGCGCACGGCCCCGACCCGCTGCTGGATGACACCGCCGCGGATGGGGAAATGCTTGGTCAGGCCGCTGACCTCAAGCAGGGGCGTCTCGCTCACGCCACCTCCTCCGCCGGCTGACGCAGCCAGCATGCGGCGACATGGTTGGCGCCCACGGTAACGTTCGGCGGCCGTTCGAAGCAGGCATCATGCCGGTACGGGCACCTCGGCCGAAAACGGCAGCCAACGGGCGGGTCCACATAGTCCGGAATGGTGCCGTCGATGCCCTTGAACGTCGACGTGCCGGACAGTTTCGGCACGCACTCGATCAACGCTTGCGTGTAGGGGTGGCTGGGCCGTTCGAACAAGGCCTCGGTCGGCCCATGTTCGACGATCGTGCCGGCGTACATGACGTAGACATAGTCCGCCATCTCACGCACGACGCCGAGATTGTGCGTGATCATCAACAAGGCCAGCGAGCGGGCGGCGACGAGATCGTTCAGCAAAGCCAGGATTTCCGCCTGGGTGGTGACGTCCAGCGCGGTACCCGGCTCATCCGCGATCAACAGCCGCGGCTCGTTCAACAGCGCCATGGCGATCAGAATGCGCTGGCGCATGCCGCCGGACAGCATGATCGGATAGGCGCCGAAGATGCGTTCCGGGTCCGGCATGCGCACCTGGTCCAGCACCTCGATCACGCGCTGTTTGCGGCCCTGCTTGTCCCGGCGCACCCCCATGCGCCGGTCGGCGTATTTGATGATGGTGGCAAGCTGGTCGCCGATGGTGAAGACCGGGTTCAACGCCGTCATCGGGTCCTGGAAAACCATGGACATGGCCGTGCCCTTCAGCCCGTCACGCTGTCGTGCCGGCATGGTCAGGAGGTCGGCACCGTCGAAGCCGATCGACCCGGCGGCGATACTGGCCGGCGGGCTTTTCAGAATGCCCATGATCGCGCGCAAGGTGACGCTTTTGCCGCAGCCCGTCTCGCCAACCAGGGCTGCGTGCGGGCCGGCGCGCACCTGCAGCGAGACGCCGTCCAGCACGCGGGCCTGGCGGCCATAGGTCGCGAAATCGACCGACAGGCCGGCGACGTCGAGCAGAGGGGCGCTCATCGCACATCCTCCACATCGAACATGTCGCGCAAACCGTCGCCGAGCAGGTTGAAGCCAAGGATCGCGAACAGGATGGCCATGCCCGGCATGACGGACTGCCACCACCGGTCCGGCAAATAGTCGGCACCCGTGGCGACCATGGTGCCGAGGTCCGGCG
This sequence comes from Pseudomonadota bacterium, assembly GCA_039177555.1. Lineage (GTDB taxonomy): Bacteria > Pseudomonadota > Alphaproteobacteria > DSM-16000 > Inquilinaceae > JANQGH01. The sequence goes on along the minus strand of JBCDFV010000038.1, from coordinate 34,281 downwards.
TCGGCGGCTGTACCCCGAGACCGAGGAAGCTGAGCGAGGCGCCGATCAGGATGACGAAGCCGGCATCCAGCGTCGCCTTCACCGAAATCGCCGAGACGCAGTTGGGCAGCAGTTCCTTGAACAGGATGTGGACCTTGCTGGCGCCCAGGATCTCCGCCGCCTCGACGAACTCCTGCGTCTTCAGCGTTCGGGTGATCGAATAGATCAGGCGCGTATGCCAGGTCCACCACAGCACCGAAATGGCGATCATGGCGTTCATCAGGTTCGGCGACAGAACGGCCGTGATCGCCAGCGCCATGACCAGCGGCGGGATGGCCAGCGCGATATCGGTCAGCCGCATGATCACGATCTCGACCCAGCCGCCGAAGTAACCGGCCATCAGGCCCAGCATGACGCCGAACGGGATCGACAGGCCCAGCACCACCACGACCAGCAAGAGCGAGATACGGTAGCCGTAGATCACCCGTGTCAGCACGTCGCGCCCGACATTGTCGGTGCCGAACCAATGATCCCAGGATGGCGGCAGGTGCCGGGCACGGAAATCGACGAAGTTGTCGACCTGTTCCGGATAGGGCGCGATCCAGGGCGCAAACAGGGCGCACGCGATCACGATCAGGACGATGACGGCGCCGATCACGGCCGTGGGGTTGCGGCTGAACCGGTACCAGTTCTTGTAGGCGTTGGAGATGGTGGCGGCCGGGACCGCCTCTTCCACGTTCGCCGGCGCGGAACCGTTGGTCGGGACGGCCATCAGCGTGTCCCCCGAATGCGCACGCGCGGATCGACATAGCCGACCAGCACATCGATCAACAGGTTTACGAAGACGAAGAACAGGCCGGAGACCATGACCACGCCCATGACGGCGTTCAGGTCCTTTTGCAGGATCGTGCGCACGCCATAGCTGGCCATGCCCGGCCAGCCGAAGACCATCTCGACCACAAACGCGTTGCCGATCAGCGAAGCAAACTCAAGGCCCAGAATGGTCAGCGGCGGCACAAAAGACGGGCGCAGCATGTACTTGAAGGTTCGGATCCGCGCCGGAATACCGAAGGCGCGCGAGGATTCGATGTAGTCCTGCCGCGAGACGTCGATCATGGACGAGCGCGTGATGCGCATGATCTGACCGATCGTCGCGGCCGACAGCGCGATGGTAGGCAGCAGGAGATGACGCAGCGCCTCCACCGTCAGGTCAAAGCGGCCTTTCAGCATTGTATCGACGACCATCAGGCCGGTGATGTCGGCCCGGAAATCGGTGCCCGCTGGCATGCGGTTGGTCACCGGCAAAATGTCGAGCACGTAGCCGGCCAATAGCTGTAGCAGGATGGCCAGGAAGAAGGCCGGCGTCACCACGCCGAGCAGCGCGATGAAACGGCTGGAATTGTCGAGCCAGCCATCCTTGTTGCGCGCGGCCATGACCCCCGCCGGCACGCCGATGATCATCGAGACGATCACCGTGGCCACGACCAGTTCGAAGGTGGCGGCGAAGGTGTCGCCGATGTCCTCGTTGACCGAGCGCTGGGTCAACAGCGATTGGCCGAGATCGCCCTGCAACAGGCCGCCGACATAGCCCAGATACTGGCTGTGGATCGGCCGATCGAGCCCCATTTCGGCCTGTAGTGCGGCCACCTGTTCCTGGGTCGCCAGCGGCCCGAGCGCGATGCGCGCCGGGTCGCCGGGTACGATGCGGGCGATCGTGAAGATGATGATCGACAGACCGACCAGCACCAGGATCGACCACAGAAGCCTGCGGGCAAGAAAGTAAAGAAACTCCACGGTTTTGTATGCCTGACGGACGCCCCGGCCCTCAAGCGAGCCGGGGCTGCTGCCGCGTCAGATCAACCGTTCGGATCGCAGGTCCAGGTGTAGCGATACATGTCGTAGTCGAAGCTTTGCATCGGGATGGCCTGGAAACCGGTCAGACAGTCGCTCATCGCGTGCCGCACACGCTGGGTCAGCAGGAACGTGTCCGGCTGGATCTCGACCAACAGCGCCTGCAGTTCGCGATAGATTTCGGCCTGCTCGTCGACATCGGCGGTTGCCCGCGCGGCGTCGATCAGACTGTCGACCTCGTCGTTCAGCACCCATTCCATCGACGCCCAGGTGCCGGCGGCGTTGGAGTGATACTGGGTGTAGAACATGGAATCCGGCGACGGGTAGGTCGGCCCGAAGAACACTTGGGTCAGGTTCGGCGTCGTGTCGATCTCGGCGGCCAGTTCCGTGACGCGGTTCCACGGCTCCGGCTGTAGAGTGACGTCGAAGCCAAGCTCCTCCATCGTCGCCTGAAACAGGAGCGCGATTTCCTCCTGAAACGCGGTGCCGGCGACATAGGAATGCACGATCGGGATCGGCCCGCTGTCGGCATAGCGGCTCTGTGCCATTTCCTCACGCGCGCATTCCAGGTCGAAGACCGGTGCCGGGATGTCGTCATTGTGGAACTCGGCAAACAAGGGCGGCAGCGGTGTCGACAGCACGCCGCCCGGCAGGATTATCTCGCGGATCAGGTCATAGTCGGTGGCGCAGGCGATGGCGCGGCGGACATGCACGTCGTCGGTCGGCGGTATCTGAGTGTTGATCTTATAGTAATAAGCAACCGCCGTGTCTTCCTCGGCCAAGTAAAAGCCATCCATGGCCGCGATGGCATCGTAGGTTTCCGTCGCCTGATACTGGCTGGTCATGGTCAGCTCGCCGGAGGCGGCGAGCGACCGCACGGTGGCCTCGTCGTTGGTAACGATCCAGCGGACCTCGTCGATCGCACCCTCGTGCCAGCCGCCATAGTAGTTCTCGTCGCGCGTCAGGGTCATGCGGCTGCCGCGGTCCCAACTGTCCAGCATGTAGGGCCCGGCGCCGGCGACATTGGTCGCCAGATAGGTCTGGCCCTCGTCGTCGCCGGCATTTTCCTGCACCAGGTCGGCATTGACGATGAAGACGGCCGGCATGGTGGCCAGGAACGGCGAGAAGGTTTGCGACAGGGTGAAGACCACCGTGTGATCGTCCGTGGCCTGCACGCTGCCCGGCTCCAGCACATCGGCGAACAGATAGGCCGGCCCCTGATTGATCGAAAGCAGGCGGTCAACCGAATAGACCACGTCGTCCGCCGTCACCGGCGAGCCGTCCTGGAATGTCGCGTCAGGATTCAGAGTAAAGGTGAAGACGGAGGAATCCTCCGAAACCTCCCAGCTTTCGGCCAGTTGCGGCAGGATGTTGCCGCCCGCGTCGACCGTGACCAGCGCGTCGTAGAGGTTAACCGCGGCCATGTATTCGGTGTAATCATTGACTTTGGCCGGATCGATGGTGCCGAAGATCTGCACCGTGTTCATGGTGACGATGTTGCTCTGGGCCATGGCCGGCGCCGCAATCATCAGGGCCGCAAGCGCACAAGCGGAGCCGAGAGCCAACGGGATTGGACGTGACATGAAAGGGCCTCCAGTCTGTTGGGTGGACAGTTTGGGTAGTTTTATTTTGCGTTGGGATTGTTCAGCGGAACATTCCGTCTGTCAATGTGATCAAACCGGACATCATTACAATTTCATTATCATGATTGGCATTTTCTTGCGCGACGAACGGAAAGGTCGCGCCGCTGCGCTGAATCGAAATGAAGTGTCGCCAAAGGCCGGAGGCCGGCCTTTCCGCTATCAGAGGCAGCGAACAGCGGCGGGGGCAGCCAAATGCGGCGGCCCGCTGCCACAGGCCCGCTGCCACAGGCCCGCTGCCACAGGATTGTCCGAAACCGACCGCATCTCCGCCGGGTTCGCTTCCCAAATCTCCTAAGCAAGTATTGAGGAGTTCAATTCCATGCGTGTTTCAGCCATCGGTCTGACCGGTTTGCTGGCCGGTTCCCTGCTTCTCGCCGCGTGCCAGCAAAGCGGCGTCGGGGACACCGTCATGCCCGAAATCGGCTATCCCCAGTCCGGCGATCAGGTCGTTCCGCCGCCGGCGGGCTTCGACGTGGCCGAGTTCGAGGGTTTTATCGCCACCCTGCCGACACCGAACGATTTCGCGGTCGCCTATCCGGACATCCAACTGGTCATGCCGATGACGCCGACGACATTGGAGTATCGGTCGGACTACAGCCGCTTCTTCGCCGAACTGAACGAGGACGGCGAGATCATCGGCGGGTATTTCCAGTGAACACGGGCCCTGCACAGGCGCGGCGCGGGCGGCTATAGTCAGGCTACCAAATCCGACAGACATGGGTGCCGCCGTGATGATGAGGCGTTTAGCAGTTCTGACCTTGAGCACCGCGCTGCTGGCCGCGTGCGAGACCAGCGCAGTCGATCCGCCCGCCGATCCGGATGAGCCGCCGCCCCCGCCCGCGACGCCGCCGGCCCCGTCGCCCACCGTGCAGCCTTTGCCGCCAGCCGGCACCGCGAGCGTGCCGCATCTCGGGCCGACTGCGCCAAGTGGCTCAAACCCCATCCTGGTTGCGATCGACGCGCCGTCGTTACCATCCGGCGCCTTGCGCGGCACGGTGACGGTGGTGCCGCCCCGGGCCTAGCCCCGAAGGCCGCCTCCCGGCGCCAGCCCAGCCATTGGCAACCGGGCGCCGGCATCCTACCTGAACAGCACCCCCCGCCGCGCTACCCACCCGGCGCGCGACATCCACCTTTTTGAGGCCGAACCGTCATGAGCGCAGCGAACACAGACACCGACGCCCCTAAGACCGACGCCCCCAACAGCGACTCCGGGAACACCTACGTCCCGCCGAAGGTCTGGACCTGGGACAAGGAAAATGGCGGCCAGTTCTCCAAGACCAACCGGCCGACCGCCGGCCACACCCATGAGAAGGAGTTGCCGGTCGGCAAACACCCGTTGCAGCTCTATTCGCTGGCTACGCCCAACGGCGTGAAGGTGACCGTGATGCTGGAGGAGCTGTTGGCCAAGGGCATCACGGGCGCGGAGTACGACGCCTGGCTGATCAAGATCGGCGACGGCCACCAGTTCTCCAGCGGCTTTGTCGCGGCCAACCCCAACTCAAAGATCCCGGCCCTGGTCGACCGCAGCGACAAGACGCCGATCCGCGTCTTTGAGTCCGGCGCCATCCTGCTGTATCTGGCGGAGAAGTTCGGCGCTTTCCTGCCGACCGAGCCGGCGGAACGGGCGGAGTGCCTGTCCTGGCTGTTCTGGCAGATGGGCAGCGCGCCCTATCTCGGCGGCGGCTTCGGCCATTTCTACCGCTACGCGCCGGAGCGGTGGGAATACCCGATCAACCGCTACACCATGGAAACCAAGCGCCAGCTCGACGTCATGGACCGCCGCCTGGCCGACCACGAATTCATCGCCGGTGCGGACTACACCATCGCCGACATGGCCATCTGGCCCTGGTACGGCGCCCTGGCGCTGGGCCGGGTCTACAACGCCGCGGAGTTCCTGGACACCAAGTCCTACCGCCACGTCATGCGCTGGTCCGAACAGATCGACGCCCGCGAGCCGGTCAAACGCGGCCGCATGGTCAACCGCACCTCCGGCGAGCTGTCGGAACAACTGCACGAGCGGCACGATGCGAGCGACTTTGAGCTGAGGACGCAGGATAAGCTGCAGGAGGCGGGGGAAGTGGAGAAGGTAGACTAAAACCTACGGACCAGGTCAGGCGTTCGTTCTGGCCACTCACGGTCCTGAATGAAGGCGACCGGATTTTTACAGCCCAATCCGAGGGGTCACACCGCGACACATTGATTGTTAAGGCTGTACGATGGAGGTATGTAGCAAGGGTTGGCGGAGCCCGCTGCCCACCCGACTCATTGTGCGGCGAACCATGACGAGAGGGATTTGACGGAATGAGAGCCTTATTGTGCGCAGGTCTCCTGCTCCTGGTTCCGCTCGCCGATGCGACCGCACAATTCGGGTTCCTGTACAGGTCCGGCGTCGAAATCACCGGCGAAGACCGTGAGATCGCCGGGCAGTCAATCCGAACGATCTTGAACGATGGCGCCGTCGGAGAAAGTCTCGAATGGTCAAACCCGGCAACGGGCATGCATGGCGTGACAACACTGATTGACCGGTTCGAAGAGCGGGACACACAGTGCGCGGTCGTTGTGATCGAGGCACGACAGAGTGACCGCGCCGCACCCTTCAGACTCACCTGGTGCCAGCGCCCGGACGGGCGTTGGGGCATCGCTGGGTAGGCCGCTCGTCGCGGCACTCAACAACCGAACTGTTACCGCACGACTGAAGATTGGGCTCGATTCCTGTTGGCTGATCTAAGGCAATCGGTCTCTTGACAAGACTATGAGTGTCCAAACAGCTCACGGTTACGTTACCTGATCTGCTATTCCGCGTCTTCTCGCGTTACTAACCCACGAAATCGCCATCGAAAGCGAAAGCAGGACTCATGCCCCATATATGGCCAACGTTGCTAGCCGCCGCCGCCGCCCTCGTGTTCATCCCCGCGACCGGGCATGCGTTCGAGGAATGCACGCCGTTCACCGTCATGGTGGCCAGCGAAGGTCGGCAGATTGAGATTGTCGATCATGGGGCAGAGGGCGTCAGCCCAGGGGATCAGCGCATTGGGGTGGCGCGGCTGATGACGGAGGACGGTGACGACGTTGGCGAGATCCATTGGGTCGCGACTGTGGTTCAGCCGCACGAAGACGGCAGCTCTCGGCTGATCTCGGATGGCGTGTTGCGGCTGCCCACGGGCGACGTGATGTACCGCATGCTGCCGGAGGCCACGTTTCGCGATCCCGACGTCACGCCGCTCAGCGCCGCGCCGGTCGAGGCGACGCGCCTGATCACGGGCGGCACGGGCGTCTTCGCCGGTGCCACGGGCGACCTGGCATGGGAGCGCCAGGACAATGACGACCTGACATTCACCATGAATGTGACCTGCGATTAGGCCAATCTGGCTTCGGGCGCTGCCACATCGGTGTCGGCCACCTTTCGGCTCTTCCGGCCAACAAGAAGGGCGGACGCACGGCCCAAGCGTCCGTCTTCAGCCCGTCTGCTGCTCCGCCGCATAAACCGACGGAATGTCCCAGACCTCGGTGACGCGGCCGTTTACGATGCGCCAGACCACGACCACGTCCATGGTGATCGGTTGGTTGTCGAATGTCAGGCTGTTGCGGGTGTGGACGACGACCAGTTCGTCACCGACCGCCGTCGCTGAGACCGGCTCGATCCGGAACGTGCCCGCACTGAGGGCGCCGATCTTTTGAAAGAAAGCCCGAATGCCGGCGAGGCCGACATAGTCGCCCTGAAGGTCGGGCAGCAGTGGATTGAAATAGCGAAAGACCGCGTCCTCGGCAAAGACGTCTTTGGAGGCGGCGATGTCGTGAATGTCGAGCCGACTGATCAGCGCCACGTTGGGGTGCGTGTCGGACACCGGCCTTCTCCGCCTTAGCCTTACCGTGCAGTCATCCGCCGTCTCTAGCCGATCCGGCGTTCCGGCGGCTTGATGCGGGTCAAACAGCCTGGGGCCGACGGAACGGCCGACCCGTCCCACCTGCCAGGTGCCGGCGGCTAAGTGGACGCGTCGTCGGTTGGGGCCGGCGCCGGCGGCAGGGTGAAGATCTCCTGCTTGTCGCGGAAGCCGCGCAGTTCGTGGAAGCCCAGCGATATCAGGTCGCCGGGGACGCTGTTGGCGAAGGCGGACGAGATGACGATCGGGGATTTCAACAGCTTGCTCATATCCTCGATGCGCGAGGCCTCGTTTACGGCCGAGCCGATGACGGTGAAATCCAGGCGCCGTTCGCTGCCGACATTGCCGTAGGTCAGGTCGCCGACATGCAAGGCGATGCCGACGGCAAGTTTTTGCTCGCCCTGCGCCATCCGTTCCTTGTTCACCGCCTCGATGCGCTGTTGGGCGTCGTAGACCGCCTCAAGCGCCTTGGTGCAGACCGGCGGGCGGTTCGCGTCGGTCCCGGCGGCGTCTGGCTGGTCGGGGTCGATCGGGAAAATGGCCAGGACGGCGTCGCCGATGAACTTCAGAACCTCGCCGCCATGGTCGATGACGGCGCCGGCCATGGCCTCGAAATACTGGTTCAGGGCGGCCAGATAGTCCTCACGCGACAGGGTCTCGGCCAGGATGGTGGAGCCGCGCAGGTCGCTGAACATGATGACGGCGTGGATGTTCTCGCCGTCGCCGCGTTTGACCAGGCCGTTGATCACCCGCTCGCCCGTATGGCCGCCGAGATAGGTCTGCAACAGCGAGAGGGAGGAGACGCGCTGGGCGTGCGCCTCCACCTGGCGGCTGAGGTTGGGCAGGATTTCGTGCAGGTGGCCCAAACACTCGGTCGAAAAGCCGCCCGGCTCACGCGAGACCAGGGTGATGATGTTGATCTGGCCGTCGGAAAAGCGCATCGGCATGGCGACATAGTCAGTCGCCCCCTGCTCCACCAGATCGTGCAGGATCGGGTAGTCGAGGCGCGGGTTGGGCACGTCCAGCCGGCGGCGGACGCCGCCCTCGCCGTTCAGGATCACCGCCAGCGGGCTGTCGCGGAAGGCATCACTTTGCACGCCGGCATGGGTGGCCTGAAACTCCGTCACCTCGTCGGCGTCCTGCTGCCAGGTGTAGGCGAGCGCGAACAGTTGCGGGTTCAGCGTCTGGATCATCAGGCGCAGGCGATGGATGTTCAGGCCATTGGCGACCAGGGCCTCGGCCAGATGGGCCACCAGTTCCTTGGTCGACCCCGCCTTCCAGGCGTCCTTGACCAGCCACGGCACCCAGGGATTGTCCGACGCCGGCTCGATCTCGCGCGCGGTCAGGTCGGTCTCGACGCCGTCGACAAGCCAGGTGTCGATCTGGTGGGCATAGAAGGCGACGTAGTTGCCGACCAGCTCCGCCTCGTCGAAGGGGTTTTCGTAACTCCAGACCGCGTTTTCGGCCGTCCTGTCGCCGACGGTCAGCGACCAGTAGGACGCGTTGCCCTTGAACGGGCAATAGGTGCGGTGGTCTGTGCGCGTCAGCAAGTCCATCCGGACATCGTCGCGCGGGAAGTAGTAGACCGGCGGCAGACGGGTCTCGTGCATGATCTTGGCCCGGCTGCTGTCGGCCACCGTTTCGCCATTGAACACCGCCTGGACATGCTGGCCGGACGGCTCGATGGTCAGCCGATAGCCCGCATGTGTCGCCGCCGACGGGGCGCCCGACGTCTTTTCCGCCTCGATTACCTCTGCCACGCCAAACTCTCCAACCCTCGTGTCACAATGGCTGGCCGCCCCCCAGTGCCATTGAACAAGTTGGGAACGTTGGCGAAGAAAGAAAGGGTTCTCTGCGCGGCGCGGGGCTTTTGCCGGCGCCCGTTGAAGCGACGATTAGCGCCTACGGATCGCCACCACCGCATTGTCCAGCGCCGACAGGAACGCCGACTTGTCCCTCTGGGTCAGCGGCTTGGGGCCGCCGGTGGCCACGCCCATGGCGCGCAGGTCGGCCATCAGGGCGCGGCTGGCCATGGCACCGCCGATCGACGCCATGGTGAAAGGCTTGCCCGTCGGCCCGATCACCGTGGCCCTCGCCTTCAGGCAGCGGTCGGCAAGCGGGATGTCCGCCGTGATGACGATATCTGCCGGCCCGGCACGCTCGGCGATCCAATCATCGGCCGCGTCGAAGCCGTCGCCGACGATCGTCAGACGAATGCGCGGGTCGCGGGGCACGCCGATGGGTGCATTGGTCACAACATGGACGGTGAGGCCGTAGCGCTCCGCCACCCGATAGACTTCCGCCTTAACCGGACAGGCGTCGGCATCGACGTAGATCTCGATAGGATTGGTGTGCGCAGGCGGGCTCACGAGGCCAAATCGGCCGCCTCCAGGCCCAGGAAGCCGCCGGACTGGCGCTGCCAGAGCTGGGCGTAGAGACCGCCGCGGGCGACCAGTTCGGCGTGGCTGCCCTGTTCGACGATGCGGCCATGGTCCAGCACCACCAGCCGGTCAAGCGCGGCGATGGTCGACAGGCGGTGGGCGATGGCGATCACCGTCTTGCCCTGCATCAGGCTTTGCAACTGGTCCTGGATCGCGGCCTCGACCTCCGAATCCAAGGCCGAAGTCGCCTCGTCCAGCACCAGGATGGGCGCGTCCTTCAAGATCACGCGGGCGATGGCGATGCGCTGGCGCTGGCCGCCGGACAACTTCACGCCACGCTCGCCGACATAGGCGTCGTAGCCGCTGCGGCCGACCGGGTCGACAAGGTCGGGGATGAACATGTCGGCCTCGGCCTGGCGGGCAGCGCGCATGATCGCAGCCTCAGGCGCGTCCGGCCGGCCGTACGTGATGTTGTCCCGGATCGAACGGTGCAACAGGCCCGTGTCTTGGGTGACCACGGCGATGTTTCTGCGCAGGCTGTCTTGCGTGACCTGCGTAATGTCCTGACCGTCGACCAGGATGCGCCCGCCTTCCAGATCGTAAAAGCGCAGCAGCAGGTTCACGAGCGTCGACTTGCCGGCCCCCGACCGGCCGACCAGGCCGACCTTCTCACCCGGGTGGACGGTCAGGGTCAGATCGTCGATCACGCCGCTCTCGCGCCCGTAGTGGAAGTGGACATTCCGGAATTCGATCTCGCCCTTGGACACGGCGAGGTCGACCGCGCCCGGGCTGTCCAGCACCCGGTTGGGCTGCGAGATGGTCTCGACCGCGTTCTGCACGACACCGACATTTTCGAACAAGGCGGTGATGGTGCGCAGGATCCAGCCCGACATCTGGGTCAGGCGAATGATCAATCCGTTGGCGATGGCGATCTCGCCGACGGTCAAGGCGCCCTGAGCCCAATGCACGATCGAAATCGCCGCGACCGCCGCGATCAGCACGCTGTTCAGCACCGTCAGCGTCACCGTCATGGTGAAGATCGAGCGCATGAGCTGCCGAAAGGCTTGCAGGTAGCGGCGCATGCCCTCCATCGCAAACGCGTCCTCGCGTTCGGCGTGGGCGAACAGCTTCACCGACTGGACATTGGTGTAGCTGTCGACGATGCGGCCGGACAGGCCGGAGTTCGCCTCCGACACCGCCGCCGACTTGGCGCGCACCGGCGGCACCATCCAGATGATCACGGCGCCGTAGCTTACGACCCAGAGCAGGACGGGGATGCCCAGCCGCCAGTCCAGCCCGGCGAACAGGGCCAGCGTGCCGATCAGATAGATGAGCAGGAACCAGACCCCGTCGAGGACGTTGATCACCGCCTCGCGCAGGGCCGGGCCGGACTGCATCACCTTCTGGGCGATGCGGCCGGCGAAATCGTCCTGGAAGTAGGACAGGCTTTGGCGCACGACGTAACGGTGGCTGCGCCAACGCACCACGCTGGTCAGCCCCGGCACCAGGGCGAGGTTGATCAGGCCGCGCGAGGCCAGCACCGCGACCGGGCGGATCAGCAGCGCGATGACCGCCATGACGATCAGCAGCGGCGCGTGACTGTCCCAGAACTGGTCGGGCCCGGTTTCGATCATCCAATCGACCAGCACGCCCAGAAAGGCATAAAGCGCCAGTTCGGCCAGCGCACCGACGCCGGCGATGACCAGTGTCAGCAGCAGCAGGCCGCGAATCGGCCGCAGGAATGCCCAGAAGAACCGGGCCGTACGGTCCGGCGGCTGGACCACGGGCGCGGACGCAAGCGGGTCGAACAGGCGCTCAAAAAAGGCGTACATCGAAGCAACCAGTCATCAGGCGGGGACATGGGGCCGGGCCCGGGTCGGCAATCCGGGCGCCATGAGCACATACGGCGAACATGCTAACTCAGTTCACGGCACTTGGCCGCAGCCTCGTCGGTATGGCTGCAATGTCCTGGTTCAATTGACCTCACCCGCCCCCGTGCAATCGCCTCGGCGAACCGCAGGTCACGGCCCGTCCGCGGGACGGCATCCGGCACGAGGAACCTGGACTGCGCCTATGTCATCGACCGGCGCCCACCAGACCGGCCGCACTCGCCCCCGCCAGGCGGCCAAGGACCGTGGCGGTCAGCAAGCCATTGCCCGACAGGTAGCCCGCATCGCCTGATCCGGACACGCCCGCCGCCGCGCCGCCGGCCGCCCAGATGTTGGGCATGGGCGTTCCGTCCGGCCGCATCACGCGGGCGGTTTCGTCAACCACCAGGCCACCCTGGGTGTGGAACAGGGCACCCGTGACCTTCACACCGCAATAGGGCGGAACCAACGACCGCGAGCCGTTCCAAGATCGGCCCAGAGGATCGGCCGCGTCGCCGGCCTTGTAGCCATCAACGGCCGCTATCGTTTCCACCAGTTGATCGACCGGCAATCCCAGGGCGCCGGCGAGTGCGGTCGGCGTCTCGGATCGCACGATCGCGCCCTGGGCCTCGGCCTGGCGAAAGTCGTCGAACTGGCGGACGATCGCGGCGATGCGCTCATCGAAGATGACCCAGGCGACACCGTTCGGCTGCGCGATGACATGGCCGGCAGCCTCGGAATAGCCGCTGGCCTCGTTCCAGAACCGCGCGCCATCGCGGTTGACCTGAAAGCCGCCCTCCATGATCGCGGCCCAACTGATCAGAATGTTGTGGGGCGTCGCCACGGCGCCATGGCCTTGATAGGCGTCGAGATCGCGCGTCGCGGCACCCAGCGCGCGACCCCATTCAAGCGCATCGCCCTGATTGCCGTCATGACCGAAATAGAGCGCATCGGCGATCTGGGGCGCGTATCGCTTCAACAGGGCCGGGTTGCCGCCATAGCCGCAGCAGGCCAGCACGAGCGCGCGGCAGCCCATGACGTCGACGCTTCCGTCCGGCGCCTCCGCGGCCAAGGCCGTCACCGTGCCGTCGGCGGCGGCGAACAGGTCGGTCACCTTCCGGTTGCAGACGATGTCCACGCCGCTTGCCTCGGCCGCCTGCCGCAAATGGTCGATCAGGGCGGCCCCGGTGCGGCTGGGCGTGCCGTGCATCCGGCGCGCGGAATGGCCGGGATAGTCGAAATCGTCGACCAGATCGAACGGCACCCCGTGCCGGTCGGCGAGCCATTCCACCGTCGGCCCAGCCTCGCCCGCGATGAGCGCGACCATGGTCGGATCGTTGGTGTTGCGGGCCTTGCGGCGGATATCGGCGGCAAAGGTGGCGGCACTGTCGGAGACGCCCGACGCCCGCTGAAAGCGCGTTCCGGCGGCCGGCACCAGACCGGCCGACAGCGCGGTGCTGCCGCGCGGCACGGCGTCCCGTTCCAAGACCAGCGGCTGGATGCCCGCCTCCACTGCCGCCAAGGCTGCAACGAGACCGGCCGCGCCGGCGCCAATGATAACCAGGTCGGCGTCGAAATCAGGCTTGGCTTCGACCGCCGGACGGATCGTCATGGGCCGAATTCGGCCAGCATCTCTTCAACGGTCGCGATGCGGGCCACCGGCTTCAGCGCCGCGATAGCCGTCTCATGGACCTCTGGCGAAAAGGCCGCGCAGCCGTCGGACAGCACCAACGTCTCGAAGTCCCGCACATGGGCATCCCGCACGGTCGAGGCGACGCCGCCATTGGTGACGATGCCGGTGACGATCAGGCGGCGGATGTCGGCCTTGCGCAGCACCCATTCCAGCCGGCTCATGTAAAAGGCCGAATAGGCGACCTTTTCCACCGTGAAGTCCGCCGGCTGCAGGTCGTCGACCAAGCGATGCCCCCAGGCGCCGGGCTCGAAGTCGCCCTTGGCCAAGAATGGCCTTAGCTGTTGCAGATGCGGCGAGATGACCGGCTCGCCGCCCCTGCCCGGCACCAGGGTGAAATGGGTCGACACGATCCAACCGCCCTTGGATCGGATCAAATCAGCCAGCGGCTTGACCCGTGCCGGGATCGCCGCGATCTCGGCCGCCGTTTGGCCGGCCCGGCCATAGGCGCCGTCCGGATGGATGAAGTCGTTTTGCAGGTCGGCGACCAGCAGGGCCGTTTGGGCCATCGGAACGGCGCCGGTCATGCCTCTGTCCGGCCCCCGATCCGGCCGATCACGACATTGCCGTAGCTGTCGACTTCGCCGACGAGGCCAGGATCAATGACGATGGTGGCGTCCGGCTGTTCCAGGATTGCCGGCCCTTCGATCGCAGCACCGATGGGCAGGCTGAGCCGCTTCCAGATCGTCGTTTCACGCCAACCGCCGTCGAACCAGACCTGCCGCGAACCGATGGCAGCGCTCTCGACGCTGGCGTCGTCGCCGGGCTTGAGCGATGCAAGATCGAAGTGCGGGCGTCGGCCGATCGCGGCCGTGCGCAGCGAGACGATGCGCACCGGCAGGCCGGGCAACAGGCGTGAGAAATGGCTCTTGTAGGACCGCTCGAACGCCTCGCGCAGGATGTCCATCGTGACGCCGGTCGTCCCGTTCTCGACCGTGACAGGCACGTCGACGGTCACGGCGTGGGTCTGGCCGATATAGTGCATGTCGAGTTCGAACAGGATGTCGACCCGCTCCAAGACCACGCCGGCCTTGTCGATCACCGCGCGCGCCTCGGAAGCCGTCTCGACCATCAGCCGGTCGAGTGCCTCAAGATCCAAGCCATCAAGGGCCCAGTTCACCGTCTGCACCTGATCATGGCGCATGTCGGCGATGACGCAGCCCATGGCCGATGTCACGCCCGGGAAGCGAGGCACCAGCGCCTTGGCCAAGCCGACATCCTTGATCAAGGCGCCGGCATGCAGCGCGCCGCCGCCGCCGAAGGGCATGGCGGCAAATTCGGACGGATCGTGGCCGCGTTCGATCGAGACCAGGCGAATGGCGCCGGCCATCTTGGCATTGGCGACTGTGACGATGGCCTCCGCCGCCTCCATCACACCCAGACCCAGCGGCGTGGCAACCTGCGCCTCGATCGCCGCCTTGGCCGCGTCGACATCCAACCGGTCCAGCTTGCCGCCGATCGGGTTGTCCGCGTTGATCCGACCCAGCACCACGTTCGCGTCGGTCAAGGTCGGCCGGTCGCCCCCCTGGGCGTAACAGACGGGGCCCGGCACTGAGCCGGCGCTCTCCGGCCCCACCTGCAGCAGGCCGCCACGGTCGACCGACGCGATCGAGCCGCCGCCGGCGCCGATCGTCGTGATCTCGACCATCGGTGTGCGAATGACCAGGCCGAAATCGACCGTGGTCTGCGGCGCCAGGACCGAGGTGCCGTCGAGGATCAGCGAAACGTCAAAGGACGTGCCGCCGAGGTCACAGGTGATGACGTTGGAGAAGCCGGCCGCGCGCGCGATCGCACCGCCCGCGATGACACCGGCGGCCGGACCGCTGAGCGCCGTGCGCACGGGCAAGGTGCGCGCCGTATCGACGGACATGACGCCGCCGTTGGACTGCACGATGTGAAACTCGCCGCCGAAACCTTCGTCCCTCAGCCGGCCTTCCAGCTTGCCGAGATATGAGCCGACCAGCGGCTGCAGATAGGCGTTCAGCGCCGTGGTCGAGGCGCGTTCGAACTCGCGGATCTCGTGCAGGATCGATGACGAGCATTCGATGTGCTCGTTGGGCCAGACCTCTCTGGCCGCCGCCAGCGCCGCCCGCTCATTGGCCGGATTTGCGTAGCTGTTGATGAAGATGATCGCCAAGGCCTCGGCGCCGTCGGCGGCGAGCCTTTGGGCGGCCGCCTTGATCTCACCCGGATCGATTGCCACGCGGATCGAGCCGTCGGCCAAGGTGCGTTCGGCGACTTCGACCCTGAGATCGCGGTCGGCGATCGGCACGAAGTCGCCCCACAGCCCCCAGGTGCGGCGGCGATCACGGCGGCGCATTTCCAGCGTGTCGCGAAAGCCCGGCGTCGTGATCACACCGATGCGTGCGCCCTTGCGCTCCAACAGCGCGTTGGTGCCAACGGTGGTGCCATGGACGATGGTGGCGACCTCGCCCAGATCGCGATCGGTCAGGCCGCTGAGGAAGCCCGTCGCCTCGTCACCGCGCGTTGACGGTACCTTGCCGACGCGGAAACGGCCTTCGGCCTCGTTGAAGAAGAATAGATCGGTGAAGGTGCCGCCGACATCGGCGCCGATCATCATGCCCTGGGGTCTCAACATTATTCAGCCGCCTCCTGCCGCGCGGCTGACGTGCCCGCCTGGTTAACGTGGCCGGCGTCGTCGATATCGACGCCATACTCGGCGAGCGCCGTTTCGCGGCTGATGTAGCCGAACCGAACGTCGCGCGCGACCCGGTCCGGATCGCGCCGGCGCGGGTCGCCATAGCCGCCGCCGCCCGGCGATTCCAGACGTATGCGCTTGCCCTTGCCGATATGAACGTCGGTCACCTTGGAGACCAGTGGCGGCGACGCCTCGCCCGTATCGGTCTGATAGTAAAAGCGGTTCAGGGCCGCCGGACCGCCGCCATTGACCCCAAACGGCGGGAACTTGCCGCGCTCGCCCAGCAGAAAGACGTCCGCGCCGCCCTCGTCCAAGGCCTCGATCTCATAGATCGCGCCCACGCCGCCGCGATGTTCGCCGGCACCGCCACTGTCGGGGCGCAACGCCCATTGGGTAAACATCACGGGATAAGCGCTTTCCAGGATTTCCGCAGGCGGAATGGTCGCCGTCGAAATCGGATTGTTGCCATGGTTCAAGCCGTCGCCATCCGGATTGCCGCCCAGGCCGCCGCCAAAGAAGCAGAACATCACCCAGCGCTTGCCGTCCTGGCGATGGCCCGCCAACGACAAGGCGTTGATCGTGGCGTACGGGCTGCCGTTGGCCCGTTCCGGCGCGGCCTCCGCAAAGGCGCCGAACACCACGTCGATTACGCGCAGGATGGTCTCGGTATAGCCAGCGACAGGTTTGGGCGCAGAGACCCCGAGAAGGGTCGTCTCGGGAATGACGAACTCGATCGGGCGCAAACATCCGGCATTTGCGGGCACGTCGGTGAAAACGTGCTTCAGCGCGACATAGCAGGCGGCCGTCGCCGTCGACAGGGCGATGTTCAGCGGCCCGGCGCAAGGCGGCGCGGACCGCGAGAAATCGAGCCGCATCTGATCGCCATCGATGGTCAGGTCCAGGGCGATCAACAGCGGGTCATCGGTAACGCCGTCATTGTCGAGATAGTCATCGTACGAATAGGTGCCATCCGGCAGGGCGGCGATGTTCTCGCGCATCAGCGCCTCGGCCCGGTCGCTGAGCGCGTCCAGCGCCTGGTTGACGGTGCCGATACCGTACTCGTCCAGGAGGGCGTGGACGCGCTGCTCGCCCAGATCCAGGGCATTTATCTGGCCGTTCAAATCGCCGTGGTTGCTGTCCGCCGTGCGGCTGTTGGCGGTCAGGATGTCGGCGATGTCCTGGCGGAACTGGCCGGCCTCGATCAGCTTCACCGGCGGGATCAGCACGCCTTCCTGGAAAGACTCCGTCGCCTTGGCGTTGTAGTTACCGGGCACGTTGCCGCCAATATCGACCCAGTGGCCGACCGAGGCCAGCCAGCAAAACAGCTCGCCATCGCGATAGACCGGCCGCACCAGGCGGAAATCGTTCAGATGCGTGCCGCCCAGATAGGGGTCGTTGAAAAGATAGGTGTCGCCCTCGTTCAGGCCGCCATCGACCGCGACCTTGTCGATCACGGCCTTGACCGCAAAGGCCATGGCGCCGACGAAGATCGGCAAGCCAGTACCGCCCTGGATCAGGGTTGCGCCCGTCTTGGCGTCGTAAAGGCCGTGGCAGGCGTCGTGCGCCTCGGCGATGATCGGGTTGAAGGCGCTGCGGAACAGGGTCGCATCCATCTCGTCTGCGATTTGCTCCAGCCGCCCCTTCAAGACCGCCAGGGTGACCGGGTCCAGACTCATGCCGTTTTCCCAAGCTTGGCCTGAGGCCCGGTTGCGTAGCGTTTGCCCGCCTCCAACGTTTCCGGCGTGCCGATCAGCGCATTCAGCGCATCGAAATCGAACATGCGGTCGCGAAATGGCGCGGTCGATCGGTGGCGATGAAGGGACTGATAGTAGTCCTGGGCCGAGCGAGCGAGCGCGCGGACGATGCCACCGGGGAAGATCACCAAATCAAAACCCATTTCCTGCAGGGTCCCGGCGTCCAACAGAGGCGTCTTGCCGCCCTCCACCATGTTGGCCATCAGGGGCACGCGACCGCCGAACCGCTCAGCGATCTGGACCATCTGCTCGTGGGATTGGGGCGCCTCGACGAACAACATGTCGGCGCCGGCGGAATGATAGGCCTCGGCCCGATCCATTGCCGCATCAAAGCCTTCGACGGCGACGGCATCGGTGCGCGCGATGATAAGGGTGTCGTCTGAGTGCCGGGCGTCGGCGCAGGCGGCGATCTTGCCGGCCATCTCGTCCAACGGGATCAGCGCCTTGTCCTGCAGATGGCCACAGCGCTTGGGATAGGCCTGGTCCTCGATCTGCAAGGCGTTGGCTCCGGCGCGTTCATAGGTGCGCATCGTGCGCTGGGCGTTCAGCGCGTTGCCGAAGCCATTGTCGGCATCGATGATCACCGGCAGGTCAATTCTATCACGGATGAGCGCCAGGGTTTCGGCCATCTCGGTAACCGATGTCAGGCCAATGTCGGGCCTTCCGAGCCGGGTGTAGGAAACCGCCGCACCAGATAGGTAGACGGCTTCAAACCCGGCCGCGACCGCCAGGCTAGCGGTCAGCGCATCATAGACACCGGGCACCAGCAAGATGTCGCGCTGGGTCAGCCTGTGTCGAAGCGAATTTGGCGATATCACAGAGTTGCGTCCTGAATCGACTTAATTTCAAAGATGATCGGACCGCGGCCGGCTGCGGCCCGCCCGAAGCGGAAGACTGTTCAAGGATCTCGCTTTTTGCTGGAGCCCATCGAGGTTTCGGCAACCGGCGCCCACTGGCGCGTGCCGCCGGCGTCCACCCGGTTCAACGCGATCTGCAAGCGGTAGTGGTTGGGCCGATAAAGCGCCTGCAGGTGCTCCACGCCCCGTCCTTGCGGATCGAAAACGGTTCTGGTCACCGCCAAGAGCGGTTCGCCGACCCCGATGGTCAAGGCCTTGGCTGTCGTCGGCGTCGACAAGGTCGCCGTGACCGTCTGTTCGGCGTGGTCGACCTCGATGCCGCTGCGTTCTAACAACGCCAGCAACGACGTCTTGGCCAAATCGTCGCGGTCATAAGTCGCGCCGATCGCCTCGGGCACATAGGCAGTCAGGTACGAAAAAGGCTCGCCGTCGACAACACGGACACGCACCGACCGCTGTGCCTGTTCGTCTTCGCCCAGTCTCAGGGCCACGCGGACCGGCTCAGGCGGCTGGCCATAGCCAAACTCCAAAAGCCGCGCGGTCGTCTTACGCCCCATCTCCAACAGATGGCCGAGCACGTTGGTGAAATCAGCCACGACCGGCTGCACGCCACCGCGATCCGCGACCACGGTGCCGACACCCGGCTTGCGGTCGACCATGCCCATGCGTTCCAGCTCGGCCATGGCCCGACGCACGGTGACCCTGGAAACGTTGAACTGTTCGGCCAGCTTCAACTCGCCCGGCAGGCGAGAGCCCGGCGGAAACGTGCCATTGGATATCGCGTCGCCGAGCGCCAGAAACATGGTGCGGGACTTGGTTGGCTCCAGCCCTTCTGCCGAAACGTTCTGTGCCACCCGACCGACGCTCCCTAACCTGCGGCGCTTTGCTACCCAACAATGGGCCCCGCTTGTAGGGCCGCTGGAATCTGTCTTAAATATGGTACAGCTTCTCCGTCGAAGTCAAACAATGCCGGGTATCGAATGGGTATGACCGAGGGCCAACGAAGCGCTGCAGGGCCGGAGAAAGCGGTAACGACAGTGCGCGCCTTTCTGACCGCCATGGAGGCGCGAGACCTTGAGACGGCACGGTCCATGCTGGCGAGCGACTTCGCAATGGTCTTTCCCGGCGGGCGCAGGATGACGCGCCCGGAGGACCTGGTCGCTTGGGCCGCCAGCCGATACCGACGCGTCAAGAAGCGAGTCGAGCGCACCGAAACAACAAGCGACGAGGCCACGAAATCCGTCTACGTCATCGGTACGCTTTACGGAGAGTGGCCGGACGGTTCGGAGTTCGATGGCATCCGTTTCATCGATCGCTTTGTGCTCAGCGACGGTGTCATCGTTCAGCAAGACGTCTGGAACGATCTGGCGGAACATCAGGGCGGTGCCAGGTGACAACCGGCAGACCGCTGACCCTGTTCGACAAGCTGTGGCGCAGTCACGACATTCTGGAGGAGGATGAGGACCACATCCTGCTCTGGATCGACCGCCACTTTGTGCATGAAGGCTCGTTCCATGCCTTCGACAAGCTGCGGGCGCGCCAGGGCAAGGTTGCGCGCCCCGATCTGACCTTCGCGATCGCCGACCACTACGTACCCACCCGTCAGCGCCGGAAGGGCGCGGCCGATCCGGACGTCGCGCGGATGATCGACCAGTTGGCCGAAAACGCCGCCGACCATGGGCTGCAAATGTTCGGTCTCGACGACCCGCGCCAGGGCATCGTTCACGTTGTCGGACCCGAACAAGGGCTGACCCTGCCGGGCCTGTCGATCGTTTGCGGCGACAGCCACACCGCCACCCATGGCGCGTTCGGCGCGCTCGCCTTCGGTATCGGCGCCTCGGATGTGTCGCATGTGCTGGCAACCCAGACATTGTGGCAAAGGCGGCCGAAGCCGATGCGGATCACCGTCGACGGTGCGCTGGCCGACGGCATCGGCGCCAAGGACGTCATTCTGTCGATCATTGCCCGAATCGGCGCCAACGGGGCCGCCGGCCACGCCGTGGAATATGCCGGGTCGACCATTCGCGATCTGTCCATGGCGGGCCGGATGACCCTTTGCAACATGACCATCGAGGCGGGTGCACGCTTTGGCATGGTGGCGCCGGACGAGACCACGTTCGCCTATTTGGCCGGCCGGCCCTATGCGCCGGACGGCCCCCTGTTCGAACGCGCGGTCGAGGATTGGCGCCTGCTGAAGAGCGACGACGGGGCGGCCTTCGATGAGGAGATCGCTCTGGACGCGGCGGAAATCGCGCCAATCGTGACCTGGGGCATCAGCCCGGAAGACGCACTGCCCATCACCGGGAGCGTGCCAACACCAGCCTCGGCACGTACCGACGAGCAGGGCCGGCATCTTGAACTGGCGCTCGACTACATGGATTTGAGGCCGGGCACGCCGTTGCAGAACATCGCGATCGACCATGTCTTCATCGGTTCGTGCACCAACGCCAGGATCGAGGATCTGCGCAGCGCGGCGTCGGTTTTGTCCGGCCGGCGTGCCAAGGTGCCCGGTCTCGTTTCGCCGGGATCACAAGCCGTCAAGCGCCAGGCGGAGGAAGAAGGCCTCGACCGGATCTTCATGGCGGCTGGCTTGGAATGGGTCGACAGCGGCTGTTCGATGTGCGTCAGCATGAACGGCGATATCCTGCCACCCGGCGTGCGCTGCGCATCGACCACCAACCGGAATTTCCGTGGCCGGCAAGGGCCAGGCGCCCGGACCCATCTGATGTCGCCGGCCATGGTCGCGGCCGCCGCCGTGGCCGGCCATTTGACGGATGTCAGGCCCATGCTGGCCGAGCGCGGTGGGAGATAGGCGAGGCCAACAAATGCAGCCGTTCACAACGCTTTCCGCCGTCGTCGTGCCCTTGCCCATGGCCAATGTCGATACCGACCAGATCATCCCGGCGCGTTTCATGCGCAAATCCCGGGCCGAGGGCTATGGCGACTATCTACTTCGCGATGTCCGTTTCGACGGGCAGGGACAGCCGCGCGTCGGGATCGCCCTCGATGATGCCGCCTATGCGGGCGCCCAGATCATGGTCGCCGGGCGCAATTTCGGCGGCGGTTCCTCGCGCGAGGCGGCGGTCTATGCGTTAGTCGATTTCGGTCTGCGCTGCGTGATCGCGCCCAGCTTCGGCGACATCTTCACCAACAACGCCGTGAAAAACGGCCTTCTGCCGGCACGGGTCGACGACGAGGCCGCCCGACGGCTGATCGCCGCGGCTGAAACACAGCCGGGCCGGTCCATCACCGTGGACCTGCCGAGCCAGACCATCGATCTGGACGGCCAAAAACTGCCGTTCGACGTGTTGCCCAATCTTAAAACCCAGTTGACTGAGGGGCGCGACGATATCGATCTGACCTTGCGCCATCGCCAGGAGATCGCCGACTGGGTCGCGTTCGATCGCACCAGACGCCCCTGGGCCCTTCCAAACAGCCAGTAGAAAGAAACGACTCCCCGCTGGACCGCCGGCTGAAATGTATCATAATAGATACAAATTTTCGAAGGATGGCGGAATATGGCGGACGCTGAACGGGTAATCATCGTCGGGGCCGGGCCGGTGGGCCTGATCTCCGCGATCCGGCTGTCGGAGGCTGGCATACCCACCGTCCTTTGCGAAGCCGGCCCCGGCTTACCACACGATCTGCGCGCCTCGACCTGGCATCCGCCGACCCTGGACATGCTGCAGCCCTATGGCCTGACGGACCGGCTGATCGAGGCCGGGCTGATCTCGCCAACCTGGCAGATTCGTGATCACGAGACCGGCGACCGCGCGGTCTTCGACCTGTCGATCCTGTCAGAAGAGACCGACCATCCCTTCCGCCTGCAGTGCGAACAGCACAAGTTCGGCGGTTTTGCCTTGGACTGGCTGACCCGCAATGGCGACACGGAGACCCATTTTTCAGCGAAAGTCACAGGCGTCGCGCAGGACGCCGACGGCGTTACGGCAACGGTTGAGATCGCCGGCGCGACCGAGCAGATGCGCGGCGCCTATCTGATTGCTGCCGACGGGTCGAAGAGCACTGTTCGTGATCAAGTCGGCCTGAAGCTGTCCGGCAAGACCTATCCGGAGACCACGTTCCTGGCGACCACGACCTTTCCATTCCACGACCATTTGGAGGGTCTGTCCAACGTCAACTATGTCTGGTCGAAAGACGGAACGTTCTCGCTGCTGCGGCTGCCTGGCGTTTGGCGCGCCAGCCTCTATCCCGACGAGGGAGAGACGGTGGAACAGGCGTTGGCACCGGCGGCGATGGAGGCGAAGCTGCAGCGGATCGTCGCGACGCCCGAGCCCTACGAAGTCCTGGAAGTACGGCCCTACCGCATTCATCAGCGCATCGTCGAGAACTATCGGATTGGGCGCATCCTCCTGGCCGGCGATGCGGCCCATCTGAACAGCCCGTCGGGCGGCATGGGCATGAACGGCGGCATCCACGACGCGTTTTGCCTGACCGACCTGTTGATCCAGGTCTGGCGCGGCGCCGACCCTGGCCTGCTAGACCGCTATGTGCGTCAAAGACGCCCGATCGCCGAAAGCCAGATCCTGGCCCAAGCCGACCGCAACCGCGCCCGCATGCAGGAGCGCGACCCCGACCGGCGCCGTGCCCATCTGGCCGAACTTCAGGCCATCGCGGACGATCCTGCGAAGGCCAAGGGTTTCCTGATGCGCAGTTCGATGATCGACGGCCTGCGCCAAGCGGCCGCCGTGACCTAGCAAACGGAGAACCGTTCGATGCCAAAAGGCGTTTCCGTTGCCGACCATGCGCCCGACTATGCCACGCGGGGCCGGATCGGCGTTGCCACCCCGCAGGCCAATCCGACCGTGGAGCCGGAGATGGCGCTGCTGATGCCGCCGGGTGCGGCACTGCACATGGTGCGGCTGACCAGCGATGCGTCGGACAGTTTGCAGCGGCTCGTCGACTATATCGAACGGCTGCCCGACTACGCGGCGCGGTTCGACACGATGAAGCTGCGTGGGTTCGGCTTTGCCTGCACCGGCTCGACCTATCTGGTCGGCCGCGACCGGGCCCTGGCCATCCAGGACAAGACCGCCGAGATGCTGGGCTGCCCGGTGGAATCGGCGGCGGAGGCCTTGCTCCAGACCTGTGAGACGCTGGGCATTGCTTCGATCGCGATCGCCGCGCCCTACCCCCGCAAGCTGGGCGAGGCCAGCCTGGATTTCTGGCGCGACAACGGGCTGACCATCACGGCCCACACCACGATCGATATCGGTACGGGCGATACGCGCGCGATTTATGGCATCACGGCGGATACGGCGCTGGGCGCGCTGGAGCGGTTCGACCTGAACGGTGCCGACGCCCTGCTGCTGACGGGCACCGGCATGCCGTCCCTGAAGGTGATCGACCAGGCGCGCGACCGATTGGGCGTGCCGATCGTATCGTCGAACTACTGCCTGGCCTGGCGCCTCAGCCACCACGTGATGGGCTGGACGCCGACCACGGCCGACCCGCTGCTGAGCGGCTGGCAGGAGCGGCTGACCCAGATCCCCGCCTTGGCCGAAGACGCCTGACGACGCTAGTCTGGCCCACCGTTCGCATCGGGGTCGGGCCAGTGAACATCCGCCATTTGGAAAGCTTTGTCTGGCTATGTCGCCTGCGCAGCTTTCGCAAGGCCGCACAGCGCCTGCATGTCAGCCAGCCCGCCATGTCGAGCCGGGTCCAGACCCTGGAAAAGGAGCTGGGCTGCAAACTCTTGGATCGGGCGTCGACCAAGGTCACGCCGACACCGGAAGGCCGCCGTTTCTTGCCCTTCGCAGAGCGCATCACCCGCCTCTATGCCGAGGCCAAGGCCGACCTGGCGGCCGCGAGCCCCATCCGGGGCCGTGTGCGCATCGGCATCATCGATACAGTGACGGAGACCTGGCTGCCGGACCTGGTAGAAGGGCTGCGGCGGGAACACCCCGATCTGCTGCTGGACATCGTCGTCGACTCCACCGCGAACCTGCTGGCTCAGCTGGGCGACGACGCGATCAACATCGCCTTCACTTTGGCCCTGCCCTTCGACCCGACCCTGTGGCAGGTGACGATCTGCGCCTTCGCCATGGATTGGTTCGGCGGACCCGACATGACGCCGTCCGACCGGCCGCTGGCCAAGGCGGAGCTGGAACGCATGCCGATCATCACCTTCCCGTTCGGGACCCCGCCAAACGCCATCCTGGAGCACTATTTCGAGCGGCAGGAAGGCTGGCTGGCACACAAGAGTACCGCCAACTCGTTGACGACCATGGTGCGTCTGGTATCGGACGGGCTTGGCATCGCGGCCATGCCGCCGGCCGCTGTTTTGCCCGCAATCAACGAGGGCCGTTTGGTGAGGCTGAATGCCGAAGCGCCCCTGGACCCGATCAAGATCGTCGCCGTTTCCGCCGCCGGCCAGCCGTCGCCAGTCAATGAGGCGGTTATCGACAAGGCGCGGGATGTGGCGTCCGACCTGTGTCGGAACCTGCCGAACGGCTTCGGCTGGGTCCCAAGCCGATAAAGAAAATCTATCGGTTTTGCCGAAAACTTCCAATTGGACAATATCGGTCCGGGCTGAGAGCATCCAAGCAAGTGCTGTCAACCAACAAGGATGCGACCCGCATGGCCCGACGTCTCTATGCCAGCTTCATCGACACCGACGTGCGGGCGATCATCACCCTGAACGAGGATGCGGCACCCGTCACCAGCAACGCGATCTGGGACGCGCTGCCAAAGCCGATCCAATCGCCGGCACTGCACGCCATGTATGCCGGGCCGGAGATCATGCTGGGCCTGCCGGAAGAGGCCCAGACGTTCGACCCCAAGGCGCTGCCGGCGGAAAACCAGGACTGCATCACCAGCGCGGGCGACTGCCTGTTCTTCTATCAGACCAAGAACATGATGCGCGGCCTGGACTTCGATCTGTGGGAGATCGGCATCTTTTACGACAATGGCGGCCGCACCTTCGGCCCGCTGGGCTGGACCCCGGTGACGATCTTCGGCCGCATCACGGACAATCTCGCGCCGTTTCAAGAAGCCTGCCGCGACATAAGATGGAACGGCGCAAAGACGGTGGAGTTCGGCCGCGCCGACTAACGGCGCCGGCACTGCGTTTTTGAACGGGAGAGGAGGGACAGAACATGACACACCTATCGAAAGGCGCATTGGTGGCCGTCGCGGCCAGCCTGCTGGCCGGCACCGCGATGGCGCAGGAGACCTTCGTGATCAACTCCTTCGGCGGCGCGTACGAAGAAGCGCACCGCCGGCTGGTCATTGAGCCGTTTGAGCAGATGTACAATGTCGAGGTCGAGGTGGTGACCGCCTATTCGGCCGACGCCTTAGCCCAGCTGCGCGCCCAGGCGGAAAACCCGCAATTCGATGTCATCCATTTCTCCGGCGGGCAGGAGGTGACGGCTGCGGCGGAAGGCCTGCTGGCGCCGATCATGCCCGATCAGCTCAGCAACTATGACCAGCTCTACCCCTTCGCGGTCGAAGGGTTGGAGCAAGGCCAGGGTCCGGTTTACTCCGTCGCCGTCTTGGGGCTGTTGAGCGATGGCGAGGCGGCACCGACGAGCTGGGACGACCTGTTTTCGGCCTCAAACGGCGAAGACGTCGCCATCGCGGACATCACCAATACCTATGGCCTGCTGACGCTGTTGATGTTGAACCAGGTGCGCGGCGGGACGTTGGACGACATTCAGCCGGGCCTCGATGCGGTGACCGAGTTGCTGGACAATGGCGCCCAGATCCTGAGTTCGTCGCCGGAGTTCCAGCAGGCATTCGCCCAAGAAGCGACCAGCCTGGAGGCGTACGCTCAGGACTATGCCTACACGCTGCAGCAGGCGGGCTTGCCGATTGACTTCGTGCAGCCGGCGGAGGGTTCGCCCGGCATCTATATCACGGCCAACGTGGTCGCCGGCCGGCCGAACGAGGAGTTGGCGCGCGCGTTCGTCGACATGTCGATCAGCGCGGCGGCCCAGGCCGGCTGGGCCGAGGCCCTGCGCTACTCACCGACGAACAGCACGGTCGAACTGCCGGTCGATCTGGCGGGACAGGTTGTCTATGGCGACGAGGCCGCCGCCAATCTAGTTCGCTTTGACCCGGTCGTCGTCAACGCCCAGCGGTCGGATTGGACCGATGCCTGGAACCGTGCCATCGCGCAATAGCGAGGGCGCGGTCGGCTGCGTGCGGCCTTGATGCCGCACCCGTTGAGACGGGCCGAGCGCGGCGCCGGGGCCTTCGGCGAATCGGTCCTGCTGATTGGCCCCGGCGCGGCTTTGCTGATCGGCGCCTTTCTGTTTCCCGTTGGCCAAATCCTGGTCCTCAGCATCGTACCGCCCGAGGAAGGGCTGTCGATCTGGGCCAATTTCGCCCGGTTCTTCGAAGACGACTACTATTTGCGGGTCGCCTGGCGGACCTTTCGCTTGTCCGTGATCATCACGCTGGTAACGGCGATGATCGGCTTTCCGCTGGCTTATGTCGTGGCACGAAGCCCGCGCATTGTCGGCTACACCCTGCTGTTGCTCACCGTACTGCCGCTGATGACCAGCGTCGTGGTGCGCACCTTTGGCTGGATCATCGCGCTGGGGCGCGGCGGCCCGGTCGCTGACTTGCTGTCGCTGACGGGCCTCGGCGCGCGCGACGCCACCTTGCTGCACACCGAGACCGGCATCGTCATCGCCATGGTGCAGGTGCTGTTGCCGTTCATGACACTGACGACGCTGGGCGTGATCAGCACGATCCACCCTCACTTGGAAGAGGCGTCGCGGACCATGGGGGCCGGCTTCTATCGGACGCTTCGACACGTGGTCCTGCCGCTCAGCGTGCCCGGTTTGGTATCCGGCTCTCTATTGGTCTTCGCCCTGTCGATCAGCTCGTTCGTCACGCCGAACCTGGTCGGCGGCGTGCGCCTGCCGGTGATGGCGGGCGCGATTTACCAGCAGGCAACCAGCACACTTGACTGGAATTTCGCGGCCGCGCAGTCGACCTTGCTGCTGGCGGCCGTACTCGGCCTGCTGATCCCCTATCTGGCGTTGACGAGGCGGCGCCATGGTTAGGCGCTTTCCGGCAAGCGCGCTGATCGGCGGCGGCTTCATCCTGCTGCTGATCCTGGTCTTCATGCTGCTGCCGCTGGCGATCGTCGCGGCCGCGTCGGTCACCGCCGGCAGTTTCCTGACCTTTCCGCCCCAAGGCTTTTCGCTGCGCTGGTATGGCGAGGTGCTGGCCTCGACGGCGTATCTGGACGCCGCCCGCACCAGCCTGATCCTGGCCACGGCGGTAACGGCTTCATCGGTCGTGATCGGAACAGCTGCCGCGATCGCTTTGCATCGCCGACTGTTGCCGGGAACGTCCGTTCTATCCGCCCTGTTCCTGTCGCCCCTGGTGCTGCCCACGATCATTTTCGGCATCGGCCTTCTGATCGTTGCGTCGATCTATTTCGGCGGTCCGTCCCTGGTCGCCCTGTGGGTTGGACATACCGTGATCACCGTGCCCTACATCGTGCGAACGGTGGCGGCGGTGCTGTCCGACGCCGACCCGCAGATCGAGGAGGCGGCGCGGACGATGGGCGCGCGTCCACTCCAGCGGCTCTGGTTCGTGGTGCTGCCGCAGGCGCGGGCCGGCATCATCGCCGGCGGCTTCTTCGCCTTCAATGTCAGCTTCGACGAAGCGGTGGTGGCGCTGTTCTTGCGTTCGCCTGGCGTCGAAACGCTGCCCATGCGCATCTACGGTCAGCTTGAGTTCTCACCGACACCGGCGGTGGCCGCCGTCTCGACCCTAATGATCCTTCTGACCATCCTGTTGATCGTCGCCATCGAACGGTTCTTGGGCTTAAGGCGGGTTGCCGGATGAGCTTTCTGGAGCTTTCCAACATCACCAAGCGCTTCGGCACGTTCGAGGCGCTGCGGGGCATTTCGCTGTCGATCGAACGCGGCAGCTTCGTCTCGCTGCTGGGTCCCTCAGGGTGTGGCAAGACCACCTTGCTGCGCATCATCGCCGGTCTGGAAACGCCCAACGGCGGCAACGTGGTGATCGACGGCAGCGACGTGACCCGGCTGCCGCCGGAAGCGCGCAAGCTCGCCATGATGTTTCAGTCCTACGCGCTGTTGCCGCACATGACCGTGCTGGACAATGTCCGCTTCCCGCTGCGCATGCAGGGATCGTCCAGCACAGCCGACCAGCGACGGCGCGCCCATGAGGCCCTGGCTCTGGTCAAGCTGGACCATCTGGCGGACAGCCGGCCACGACAGCTATCCGGCGGCCAGCAACAGCGCGTCGCCCTGGCACGCGCCATTGTCTATCAGCCGCGCGTCCTCTTGCTGGACGAGCCCTTGTCAAACCTCGATGCCCGCCTGCGCGAAGACATGCAGATCGAGCTGCAGGACCTGCATCGCCGGCTGGGCCTGACCACCATCTTCGTCACCCACGACCAGGAGGAGGCGCTGAGCCTGTCAGACCGCGTTGTGCTGATGCGCGACGGTTCGGTGGAACGGGATGCGCCGGCCGACGTTATCTACGACGACCCGGGCACACCGTTCGCCGCCGACTTCTTGGGCGCCGCCAACGTCGTGGAAGTGTCTGGCGACCCCAGCGCCGTCCGGCTGGCCGATGGTCAGGTCCTGAACATCTCAGCGCCGGACGACACTTCCCTGCTGGTCATGCGGCAAGAGGATCTGAGGCTTGGCGGCGACGGCCTGTCATTCCAGGGCGTGGTCGAGGCACGCGTCTTCATGGGCACACGGGTGCGCTACGTCGTTCGAGTCGGGGATGCCAAGATCCGCCTTCTGGTCGCCCGCGATGCGATCGTCGCACCCGGCGAACAGGTGACGGTAACCATAGAGCCGGACCGCGTGCGCTGGGCACACCCCAGGCGCGATCGCTAGCGCACCACCGCGGATTCCAGCGGATAGCCGAGCCAGGCGGGCAAGGCAAGCGCCAAGGCGGGGATCGCCGCGACCAAGAACAGTCGGATGAAGTCGGCGATCAGGAACGGCGAGATGCCGCGATAGATCTGAGTCAGAGTCAGATTCTTGGCGACGGCGTGCAGCACGAACACGTTGATGCCGATCGGCGGCGTGATCATGCCGACCTCCATCACCATGACCATCATGATGCCCCACCAGATGGCGTTGTAGCCCAGCGTGTCGACCACCAGCGGATAGACGAACGGCAGGGTGATGACCATCGCCGCGACGGTGTCGAAGATGCTGCCCAGAATGATGTACATCAGCAGCAGGACGAGGATGATGGCGAACGGCTCCAGCCCGATCATCTCGATCCAGTCGACCAGCGCCTCGGGCGCGCGGGTGTAGCCCATGAAGGTGCGGAAGATCTTCGCGCCGATGATGATGACGAAGATCAGGCAGGTATTGCCGGCGGTCTCCAAGAGATTGTCGAAAAAGATCCGGCGCGTCATGCGGCCGGACAGGACCGCGAAGATCAGGGTCAGGCCGGCACCGACCGAGGCCGCCTCGATCACCGTGAAGATGCCGGAATAGATGCCGACCGAAACCGCCGCGATGATCACGATCGCGCGCCAGGACTGGGCCACCGCCCGGCCGCGCTCCGCCCAGCTCAGCCGATTGGCCGCCGGACCAGACTCAGGCCAGATGCGCACATAGATCTCAATGGCGACGAAATAGAGAGCGATGGCAATCAGGCCCGGGACCAGCCCGGCGGCGAACAGGGTCAGCGGCGAGTTTTCGGTCAGCACGGCATAGAGCACCATGATCACCGAAGGCGGGATCAGAATGCCGAGCGTGCCCCCCGACGCCACCGCGCCGGCCGCGAAATGGGGCTGGTAATTGCGCCGGGTCATCTCCGGCAGGGCGATGCGCGCCATGGTCGCCGTGGTCGCCACCGACGAGCCGCAGACCGCGCCGAAACCGCCGCAGCCGGCGACGGTGGCCTGGGCCAGACCGCCGCGCCTGTGCCCGACAAAGGCGTTGGCGATACGGAAAATGTCCGCCGACAAGCCCGCCACGCTGGCAAACGCCCCCATCAACAGGAAGAGGGCGATGACCGCAAAGCCTTCATTGCCGATGGCCGAACTGACCTCGCTGGAGGCCACGGACAGGCCGGCGCGCCAGTTGGTGAACTCGACGACACCCCAAAAGCCGACGCCGGCCATGGCAATGCCGATCGGCACGTGAAGCAGGATCAGGCCGAACATGACCGCCAGCCCGACCATCGCGAGAGTGAACCCGTCCACTAGCGGAAACGCCCCCCGGAACTCTCCGGGTGCTGCTCGGCCCCTTCGTCGATCAGGCCTTCCTCGATGCCATGCTCGGTCGCGCCGCCACGGTCGTCGACCAGGGGCTCACCGGTCACCAACTCAGCGAAGCGCGCCAGCACGACCCAGACCTGGACCATGGTTGCGGATACGATCAGCACGAAGGTGGCCCACCACCAGGGTGCGACAGCCATGTAGCCCGTCTGGGTCACGCGCCCGGCCAGGCCGTCGGCCCGAAGGCCAAGCGCCCAAGCGAACAGAATGAAGACCGCCAGCGTTGCGATCGCGCCGAACAGGCTCAGCACCGCGTGGCTGCGTCGACCGGTCAGCTTGCCTACGACGGTGATGGTGATGTTCTGGTTCTTAAGCAAACCTGCGGGAAAGCAGCTTGCGATGATGACGGCGAAGATGACCTCGCCGAAATCGTTGAAGCCCGGGATGCGCGCCAGTTCGGTGTAGCGCGCAATGCCGTCATACATGGTCAGCAGGCTGATGACGACGAGGCCGCTGAAGCCAACGATCGCCACCAGCCGCGTGACCCTGTCAAGCAGCCCCCGCGTTCTCAACAGGAACGACATTGCCGGTCGGTCCGGTTATCCGGCCAGGCGGTATCAACCGCCGCTGCGGTAGTCGTTCAGCAGCTGGATGAACGTGTCGTAGATCTCCTGACCATTGTCGTGCTGCTCGATCCAGCGGTCGTGGACATCGCTGTACTGATCGGCATAGGCCGCGATGTCGTCCTGGCTGGCCTCAATGATGGCATGACCTTCTTCGCGCTGGGCGGCGATGATGTCTTGCGTGATCGCGTCATAGCGGCCGCCGCCATAGGCGCCCAGCCCTTCGCCGGCATGGCGCATCATCACCTCCTGCACGTCTTCCGGCAGGCTGTTCCACGTGTCCAGGTTCATCAACAAAAGGAACGGGCTGGCGCCCAGCGGCACCATGTAGGTCGCGTCGGCAACGGCGAAACCGCCGAACGTCCGCATGCCCGTCCAGCCCTGAAGCTGGCCGTCGATCGTGCCGCGCAACATGGCCTCATTGGCCTCGACCGAGCCCAGCGTTTGCGGGGCGGCATCGATCGCCTCGACGAACAGGGCCTGGGTCGCGCCCGCCGTGCGCAGCGCTGAACCCTCCAGGTCACTGAGACCCTCAACCGGCTCAGTCAGATGGATATTGGTGATGTCCGGCGTCCAGATGGACAGCACATGGACATCGTCAAAGCCGTCCAGCAAGCCCGTCTCGTAAAGGCGCCAGGCCACCGTCGACGCCTCTTCGCCCGACTGCACGGTGAACGGCAGCTCGGTAATCTGCAGTTGCGGGAACTGGCCTGGCGTATAACCGGGCAGGATCCACGCAACATCGATCACGCCATCGCGCACGAGTTCGTACTGGGCGAACGGATCGGGGCCGAGCGTGCCGCCCCAAAAGCCGGTCAGTTCAACCCGATCGCCGAGTTCGTCCTGAACCGCCTCCATCCACGGGATCATGACGTTCTGGACGCCGACGGCACCCTCCGGCGTGAAGGAGCCGACCCGGATCGAATGCTCCTGCGCGCTCGCCACCGTTGCGCCGGTCAAGATGGCCGCCGCCGCGGCCCCTACCATGAAATGCTTCATCGCCGTCTCCCTTCGCTTAGCCTCGCCCATCAAGGCAGCCCACCTTATCCATCGACGGGCACACCTGTATTATTCATAATACAATTCTGAGCGCATTGGGCAATGGTGAGGTTGCGATGGCTTTGGAAACGTCCGTGCTGGTCGTCGGCGGCGGCCCCGTCGGCCTGACCCTGGCCATCGATCTGGCAAGGCGCGGCATCGACTGCACCCTGGTGGAGCGGCGCGAAACGACCACGGAACACCCCAAGGCGACCCTGCTCGGCGCCCGCTCGATGGAGCTTTTCCGGCGTTGGGGCTTGGACGCGGCGATCTACGACAAGGCCCTGCCGCCGGAACACAACTACTTCATCATCTTCGCCACCAGGCTGGCGAAGCAGGAGCTTTACCGCTTCACCTCGCCCTCGATCAACCAGGTCCGCAACCGGGACCCGGAAGCCGCCAAGCGCTTTCGAGAGCTGGCCTGGTCGCCCTACGGCAAGACCCAGATCGGCCAGCAGAATCTGGAGCCGGTGCTGGTCGACGAGGCGCTGCGCCAGGCCCCGACGCTGACCTTCATGCGAGGCTGGCGGATGGACGGTTTCGAGCAGGATGAAGACGGTGTCACGGCCAGCATCGTGGCGGATCGAGACAGCAGCCAACGCCAAGTCCGCGCCCGCTACATGGTTGCCTGCGACGGCGGTACCAGCCGGGTGCGCAAGGCACTGAACATCCCGATGAACGGGCGCGGCGCCATGCGCGCCAATACCAGCTTCTACTTCCGGGCACCAGATTTCCTGAAGGTTCACGGGCTCGGCGTCGCCAACCTCTACTTCGTGTTCGCCGACGACAGTTTCGGCGTTTTCACCGCCATCGACGGCAAGGAACTGTGGAACTATCAGTACTATTTCCTCGACCCGGCCAAGGAGACGCGGGATCTGGACCCCGCGCTGGTCCTGGCCCGCGCCGTCGGCAAGGCCTTCGACTTCGACCTGTTGGACGTCACCCATTGGCACCATCACCAATCGATCGCGGCCAAATGGCGGGTCGGCAACATCTTCCTGGCCGGCGACACCGCCCATCTTTTCGCCCCGACCGGCGGCGTCGGCATGAACACCGGCATCGGCGATGCCTGCGACCTGGCTTGGAAACTGGCCGGCACGCTCCACGGCTGGGGCGGCCCGCGCCTGCTGAATGCTTACGAGGCCGAGCGCAAGCCGATCGCGATCCGCAACTCGCTGATCTCGGCCACCAATTCCGACAAGATCGACCTGATCATGGCCGAAACGCCACCCGACATCGATCGCGAAGGCCCCGAAGGCGACGCCCTACGCGCGGAGCTCGCGGCCAAAATCAAATGGCTCGCCCGCCAATTCAACTCCGCCGGCACCCATCTCGGCTACCGCTACGCCGACAGCCCCATCTGCGTGCCCGACGGCAGCCAGGAACCGCCGGACGACACCGCCGTCGTCGTCCCCTCAACCTGGCCCGGTAGCCGCGCGCCGCATCTCTGGCTGGCAGATGGGCGCTCGTCGTTGGATCTGTTCGGGGACGGGTTTACGCTATTAGTGCTTGGTGGCGATGTTGCCGAGGCGGACAGCTTCGCCGACAGCGCTCAAACCGTCGGGCTTCCTCTCAAGGTCGTGGCGATTGATGACCCGGCAATGATTGGAGCGTACAAGATGCCTTACGTTCTGGTTCGCCCCGACGGCCACGTCGCTTGGAGGGCAGACAAGCTGCCCGACGATGCGGACACGGTGGTTTCCAAGGCGCGCGGCGCCTAGAGCGTTTTCGTTTTAGTTAGAAGCGTATCCAGCGTTAGCGAAGTAGTTGGCGCACTCCTGTGGCTTGATGGTGCCGATGAGGCTACCGAGATGCTGCCATGTGTCATCGATGCTGCGCCTTTGAGCCAAGCGCATCC
>JBCDFV010000037.1:0-42293 GCA_039177555.1 Pseudomonadota bacterium | reverse complement strand
TCCGTCCAGCCGAACTGAAGGATACCGTCTCCGGTAACCAAAACGGACAAGTCAAGGGCTGGTAAGGTTCTGCGCGTTGCTTCGAATTAAACCACATGCTCCACCGCTTGTGCGGGCCCCCGTCAATTCCTTTGAGTTTTAATCTTGCGACCGTACTCCCCAGGCGGTGCGCTTAACGCGTTAGCTTGCGCCACCGAACAGCATGCTGCCCGACGGCTAGCGCACATCGTTTACGGCGTGGACTACCAGGGTATCTAATCCTGTTTGCTCCCCACGCTTTCGCGCCTCAGCGTCAATACCGGTCCAGATGGCTGCCTTCGCCATCGGTGTTCTTCCCAATATCTACGAATTTCACCTCTACACTGGGAATTCCACCATCCTCTCCCGGATTCTAGCCTGCCCGTATCAAGTGCACCTCCCAGGTTGAGCCCGGGGCTTTCACACCTGACGCAACAGACCGCCTACGCGCCCTTTACGCCCAGTAATTCCGAACAACGCTTGCCCCCTCCGTATTACCGCGGCTGCTGGCACGGAGTTAGCCGGGGCTTCTTCTCCCGCTACCGTCATCATCTTCGCGGGTGAAAGAGCTTTACAACCCTAGGGCCTTCTTCACTCACGCGGCATGG
This sequence comes from Pseudomonadota bacterium, assembly GCA_039177555.1. GTDB lineage: Bacteria > Pseudomonadota > Alphaproteobacteria > DSM-16000 > Inquilinaceae > JANQGH01. The sequence continues at coordinate 41,667 of JBCDFV010000037.1, read as the reverse complement.
CTGGATCAGGCTTGCGCCCATTGTCCAATATTCCCCACTGCTGCCTCCCGTAGGAGTCTGGGCCGTGTCTCAGTCCCAGTGTGGCTGATCATCCTCTCAGACCAGCTACCGATCGCAGCCTTGGTAGGCCGTTACCCCACCAACTAACTAATCGGACGCGGGCCCATCTCTCGGCGATAAATCTTTCTCCTTAAGGGCTCTCACCCAAAAGGACGTATACGGTATTAGCCAACGTTTCCATTGGTTGTTCCGTACCAAAAGGTAGGTTCCCACGCGTTACTCACCCGTGCGCCACTGTCCACCAACCCGAAGATTGGCTTCCCGTTCGACTTGCATGTGTTAGGCCTGCCGCCAGCGTTCGTTCTGAGCCAGGATCAAACTCTTAGGTTTGATTTAGAACAATCAGCACCAATCCATCCCGCAGCACTCACGCACCGCAAAACCAAACCAGCACCAATCGCCTTCAGGAGCCGTTCCATAACGTCTCACCAAATCACCAAACCTCAGAACTCCAAACCACCCAACGCCACAGCTACAACCACGGCGCCAGACAGCCAAAGCTCAAAGATCCAATAACTCTCAAAAGACACGCTATAAACGACCCAAGTCACCAAACCAATCAGCCCGAGACCTAAACCGCCTACCGCGTATCCCTTCTCTAATCACAGATTCTATTGTCAAATACCCGGCGGACAATCGCCCGCTGCCCAAAGCCCCTCCTTACGGAAGACCATCAAGGCCGAACCGTCCCGACACGACTGCCTTTACGGCAACGCGCTGAACGGCGAAATTTCAGTATAGGTTCCCGCTGGCTTTCCGACAATCGCTTTGACCACCTGATCCGAAAACCAAAGGTCGCTGCCTTGTCACCTTGGTGCCGATACTCTCCAGCCGATTGGCCGGCGACGCGTCGAACCGCGCGAACGACCCTGTATATAGGCGGCGGCCTTCGGGGTGTCCAGCCCCTAATCGAAAGGTTCCGCAAAAAGACAGACGAACCGGTTCAGATCACACCTAACGTTCTGAGTTCTCTTAACATTTCGGGCGGTAACCGATCACCGCCTCCGGCTTCTACCGTGGTTTCGAGGTCGGCGGGAGCATCCGCTGGCGCCAAGTAGCGCCACCCCTGCATCGGCCGATGCGGCCGTGACTCGGTCAGCACAAGAATCGGATCGTAATGCAAACGGCAAAAGGCCCGCCCCTCCTCGTCGACCTCGTCGACAAGATCGAGAATGCGCTGGCGAACCTGGATGAAGCCCTTGACGATCCAGTAGATCGAGCCGCCGGCACAGACTTCGACCGCGCGTCTCGGTTTGCGCCTGGTATAGCCATACACCACCGTGCGCCCGCCGATCTCATGCCGCCTGCCCTTCTGCAGGCGCCGTAGATGGTCGACGTCCGAGACCCCGACAGCCATTTTCAGAAGATGTACCGTCATCACCAAAGAACCACGCTAGCCGGGCAAGCCCAGCAATCGCCACCAAAGAAAATCGAGCGGCCACAGCAGCACGACCGTCAACACCGCCATAACCATCAGAGACCGCGTGGCCGCCGCCAAACTGACGCCGGTCAGGGTCAGGGCCACCATCATCGGCGGCACCTGATAGGGCAACACCGCCGTCGAGAAGCCGACCACGTACGCCATCAGCACATCGACAAGTGGCCACCCGGCCGAGGCCGCCAGTTCCGGCGCCACCGGCGTCAGCACCGCACCAACACCGGGCATCGTCGCGATCAGCCCAACGCCGGCCGCCGTGGCGCTGAGTGCTGCGAAGTTCGCTGCGTCCGCACCCGGGCGCAAGGGCAGAATGGCCAGCAACTCCGTTGAGAACAGTACGCCCAGGCCGCTGGCCGCGACATAGGCGCCGAGCCCCAGCATGCCGCCGACATAGAAGATAGGTCCGGTGTTCAGCCGGGCAAAGCTGTCTCGGTGCAGGATGCCGACGCCGGGCAGAAGGCAGATCAGCGCGGCGGCAAGCCCGATCCAGGCCGGCGAAATGCCGTGCCAGAAATCCGTCGCCCAGAGCGCGAGCGTGATCAGCAGCACGAACGACAGCCTGCGGCCGGCCGGCGTCAGCCTCACCGGCTCACGTTCGATCCGGGCGCCGGGCAATCTGTCGGGAAACAGCACCAGGATGACTGGAACAATCAGCACACCCTTCAATGCGCCAAGGACGGGAAAATGCAGCACGAAGTAGGTAGCGTAACGGAGCTGGACGTCGAGCAGCGCGTCGGCAGCGCCGGCCAATACCATGTTCGGCACGTTGGCGGGCAAGATGGTCGCCGGCACCAGGTAAGTAGCCAAGACGGTGGCCAGCACCATGCCGGTGCGGCCCTTTCGGCCACGCTCGAACCCCAGCCGGTCCGCCAGGGCAAGAACGATCGGCACCAGCAGCAAGACCCGACCCATGGTCGACGGCAGGACAAAGGCGAGTGCGATGCCAACCAGAACCAGGCCGGCGATCAGACGCGGATAGGAGCCGCTGAGCCGAACCACCATGGCCTCGGCCAGTCGAGCGCCCAAGCCGGTCTGATTGACCGCGGCACCCAGCACGACACCGGCGAAGACCAGCCAGAACGCGGTTGAGGCGAAGCCTGAAAAGATCACCGATGCCGGGGCCGCCGCCAGCAACATCGCGGCAGCCAGGAAGATCAGGGAGGTGACGTACTCCGGCAGCAGCCCCGTCGCCCAAAAGCCGATTGTGAAGACGGTCAGCGACGCGGCCAGTCCGATCTCGGGCGAGAACCCAAGCATCGATGGAAAGGCGGCCAAGACAACGGCCAATAGCAGGATAACGGACGCCGTAGTCGTGGCCCGACTGGTCAGCGATGGCAAACGATCAATCCGCCTTCGCCAGCAAGGCCTGCGCCGCCTTCGAGACAGGCGGGCGACCGATCGCATCGGCAACAAGACGCGTCGCGTCCAGCAGCCGGTCCATATCGACCCCTGTTTCCAGCCCCAAACCCTGAGCCATGTACACAACGTCTTCGGTTGCGACGTTGCCGCTGGCGCCCTTGGCGTAGGGGCAACCGCCGAGGCCGGCGATCGCGCTGTCGACGATGCGCACCCCCTCCTCGAGGGCAGCGTAGAGATTGGCCAACGCCTGGCCATAGGTGTCGTGAAAATGGGCCGCCAGGCGGTCGGTCGGCACCGCCCCGGCAACGTGGCGGATCAGGGACGCGGCCTTGCCCGGTGTGCCGACGCCGATGGTATCGCCCAGGCTGATCTCCCGGCAGCCGAGCGCCGCCAGTTCGCCGGCCACCCAACCGACCTTGCCGGGATCGATCGCGCCTTCATACGGGCAGCCGAGCACGCAGGATATATACCCGCGCAACCGTATGTCGGCCTCGGCGGCCATGGCGGCGACCTCCGCAAAGCGGCTCAGGCTCTCGGCGATCGAACAGTTGATGTTTCGCTGGCTGAAGGTTTCCGACGCCGCACCGAAGATGGCGACTTCCTGAACCCCCGCCGCCATGGCGTCGGCCATGCCGCGGGCGTTGGGCACCAGCATCGGGTAGCGCACGCCCGGCCGCTTGTTGATGGCGGTGAAGACGGCGGCGGAGTTCGCCATCTGCGGCACCCATTTCGGCGACACGAAGGCGCCGGCCTCGATCGCCGCCAAGCCAGCCTCGGTCAGTCGATCGACGAGCGCCACCTTGGTTGCCAACGGCAGCGCGGTCGGCTCATTCTGCAAACCGTCGCGCGGGCCGACCTCGACAATGGTGATGCGGTCACTCACCGGCCAACGCGCTTCTCAGCGTGTCGTTCACCGGGGCCCATCATGCGCCGATCTCAAATCCGACCAGTTCGACACCCTCGTCGACCTGGTCGCCGGCCCGATAGGGCAGACGGCCGATCATGCCATCAGCCGGTGCCTTCACCGTGTGCTCCATCTTCATAGCTTCCAGGACCAGGAGCGCCTGCCCCCGCGCGACGGCATCGCCTTCCGCGACGAGCAGGGTGACGATCTTGCCGGGCATCGGCGACGCCAGGGATCCCGTCGTCGCGTCGTCAATATCGGCCTTGGCGATGGGGTCGTCGAGGGTGAAGTGGAAGTCGCCGGTCTCGGTCAGGATGGTCAGATCCAGCCTGTGCCGGAGGAAGGTCGCCCGCATCCTCCGGCCGTCGATCGTGGCCATCAAGTCGCTCTGCTGCAATTTGCCCGCGACTTGGTAGGCGGTGCCGTCAATGACCATGCGCTGGTCGGCGCCATGTCGGACGGTAACTATGAGGTCTCGATCACCATCCGACAGAGACAGCGCTTCCTCGAAAACCCCGTTGAGGCGCCAGCCATCCGTCGCCGACCAGGGATCCGTCCAGCCCCCGGTCGACGACAACCGTCGATCCAGCGTCACGCCGAGCGCGGCCAGCAGGACTGCCTCGGCCGGTGCCGGCCCAGGGTCGGGCAACAGGGCGTCCCTGAAACGTTCGATGAAACCGGTGTCCAGATCCGGATCGCCGTGTTCCGGCGCGAAGGCCTGCTGGCGGACAATGCGGCGCAGAAAGCCGAGATTGGTCGCCGGGCCCGCGACCTTTGTCTGGGCCAGCGCATGGCCAAGCCGGCGGCAGGCCGTCGACCGATCTGGTCCATGAACGATCAGCTTGGCAATCATCGGGTCGTAATGGGGCGCGATGGTATCGCCCCTGCGAACACCGGTGTCGACGCGAACCCCTTCCCCCTCCTCCGGGAACGCCAAAAACCGCAGGCGTCCGGGTGCCGGCAGAAAGTTGTTGTCGGGGTCTTCGGCGTAAAACCGGACTTCGATGGCGTGACCATTGATGGCCAGGTCTTCCTGGTCCAGCGGCAGGGGCTTGCCTTCGGCCACAAGAAATTGCCATTCAACGAGATCGAGGCCGGTGATCATCTCGGTGACGGGGTGCTCGACCTGGAGGCGCGTATTCATTTCCATGAAATAAAAAGCACCGTCCTGGTCGAGCAGGAACTCCACGGTGCCGGCCCCGACATAACCAATGGCCTCGGCGGCCGCGACCGCCGCTTCACCCATACGCCGGCGCAGATCGTCCGTCATGCTGGGCGCCGGTGCTTCCTCGATGACCTTCTGGTGCCGGCGCTGGATCGAGCAGTCGCGTTCGAATAGATAGACGGCATTGCCGTGGGCATCGGCGAAGACCTGAACCTCGACATGGCGCGGTCGGGCCAGGTATTTCTCGATCAGAACACGATCGTCGCCGAAACCGGACTTGGCCTCGCGCCGCGCACCCGCCAATTGGTCGGCAAAGACATCGGCACGCTCAACAACGCGCATGCCCTTGCCGCCCCCGCCGGCCGAAGCCTTGATCAGGATCGGATAGCCGATTTGCTCGGCGGCGGCGGTCAGGATCTCGGGCGACTGATCGTCACCGTGATAGCCGGGCACGAGCGGCACACCGGCGTCCGCCATCAGCGCCTTCGCCTGGCTCTTGCCGCCCATGGCGCGGATCGCGTCCGGCGGCGGCCCGATGAAGGTCAGGCCCGCCGCAACGCAGGCCTCGGCGAAATCGGCATTCTCCGCCAAAAAGCCATAGCCCGGATGCACCGCATCGGCGCCGGTGGCCTTTGCCGCCTCCAGAATACGGTCGGCGCGCAGATAGCTCTCCGCGGCCGGCGCTGGCCCGATCGCGACGGCCATATCGGCCATGTCGACGTGGAGGGCGCCGGCTTCGGCCTCGCTATAGACCGCGACGGTGCGATAGCCCATGTGGCGCGCGGTGCGGATCACGCGGCAGGCGATTTCGCCCCGATTGGCGATCAGGATCGTGTGCATCAGCCCCTGCCCCGCCGATCCTTGTCCCGCACCCAAGACGGCGGCCGCTTTTCCAGAAACGCCGTCAGGCCGTCCTGCCCTTCGGCCCCGGCGCGGATCACCGCGATGCGGCGGGCGGTTTCGTCCAGCACCTCGGCGGGATCGCGATCGGCCACCAGAGCGACGAGCGATTTGGCCTCACGCTGGGCTTCCGGGCCGCCCTGGCGCAGGGCATCGACGATGCCGCCGATGACAGCGTCCAAGGCATCCTCGGCCGCGACCTCATGCACCAGGCCGAGGCGATGGGCCTCGGCCGCGCCGAAGCGTTCCGCCGTTTGGACGTATCGGCGGGCCGCCCTCGCGCCGATTGCGCGGACGATGTAGGGGCTGATCACGGCCGGCACGATGCCGAGCTTGACCTCCGACAGGCAAAAGCTGGCCCGGTCCGACGCCACCGCAATGTCGCAGCAGGCGACCAGGCCGACACCACCGCCGAAGGCAGCGCCTTGGACACGGGCGACCGTGGGTTTGGGGCACGTGTCGATCGCCTGCATCAGGCCGGCAAGAGCCTTCGCGTCGGCCAGGTTCTCGGTCTCGGAGTAGTCCGCCATGCGGCGCATCCAATTCAGGTCGGCACCGGCGGAAAAGCTCTTGCCCTCGGCGGCAAGGATGACGATCCGAACCGCAGGGTTGGCGCCGACGCCCTGGAAGGCGGCCGTCAGATCCACGATCAGCGCATCGTCAAACGCGTTATGCACCTGGCCACGCGCCAAGGTGATGGTGGCGATGTCGTCGGCTATCGTGAGGTCGAGGGCGGCCATGAACTCACATCCTGAAAACGCCGAAACGGCCGCGCTCGATCGGCGCATTCAAGCTGGCGGCCAAGGAAAGCGCCAGCACGGTGCGGCTTTCAGCCGGGTCGAGGATGCCGTCGTCCCAAAGCCGCGCGCTGGCGTAGTAGGGATGGCCCTGATGTTCGTACTGGTCGAGGATCGGGGCCTTGAACGCTGCCTCCTCCTCGTCGCTCCAGCTCTCGCCGCCCGCCTCCATCCTGTCTCGCTTCACCTGGGCCAGCACGCTGGCGGCCTGCTCGCCACCCATGACGGAGATGCGCGCGCCCGGCCACATCCATAACAGGCGCGGGCCATAGGCCCGGCCGCACATGCCGTAATTGCCGGCGCCGAAGCTGCCGCCAAGGATCATGGTGATCTTGGGCACGCCGGCACAGGCCACGGCGGTGACCATCTTGGCACCGTCCTTCGCGATGCCGCCGGCCTCGTACTTTCGGCCGATCATGAAGCCGGTGATGTTTTGCAGGAACACCAGTGGAATGCCGCGCTGGTCGCACAGCTCAATGAAGTGCGCGCCCTTCAAGGCACTTTCGGAAAACAGGATGCCGTTGTTGGCGACGATGCCGACCGGCATGCCGTGGATATGGGCAAAGCCGGTGATCAAGGTCGTGCCGTAAAGCTGCTTGAACTCGTCGAACACGCTGCCGTCGACGATGCGGGCGATCACCTCGCGCACGTCATAGGGCTTGCGCAGATCGGTGCCGACGATGCCGTAGATTTCCTGCGGGTCATAGAGCGGCGGTTCCGGGTCGCGCAGGACGGGACCGGCCGGCTTCGACCGGTTCAAGGTGCCGACGATGCGCCGCGCGATGGCCAGCGCATGGGCATCGTCGCGGGCGTAGTGGTCGGTGACGCCGGAGATCTTGGCGTGCACGTCGGCGCCGCCCAGTTCCTCCGCCGAGACAACCTCGCCCGTCGCCGCCTTCACCAAAGGCGGGCCGCCCAGGAAGATCGTGCCCTGGCCCTTCACGATGATGCTCTCGTCCGACATGGCCGGCACGTAGGCACCGCCCGCCGTGCAACTGCCCATAACGACGGCGATCTGCGGTATGCCGTCGCCGGACAGGCGGGCCTGGTTGAAGAAGATGCGACCGAAATGGTCGCGATCGGGGAAGACCTCGTCCTGGCGCGGTAAAAAGGCGCCACCGGAGTCCACGAGATAGATGCAGGGCAAACGGTTCTCGCTCGCAATCTCCTGCGCCCGGATATGCTTCTTCACCGTCAGTGGATAGTAGGTGCCGCCTTTCACCGTCGCGTCGTTGGCGACGATGACGCAGTCCGTACCCTGCACCCGCCCGATGCCGGTGATGATGCCGGCGGCCGGGACGACATCGTCATAGACCTCGTGGCCCGCGAACTGGCTCAGTTCCAGAAACGGCGCGCCCGGATCGATCAGCTGGTCGACCCGGTCGCGCGGCAGCAACTTGCCGCGCCCGGTGTGGCGGTCCCGCGCGTTCTCGCCGCCGCCTTGCCGGATCACCGCAGCCTTCGCCTTCAGATCGTCGACCAATGCCTGCATGGCGGCCTGATTGCGGCGAAAATCCTCCGATCGGGTATCGACGGCGGATTTGATGGAAGTCATGCAACCTCGGCGGCGCAGGCAACGGAGAGTCGGTCCGGCAACATCCTGTCGCCGCCATGCCGAGCCGTCCAGGCAAAAGCGCGCATGGCACGGGTGCCGTGCTGCGGCCGGTTCGGCATTGCATCGCCGCTCGATCCAGCCGACCCTGGGCTCATGACAGCGACTATGACGGCCCCTGCCATGCCCAGCCTGGATGAGCTTGAGGACGCAGCCGCCCTCATCCGCCCAATCCTGCCGCCAACGCCACAGATACGCTGGCCGCTGTTATGCCAGCGCACGGGCGCCGAGGTTTGGGTCAAGCATGAGAACCATCTGCCGGTTGGCGCGTTCAAGGTGCGCGGCGGCCTGGTCTACATCGACGACTTAAGGCGCCGCCAACCGGATTGCCCCGGCATCGTCAGCGCCACGCGCGGCAATCACGGCCAATCTCTGGCCTTCGCCTGCGCCCGCCACGGCCTGCCTTGCACCATCGTCGTGCCGCACTGCAACAGCCGCGAGAAGAACGCGGCGATGGCGGCGCTGGGTGCGGAGTTGGTGGAGCATGGCGCGGATTTCCAAGAAGCCGTGGATCATCTGGACACGCTGGTGGCGGAGCGCGGGCTTCACCGTGTGCCCAGCTTCCACCCGCTGCTGGTGCGCGGTGTTGGCACCTACTCTCTTGAGTTCCTGCGCGCACAGCCGGACCTGGAGACCGTCTATGTGCCCATCGGCCTCGGCTCCGGCATCTGCGGCATGATCGCCGCGCGCGAGGCGCTGGGCCTGAAGACCGAAATCGTCGGCGTCGTCTCGACCGGCGCGCCCTGCTACGCCCTCTCCTTCACCCAAGGGCACCCCATCTCCACCAACCGCGCCGCCACCGAACTCGCCGACGGTATGGCCTGTCGCACCCCGATGGCCGAAGCCGTTGCCCTCATCAACGCCTATGCGGCTCGGATCGTCCAGGTGACCGACGACGAGATCGCCGAAGCCATGCGCGCGTTCTTCACCGACACCCATAATGTGGCCGAAGGGGCCGGAGCGGCGGGATTGGCGGCGCTGATGCAAGAGCGCGAGCGCCATCCAGAGCGCAAGGTGGGCGTGGTGATGACGGGCGGAAATGTGGACGCTTCGGTCTTTGGGCCGGTACTGAACGGTTGACGCGCGCCCGGCACGCGATAGGGGCCGCCCGGGCTGCGGCCATCATCACCGCGCAGGCTGCGCCAACTGGTTCGCGGTTCGCAGGGCCGGCAATCGCATCCCAGTTGGCCGGGGCAATAGACCATCGCCGGAACTCAAAAGGGGATTGCAATGGTAGAGCTGGATAAGCCGGTTCTGTGCTTGACGTTCGACAACATGGGCGAGGCACGTAACGTCTTTCTCGGCAAATCGGCCGCCCCTGATCCCGATGCGCCCGGGATTACGGTTGGTTTTCCGAACATCCTTCGCCTGCTTGAGACGTACGATCTGCACGCAACATTCTTCGTCGAAGGCTGGAGCGCCCTCCACTACGGCGACACCATCGAGTCGCTGCTGATGGGAGGTCACGAAATTGGTCTGCATGGTTGGATTCATGAGACGTTCGCGGATCTCCCCGCACTGACCGCCCGGCAATTTGTGAATGATGGTTTGCAGGTTCTAAAGCTGCGCGGCGTCCAGCCGGCCGGGTTTCGCGCGCCCGGCGGCAGGATTGGCCCCTATGGCCACCAGATCTTGGGAGAACTCGGCTTGTCTTTTGACAGCAGCGTCGATCAGGCGATGCCACCCGACGTTCCAGCGGGGGCCGACGACTATTCGGGCGATCGCATCAAGCGGTTGCCGAACGGCCTCGTCAGCATCCCCTGGCAATGGTTCATGATCGATGCGGTCCACTACTTTCTGGCCGGGAACGGCTGCCGCCACCCGGGCGACCTGGCTGGCTTTTGGAGCAAGATCATCCGCAATGTCGCGCGTGAAAGGGGCTTCGTGACCATTATCTGTCACGCCCATGTCACGGGCATCGATGCCCACCGGATGTCTGTCCTGGAAAAGATCCTGAAACTGGCGTTAGCCCTAGACTTTAGGATTGTGCCCGCACATCAGGCGGCGCGCCTGGCGACAGGTCTGGTCTGAACGTCAAGACTCATCACCGCGCCACATGCAGACGGCAGGTAGGCGAAGAACCGCGACGACGATCCCGTTCACTCGACCAGGTAATCATGCACCACCTCACCCAGTCCCAGGGTCAGGTCGGTCAGGATGTGGACGCCGGAGATGACCTCCAAAACCGGCAGGTTGGCGACCGGGGCAAGCGCGTGGCGGTACAGTTCCAGGGCCGCCGGGCCGCGCCAGGCGCCCTTGATGGTCAGATCCTCGTAGAAATAGCGGACCAGTTGGCACACCTTCGGCCGGCAATCGACGTCCGGGATGATCTTCAACAGAAAGTTCGGCGCCTCCAGGGCCGTTTTCATACCGGCTAGATCGGTGGTCTCATGCTTATAGCCCATGGTGCCTGTGGCGACCCGCACGGGACCGTAATCGAGCGTTCCGAGCAGCGTGTCCTTTTCCACCGTCAGCGTCGGTTCGGCCAGCTTCTTCGGAAAACCCCAGATTTCGCGGCCGCCCGATATCGGTGAGCCCTCGTTTAAGTACATGCCATGGACGAACCCGCCCGCTTGGCCTTCGAATTCAACCGCGATCACCTGCCCCGACTCGCAAAAGGCGCCCCAGCCGGTGGAATCCGGCATCTTGATGAACTCGTACTTCACCAGCGGGTCCTTGATCTCCAACGGCTCCGGCACGACCTGGCGCAGGGCCTCCGGGTAGGTTCGGTAGGTGACGATAAAGAACTCACGATCGACAAACCGATATGGGCCCTTCGGATAGGACGGGCTGGCCAGGGGCATCGAAAACGCCCGCTCTCTTACGTCACTCGCCTTCATGGTCGTGGTCCCGCTTGCCGTTTCTTCCGGATGACCACTGTCGCCGACAATGCCAACGAGGCCAACCACCATTACTGACAGGTCGGACACACGGGCAACGGTACCCCGGCACACCACGCCGCGCGTGATTGAAGTTTCCTGGAACGCTCTCCTTAACGGTTGTATCGTCCGGTTAGCCAGGTGACCGCGAACGGAGACCCAGGAGGCCAGTCATGATCTCAAGACGCACCCTGATCGGCGCCGCCATGACACTGTCGGTACTTGGGGCCGGTCCCGCAGCCCTGGCCCAAGACCCGCCGGTTCAGCTCGGGGCCCTCTTCAACACGTCGGGACCGCAGACTTTCTTCGGTGCGCCGGCGCTGCACGGCGCGAGACTGGCCGCCGAGACCATTAATGCGTCCGGTGGCGTGCTGGGGCGGTCACTCGAACTGATCGAGGTGGACGGCGACAGCGACGCCGATGCCTGGACGACACTGGTGCCTGCGGCCTTACGCGAACACCCGGGGATCTCGGCCCTGTTCGGCCTGTCCGACAGCAACAACGCGCTGGCGGCGGGGCGCGCCTCGGCCGCCGCGTCGCACGTCTTTGTCACCAGCGGTGCGACGTCGCCGCGCCTGCCGGAGCAGGTGCCGACCTATCTCTTCCTCGCTGCCTTTGGGGACAACGTCCAGGCCGCGGCCGCGGCAGAGTACGCCCATGGCCGGCTGGGCGCGCGCAATGCGCTGATCCTGTTCGATCCGGACCACATCTACACGCGGCTGCTGCACGGCTATTTCACCACCGCCTTTCAAGGTTTGGGCGGTACGGTGGCCGCCAGCGAAGCGATCGCGCCGCGCAGCGCCAACCCGAGCGTTCCCGAGATCGGCGGCGCCGACCTGGTGTTCCTGAGCGTGGAGTCCGCCGACGACGCCGCGGTCATGATCCCGATCATCAGGGCGACCGGCTTCACGGGCCCCATCTTCGGCGGCGACGGATACGATTCGGCCTCTACCTGGTCGGCCCACCCGGATGTCGCCGACGTCTATTTCACCACCCATGTCTATCTTGGCGCGGATACGCAAGACCCTGCCGTCGCAGACTTCATCGCGGCCTACGAAGCCGCCGTGCCCGGCGAGACGCCGACTGCATTTTCCGCGCTGGCCTACGACACGGTCGGGCTGCTGGCGGCGGGGCTCAGCAATGCCGGTTCCGCCGAACCGTCATCGGTGACGGACGGCTTGTTCGCCATTGACGGCTATCAGGGCGTCACCGGCACGATCAGCTATGCCGATCGCACCCGCATACCAAGAAAAAGCGTCACCATCCTGCAGATCGACAATGGCACCCAAACCTTCGTGGAACAGACCACGCCGTCACATGTCCCGGCGCCTTAGTGTCCGCGCACGTGCTGTCGCAGAACCAACGGCGCTGCTTTCACCGGCCAGACCCATCGACCGGTTTTCCACAAGCATGTCAATCAGCCAAAATTGAGCTTTTGAGGGCAGGATAAGCGAGCCAGTGGAATATTCTGCCATGTCGGCTCCAGGGATATGGTATTGGCTAGGCTCTTCAGACTATTCAAATTAGTAACCGCAGGAGAGGGGCTATTATGGCGCGACTAACTCGACGCAGTATCTTGGCGGCCAGCGCGGCGCTTGTGTTGGCTGACCCGATCCGTCTGTCGGCACATGTGTCTGGCACTGAACGGCCAGCATTGCCGATCCCGCCAGAAATTCGTGCCGATGCCAATGGTCAGATTTCTTTGACCGCTCAGTCAGGCCACATGACCTTCCTGCCCGGAACCTCAACCCCAACTCTGGGAATCAACGGCAATTATCTGGGGCCAACGGTTCGCGTCCGGCGGGGTGACAACGTCACCATGAGCGTCGCCAATGCGCTTGACCAAGACATTACCATGCATTGGCACGGCGCAATCGTGCCGGGAGATGTGGATGGCGGGCCTCACTCCGTCATCACGCCAGGATCGACGTGGCGAGCGCCTTTGGAGATTGCTCAGCCGGCGGCGACCATCTGGTATCATCCGCATGTTTATCCGACCACCGCCGAATTGGTTGTACGCGGCCTGGCCGGGCTGTTCCTCATCGATGATGACGAAAGCGATCAGCTCGGTCTGCCGTCGCGGTACGGGATTGACGATATTCCCCTTGTGCTTCAGGATCGCCGGTTCCAGCCCGATGGGCAGATCTTCCACCGCATGAACCTAACGGCCATCACGACGGGCTACTTTGGCGATGTGATGCTCGTTAACGGCGCCCGCGCGCCGATCGCCAGGACAGCGCAGGGATGGCTGCGGTTTCGCATCCTCGATGGCTCAAACGCGCGCAACTACAATCTGGCGGCCTCGGACGGGAGGTCGCTCTACGTCATCGCAAGCGATGGCGGGCTGCTGGACGCGCCGGTCGAACTGAAAGTACTTCCAATTCACGCCGGTGAGCGGTTCGAAGTTCTCGTCGATGCCAGGGATGGAACGCCGTTCGATCTGATTGCGGAACCTGTCGACCAGCCGATCATGCGGCTACCGCCATTCGATGAGACGCTTTCCATCGTTTCCATCGTTCCAGAACTGTCGGGGGGCTACGGCGGGCTTCCCGACCAGTTGGCCGCGTTGCCAGCCATTCCGACGAGCTTGCCGGCGGTCAGTCAGGACCTTGTGGCCACCATGAGCATGGACCAACAGGGCATGGCGGCGCTGAGGAACGCTGGCCTGATGGGGATGAGCCAGGATGGACCCGCCGACCCGAACGTGGTCGAGCGAGTGGTGTCATTGTTTACCGATGGACCGGCCCTTTCAGAACAAACTCAACTTGCGGCCAACGGAATAAACGGCGTCCCGTTCTCCTTGCAAATGACGCCTTTCCCGGTGCCGCGTGGGCAGCCGCTGCGCTGGTCGATTTCCGAAGGCTCCGACCAGATGGCGCATCCGATCCACATTCACGGCTGCCAATTCCGAGTTGTTCGCTACAATGATGGATCGGTCCCAGCGTATCTGGCTGGCTGGAAAGACACTGTTAATATTGAGTCGGCAGGCTCCGCCGAAGTCCTCGTCACCTTTCCTTTCGCGGCGCCAGCGAACTTTCCCTACATGGCGCATTGCCATGTGCTGGAACACGAGGATTCAGGCATGATGACGCAGTTCTCGGTCTCCTGACTGGCGCCTTCGATCTTCTGGGACACGCCTCGTGTCAAAGGTCTTGAGGAAGCCAGGCCATTGTCAGACCTTTCAAACACGGAGGTAGTGGGTGGAGCTGACAGACCTAGATCTGACCGGTCAACGGGCACTGCTTGCTGACGGTGCGGCAACCTCAGCCGAGCTTATTCAAGCCCATGTCGAGCGGATCGCGGCGGTCGAGCCAACGATTAATGGGTTTGCTCAGGTACGGCTCGATGAGGCGCTTCAGCGCGCGAAAGCCAATCCTCCGTCGCCCGGCCCCCTCGCCGGCCTGCCCTATGGCTTGAAGGACTGTCTGGAGGTCGAGGGCTGGATCACGACGTTTGGTACGAAGGGCTATGCAAATCACGTCTCGACGTTCAGCGCGACCCTTGCCAGGCGCCTGGAGAAGGCTGGCGGCATCCTGCTCGGCCTGACCAACGCGCCGGAGATCGGCACCTCGATCGAGACCGACAATCTGCTCTATGGGCGCACCAACAATCCGATCGATCCGACACGGGCGCCCGGCGGTAGCACGGGCGGTGGTGCCGCGCTGGTCAAGGCCAAGGGGCTGCCCTTCGTCGTCGGCAGCGACTTTGGTGGCGGCAGTCGCAACACGGCCCATTGCTGTGGCTTGTTCGCCCATCGCCCTTCGCTGGGTCGGGTTTCGATGGCCGGCTACCTGTTCGGCTGCAGCGGTATGAAGGGCCAAATGTGCCGCTTCGGGCCACTGGCGCGCAGCGTCCGTGACCTGGAATTGATATTCGGTATCGTCAGCGGCACCGACCCGGACGACCCCAAGACCGACGGCGTGACCGCACGGCACCAGGCGCCGAAACCCGACGGTTTCCGCATTGCCATCGCAACCGGCGCGACCATCGCACCACCGGAGCCTGAAATCGAGGCGGTGGTCACCGCCTTCGGCAAAGCGCTGGAGCCGATGCATCGCGTCGAAACGCCGGACCTCGGCGGCATCATCGCCGAGGGCCAGGAAATCGCCTATCAGCTATTCAGTGCCGACGCGGGCCGTCTTTTGCGCGAGGTCCTGGCTCATGTCGCGGGCACAAGAAACATCTCGCCATCGATGAATTTCTGGCTCGAGAGCGTTGGAAGGCTTCAGGAAAAGCCGGCAGGCGATTTCGAGCTATTGATGAGCCGGTGGGAAGGCTATCGGCTGTCGATCAACCGCTTGTTCGAGGCGTATGATTTCCTGATCTGGCCATCCTCGCCGACCGTCGCGCCCAAACATGGCGAGACCCTGAACGATCAGGCTTTCTGGAACGGCCTGGCCTATACGACGCCGTTGTCGTTGACGGCGTCCCCGGTTCTGGTCGTGCCGGTCGGCATTGGTCGCGACGGCCTGCCGGTAACGGTGCAAATCGTGGCCGCGTCCTGGGCCGACGAGAAGCTACTAACCTTTGGCCGTGCGCTGCAGGAAGGCGACAGCGACGCACGCGACCTGATCGAACGCGCGCTGGCGATTCCAACCGTCGTGTAATCAAACATCGATGTCTCGGCTGGGCGTGTTCCAAGTCATTTTCAGTTGCCGCCCGACAAGGGCACTCCAAACCGGAGATTGACGCCGGCACGGACCAAGCTGGTCCGGGATGTGATCCCGACCGATGCCGGCCCAAGCCCGGCGACCTGGGGCGTCAAGTCGATAGTCTCGGTGCCATAATCACGGTAGTCATATTCGACAAAGATCGAGAGGGCCTCGGTGACCGCATAGGCGCCGCCAAGGCCGAGCGTCCACCCGACGCGGGTCTCATCGGCCGTATAGGCGGTACCAATCATGGTGGTGCTTGCCTCGTAGGACTCGTCCTGCCAAGCCAACCCGCCCCTCATGTAACCCATGAAACGATCAAGTGCGTAGCCCGCCCGGACCGTCAACGCCCACGTACTCTCGATACGGCTGCTGTAGGTGACCCCTGTCTCGAGCCTGCTGGGGTGGTCACCGCGGGCATTGGCCCATGAGTAGTCGGCCCCAAGCCCGATGACAAAGTCGCCGAACTGCGCATCGCAGCCGCCCTGAACACCGGCTGCCAAACTGCTTAGCCTGTGTGCACCCAAAGACTGCCCGAAAAAGTCTCCACCAGGCGTCTCGACGACCCAACCATCGGCTTCGCCCCAAAGCCCGCCCACATAGCCGCCCGCATAGCAACCCGACCAGCCCCATGAGGCAACTGGTGTTTGAGCCGTCGCGGGCGCCGCGAGCCAAACAAGGGCCGTAAAACACCATACTGACCTCGCGATCGCTTGGACAACCACAGGAACGGTTGGGCACCAAACTGCTGCTGGCAACACCGCATCGGATTGCATCGGCATCGAGCTCCCGCTTACACGACTCCCCCGTTGCCCGGCTGATCGTCGGATCTTCGAGCCAGCTGGCGAGGAGGAACGACGCTCCACCCCGCTTTTGAGGGTCAACAACAGTGTGTGCGACGACAGCGGTGGCTTCCGGGCGGCGGAACGGCCCTTTCAGCTAATGGCTGCCGGCCGGCCGGAAGCCCTCGATCAGTTTGCGGGCACCGGCGGCGGCATCCGCGAACTCCGCGGTGGAAAACGCCATCGTGGTCGTTAGGCCCGTCACGCCGCCGGTGGCCCCGGCCGTGATCAGAACCTTCAACAACGCCTGTTCATCCGGTGCCGTGCTGATCGCCAGAAAGTCGTAGTCGCCCAACGTCACATAATAGTCGAGCAACTCCCCGCCTGCCGCCTCGACCAGGGCTGCCACCGCCTGCTTGCGATCGTCCGGCTTCGCTGTCATGCCCTTAATCGCGGCCTCCGAATACCGGCCCTGCGTGATGAACGTCGGCATGCTTCTTCTCCCCCCTGTTGCTATGGTGTGGTGGGCTATCATAGCACGCTTGGCACCAGCGGCTGAAGGCAGTCAAAGCCTGGGTCGGGCACGGCGTTCCGTCGGTTGGCGCAATCCGGATGGCATGGTTCGCAGTTTCTCTGTATACGGGAACGGCACAAACGGCGGCTCTCGCCTCGACCGAAAACCTCTTGGCCCATACCACTATTCTGGCCTAATTTGGCGGCCGACTCATGCAACCCGAATCGAGGATATCGCGATGGCCGCGAGCGACACTGCTGGGCGCCTGACAGTTGGATTTGTGCTGGTCGGACTCATACAGATCGTCGGCGGCGGTCTGGGGCTGTACTTCGTCGCCCGCGCCTTTTTCGGCGAGACGTCCCCTGAACCGGTGGCGGATGTCATCTATGCGGTGGCCGCCGTGCTGTTTCTCATCAGCCTGCTTGCCGGCATACAACTGCTGAGGGTCAGGAAGTCCGGCGTATATTGGTCGTTCCTGATCCAACTTCTGCAGTTGATCCACATCCAGACACAAGCGATCGTCTATCAGTTTGTCAGCGGGGCCTATCTTGTGGCGGGCGTAACGGCCCGTGACAGCGACACCAGCTTTAGCTTCAATTTCGAGATTCTCGCGTCATCCCTGGTGTTTTACGCACCGGCACCCGAGGGCAGCCTTTCGGGCGTCGAGGTCTATCTGAACATCTTGGCGCTGGTCATCTTCATCTGGCTGTTCAGGGCGCGGCATCGGGTCCGATAGACCATCAGTCCAAATCCGTCGGTCGTGCAGGTTATCGGTTGGGGGACTTGGCGATCCCTCCGGGCTGGGCGTTGCCGATAGACTGCGGCCTGCCAGCCCCCTCAGCGCCAGCATCGTAGAGGCTCGACTCCGGTTGCGGTCCGTTTCACTGTATGTCCGCGACAATGCCGCCGCAGCCGGACAGAGGCCCCCATGACCGAGGCATCCGAGCACCAAGAAGGCTCCGCAGACGAGCCAGCCGCGGCCTCGGACGGAACAACGCGGTCGCTGGGCGTCTGGACCTGCACCGCCCTTGTCATCGGCAACGTCATCGGCGCTGGCTTCTTCCTCGCGCCCGCCGCGCTGGCGCCCTACGGCGCCGTTGCCCTGATTGGCTGGCTGGTCATGGCGGTCGGCGCCATGTGCCTGGGCCTTGTATTCGCGCGGCTCAGCCGCCTGTCGCCAAAGACCGGCGGACCCTACGCCTACACCCGCCAGGCCTTCGGCGACTTCGCGGGCTTCATTGTGGCCTGGGGCTATTGGATCGCCGTCTGGTCCTCGATGCCGGCTATCGCGCTCGCCATCGTCGAGTACCTGCACGTCTTCGTACCGGCCCTCGCCGACGTGCCGCTGTCCAATCCCGCCATCGCGCTGATCGCTATGTGGGGTGTCGCCTTCATCAACATGCTGGGCGTGAAAGAGGCGGGGCGTCTGCAACTCGCCATGGTTGGCATCAAGCTCATTCCCCTGCTCGCTGTCTCGCTGCTGGGCCTGTTATGGGTCGATTGGGGCCAGTTTACGCCAATCAACCCGTCGCCCCTGCCCTTCTTCCTGGCGCTGTCCGCGACCGCACCGCTGATCATGTTCGCGTTCAGCGGGGTAGAATCCGCCACCGTGCCGGCTGGCGATGTGAAAAACCCAAGGCGCACGATCGCCATCGCGACCATTGGCGGCACCTTGGTCGCCGCGGTAATCTACATGTCCGGCACGATGTCGACCATGGGCATTGTCGGGCTCGATGCGTTGGCACACTCCGACGCGCCGTTTGCCGACGCCGCCTCGATCATGTGGGGGCCTTGGGCCGCCGACCTGATGGCCGCGGCGGCCATTCTTTCCTCGATCGCGGCCCTGAACGGCTGGACCTTGATGATGGCGCAAGTGCCAATGGTGGCGGCCCAAAACGGCTTGCTGCCGCCGATCTTCGGCGTCCTCAATCGCCGAGGCGTTGCGGCCAAGGGGATTGCCATCTCCATGGGGCTGGCGACTGCGATCCTCGTGCTGCAGGCGTCGGGGGCGCCGTCGCTGATTGATATCTATGACTTCATCGTCAACCTGTCGATTACGACCTACATGGTGCCCTACGTGTTCTGCTGCTTTGCCGAGGGCATCATGTTGATCATGCTCGGCCGGCGGGTCGGGTTCATTGCGCCAAAGGGCTACGGCCTCATCGCCGCGGTCGCGTTCCTGTTCTCTATGTGGACCATCTACGGCGCCGGTGCCGATGCCGCGATGTGGGGTTTCCTGCTCATTTTGGCGGGACTGCCGGTTTACATGGTCTTACAGAGCAAAGCCCCGAAGACGCTTTGAACGGGCAAGCCTGTGCCCTGGACGGTGCGGCCCCCGGTCCTCAGGATGCGATCTTGATCGGCGCGACGGGCTTCGCGAAGTTCTCTTCCTCGAGTTCACGGATTTCCTTCAGCGCGTCCTTTAGGAAGTCGGCATACTCCTCGACCTCCGCATGGCCTGCCGCGAAGGCGGTGTCGAGCCAGTCGGCCGCGATGCGCTGAGCGCGGTAAGGCGTGATCACCCAGCCGCCGATCGCCAGGACGTTGGAGGCGTTGATCAGGCGCGAGAATTGGGCCGTGAACTCGGTCTCCACCACGCTGGCATAAACGCCTTTGAACTTGTTAGCGACGATCGCCACGCCCATGCCGGTGCCGCAGAACAACAGCGCGCGGTCGACCTCGCCCCTTTGCAGCCGCCGCGCCGCATCCGCCGCAACGACGTGGTAATCAAGCACGGTTTTGGCGTCCGTCATGCCGATATCGATCAGGTCGACATCATCGCGCGTCTCGGCCAGATAGCTTTGAACGGCTTGCTTCAGGTCAAAGCCGGTATCGTCACATCCGATCGCAAGTCTCATGGTCGATCTCCCGCTTGGTCTGGCTTTGGAGGCAGCGTCGACAGGTCACCTGTCAGGCCACCAGTGATGAACAGCCGCTAACCCTCACCGGCCTTGTCTGACCGGATCGGGTCATGGTTGGGGCGCTTGGCCAAATCGGCCTGGGCGGCCGCCTCCCCCTGCCCGTCCAGAACGTCGAGCACCGGTTTGATGCGCGACCGGATGCGCGGATTTTGCTGCTCTTCTTCAGGACGTTGATCGGGCGGCGTGACAATACCGGCAGAGACCACCATCTTGATGCCCTCCTCCACCGACATATCCAGCACGATAAGGTCGCGGCGCGGCACGAACAGCAGGAACCCGCTGGTCGGGTTCGGTGTCGTCGGCACGAAGATATTGATCGTCTCGTCCTCGGTGAGGTTCTGCACCTCGCCTTCGGTTTTGCCAGTAACGAAGGCCAAGGACCAGATTCCGCGCCTGGGATACTCGATCAGGACGACATCGCGAAAGGCGGTGCTCTGATTGGCCAGTACGGTTTCGAAAATCTGCTTGATGGCACCATAGACGCTGCGGATCACCGGCATGCGCGCCAGGATGATTTCGCTCAATCGGATGAACAGCCGACCGAAATAGCCCGCCGCAACCCAGCCGACCAATGTCAATGCCATCAGAACTAACAACAGGCCGATGCCAGGAACTGAGAACGGCAGATAGGTGTTGGGGTTCAGGTTCGGTGGTAGAACGCCTGCGACCTGTCGATCGATGAACGAAATGAACAGCCACGCCAGATATAGGGTCAGCGAGATGGGCGCCGTGACAAGGATGCCCGCAAGGAAATAGGCGCGAAGCCGGGCCCAGAGGCTGCCCCGCACCTTCACCTTCTTCGGATCGCGGTCGTCTTCCGACATCGCTGGACGGTTCGATCTGCCCCTTGATGAAATGCGGCCCCAGCACAAATGGGACGCCCTTGGATGGTGATCAATGTTGCCGAGGCCCGCAAGAGGGATCTCGATCACAAAGGGCAATTGACCAAGGGGGCCAAGCGCTTATGCTTCTGCGCTCACGCGCTCTTGTGGGGGTCCCTTGTCTCAGCCGACGGGCGCCAGCCTGAACACCATCCCGCTGTTTGCCGAGATCGGCGACGCCGAACGCGATCGCCTGTCCCAACTATGCAGTTGGCGGCGCTACGGCCCGCAGGAACAGATCATCGACCGGGATGCCGACACGTCAGACGTTTATTTCATCGCCGAGGGCCGCGTGCGGATCGTCATCTACTCTCTGTCGGGCCGTGAAATCGCGTTCGATGAGCTGGTCGAAGGCCAGTATTTCGGCGAATTGGCCGGTATTGATCGTGGTCGCCGGTCAGCCAGCGTCGTCGCCTTGCGGCCGACCCTGGTTGCCGCCATGAACGCCGCTACCTTCATGGACACGGTCTGCAACAACCCCAGCTGCGCCAAACCGCTCTTGCAGCATTTGGCGCGCATGGTGCGCCGCGCGACAGACCGGATCATGGATTTGAGCACGCTGGGTGCCAACAACCGGGTTCACGCCGAGATTTTGCGCCTGGCCCGCGCGACGCTTCAGCCCGACAACACCGCTACAATCAAGCCGATCCCCGTCCACAGCGATATCGCGGCTCGGGTGAGCACCGCCCGTGAGACCGTCGCCCGCGTTTTCGGCCAGCTAGCACAGGCCGGCATCGTCGAGCGCCGGTCCGATCACCTGCTGGTGCATGACTTCGACCGCCTTGAGGAGATGGTTGAGGAAGTCCGAGGAGACTTCTGAATTCTCTCAACTCAATAGATATTGCATATCAGGGCACAACGGCGCTTTTCTAACCTTTTACATAAAAAAAGATACGAGAAAATCGCAGAATCGAGAACAAAGTGATCATCATCACTTTTCATCTGCGCCACAGTGTATATATTAGAAGGTGAAGGATATGCATTGGAACGGCGCATCCTTCAGCCTCCGCGAGAGAAGCCCGGTGTCGCACTATGCGGCACCGGGTTTTCTCGTTAGGCCGCTGGCGGCGACGTAGCAGCCACGCAGCGAACCCTCAGTTTGACCATCTTGCACCTCCCCCATGGACGTCCGAGGTTTTTCTTGGTGACGCCCCAATCACACAGGACGACCAGGAGAAGCAGCATGGACCAATTCACAGGCGGTTGCCTCTGCGGCAAGGTGCGATTTGTTGCATCTGGGGCACCTTACCGGGTCGGCCTTTGCCACTGCCTGGACTGCCGAAAGCACCATGGGGCCCTGTTTCATGCGTCCGCGATATTCCCGCAGGACGCGGTGACGATCGACGGTCGTACCCGCGAATACGAGGGACGCTACTTCTGTCCAAGCTGCGGCTCTTCCGTGTTTTCACGCAGCGGTGACGAAGTCGAAGTCAATCTCGGGTCCTTGGACACACCCAACCAGTTCACACCCACTTATGAACTTTGGACCATCCGTCGTGAATCCTGGCTGCCGCCGTTTCCTCTCAAGAGGCGATATGAACGCGATCGCGACGCCACAGGCCGCCACGAGGAATAGACCGCGCCGACGGCGCCGCGGCGCGGTTGACGCGGGAGACAGAGAATGGCGAGGCTGATTGCCTCCTTGGCCGCGGCCCTGCTTTTGACCGTGCCGGGGTTCGCCCGTGACATTCGCGTCATCGACGGAGACACCTTTGACCTGGACGGGCAGTTCATTCACCTGTGGGGCTTCGACGCTCTGGAGTTGGATCAGACCTGCATCGCCGGAGGTGGCGGCGAGGTCCACATTGGGTCGATCGCCGCTGACACGCTCGCAGCCCTGCTTGGCGGCCTGAAGGAGTGCGAGGTGATGACCGTGGACGAGGCTGGCCAAACCTTCGCCTGGTGTACGCTAGACGACACCACCGACGTGGCATGGCACATGGTAGCATCGGGGCTTGCGTTCGGTCTATTGCAGGTCAGCGGTGGCCATTACATCGACGCCGAGGCCGTCGCCTATGAAGGCCAGTTCGGCCATTGGCGCTATCGCTGCGTTCCACCGTGGGTGTGGTTGGAAAGCGATGAAGGCTGATGAACCTTGCCACCGCGCTTCTGCTGACAGCACCGACCTCTTGATCAGTTGCCCAGCCACTGGAGTTGGCATCATACAGTCCACCAATGTGGCCGCCTGAGCCAGCTCTCGACCGGATGTCACGCTCACAATGGAGCGACACGAAACCCAATTGACCCCCGCATCCAACCGTAGCCTCGACGACGTGGTCGCGATGTCGAAAATCACCGTGTCTCAATGCAGATTGAAACAGGCGAGTCTACGATGGGATTTCATATGCCAGCGCACGCGTCCGGACGATCGGCAGGCCGAACGGGGGCCAGGCGACAAGCCGCAACCGCCCACGCACCTTACTGGCACGTCGCCGCGTAGACGTAGGTTATTGTGTTCGCGGTCCTGTCAACCATTTCGATCGTCCCCTGGGCGTTGGCATATGCGCCCGTGCCGCCGAAAATCGTATGAAGGTTTATCTCCGGGGGGTTGGAGAGCACGTCGGGGTTGTCGAAATTCTCTGGCTCAGGAACATCGATGCGCCCGAAGATTACGCCGTCTTCAAAAACGGTCACGTTTTCTGCCGACGTCAATGTCGCCTCGCCTGCGTCGTTGACTTCATGGACAGTCACCGTCCACATCCGATCGGCAACGAAATTGTCGTTCTCGTCGAACAGGCGTCTGTGCCCGACACGGCGATCGCCAACACTGAGGCCATTGCCGTCCATGTCCACGAAGTGGACCTCGCGATGGTCAGCCGGTGATAGCAGAGTTATTGACTCGCAGGCCTGACCCTGGGCCACCGCCGTCCCCATCGCCACGGTCGATCCCGCAACAACCAAAGCAGAAAGGGCCACCAAGTTCCGCAAGCTCAGCACGGTCTTCTCCCTACGGCTGGAATGTCTGTGGACGCGTTGTTAACGCAAGCTTCGTTAACACGCGCGGATCTAAACCGAAAGTAGCGTACTAGACTGCATGTAGCCATGCAACATGGCTGAGGCGTAAGGCGCGCGATCGGCTCATTGGCGAGCATGGGTGCCACCCGCGCCCCGTCGGCCCGTCCTATGCCAGATCGTTCTGCAACGCGAAAGCCGGCACATTCGGGGCGTGGCGCCGGCATTAGCCACTGTTACAAATGCCGCACGCATCGAAGGGGCCTATTACGCGCGTCCGCCGTTTGCGCTCAAGAGACGATATCAGAGCGGTCGCGACGCCACGGGCTGCCGCGAGGAGTAGATCGCGCCAACCGCGCCGTGGTTTGGTTGACGCAAGAAATAGAGAATGGCGAGGCCGATTGCGTCTTTCGCCGCAGCCCTGCTCATGGCAGCGCCCAGGTTCGCCCATGACATTCGCGTCATCGACGAAGACACCTTTGAGCTGGACAGGCAGTCATTCATGTGGGGGGTCGATGCGCTGGAGCTTGAACAAACCTGCGTCGCCGAGGACGGCAGTGGGATCCATATCGGCGCAATCGCCCCCGATACGCTCGCAGACTTGCTTGGCGTCCTGAAGGAGTGCGAGGTGATGACCGTGGACGAGGCTGGCCAAACCTTCGGTTGGTGCGCCTTGGACGACGCTACCGACGTGGCATGGCACCTAGTTGCATCAGGCCTTGCGTTCGATCTGCTGCAGGTCAGCGGCGGAACCTACATCGATGCAGAGGTCGTGGCGTACGAAGGCCAGTTCGGCCATTGGCGCTATTGCTGCCTGCCGCCGTGGGAATGGCGCGACAGGTGAACTGGGCAAGGTCGGCACCGAGAGACCGCCGGGCTGGCGACACGACATTGGGCCAACTGCATTAGGGGAATGGTACGCTCGGCGGGGCTCGAACCCGCGACCTACAGATTAAAAGTCCGTTGCTCTACCAGCTGAGCTACGAGCGCAAAAAACCTTTCCGCGAGGCGCCGCACCCTAGGCAGGTCGCCGCTTTCGGTCAATCACCCAATCGGGCCAGAAAGCAGTCCGACCAGCTAGCCGGCGGCAGTTCTTGGGTGGTTGAACCGGTGATTGAGGCGTTCGGCGATGCGGTCGCTGACGAAGGGGGTGATGTCGCCGCCGAGACGGCCGATTTCCTTCACGAATCGCGACGAGATGAATTGGTTGCGGTCCGACGCCATCAGGAACACCGTCTCGATCGTCGGATCGATCTTCGAGTTCATGCCGGCCATCTGAAACTCATACTCGAAGTCGGACACGGCCCGAAGCCCCCGGATAATGACGCTGGCCCCAACCTCGGCGGCGAAGTGCATCAGCAGGCTATCGAACGGGCGGACTTCGATATCCACGCCATTGGTGTCGATTTCCTGCATCTCACGCCGCACCAGTTGGACACGCTCGTCGGTGCCGAACAGCGGGCCTTTGCCATCATTGCGCGCAACGGCCACGATCAGCCGATCCACCAGGCGGCTGCCGCGCACAATGATGTCCATGTGTCCGTTGGTGATCGGATCAAAGGTGCCGGGATAAACGCCAATACGCGTCATCGTCCTACGCCTTGTCGTCCGGTGCGGCGGCGTCCTCACCGTCGTCGGCTTCGGTTTCGCCTTCCGTCTCGCCTTCGGCGTCTTCGTCCTCGTCTTCGGCAAAGCGGGCGACCGAGACGACCCGTTCGTCCTCGTCGATACGGAAGATGGTGACACCCAACGTCTTGCGCGCCGCGATGCGGATATCGTCCACAGGGCAGCGGATGAGCTGACCGGCATCGGTCACGAGCAGGATTTCGTTGCCATCGTCAACAGGGAAGCAGGCGGCGATGGCCGTGTTACGGCGTCCCATCTCCATCGTCCAGATGCCCTTGCCGCCCCGGTTGGTCAGGCGGTAACCGTGGCTGGAGCTGCGCTTTCCAAAGCCTGAGTCGGAGATCGTCAGCAGGAACTCTTCGCTGTTTTCCAACTCCGTGTACCGCTCGTCGGTGAGCTCGACTTCCGCCTCGACGGAGTCCGCACCGTCGGTCTCCTCGCCTTCCGCCTGGCGCGCTGCGTTGGCCAGCTTCAGATAGGCTTTGCGCTCCTCCGGCGTAGCGTCCAGATGCTTCAGGATCGACATCGAGATCACCCGGTCACCCTTGCCCAGCTTGATGCCGCGCACGCCGGTTGCCGTCCGGCCGGCGAAGACGCGGACGTCACCCACCGGGAAGCGGATGCACATGCCAAGATGGGTGGCCAGCAAGACGTCCTGATCCTCGCCGCAGGTCGCCACGCCGATCAGGCTGTCGCCCTCGTCCAGCTTCATGGCGATCTTGCCGTTGCGGTTGATCTGGGTGAAGTCGGACAGGCTGTTGCGCCGCACCTTGCCAGAGGCGGTGGCAAACATGATGTCGAGATCGCCCCAGCTTTCCTCATCCTCCGGCAGGGCCATGACGGTCGAGATGCTTTCGCCCTGCTGCAGGGGCAGCAGATTGACCAGCGCCTTGCCGCGCGATTGCGGCGCACCCATGGGCAGGCGATAGGCCTTCATCTTGTAGACGATGCCGCGCGACGAGAAGAACAGGATGGGCGTGTGGGTGTTGGCGATGAACAGCTCGCTGACGAAATCCTCTTCCTTCGTCTGCATGCCCGCGCGGCCCTTGCCGCCGCGACGCTGGGCGCGATAGGTCGACAGCGGCACGCGCTTGATGTAGCCGCCATTGGTGACGGTCACGACCATGTCTTCGCGCTGGATCAAGGACTCGATATCGGCCTCGAACTCCATGTCCTCGATTTCGGTCCGGCGCGGGTCGGCGAACTTCTCGCGGATCTCGATCAGTTCCTCGCGCAGGATGGCGAACAGCTTGTCGCGATCGGCGAGGATGGCCAGGAACTCAGCGATCTGGTCGACGACCTCGCGCAAATCGTCACTGATCTTGTCCCGCTCCAGCCCTGTCAGGCGGTGCAGGCGCAGGTCCAGGATCGCGCGGGCCTGGGCATCGGAGAGATAGTAGGTGCCGTCCTCCAGGAGAGGCCGGTCCGGTTCGTCGACCAATCGGATCAAGGGGCCGACATCATGCGCCGGCCAGGCCTTTGACGTCAGTTGCTCGCGCGCCGTTTGGGGGTCCGGCGCGTGGCGGATCAGGGCAACGATCTCGTCGATGTTCGCCACCGCGACGCCCAGCCCCAGCAAGTTATGGGCACGCTCGCGCGCCTTGGACAGTTCGAAGGTGACCCGCCGGGTGATCACCTCGGCTCGGAAGGCAATGAAGGCGTCCAGCACCTGACGTAACGTCAACAGTTCCGGCCGGCCGCCGTTCAGCGCCAGCATGTTGACGCCGAACGAGGTCTGCAGCGGCGTGTAGCGGTAGAGCTGGTTCAAGACCACGTCGCCAACCGCGTCGCGCTTCAGCTCGACGACGACCCGCACGCCGTCGCGGTCGCTTTCGTCGCGCAGATCGCTGATGCCTTCGACCTGCTTTTCGCGCACGACCTCGGCGATGCGCTCGACCAGCCGGGATTTGTTGACCTGATAGGGGATTTCCGTGACCACGATCGCATCGCGGTCCTTGCGGATTTCCTCAATCGTCGCCCGTGCCCGCATCACCACGCTGCCGCGCCCGGTCAGATAGGCCGAGCGAATGCCGGAGCGGCCGAGAATCAGCGCGCCGGTCGGAAAATCCGGGCCGGGCACGTATTCTAGCAGGCTTTCGTCGTCGATCTCGGGATTGTCGATCAGCGCGAAACAGGCGTCGATCACCTCGCCCAGATTGTGCGGCGGAATGTTGGTCGCCATGCCGACGGCGATGCCGCCCGCGCCGTTGACCAGCAGGTTCGGAAAGCGCGCCGGCAGGACCGTCGGTTCCTCGGTGCTTTCGTCGTAATTGGCCTGGAAATCGACCGTGTCCTTGTCGATATCCTCCAGCATGGTTTCGGCGATCTTGGCCAGCCGCGCCTCGGTGTAGCGCATGGCCGCCGGCGGATCGCCGTCCATGGAGCCGAAATTGCCTTGCCCGTCGATCAGCATGGCGCGCATGGAGAAATCTTGCGCCATGCGTACCATGGCGTCGTAGATCGCGCCGTCGCCATGGGGGTGGAACTGCCCCATCACGTCGCCGACGATGCGCGAGGACTTGCTGTAGGACTTCGTGCTGTCGTAGCCGCCGCGCTTCATGGCGTAGAGAATGCGGCGGTGCACCGGCTTCAGCCCGTCGCGCACATCCGGCAGCGCCCGGGCCACGATCACGCTCATGGCGTAATCGAGATAGGACCGGCGCATCTCCTGCTCGATGGTGACGGGCGCGATGCTGGCCGCCGGCGGCGGGTTCTGCGGGTCGTTCTGGTCTGTCACGCTAGGAGATCGGTGCTAGGGGCGAATCGCGGCCATCTGCCGCTTTGGCTAATATGGCTACCCTAGCACGATTTTGCACCTGCTAACAAACCGGCGCGTCAGGCTGCGGTGCCGCCTTCGCCGCCGCCAGCCGGTCCCGCCTGCACAGGCGGTAGAAGCGGTAGGTCAAAAGGCCGAACGACACCGCGCTGCCGATCAAGATGGCCTCAAACAGGCCCATGGCCCCACGCTCCCAGACCACGCCCAACAGCCAGCCCACCGGCACCATCACGCCGAAATAGGAAATCGCGTGGCTGATCGTCGGGACCACATTGTCGTGCCGTCCGCGCAATGCATGGGCAACGACAACCTGACCGCCATCCAGGATCAGGATGAAGGCGCTGAACGCGATCAGCGCACCGGCCAAGCCGACCAGGACCGGATCCTCGTTGTAGAGGCTGGCGATGTCCCAGCCATAGACCGCGATGACGACGCCGAACAGGATCATGACGATGGTGTTGACAGCCAGGCCCGTCCAACCGGCCAGCGCCATGTCGGGCACATCCTGCCTGCCATAGGCGATGCCGACACGCACGGCGGTCGCCGACGCCAGTCCCAGCGCGACCATGAAGATCAGCGCCAGAATGTTGAGCGCGATGGCAAAGGCGCCGAGCGCGGCCACGCTGATCAGCCCGGCAAACAGGTTCAGCACCGAAAAGGCCATGCCCTCCAGCCCGATGCTGGTCCCGGCGGCATAGCCGATGCGACGCTGTGGCCGCCATTTCGTCCACCCGCGCAGCGTCGGCCAACCCAAACCGAACTTGTGCCGATCGTGCATGCGCCAGAGAAAGATAAGCATGACGGCGACCAGGAAGACGCGGATCAGCGTGGTCGCCCATGCGGACCCTGTGGCGCCCATCGCCGGAAATCCCCAATGGCCGAAAACCAGCATCCAGTTCAACAGGATGTTCAACAGGTTGGCCGCCAGCATCATGATCATGCCCGGCATGGGCCTCTTGATGCCCTCCAAGAAGAACAGGCCGAGATTGAAGACCAACAGCCAGGGCAGGCCCAGACCGATGATCAGGATGACCTCGCCGCCGCCGACCGCAATATCCGGCGTCTGACCAGTCAACAGCAGGAAGGGCGTGCCGAAGAAACACAAGACCATGCCCATCAGACCGATCGCCAAACCATAGGGAATCGACCGGCGCAGGATCGCGCCGCATTCGCGATAGTCGCCCACGCCGAAGGCATTCGACGTCACCACCAAGGCGCCCAGGATCAGACCGATGGAGATCATCAAGATCGAGTTGGTCGGCGCCAGGCCGATGCTCTGATAGGCCAGTTCGATCTCGCTGAAACGGGCGACGAACAGGGTGTCGACCATGGCCATGGTGACGATGCCCAGCCGCGAGATCACGACAGGCACGGCCAACCGCAGCAACTCGCCGGTATGGCGGCGCAGCCGGGCCCAAAGCCAGCTCCGGCCGGCCTGGATCGGTACCTGATACATGGTCATCGCAGCGCGTTTTCGTGATGGGCCGCGACCCTAACAGGTGTTTAGGGTAGCCGCCCGGTCACAAAGCGCATAGCGGCAATGCCGCTCCCATTCAGGGATTCAGGCGCCAAATCGTGAAGTTGAGGAACGTGGCGAAGCCGACCCAGCCGACATAGGGCAAGAACAGCACCCCGGCCAATACGGCCTTGCGCCAAAAAACGATCGTCGTCGCCAAAACTGCGAGCAGGATGATGACGATCAGGATCAGCCCACCGCCAATCGACCGCGCGCCGAAGAACACGGGCGTCCAGGCAAAGTTGAGCACCAGTTGAATGCCGAATAGCCAGAAGGCCGCCCGCGCCTCGGCGAAGCCATAGCGTCGCCAGACCAGCCAAGCCGCCGTGCCCATCAACAGATAGAGGATCGTCCAGGCGATAGGAAACGCGATGTTCGGCGGCTGAAAGCTGGGCAGGACCAACGTGTCGAACCAGCCCTCAATGGCGGGCCCGGTCATCGACCCGATCGCAGATCCGACGGCCAGGCAGCCACCGGCAAACAGAACCAGCATTAACAGGTCCCGTATTGCGCTGCGTCCCGCTACTGTGTCCGGTGCCATGAGCCCCTTCCCTTTTTGCCTATCGCCGAACCGCTATACTAAGGTGGGCGGGCCGGGATCGAAATCCAGCCTCGCAAAAATCCTGGAGAAACAAGCGTGTCACGGCGCGGCTTCACAAAGATTGTCATCCTGCTGGGCCTCTTGACGGCGATCGTTTGCGCCTGGACGCTGACGCCGCTTGATCGGCTGACCAATACGGCGGACCTGCTCGACGTCGCACGGGCCTGGGCGGCGTCTTGGTGGGCGCCATTGGCTGTTGGGTTCTGCTACCTCATCGCCGGGCTGGTGGTTTTTCCCTTCACGATCATGATCGCGGTGACCGGTCTCTTGTACGGAGCCTGGTGGGGCTTCGTTTTGGCCGTGGCCGCCGGCATGTTCGCCGCCAGCGTCATGTTTGTTCTGGGGCGCTATCTGGGCCAGGACACGCTACGCCGCTTCGGCGGCCAAACGGTGAATCGGCTGAGCCAGCAGATGGGCAACCATGGGATCACCACCGTCGCCATACTGCGCATGACGCCGGTGGCGTCCTTCGGGGCGATCAATCTGATGGCCGGCGCGTCGCATGTCCGTTTCAGCGACTATTTCGTCGGCTCGCTGGTCGGCATGGTGCCCTACGCCTTTGCCGTCAGCCTGTTCGGCGACGTGATGGAACGGGTGCTGCGCGAGCCCAGCCTTGAGGGCGTCCTGCTGTTGCTGTCGGCGTTTATCGGCATTCTGATGCTCGCGCTGATCCTGGACCGCGCGATCCGCCTGCATCGCAAGCGTAAGGGCAAGGGCATCGACGCGCCGGAACCACAGCAAGCAGATCGTTGACGCCTGCTTGCCGATCGCCTCGAAGGTCCCGAAGAGCCTTGCGAACTTCGCGCAGCGTCAGAACGGGATCTCGTCGTCCAGGTCGTCGTTGTTGGGACCTGGGGCATAGCCGCCGCCCGACTGGCCGCCGCGCTGGCCGCCATCGTCCCGCATCCCGCCGCTGTCATAGCCGCCGCCCGCCGAATCCTGGCGTCCGTCCAGCATCGTCAGTTCGCCGCGGTAGGGGCGCAAGACCACCTCTGTCGTGTACTTCTCCTGGCCGGACTGGTCGGTCCATTTGCGGGTTTCCAACTGGCCTTCGAGATAGACCTTGGAACCCTTGCGCAGATAGCGCTCGCAGACGCCGACCAAGGCGTCGTTGAAGATGACCACCCGGTGCCATTCGGTCTTTTCCCGACGTTCGCCGGAGTTGCGGTCCTTCCAGCTCTCGGAGGTGGCGACGGACAGGTTGCACACCCGTCCGCCGCTTTGCATGGTCCGGACCTCCGGGTCGCGCCCGAGATTGCCGACGAGAATGACTTTGTTAACGCTTCCTGCCATGTCCTGGTTGCCTGATCCCTCTGGGCCTGGTTAGGCGCCGGCACCGTCCGTCACGATGATGGCGGCGGTGGCGGCACGGTGGCCGCGGCGCTGTCCCGCTGGTCGATGCGTTCGGCCCAGTCGGCAAGCGCCTGACGTTCGGCGATCATGGGGCCAACTTCCGCGTCGGAACGCAAGTACCAAATAATCGGGAAGGCCAGATAGTCCGCGATGCTTGGCGCGTCGCCGGCGAAATAGGGGTTCTCTTCCAAGGCCTTGTTCATGGCGTCGAGTTGGGGCACCAGCTTCTCCCGTGCCGCCGCCAACGCCGCCTCGTCGGGCCCGCCTTCCGACGCGAAGAGCTTTTTCAACAGATAGCCGGGAATCGCTTGCGGGTAGATGTAATCAATGATGGCGCTGGTCCATTGGGCCATCTTGGCCTTGCCGACCGGATCGGCCGGTTGCAGGTCCGGGCCGTCGAAGGCCGCATCGGCATAGTGGCCGATCGCGCTGGTTTCGAACAGCTGGACGTCGCCGTGCTGAAAGGCCGGGATCTTGCCGAACGGATGGCGCGCATACAGCGCCTCGGAGCGCAGCTCGATCGGCTCCAACCTGTGATCGACGCCCTTTTCGTGAAGCATCATCAAGGCCGAACGCGTATAGCTGCTGAGCGGAATTCCGTACACGATAGCTTGAGTCACGATCGTCTCCTATTGTTAGGAATCTCTTACGTAAGGAATTGGTTACGATAAGTAAAGGATGGCGATCCGTCTGCTGACAGCAGGCTGTCGGCAGGCCGCCGACCTCGCGGAGCGGGAGTCGCTTTTTCCGCCCCCCTCGCCCATATTGTCGGCTGGTGTGGCATTCTGCCCGCTGCGCCATCCCGAACCGGTGGATGTGTATGCACAAGTCGATCAGCGTGCGCGGTGCGCGTGAGCACAATCTTAAGGATATCGACGTCGATTTGCCGCGCGACAGCCTGGTGGTGATCACCGGCCTGTCCGGCTCCGGCAAGTCGTCGCTGGCGTTCGACACGATCTATGCCGAGGGCCAGCGGCGTTATGTCGAGAGCCTGTCGGCCTACGCGCGCCAGTTCCTGGAACTGATGCAGAAGCCGGACGTCGATTCGATCGAGGGCCTGTCGCCGGCGATCTCGATCGAACAGAAAACGACCAGCCGCAACCCGCGCTCCACCGTCGGCACGGTGACCGAGATCTACGACTATATGCGCCTGTTGTGGGCGCGGGTCGGCATCCCCTACTCGCCCGCCACCGGCCTGCCGATCGAAAGCCAGACGGTCAGCCAGATGGTCGACCGCATCCTGACGATGGAGGAAGGCACGCGCCTCTACCTGCTGGCGCCGATCGTGCGCGGCCGCAAGGGTGAGTACCGCAAGGAACTGGCGGACTTGCGCAAACGCGGCTTCCAGCGGGTGAAGATCGACGGCGAGCTTTACGAGATCGACGAGGCCCCCGCCCTCAACAAGAAGGTTAAGCACGATATCGAGGTCGTGGTCGACCGGCTGGTGCTGCGCGACGGGTTAGGCAACCGCATCGCCGATTCGGTCGAAACCGCGCTGGAGCTGGCCGACGGCCTGTGCTTTGCCGAAAACGCCACGACCGGCGAGAGGACCGTGTTCTCGGCGAAGTTCGCCTGCCCGGTTTCCGGCTTCACGATCGACGAGATCGAGCCCAGGCTGTTTTCGTTCAACAACCCGTTCGGCGCCTGTCCGGCCTGTGACGGGCTGGGCACCAAGCTGGTCTTCGACCCGGATCTGATCGTGCCGGACGAGACCAAGAGCCTGGACGGCGGAGCTATCGCGCCCTGGGCCAACTCGTCCTCGCAATACTACCGCCAAACGCTGGAGAGCATCGCCCGGCACTTCGACGTCGCGATGACCACGCCTTGGACGGACCTGCCGGACAAGGTTCGCCGGGTCATCCTCTACGGCTCCGGCGGCAAGACCATTCCGCTGGAATATGACGACGGCCTGCGGTCGTACAAAACCAACAAGGCGTTCGAGGGCATCGTGCCCAACATGACGCGCCGCTACCGCGAAACCGACAGTTCCTGGGTGCGCGACGAGTTGGGCAAGTACCAAAACGCCATGCTGTGCGAGACCTGTCAAGGTCAGCGGCTGAAGCCGGAGGCGCTGGCGGTTAAGATCGACATGATGACCATCAGCGCGGTGGCCGACTTGTCAATCGGCCAGGCCACGGAATGGTTCGCCGGCCTGAACGACAAGCTGTCGGCCAAAGACCAGGAAATCGCCTATCGCATCCTGAAGGAGATCAACGAGCGCCTGGGCTTCCTGTCCAGTGTCGGCCTCGGCTATCTGACCCTGTCGCGCACCTCAGGCACCCTGTCCGGCGGGGAGAGCCAGCGCATTCGCCTGGCCTCGCAAATCGGCTCCGGCCTCACGGGCGTTCTCTATGTCTTGGACGAACCCTCGATCGGCTTACACCAGCGCGACAACGACCGGCTGTTGGCGACCCTGCGCCGGCTGCGCGACCTCGGCAACACGGTGGTCGTGGTCGAACATGACGAGGATGCCATTCGCAGCGCCGACCATGTGCTCGACATGGGGCCAGGCGCTGGCGTGCATGGCGGCCAACTGGTTGCTAGCGGCCCACCGCCGGCGATCATGTCCAACCCGAACAGTTTGACGGGCCAGTACCTCACTGGCATGCGCCAGATCCCGGTGCCGGAGACCCGCCGCAAGGGCAAGCGCGGCAAGGTGCTGAAGCTGTTCGGCGCCCGGGCCAACAATCTGAAGGATGTGGATCTCGCCCTGCCGCTGGGCGTGCTGACCTGCATTACGGGGGTGTCCGGCGGCGGCAAATCGTCCCTGGTGGTCGAGACCTTGTACAAGGCGCTGGCCAAGCAGTTGAACGGCGCGCGCGAACATGCCGGCGAGCATGACAAGATCACCGGCATCCAGCATCTCGACAAGATCATCGACATCGACCAGTCGCCGATTGGCCGCACACCCCGGTCCAACCCCGCGACCTATACCGGCGCCTTCACGCCGATCCGAGACTGGTTCGCCGGCCTGCCCGAAGCCAAGGCGCGCGGCTACGGACCGGGCCGGTTCTCGTTCAACGTCAAGGGCGGCCGTTGCGAAGCCTGCCAGGGCGACGGCGTGATCAAGATCGAGATGCACTTCCTGCCGGACGTCTACGTCCAGTGCGATGTCTGCCAGGGTAGCCGCTACAATCGCGAGACGCTGGAAATTCTCTATCGAGACAAATCGATTGCCGATGTTCTTGATATGACGGTTGAGGAAGGTGCGACCTTTTTCAAGGCCGTGCCATCGATCCGGGACAAGCTGGAAACCCTGCGCCGGGTCGGCCTCGGGTACATCAAGATCGGCCAGCCGGCCACGACCCTGTCGGGCGGCGAGGCGCAGCGCGTGAAGCTGGCCAAGGAGCTGTCGCGCCGGGCCACCGGGCGCACGCTCTACATCCTGGACGAGCCGACCACGGGCCTGCATTTCGACGATGTGCGCAAGTTGTTGGAGGTGCTGCACGAGCTGACCGACCAGGGCAATACGATGATCGTGATCGAGCACAATTTGGAGGTCATCAAGACCGCGGACTGGATCGTCGATCTGGGTCCGGAGGGCGGCGATGGCGGCGGCGAGATCGTTGCCGAGGGTCCCCCGGAAAAGGTCGCCGCGATCGACCGCAGCTACACGGGCCAGTATCTGGCCAGCTATCTCGGGCGCGCGGAAGAAGGCCGAAAGCGGGCCTGAGCGGCTCTCCATGGCCGCTTGCCCGAAAGCCCCCTGCTTGCTCGACCACAGCGCGGGAACGGAACCGTTGAGCCGCGGCTTATGACGTCTGTTGTCACGGGAATGGTCGGCGGTGGCTTCTACGACCGCAACTCTGCCCCGCAATGGGCCGCGGCCGACCTGCCGCTCTCCTGGCTAGAGTCGGCGCTGGCAGAGCGCTCGTTCAAAGACGTCGCACCGGCCGTTGGCATCGCCGATTTTGGCTGTTCGGAGGGGCGTAACTCCTTAGCGGCGATGCGGCGGGTCATCGGGGCCTTGCGGACAACGTCGAAACGGCCCATTCAGACACTCTTCATCGACTTGCCGACCAACGATTTCGGGCGCCTGTTTGCAGCGCTTCGGCCCGACGGCCGATCGGCCTTCGACGATCCGGCGGTCTATTCGGCAGCCGTTGGCGGCGACATGTTCGACCCGTTGCTGCCGCGCAACTCAGTGCATGTCGCGACCACGTTCAACTCAGTCGGCTATTTAAGCCGGCGTCCTGTCGAGCGCCTGTCAAACCATATCATCGCCAACGGCCCTTTTTTGCCCGATGCCAAGGGCAGTGTCAGCGATGCCGAACGCGCGATCTTCACGGATCAGCTTGACGACGACATGCGGCGCTTCTATCGCGCCCGGGCGGCGGAACTGGTGCCAGGCGGCCGGTTGCTGATGCAGTGCTTCGGCGCGAAGGATGGCTTGTGGGCCGGCGCCTGCACCTACGACGCCCTGAACGACGCGCTGTTGGAAACGATCGATATGGACATCATCGATCGGGACAGCTACGAGCGATACTATTCACCGGTCTACTATCGAACTGTCGAACAACTGACCGAACTGGTCTCCGGTCCAAAGGCCGAACTGGGCTCGCTCTTCCGGCTGGACCGCGCCGAGGACTACGAAGTGCCGATGCCGTTCGAGCAGGACTTCAGGCGAACCGGCGATGTTGCAACCTATGCCCGCGCTGGCGTGAACTACTTCCGCGCCTTCACGGAAGCCATGATCCGGCAGGCCTTGTCGGGTCACCCTAACCTGGATCGGTTGATCGACCACGCATTCGCGCGCGTCGAACAGGCGATGACCGACGATCCGGAACGGTTTCGGATCCGTTTCATCTCAATCGCGGCCTTGTTGACGCGCCTGGACGAGACCTGATGGCTGCGCGGTCAATGCGCGGCTTCAACCAGTACTTCATGACCTAGTCTTCGGAACGTGGCAGAAGCCGTGCCAATAGGCCGGCCAGGAACGCGGTGCTTAGACCGAACGTCAACAACCCGGTGACGGCCGACATGGCGCCGAAGACCCGAAACGCCGGACCCAGCGTCACGTCGCCATAGCCCAGCGTCGTGTAGCTCGTCAGGGCGAAATAGATCGACTGGCTCAAACCGTCGATCGCGCCGAGCACGACGAAGGCAATGGCCCAGATCCAGACTTGCAGCGTATGTGAGAACACGACGGTCGCAAACAGCGCGCCGATCAGCAAGCCCTGATGCCGGGCGGTCGCAAGTTCGGAGAACCGGTGGCCGAACTTCTGAAGCACGTCAACCGACCAGACGAGAACCACGACGTGCAGCAGGGAGCAGATGATCAGCAGGACTGTCCCCAGCAGAATTTGGTCAAGCGTCGTCATTGTCCTCCACCTCGTTGATTTCGCCGCGTTCGCGGGCAATGGTGCGTTTTTTTGAACGCGGTCCAGGCCGAACCACTTCATTGCCTTGATGCCAGGTGCGGTCCGGCGCATGGCTGACCGCCATGGCAAGGACTTATGGTGACCTCGCTGGACAGAATCGGCTTTTCAGTGATGAATGCCGACAGTAGAGCGATGACCAACTATTGTGAACCAAGAGGTCGGGAATGGTCGGTCAAAATTGCTCTATTTTTGAATAAGATAGGGCAGTTTTGTTCGATCTTTTGGATCACGAAGCGCTTCCAATCGATCGAGCGATGCCCTAGCCGACATGCCCCGGCGAGTCAGCGGCCGGCTGTGTTCGCCGCTCGTGCCTTTCTACCGCCCGCGCGACCTGCTAGGTCAGTTCGATGACAATGCCGGCAACCTTAGGTCCGATTCTATTTGCACGGGGTGTCCACGCGGACCGGCAGCACCTCAGCGCAATCGTCATTTCTACATCCGAGGCGAGACCGCCAACGCTGCGGCCAATGGACGGTGAGGCGGTTGATCCGACTGAGCTTATAGACGCCTTCGACCGCGTCGTTTGGCGGTACGACTTCCACCTCCCGCTTGACCATCTCGCCTTCTATCGGTTGGGGAACGCGTGCCATGAGGTGGCGAGCGACCTGACCGGCGATGTCCGCGTCGCCTATGTCTCCTGCAATGGCCAGGAACACGAAGACGCCAGTGTCTCGACCGAAGAGAGGAACCGGATGTGGCGCCGGCTCGGTGAGGAACACGACCACGCGCCTTTCAGCCTCATGCTGCATGGCGGCGACCAGCTCTATGCCGATCAAGTCGTGCAGGCCCATCCGACCCTCGCCGCCTGGGCCGATGCCGATCTCGAGGACAAGGCCGGCTACGACTTCACCGACGAGGTGCGTGGGGCGGCGGAACGATACCTGTTTCAGCGTTACGCCAACCTCTACAGCCAGCCCGCGATTGCCCGGCTTCTGGCCTGCATACCGTCGGTGATGATGTGGGATGACCATGACATCATCGACGGCTGGGGCAGCCATCCGGCCGAACTGCTCGACAGCCCGGTCGGCCGGGGCCTGTTTGAGGTGGCTCGGCGCATGTTCATGGCGTTCCAGATGGGGACAACGGAGGCGCCGGCCGCAACCGGCAAGAGTTTAACGCAATGGCTCTCGTTCCCCGGCTTCGACGTCATTGCGCCCGATCTGCGCAGCGAGCGCCGGCCGGACCGCGTCATGGGCCCCGACGGCTGGGCCGCGACCGAGGATGCAGTCAGGCGAACGCCGCCACCCGCCAGACGGCTCATCATGTCCAGTGTGCCCCTGCTTGGCCCAAGGCTGAGTTGGATCGAACGGCTGATCGGTGTGGTTCCGAAGCTCAGGCGCTATGAGGACGACTTGAGGGACCAATGGCAAAGCCGGGCGCATCGCGAGGAATGGCGACGCTTTCTGACCCTGCTTGACCAGGCGGCGGCGAAGAACGGCAGTGCCTACACCGTCCTTTCAGGCGAAATCCATTTGGCCACGCGGGCGGAAATGGCGCTGGATGGCGGCGGCACGCTGCATCAGCTGGTGGCATCCGGCATCGCTCACCCGCCGCCGCCGGAGGTCTACGCCAGCGGCCTCGGCTGGCTGGCCAAGTTCGGAGAAGATCCCCTACCCGACAAACCTATCCGTCTAAGACCCCTACCGGGCCATAAGCGGGTCTACGTGGCGGAGCGCAACTATCTCGTGATCGAACGCACTGGCACACGCTGGACAGCTTCTTGGGAGTTGGAGGACAGCGGCCGCACCTCGCCGCTGGACATCTGACATCGCCGCCCCCGACCTCCCTTGCACCCCCGTCGTCGCTGGGCTTTGCTGTGGCGAACCGGCGCCGGGTACGCGCCCTCTTGAGGAGAAGCAGTTGTGAACGCTCCGCTCAACGGCGTCCGCGTTCTTGACCTAAGCAACGTATTGGCGGGCCCGTTTTGCTGCCACCAGCTCGCGCATCTGGGTGCCGAGGTCATCAAGGTCGAAGCGGTCGGGCGCGGCGATCTTGCGCGGCAGTTGGGCGCCGATCCGGAGTTGAACGCCGCCAAAATGGGCGTGTCGTTCCTGGCCCAGAATGCCGGCAAGAAGTCCGTCACGCTGAACCTGAAGCATGAAGACGGCAAGGCGCTGCTAAAACGCCTGGTCGCCACGGCCGACGTGCTGGTCGAGAATTTCAGGCCCGGCGTGATGGCACGGCTGGGCGTCGGTTACCCGGTTTTGAAACAGATGAAGCCATCGCTCGTCTATTGTGCCATCTCTGGCTTTGGGCAAGACGGGCCCTGGGTGGGGCGCCCGGCCTACGATCAGATCATCCAGGGCGCGTCCGGCGTCATGGCCATTACGGGGGATGAGGCCAGCGCGCCCTTGCGGGTCGGCTATCCGATCGCCGATACGATTGGCGGCATGACGGCGGCCTTCGCCATAACCGCCGCGCTGAACGATCGCGAACACGGCGCCTTCATCGACATCTCGATGCTTGAGGCCACGATCGCGACCATGGGCTGGGCCGTCTCCAACTATCTGATCGCCGGTGTGGAGCCGGCCGCCCACGGCAACGAGAACACGACGTCCGCACCTTCCGGCGCCTTCCGGGCCGCCGACGGCCTGGTCAACATCGCCGCCAACAAGGACGAGCAATGGCACCTGCTGGCCCGTCATCTCGGACGCGACGACCTGATTGACCGGTCGGAATACGCGAACCGCGAGGATCGCAAGGCGAACCGCCTGAAGCTGAAGGCGGAGTTGGAGGAGACGCTGATGACCAGACCGGCCCAGGACTGGGCGCGCGAATTGAACCGGATCGGCGTGCCGGCCGGCGCGGTGCTGACGGTGCCGGAGGTGCTGGCCCATCCCCAGATCGCCGGCCGCGGCATGCTGGCCAGCTTCGCCGACGCGCCCGGCGTTGGGCGCGATATCTCGGTGGTTAGAACCGGCGTGAAGCTTGACGGCGAGGCACCTTCCGTCAACGCGCCTCCGCCGGAGCTGGGCCAGCACAATGATGAAGTCTACGGGGCGCTTGGCGTCGATCCGGGCGAGATGGAGCGCCTGAGACAGGAGGGCGTGATATGAGCGATGTCGCCGACTGGTGGCGCACCGATATCATCGACATGGCGCCAGGCAAGATCCGCTTGCGTGGCCAACCGATCGAAACGCTGATCGGCAACGTCTCGTTCCCGCAGATGATCTGGCTGATGCTGCGCGGCGATCTGCCGGGCGCAGGACAGGCTGCGCTGTTCGAGGCGGCGCTGGTCGCGGCGGTCGATCACGGGCCACAGGCACCGTCCATCGCGGCCGCCCGTATGGCGGTGACGTGCGGCCTGCCGCTCAACAACGCCATGGCCAGCGCGGTGAACATGCTGGGCGACGTGCATGGCGGCGCCGGCGAGCAGGCGATCGAGCTTTATCGCATGGTCGACGAAGCCGGCGGCCCGGACGCGGCCCAGGCGGTGGTCGACCGCTGGCAGAGCGACCGCGGT
This sequence comes from Pseudomonadota bacterium, assembly GCA_039177555.1. Taxonomy (GTDB): domain Bacteria; phylum Pseudomonadota; class Alphaproteobacteria; order DSM-16000; family Inquilinaceae; genus JANQGH01. The sequence goes on along the minus strand of JBCDFV010000037.1, from coordinate 1,135 downwards.
GCGTTCATCCCCGGCTTTGGCCATCGCTTTCACAAGCCGGTCGACCCACGCGCACCCAGGCTTTTCGCGATGGTCGATCAGGCGGTCGGCGACGGCGTCTGCGACGGTCGGTTCGCGGCCATCGGCAGAGCGATCGAGTCGACACTGGCGGAACAAAAAGGCAAGCCGGTGCCCATGAACATCGATGGGGCGACCGCCGTCATCTACGCCGAGCTGGGCTTCGACCCGCCGTTGGCGCGGGGCCTGTTTTGCCTGTCGCGGTCGGTCGGCATCCTCGCCCATGCCTGGGAACAACGCCAACAGGGCGGCCGCAACAAAGGCCCGACGCCGCCGGACTACCGCTGGACCTATGCGGGGCCGAATCCCATCGGCGAGGATGACCGGTAGGTCGAGACGTGCCCGATTAGGCCTTGTCGAGAACAAGCAGGGGGCTGCGATCGGCCATCTCATAGGTTCCGACATGAACCAATGAGACATCGGCAAAAAAGGGACTGGCCAGTTCGGCAAGCCGATCGGCGGTCGGATAGCTGTAGACCGTGTCGGACTCATGATAGAAGTCAATCGTATCGATCGCTTGGGCCGACCAGCCTGTCGCCTCGGCCAGCTTGGCTCGATCGGGGAAGAGGGTGGCAAAATCGTCCCAGACATCGCGAAGCACGATGTTGACGGTTTCGCGCTCCGCCACTCGCGCCATCGCTAACCGGAATTTCAACGCGTGAATGGTCTGCAACTCGCCGTTCCAGGCTGCGTTTTGCAGGTCGTCCAGCGACTCGCACGGTTCAGGAACACAGAAAGCTCGAATTACCGCTCGGCCGCCGGGTTCCAGCACCCGTGCCAGTTGACCGAACACGGCCTCATAGCCGTCCGAAAAAGGCAACAGAGTGAGACCGCCATCGCAGACCGCCGACTGCCGAGAGGCTGCCTCACACGGTAAAGCCTGCCAATTTCCTTCTATCGCCCGGCGACTGTCCGTATCGCCCGGCCAGATCGCACGGATCATGTCGGCGCTGGAATCGACCGCCAGAACATCGTCGGCCAAGTCGGCAAACTCTGGCGTAACGCCCAGGATTAGGACGCTGCGACGACGTTGTGCAAGGCATTCTCGTATCCCGGCCACGACTTCCGCGTTCGGTCG
>JBCDFV010000036.1:0-43001 GCA_039177555.1 Pseudomonadota bacterium | reverse complement strand
GCGCCGTGCTGAAAGCGGCCTGACGATCGGCGCCATCGAGCTGCCGGAGGTCCTGGGCCTCACCACGCTGGGGGTTGCCGTCGCCATCCTCCTGTGCCTGTACCGGCTGCCGAACGGCATCGCGGGCCGGTCGGAAATCGATGCCTCTCTGCCGCTGTTGCGACGTCTGGTGCCGCCCGCACGGGGCCGGCCGGAGCCGGAGGAAGAGGCAGCCAGCGTTGCGCGAAGGTCTCGTGAACCCTTGCTGGAGGTAGCCTCGATCAGCAAGAGTTTCGGCGGCGTGGATGCGGTGTCGCAAGTCAGCCTGACCGTTCGACCCGGCCAGATCCTTGGTATCCTGGGCGCAAATGGCGCCGGAAAGTCGACGCTGCTGGCGCTGATTGGCGGCTCGCTGCCGGTCGACAGCGGGCAGATCGTCCTTACGGGACGGGATGTGACACGCGCGCCGTCCCACACGCGCGCGCGCATGGGCCTTGCCCGCACCTTTCAGAGCATCCGCCTTTTTTCCTATCTCAGCGTTCGCGAGAACATCCGCGCCGCCTCGGTCGCCGCCGGTGAGCGCGGACGTGAGGCGGATGCCCATGCCGACCGGTTGATGGATCTGCTCGACCTGACCGAACGTGCCGACAGCTTCGCGGCAGAACTCGAATACGGGGCGCAGCGACGGCTGGAAATCGCACGCGCCCTCGCCATGCGGCCGAGGATCGTGTTGCTGGATGAGCCGGCGGCGGGGATGAACACGGCCGAAACCGAGGCGCTTGGCGAGACGTTGCTAGACATTCGAGCCAGGCTCGGTCTCGCCATCGTTCTGGTCGAACACGATGTGGCCTTTGTCACCAGGCTCTCGGACACGATCATGGTTCTGGACAAGGGCGAGCAGATCGCGGCCGGGTCTCCGGACGCGGTCCTGAACGACCCGCGTGTCATCGATGCCTACATCGGGCGCTCAACAGCCGACCAAAGCGCAGAATGGACGGAAAGAACCGCAGCTAGAACGGTCCCCGCCCAAACCCTCTAACACCCACCAAGACCAGAGAGGATTCATCGTGAAAGACGACACTCACTTTCGACTTCGTTCCCTGTCAGCTCTCGCGCTGGCCACCACCGTGGCGCTTGGAACCGCGACCCCGGCTGCCGCGGAGGACATCCAGATCGGCTTTGCCGCTGGCCTGACCGGATATCTCGCGTTCTTCGACGGCGCTGTCCTGGAAGGCGCGGAGATGGCCGTTGCCGAGATCAATGCCGCCGGCGGTATCGAAGGCCTCGGCACCATCGAACTGATCGCCCGGGACATGCGTTCCGAAACCGCGGCGGCGGCCGTCGTCGCGCGCGAACTGGTTGCCGAGGGGGTGTCAGCGCTGCTGGTGCCGTGCGATGTGGATCCGGCAATCGCCGTCGGGCAGATCGCGGCACGGGCCGAAATCCCGATGATTGCCGCGTGTGCCTCCACGCCCATCCTGGCCGGAGAAATCGGGCCGTACATGTTCCAATTGAAAACTGCCGACACGTTGCAGGCGGCCGTGCTCGCGGACTATGCCATCGCGCAGGGTTACGAGACGGCGCACATCTTGCTATCGCCGGACACGCCCTACACGGATCTGCTGCCGCAATGGTTCGCAGAAGCCTTCGAGGCGCGGGGCGGCAGCCTGCTGGGCACGACGACCTATGCCTTCGACCAGCAGAACTTCACGGCGGAGGCGACGGCCATCGCCGCGCTCGACCCCGCACCCGATGTGGTGATGACCTCCGCCTACGAGCCCCATTTCCCGGCCTTCATCACCGCGCTGCGCGCCGCCGGATCCGACGTGCCGGTCCTGGGGTCCGATGGCATCGACTCGCCCACCACCTTTGGGATCGGCGATCCGGCGGAGGGCGTGGTGTTCTCCATGGCGGGTTTCCCGGCCCCGGGTAGCGACCTGGAGGCGTTCTACCGCGCACACGAAGCGCAGTACGGCGACTACGAGCCATTTGCCTTTTCGGCAACGGGCTACGAAGCGATCCAGCTCTTTGCTGCCGCCATGGCCGCAGCGGGCAGCACCGAAGGTCCGGCCGTGCGGGACGCCCTTGACGCCATCGTGGATTTCGACGGCGTCACCGGCACCACCATCACGTTCGCCGGGCAGGACCGCATCGCGCTCAGGGACGTCACGCTGGTCGAGGTCGCCGGCGGCGAGGCCGTGTCGCTGGGACAGTTCGCACCCGATCCGGCGACGGTGCCGAGCCCCTGAAGCTGACGTCGGGGCGGAGGCAGGAGACCGAGCCCATGGGCGAGCCGCTGCTCAACGTCGATGACCTCGAGGTGGTCTACGGCGGCATCCGCGCGGTGCGCGGCGTCTCGCTGACGGTCTCCGCGCGTGAGACCGTCGCGCTCATCGGGCCGAACGGTGCGGGCAAGAGTTCGACGCTCAGGGCCATCATGGGCCTTGCGCCCCGCACCGGCGGCCAGATTCGGTTTGCGGGCAAGCCCCTGCCCTCCGCCCCGGAAGACGTGGTCAAAGGGGGCCTCACCCTGTCACCGGAAGGACGGCGGGTGTTCGCGGACTTGTCCGTGGCGGACAACCTGAAACTGGGCGGTGCGACGCTCAGTCCGGGGGATCGGGCCCATGAGATGGATCGGGCTTTAGACCTGTTTCCGATCCTGCGCGATCGGATCGCTTCTCCCGCAGGGGTCCTGTCGGGGGGTGAGCAGCAGCAATTGGCCATTGCCCGAGCCATCATGTCGCGGCCGCGCTTGTTGCTGCTCGACGAACCTTCGCTCGGTCTCGCGCCCCAAATGACAGCCTTCATCCTGTCCCTCGTGGCGAAACTGCGCGAGAGCGGGCTCGGCGTGCTGATGGTCGAACAAAACGTGCGCGTCGCCTTCGAATACTGCGACAGGGTCTATGTAATGGTCGGCGGACGGATCGTCCGTCAGGACTTCGAGAATGACGCCAGGGATTTGGATGAAATCGTTCGCGCCTATTTTGGCGTGACGGCAGCGTGACGAAGGACCGGCTATTATGCAGGACGTGCTGCAACAGGTCGTGAATGCGTTGAGCGTCGGGGGCACCTACGCGCTGCTGGCGCTGGGGCTGGCCGTCGTATTCAGCATCATGCGGCTGATCAACTTCGCCCATGGCGATCTCATGACGATCGCCGGCTACACGCTGCTTTTTGCCGTTTCGCTGGTGTCGTTCCCCCTGGCCGTTCTGTTGGCTTGCGCTGTCGCGATCCTGGCGGCGGTGGCCATCGAACGCGTCGGGTTTCGGCCCGTGCGCCGTGCCAACATGGCAACCATGCTGCTAACGAGCTTCGCCATCAGCGTCATTCTTCAAGTCGCCTTTCAGAACCTGATTTCCGCCAGGCCCTTGACCTTCGAAACGCCGGCCTTGCTGATGGGCACCGTCGATATCGGCGTCCTTGTCGCACGATCCCAGATCATCTCGATCATCGTCACCCTGTCGATCCTGGTGGCGCTGATGGCCTTCTACAACGGCACGATCATCGGCATGGCAATGCGGGCCGCCGCATCGGATTTCGAAGTCTGCCGGCTGATGGGTGTCCGCGCCAACTCGGTTGTCGCCGCCGCCTTTGCGATCTCTGGCTTTTTGGCCGCAGTCGCCGGCGTCTTCTGGGTCGCGCAGCGCAGTTCGGTCGATCCGCTGATGGGCTTCCTGCCGGTCTTGAAGGCATTCATCGCCGTGGTGCTGGGCGGGGTTGGAAGCTTGCCGGGCGCTGTTGTTGGCGGATTTCTTCTGGGCGCGCTGGAGGTCTTGTGCCGGGCACTTCTGCCGCCCGACTACTCGGCCTATCGCGATGCGCTGGTCCTGGCACTGGTCGTCATCATCTTGGTCATCCGGCCGCAGGGACTTTTTGGCCAGACCGCTATCCTGGCGCGGTAGCGGACGCATACAGGGTCAAGACGCGCGGCGCCGAAAAAGGCCGCCCCGATCCGCCAGGATTTCCCGGGCCGCATTATGTCCCGGCACACCCGTCACGCCGCCGCCAGGATGGGTGCCGGAGCCGCACATGTAGAGGCCGCGCAGGGGGCCGCGATAATCCGCATGTCCCAGCGCCGGGCGCGCGCTGTAGATCTGATTGAGCGTGAGCGCGCCGTGAAAGATGTCGCCGCCGACGAGACCGAGCTTGGTTTCCAGGTCTTTCGGCGTCAGCGCGGACCGTCCGACTACAGCGTCCCGGAAGTTGGGCGCGTAACGGGTAACGGTATCGATGATGAGATCGGCGACCTCCTCGCGGTGGTCGGCCCAGTTCCTTCCGTCCGGCAATTCGGGTGCGAATTGCTGGCAGAACAGGCTTGCGACATGGTTGCCGGGCGGCGCGAGCGTGTCGTCGATGACACTTGGGATGTGCATTTCGATCGCAGGATTGCGCGCCCATCCGCGCGTGCGGGCATCAAGGTAGGCGTCGTCGAGGTAGCGAAGAGACGGCGAGATCAGAATGCTCGCCATATGCTGCTTGCCCGGTTCCCGACCGGGAAGGGCGGTGAAATCGGGCAGTTCCGACAGCGCAACGTTCATGCGGAACGAGCCGGAGCCGCAGGTCCATTGCGTCATCCGCCGAAGGAAGGCGTCGTCCAGATGCTCTGGGGCGATCAGATTGCAAAACAGCAGCTTCGGATTGACGTTGGAGACCACGCGTTCGCTGGCGATCCTTTCGCCATCAGCCAGTTCGACCCCGCGAACCGCACCAGCCTCGGTCATCACCTGTCCGACGGCTGCGCCCAAGGTAATCTCAACCCCCTGCTCTTCGCAGGCGCGCGCCATGGCCTGGGTGATGGAGCCCATGCCACCGACAGCATGTCCCCAGGCGCCCTTGACCCCGTTGACCTCGCCAAAGACGTGGTGCAGCAGGACGTAGGCCGAACCCGGGCTGTAGGGGCTGACGAAACTGCCGATGATAGCGTCGAAGCCGAGGACCCCCTTCAACGCATCGCTTTCGAACCACTGGTCCAAGAGCGTCCCGGCGCTCATGGTGAATAGATCGTAGATGTCGCGCTGGGCCTCGCGCCCGAAGCGGCGGGCGTGATTGGCAGCAGCCGCGCCAGCCAACAACTGACGCAAGCCGCCCCCATGGTTGGGCGGCGTCTTGAGTAACAGGCCGCGCAGGAAGTCGCAGACCCGTTCCAGGCGGGCGTGGAAGGACCCGTAGATGTCCGCGTCGCGTGCCGAGAACTTGGCAATCTGCGCGCGCGTCTCGTCCGGATCGCGATCGATCATGAGATAGCCGCCATCGGCGTGCGGCTGGAAATACGGCACGGGTCGGACCTTGATTTCCAGGCCGTGCCGCGCCAGCTCCAAGTCCGCAATGACCATTGGATTGAGCAGGCTCACGGAATAGCTGGCGATGGAGTTGCGAAATCCGGGATGGAACTCCTCGGTCACGGCCGCGCCGCCGACGACGTCCCGCCGCTCTAGAACCCGCACCGAGAAGCCGGCCTTCGCCAGATAGAAGGCGCAGACCAACCCGTTGTGGCCACCACCGACAATACTCGCGTCGTATTTCTCTGCCATGCGTGCGGCCCGGTTCTTAGTAAGGACTGTCTGAGGATCTAGTCTGTAGCGCCGTTGGATGCCGCGGTCCCTAAGGCGCGTTTCAGCATGCCGTATAGGTCCCTTGGATCATCGGGATCGGCGATCAGATCAAGCGGTTCGGCCAAATCCGGATGACGCCCAACGAGATCGTGGATCACCCGCAGCGCCGCAAAGTCCTCGATCGCGAAGCCGACGGAGTCGAAAACCGTAATGTCGCGCTCAGTCTCGCGTCCCGGCGCATCGCCGGATATCAACCGCCACAATTCGGTGACGGGATAATCATCGTCAAGCTGCTGGATCTCGCCCTCGATTCGGGATTGTGGCGTGAACTCGGTAAATATCTTCGCGCGCAGCAGGACGTCGCGATGCAGTTCTGTCTTGCCTGGACAGTCTCCGCCGATCGCGTTGATGTGCTGGCCCGATCCGACAAGGTTGTCTGTTAGAATCGTCGCGTTGCGCTTGTCCGCGGTGCAGGTCGTAATGATATCCGCGCGCGCGACAGCCTCCTCACGTGTGGCGAATGCCCTGGCGTCGATGCCGACCTCTGCCAGGTTCCGCATTGCTTTTGCGGTTGCGTCAGGGTTGACGTCGAACAGATGGATCGTCTCGACCCCTACGATCTCACGAAAAGCGACGGCCTGGAACTCGCACTGCGCCCCATTTCCGATGATGGCCATCGTTTTCGCCGACGGTGAAGCAAGATAGCGGGCGGCAAGGGCGGACGTGGCCGCGGTCCGCAAGGCCGTCAGCAGGGTCATCTCGGACAGCAGCAGGGGATAGCCGGTATCGACCCGCGCGAAGAGCCCGAATGCCGTCACGGTCTGGTATCCCCGGGCCAGGTTTGCCGGATGCCCATTCACGTATTTCAGGCTGTAGTAGGATCCATCCGAGGTGGGCATGACTTCGATCACGCCGTCGCGGGAATGGATGGGAACCCGCGGCATCTTGTCGAAAACCGGCCACCGCCTGAAGTCCGCCTCGATCTGGTCGGCCAGGGACTTAAGCAGAGTGTCCAGGCCAACGCGCCCCACGAGCGTCATCATCTGTGCCACACTGACAAAGGGCACGAGCGCCAAGGGCGATGGTGAAAGAAGCGATCCCATGACTAGCCTTACGGGCCCCGAGCCTGCCCAACATATCCGAGGAGACCGGCATCGATCCAAACAAGATCGATCATCCGCCATAGATTGGCCGAATTGGATCAAAAATGTCAAGTATGACTGTGTAGACAATAATGTAACATATATAACGGAGAACAGCGAGATGGTCGGTTTGAGCTCGAGGTCGATAATCCCACGCGATGCACGTCGTGTTGACTTAAGACGCGATGCCTCTTCAAATTCGTGCAATGTGGCGGCGACACAGGCTTCGGCGGACGGCCTTGCCCAGCCAACACGGTGGCTGGTGAGGCTTCGATGACGCTGTCACGCGACATCCCGTTGGTGCCACGAGACAGCGCGCTGCTGTTCATCGATGTGCAGAACTTCTCCGCGCATCGCGACGGCGGCGAGTTCAAGAACACACCGCCGCATGAGTTCGAGGCTCGCTTCGGCGCTTTCTTCGCCGATCTTGAGGCCCGGGTGATCCCAAACATGAAAGCGCTGCAGGCGGCCTGTCGGGCCGCGGGCATCGAGGTCATGTTTACCGTGATCGAGAGCCTGACGGTCGATGGCCGCGACCGTTCGCTTGACTACAAGATCACCGGATTCCATGTGCCCAAAGGCTCTTGGGACGGCAGGGTGATCGACCAGATCGCACCGCAGGGTGATGAGATCGTATTGCCGAAGACGTCGTCATCAGTCTTCGTTTCGACCCATATCGACTACATCCTGCGCAATCTGGGCATTCGCCAACTGGTGATATCGGGTCTTCTGACCGACCAATGCGTGGAGAGCGCGGTTCGCGATGCCTGCGATCTGGGCTATCTGGTAACCCAGGTGACCGACGCATGCCTGACGCTCACGCCAGAGCGACAAGCGAATTCTCTAAGCGCGATCAAAGGCTATTGCCGGCAAGTCACAACCGCAGACCTGATCGCCGAGGTCGAGGAAGAGGGTCGTGGCTGATGCGAATGAGGCCTTGCTCACCGCGCATGGCGCCGACCAGGCGGTGGGCTAATCGCACGCCGTGCCCATTGCATGGTCGCGAGGACTGAGCCCGGCGGCGGTCAGGTGTGCAGCGCGGTTGCCGCCGCGATCGTCTCGTCGCGCGACCATGACGCGCCTTCGGCGAACAAGGCCGCGAACCGCTGTTCACCCAACGCGGTCTTCGCCTCGCCCTTGAAGCGGTCGAACTCCGCCTGATCCGGTGGTTCGAGCGCCGCCCCGAGCGTGCGCAACAGCGCGTCGGCGGCACCGAACAAGCGAGCCCCCTGGTCCGCGTCCCCTTGGGCATGGGCGACAGCACCCATGATCACGACGTAGAGGTTGATGACCATGGGATAGTCGAACTCGCGGCCCAATTCGATGGATTCGGCCAGGAGTTTCATGGCATCGGCCACCGCGCCGTCGCGCAGCTTCAACTGCGCCAAGTTGAGCAGCAGGCCGGCGGTCCAATAAGTGTTGTCCAGGTTGCGCAACAGCGTCAGCGCCTTTTCGTAAAAGTCGCGGGCGGTCGCCATGTCACCGCCATGTCGCGCGCCTTCGCCGATCGCGATCAATGTCACGGCGGCCCCGATCCGGTCATCCGAGGCGTGCGACTGTTCCAGCGCCCCCATGACGTGGGCTATGCCCTCTTCTCCACCGGTTGCCGCCGTCGTGATGCCATACATCATGCGCGCGCGGGCGGCTTCCACCTCGTCGCCGACCTGGCTGAAAATCTCATAAGCACGCCGGCAAAGCGGCAGCGCGCCGGGATAATCGCCGGACATCATCTTCAGCCATCCGGCGACCTTGTAGATCAGCCCCAGCGACCGGCTTGGCTCTGCCTGGGCGAATTGCGCCACCGCGCGATCCGCCCAGGCACTGCCTTCGGTGAACTGGCCGCGCGGCACCCATAGCCAGAGCAGCGCGTCGAGCAAACGACCGGTCGCCTCCGGTTCGGGCTGTTCGGACGCCCAGACCAGGGCCGCGCGCAGATTGTCCGTCTCGGTCAACAGGCGTCCGACCGAGCTGCGCTGTTGGCGGCCCAGCAGATCCGGCGCCAGTGTCTCGGCAAGCGCGAGAAAATGATCGCCGTGCCGTTGGCGATACGCGTCATACTCGTCGCTCTGGCGCAGCCGCTCAAGGCCGAACTCGCGCACGGTTTGCAGCATGTGAAGCCGCGGCATCCCGTCCGCCGTTTCACGTCTCAGCAGGCTTTTGCTCAGCAAGGACGACAACATTTCCAGAACGTCGAAACCGGCCGGATCCAAATCGTGACACAGCTCTTCGGCCGTCTCGATCTGAAAACCGCTGACGAACACAGCCACGCGTCGGAACAGCGCCTTCTCACCCGGGGGAAGCAGATCATAGCTCCAGTTTACGGCATCGCGCAGCGTCCGATGGCGCTGGTCGGCCCCCCTGCGCCCAGCCTGCAGCGCGTCCAGGCTCTGGGTCAGCCGCTTGAGAAGGTCGTCGGGGCTGAGCAGCCTCAGGCGCGGCGCGGCCAACTCGATGGCGAGCGGCAAGCCGTCGAGCTTCCTGCAGATCTGCGCGATGGCCGAGGCGTTTTCCGGCGTGATTGCGAAGTCCGGCTGGAAATCCCTGACGCGTTCGACGAACAGCCGGATGGCGGGCGACTGCATAAGCCGATCCGGATCGTCCGTCTCGCCCGCGGCCGCCAAGGTCATCGGCGAGACCGCCAACTCGCTCTCATACGGAACGTTGAGCGTCTCGCGGCTGGTGACCAACAGTTTCAGGTTTTCGCAGGTCTGCAGAAGGTCGACCAGCGTTCCGGCGGCATCGACGACCTGCTCGAAATTGTCGATGACGAGCAGCATGTGCCGATTGCCGATGGCGTGCTTCAACCCGTCGATCGCCGACTGCCCGGGAAATTCCTGAACGCCCAGCGTCTGCGCGATGGTCGGCGGCACCAGCGTCGGTTCGGTAACGGCGGACAGCGGCACCTGAAAGATACCGGACGGGAAGGTCTCAAGAAGACCGCCGGCGATGGCCAGCGACAGGCGCGTCTTGCCGACACCGCCCGGCCCGGTGAGCGTCAACAGTCTTGTATCGCGATCGCCGAGCAGCCCGTGCGCCTTTTCGATCTCCCGCTCTCGGCCGACGATCTCCACCGCGGCCGCGGGAAGATTGTTGGGCCGGTTGTCCAGCGTGTCGATGGGGGCGAAGTTGCTGTTCAGCCCCTCGATGGTCACGTCATAGAGCGTTTCGGGATACCGCAGATCCTTCAGGCGATGGGTTCCCAGATCTCTGATGGCAACGCCATCCGGCAGCGCTGAATCCTCAAGCAGCTTTCGGGTCGCGCCGGAAAACACGATCTGCCCACCATGGGCGACCGCGCTGATCCGGGCACTGCGGTGCACGTCGAGACCGACATAGCCGAGTTCCCGGTTCTTGTCGGGCGAGAACTCGCCCGTGTGCAGCCCGATGCGGATGCGCAACGCCGCGCCGCTGGGCCATTGCTCGGCCGCGAGCATGCGTTGAGCGTCAACGGCCGCCGCCAGGGCCTGCTGCGGGTCATCGAAAACGGCGAAATAGGCGTCGCCTATGGCATCGACCTCATGCCCGGCGTGCGCGGATAGAGCGCTTCTCAGAATCTCGAAGTGTCGCGCCAGAGCGGCGCCGTAAGACGGCCCCAAATGCTCAAGCAGGCGCGTCGAGCCCTCGATGTCAGTGAAGACGCTGGTCAGGATGCCAGACGGCAGGGGCACGCTGGCCGGTTCGCGCCCGTTCATCGTCCGAGCACGCCGGTAAGCGCCCGGATAGCCGGGCGTTGCAGATGGTCTTCGATAATCGTCAAAGTCCGACGCTTCAATTTCGCGTCGACGCCCGAACCTCCGGAACGCCGACGATCGAATAGTCCATCAAAAGCACATCACCGGCGCTTTACCTGGCCGGTGCCGTTCAGGCAGCCCCTAGAGGAACCCACCGTCGCCGGAGAAGCCCCATGGCTGCAGATTGAACTTGCCCTTAATCGAGATCAACGCGTCGACCTCTTCACTGGTCAGCCGCGAGTCGAGAGCCTGCCACATCTCATCGGAAATCGAGTCCGAGTCCAGGACCCCCGCGGCGACCAAACGGTCGACATTAGATGGATTGCTGTTCATTGACCCCTCCGGTTTTCAATCGAGCGTGGGCGATCCTAGAGCAGTCTACCGGGGTATTGGAAGCGATAATCGCGGGACCGGCCCAGCATCATTGCAAGAATCATCGGCTTTATGCTTTCGTTGACCAGATATCAAAATCACAAAGCAATTCTGGCGGCGGAAACGAGCGATGACGCAAAGTGAAGTTCTACAGTTCAAGATGCAATTGACCTGCCGTCCACTTGCCGAAGCCCTTCAAAAGCACTGGCAGCGTGATGATGCCGCAGAGGCATTTATCGCCTTCATGATCTTGTTTCACCAGATCATCCGGGCGAGCGTGCCGCTGATGGTGGCGGCCCGGGATCAGGCGGCCAAGCAACCAGATCGGCTATGCGCGGATCTTGCGGCGTATCTTGAGGAGCACATCGCCGAAGAGCAGGACCATGACGACTGGCTGCTGAACGACCTGAGCGCTGCGGGTGCCGAGCGCGAGGCCGTCCTTGGCCGGACGCCGTTGCCCCGTGTCGCGTCGATGGTGGGGGCTCAGTACTATTGGATCTACCATCACCACCCGGCCGCCGTCCTGGGATACATCGCCGTTCTTGAAAGCAATCCGCCGTCGGTCGAACACATCGACAAGATCAAGCGCCGAAGCGGACTGCCCGAGGCAGCGTTCGGCAGCTATCGAATGCATGGCGAAGCCGACCAGGATCATATGGCGTCATTCAACAACGCGCTCGACCAGTTTCCGCTGACCCCGGCGCTGGCCGGCCTGGTCGGCATGAGCATGGCGAACACGGCACACCTCTTGGCGGAGTGTATCGACGGACTGACAACGCCCTAACCGCGCGGTCCAACGCGGGAGAGAACAATGACCGACTCGAGCCAACCGGCCCCAAATGCCGAGGACGCATTGCAGAGCCCTCAGTTTCTGGCGGCACTGGAGAAGCTGGGGACAATCCACGACATCGACGAGCTTGAAGACATGACGTCCAGCCTGTCGCTGGACGATCGTGCGCTGTTGATCGATCAGACGGTCATCGTGCTGACCGAGCTTTATGCCCACCGGCCGCTGAAGAAAACGCGTCGCCCGGCGGACGCGGTGCAACGCCTGAAAATCCTGCGCGGGCGCTTGGACACGCTCGACCACCAGGCCTTTCATGAGGAGTTCATGCTGGCCCTGAAAAGCCTGTGCGACAGCCACACGGCCTACCGCCCGCCGCCGCCGTTCGCGGACCTCGTCGCGTTTCTGCCCTTCATGGTCGAGGCCTGCTATGACGAGGACGGCGACCGGATGTTCATCGTCTCGGCGACCTTGGACGGGTTCGACCACCCGACCTTCAGGCCAGGGGTCGAGATCACGTCCTGGAACGGCATTCCTATGCAGCGCGCGGTCCGGCGCAACGCGGAACGGGAGAACGGCTCCAATCCGGCCGCGCAGATGGCCCTCGGGCTGCTCTACATCACCGTTCGATGGCTCGGCTGTTCGCTGCCGCCCGACGGCGCCTGGGTGATTGTCGGCTACGAGGCGGACAACCAGCATCACGAGATCAGACTGCCGTGGCGGCTGCTGCGCCTGCAGGGCCTGCCGGAATTCACCATCGGCTTGCAGGCGGTCTGGTTGTTCGACGAACAGTCCGACGAGGATTTCGGCGAGGAGGCGATGCCCGACGGTATGGAGGACGACAGCGACGATCCACCGTTGGAGGAGGAAGACCGCCTCGCCGTCAACCAGCGCACGGCCATCGAAAACCTGACCCGTCGGCGGCTTTTCCGGCACGACAAGGTGGTCGACGAAGAAACGGCCCGCGCGAACGACCAGCAACATCTGGCCGAAACGATGCGCCTGGCGGCTCAAGGCGTCAGGGGGGCGGCGTTGAATGCCAACCGGGCGGAGCCACTGCGATCCGCCCTGCCAAGACAGCTTGAGGCCAGGATCGAAAAGCGCGGAGACGTTAACTACGGCTATATCCGCATTCGGGCGTTCCTGGACCACTACAAGCGGTTTGTCCCCGAATTCAGGCGCCTGCTTGGCCAAATGCCGCAATCGGGGCTGATCATCGATGTTCGCGACAATCCCGGCGGTGAAATCCAATCGGCGGAATCCCTGCTTCAACTCCTGACACCGAAAACCGTAACGCCCGAGCCGTTTCAGTTCGTGTCATCGCGCTTGACCGACCAATTGACCCACCCGCAGGAGGATATCGGGTTCGCGGCGCTGAGATGGCGAAAACGTCTGCAGGAAACCTGGGGCGGGTCGATCGATATCGCGCGGGCGACGGGCGGCTTGTATTCAACGGGCGCGCCGTTGACCAGCCCCGTGATCGCGAACAGGATCGGTCAGGAGTATTACGGGCCTGTCGTGCTGATCACCAGCGCGGGCAGCTACAGTTCCGCCGATATCTTCGCTGCCGGCTTCCAGGATCACGAGATTGGGCCCGTGATCGGCGTCGATCCGACCACCGGGGCCGGTGGCGGCAATGTCTGGCGCCACCTCCGCTTGACACAGCGGGCGTCGGACCTGGCGCCGGAGGTCCGCGAACTGCCGCAAGGCACCCAGCTGCGCTTCGCGGTCAGACGCTGCCTTCGGGTTGGCAAGAACGTCGGTGACCCCGTCGAGGAGTTAGGCGTCGTAGCAGATCATTGGCATCGCCCGACCTATCGCGACCTGACCGAAGGCAACCGCGACCTGATGGATTTCGCGATCAAGAAGCTCAACGAGATGCCGCGGCGCAACCTGGACGTCCAGGTCGATCGGATCGACGACAAGATCACGGTGACGTCGCGGATGGTCGGTCTCGATTCGGTCTATGCCTATGTCGATGACCGACCCGCCGGCGGCGGCATTGCCGACAGCGAAGGCTGCGCCACAATTCTGATCCCAAGCGCTGGTCCGCAAACGCGCCGGATCGAGCTGCAGGCCTATTCCGGCGACAACTTGGCTGCAAAGTATAAGTGCGAACTGGCAGCACCCGCCTCGGTAGAGGCGACGAAGCAAACGCCCGTTTAGCAACCTGATCGTCCGTTGCAGAGCCGACAAGGGCCTTAGTAGCAAACATCGGATCGTCAGTGTCGCTGTCTTTCAGCGACACAGCCGCGGCCCCCCGGTGTCCACCGGCGAGCCATGATGCCGGATCGCACCGACGGTCTGCGCCCGCCGCGCCCGCTTAGGCCCGATGGCGCAGCCAGACCGCAGTTTCGGCAAATCTCCAGTCAGTGGGTTCGGCACGCACCCGTGGCCCCCGGGGCGAGCACAATCGGTCGTGACGCCAGTGTCCAAACCGCCTGACGGGACACCGAATACCGGGTATGTGCCCGATCTGGGCTGCCAACGAACTCCACGGAACCGGAACGAACATGGGCGCGAGAGTGTCGAGAATTCGTCAAAAATGTGTTCGAAAACAGCCATGAGTTACTAACTTCTCTCATAGCAGGTGTTACTAACAAGTACCTATTTCTATAGTTGCGTAACTTGGGAGACCCGGCGCGTTATTTCCTTGCTCGTTTCACTCGACTTATTCGACGAAAGCATCGATTATGTAAACAGCGTTAGGACTTGATATAACCCGATCGGTATCTTGTGCCGGACGAAAGGGGAAGCGCTGCATGAGTTTCTCGCGCAAACAGAAGCGCGACGAGCGTGCAGGAAGGACAGAGCGGTCGCCGGCTGACATGGCCAGAGATCTCGGCCTGCGCCTGTTCGCGCCGCACCAGTATGCCCGGTTGCTGGACAATGGTCGGCGCAGCGCGGAGCGCTTGGCCAGCGGACAAAAGAAAATCGACTATCACCCGGTTGCCAAACTGGTGGATCCGATCAGCAACGCGGTTTGGCTGGTTACCGAGATCGATCCGGAGCAGCGCTACAGAGCCGCTGGTCTGATCGACCTCGGGTCCGGCTCTCCGGATGTCGGCGAGATCGACCTGCGCAGCTTGATCCCAACCCAGAAGAGCGGTGAACTGGCGGTCCGCCGAGACCTCACCTTCAAGTCGGCCGGCCGCCTGTCTTCTTATCTGCAGACCGCGCAGGCCATCGGTCGGGTCATCGCCTAACGAAAAGGCCGGAGCCGCCGGACAAGCCAAGGGCACACGGTCCGTCCCCACGCAGAATTCAACAGTCGCGACCATGATCTAGGGCCGGCAGCGGGCAATTGATTTCGAGCGGCCCGCCGAAGACCTCGATCCGGGCCCATCATAGCGACTGAATTCATAACGATTTGCATTCTCAGGTCAGTCGAGCTAAGGAATCGCGAATGGTTCTTAACTAGTATTCCCCCAGGGAGGTCTCGCATGCATCGCTCATCCATCTCAGTCGCGTTGGCGGCCATACTCGTTGCGCCGGCCGCCGTCGCGCAGACAGCGCCCGACCCGTCGGCCGTCATGACCAACTATGCCGATATCGCACATGCGATGTACTCAGACTCCCTGACCGCGGCGCAGGCGTTGGACACCGCGATCGGCACGCTGGTCAGCACGCCGACCGAGGCCAACCTGGCCGCGGCGCGCCAGGCCTGGATCGACGCGCGGGTGCCCTATCAGCAGACGGAGGTTTACCGGTTCGGCAACCCGATCGTCGATGACTGGGAGGGGCGCGTGAACGCCTGGCCGCTCGACGAGGGTCTGATCGACTATGTCGATGTCTCCAACTATGGCGACGCCAGCGACGAGAACATGTTCTACACCGCCAACGTGGTGGCAAATCCGCAGTTCACGTTCGGCGGCACGACGATCGACGCGTCGAGCATCACGCCGTCCCTGTTGCAGGACGACCTGCATGAGGTCGACGGCGTGGAGGCCAATGTCGCGACCGGCTATCACGCCATCGAGTTCCTGCTTTGGGGCCAAGACCTGAACGGCACGGGGCCCGGGGCCGGCAACCGGCCCGCAACCGATTTCGACACCGCCAATTGCACCGGCGGCAACTGCGACCGGCGCGCCGAATTTCTGACTGCAGCATCCGCCCTGCTGATCAGCGATCTGGAGGAGATGGTCGCCAACTGGGACGAGGGCGGCGCGGCGCGCGCCGAAGTGATGGCGGACCCCGCGACTGCAGGCCCTTCGGCCATCATCACCGGATTGGGCAGCCTGTCCTACGGCGAGCTGGCGGGCGAGCGCATGCAGTTGGGTCTGCTGCTGCACGATCCGGAAGAGGAGCATGACTGCTTCGCCGACAACACCCACAACTCGCATTACTACAATCAGGTCGGCATGACCGCCGTCTACACCGGACGGTATGTGCGGACCGACGGGTCGGTCGTCGAGGGCGCGTCCATGAGCGACCTGGTGGCCGCCAACTCCGAAGAGCTGGACACCACAATTCTCAACCTCATGTCGGCAACCACTTCGGCCATGCAGACGATGGTGGCGACGGCCGAGGGTGGCACGGCCTATGACCAGATGCTGGCCGAGGGTAATGACGACGGCAACGCCGTGCTGCAGACCGTGATCGACCGGCTGGTCGACCAGGCGGCGGGTTTTGAGGAAGTGGTCGTCGCTCTGGATCTCCAGATCGGACCCTTTGAGGGTTCCGACAGCCTGGACGACCCGAACGCCGTCTTCCAGTAGGCGATCGCCCAGTCTCGTAGAGAGCCCATTAGAGGTGTGCGCATCCCACAGCTTGTGTGTGGGATGCGCCCCTCGCTGTCGACCGATGAACCGTAACCCCGCAGTGAGTTAGGCGCGCATGGTATTGACAGGAAGACTTCGCCGAAATCTTCCCCCCGAGATCAAGGTAATCGCAGCCGTCGTTTTGATGTTCTCCGTGCCCGCGGTCGCGCAGCAGTTGGACATTCTGACCCCCTCGCCACCGTTCGACCGCGCCGAGCGGTATGAAACCAACTCCGGCGGTGCCGGCACCGTCCGAGGGCCGCTGAACCGCAACGCGTTTTCGCAGCCGGCGGCAAATCTCAGCTTTGCCGAACGCGCCGACTTCAACATCGGCAACTCGGTGTTTCGGCGACTTTGGGTCACGGCGCCATCGTCGACGGCCGCGTCGGACGGGCTGGGACCGCTGTACAATTCGCGTGGCTGTCAAAGCTGTCACCTGCGCGACGGGCGCGGCCATCCGCCGGCGGCGAACTTTCCCGAAGACAACGCCGAGTCCATTCTGATGCGGCTCAGCGTGCCGCCCGCGACCGACGAGGAACGGGCCTTGTTGGCATCGGGACGCGTCAACAGCGTGCCGGAGCCGACCTATGGCGGCCAGCTTCAAGATCTGGGCGTCGCAAACCTGCCGGCCGAAGGGCATATCCACACCGAATGGACGGAAATCCCGATCGAGATGAACGGCGGCGAGGTCGCCTCCTTGCGTGAGCCGGCCTATTCGATCGCCAATCCGGCCTACGGGCCGCTGTCGCCGGATGTCATGATGTCGGTGCGCGTGGCGCCGCCCATGATCGGGCTTGGCTTGCTGGAGGCCATACCGGAAGAGCGCATCCTTGCGCTGGCCGACCCCGACGATCGGGACGGCGACGGCATCTCGGGCCGGCCGAACTGGGTCTGGAGCACCGAAGCGGACGGTCTGGCGCTGGGCCGGTTCGGCTGGAAATCGAACGAGCCGACGTTGAACCAGCAGAACGCCCATGCCTTTGCCGGCGATATCGGCCTGTCCAGCCCGCTGGCGCCGTCACCCTGGGGCGACTGCACCGAGGCCCAGGCGGACTGCCGCAACGCCATCCATGGCGATTTCGAAAACGGCGATGGTATCGAGATCCCCGCGACCCTGATGGAGCCGCTGGAGTTCTACACGGCGCACCTTGCCGTGCCGGCGCGCCGCGACGTGGACGACCCCACAGTTTTGGCGGGACGCGCGCTGTTCTACGAGGTCGGCTGCGATGCCTGTCATGTCAGCCGCCACCTGACGCAGGACGACGCCGCGACGGACGCCCTGTCCCGCCAGTTGATCTGGCCCTACACCGATCTGCTGCTGCACGATATGGGGCCGGGCCTGGCGGACAACCGACCGGACGGCCAGGCCTCGGGCCAGGAATGGCGCACCGCGCCGCTTTGGGGCATCGGCCTGACCGAAATGGTCAACGACCATACCTTCTATTTGCATGACGGCCGCGCCCGCAACCTGACCGAGGCCATCCTCTGGCACGGCGGCGAGGCCGAAGCGCAGCGCGATCAGTTCATCGCGATGACGCCGGACGAACGCGCGGCACTGCTCGCGTTCCTCAACTCGCTCTGATGGGGGCCAGATGAAACTTCCGCGCACCGCAATCGGCACGATGACCGCGCTTGGTCTCGGCCTCATGACGGCGTTTGCAGCAGCGCAGACGGCGCCGGATGAGCCAAGCTACGCAGAGCTTAACGACGCCATCATCACGCACCAGATCGCGCCTGCCCATGAGGCCTTTGCCATCGCTGCGCAGGACCTTGCCAGCGCCTTGGACGGCTATTGCGTGGCGGGGACCGGCGATCTCGATGCGGTCTCGGACGCCTATCACAACACCTATGATCGCTGGATGGCGGTGAGCTGGGTGAATTTCGGCCCGCAATCGCTGTTCATGCGGCCGGTGCGCGTCCATTTCTGGCCGGACAGCCGAAACACGGTCGGGCGCCAGCTTGCCGGGGTGTTGAACGAACCGCGCGACGACCTGCTCGACCCGGAGGTGCTTGGCTCGGCCAGCGTCGCCTTGCAAGGCTTGCCGGCATTGGAACGGCTGCTGTTCGAAGGCGACGGCCTGGAGCCTGAATCCTATACCTGCGCGTTGGGCATCGCGATTGCGGCCAATCTTGAAGCCATTGGCGCGGATCTCAGCGCGGCGTGGTCCGATCCCGATGCGCCAGGCGCGGCGTTGCCCGATGACGCGGCGCTCGCCGTCACCATGTTTCAGGCGGCCTTTGAGCAACTGGAACTGATCTTGACGCGCAAGCTGGCCGCCCCCCTCGGCGAGAGTGCGGACCAGGCGCGTCCGCGGCTGGCGGAGAACTGGCGCAGCGGCCGTGCCCTGCGCAACATCGGTGTCAACCTCACCACGCTGCGTGATCTGACTGAGAATGGCGACCAGGCCGGATTTGCCGACCTGCTGCGCGATGCCCCGGGCGGCGCCGACATCGCTGACCGGGTGATCGCGGAATTGGACGCCGCGATCGCGCTGGCAGAGCCGTTGCGCGACCAGCCGATCGCCCAGTTGGTGGCCGATCCGGATCAGCGGGCCGACCTTGTCACGTTGGGCCAGCATGTCGCCGAGGCGCGGCGGATCTGGTCGGACGAGGTGGGTCCGGCATTGAACCTGAACCTCGGCTTCAACAGCCTGGACGGCGACTGAGCCCATGTCTCTGTCGCGGCGGGCGTTCCTGTCGACTGCCGCGGCTGCTTCCTTGCCCCTGCGCCCAAGCCTTGGGTCCGAAAGCGACACCGCCGGCTGGTACATGAGCGGCGGGGCCGATGCCGGCATGACCCATCATGCGGCGGTGATCGACGATGCGGGTCGCACCCGCCTTGCCCACGAACTGCCGGCGCGCGGACACGCCGCCGCGGTCAGCCCGGATGGCAGGACGGCGGTACTCTGCGCCCGCCGCGCCGGACGGTTCGTCACCGTCATCAATATGCCGACCCTCAGCGCAGTTCACGAGATTGCCGCCCAGCCGGATCGGCATTTCTATGGTCACGCCTGCTTCTCGGCCGACGGTGCCGTCCTGTTCACCACCGAGAACGCGTTCGACAGCGGTGATGGACGCATCGGCGTTTACGACGCCGTGAATGGCTATCGCCGGATAGGCGAATGGCGGTCCCACGGGATCGGGCCACATGAGCTTGTGCTGCACCCCGATGGCCGCACACTGGTGGTCGCCAATGGTGGTATCCTGACCCATCCGGATACCGGTCGCGAGCCGCTCAATCTCGCTACGATGGCGCCTAACCTCGCCCTTATCGACAGCCAGACCGGCGATCTGGCCCATCGGATCGAAATGCCGCAGACGCTTAGCCTGTTGAGCAGCCGGCATCTGTCCGTCAGCCGCGACGGCACCGTTGCGGTCGTCATGCAGTATCAAGGCGATGAGAGCGCAACGCCCCCTTTGATCGCGCTGGTCAACGACCGCAATGGGCTGGAATTCCTGAACGCCCCGGACCCCGTTCAAACAGCGATGGCCAACTATTGCGGCAGTGTGGCGTTTGACCGTGGCGGCGGCTGCTTCGGCGTCTCCAGTCCGCGCGGCAACCTGTTCACCTTCTGGCAGACCGACGGGCGCTTTCGCACCAGCGTGTCGATCACCGACGGGTGCGGCATCGCCCCCGGCAGCGCGGCTGGTACGTTCGTGCTGTCAAGCGGCACCGGCGGTCTGTGGCGCTTCTACCTCGAAACCGGCCACCTTCAGCCGCTGGCCGGGCCAATCGCGCCCATCGCACACTGGGACAATCACCTGACCGCTCTCTAGAGACCGGCGCCGTCACGCTTCGTGCGCGGAAAAGTGATCAGGCTTTGGATGTTACCCTAGGCATCTGTGCGACATCTAAGCACGGGACCCACTCAACGCTAATCGGCATGGCAAGCGCGATCCGCCCGTCGACGGGCAACGCCGTGTGCCGAGCCATAAGCAAGTAAGGAGGCCGACGTGGAGGCGTTTTCCGGCTTTGCGATGTCCAGCCTGAATTTTCTGTCGACGCTATTCGTTTTTGTCATCGGCCTCATGGTCCTGTGCGTGGCGGTGATGTTCGTCGCCGACCTGACCCAGAAGAAGGATGCCGTTCGGCGCAACTATCCGGTCGTCGGCCGCTTTCGCTATCTGTTCTCGACCCTGGGCGAGTTCTTCCGGCAGTACTTCTTCGCCATGGACCGCGAAGAGATGCCGTTCAACCGGGCTGAGCGCGAATGGGTCACCAAATCCGCGCGTGGGCTCGACAACACTGTCGCCTTCGGGTCGACCCGCAACCTGTCGCCCGTCGGTACGGCGATCTTCGTGAACTGCCCCTACCCCACACTGGACATCGATGCCTCGGAGCCGTCGGAGATCACGATCGGCCCGCACACGCCCAACCCGTACCGCACCAAATCGATCATCCAAATCTCGGGCATGAGCTATGGCGCGCTGTCGACGCCAGCCATTCGCGCGTTGTCGAAGGGCGCCGCCATGGCCGGCTGCTGGCTGAACACCGGCGAGGGCGGGCTGTCACCCCACCATCTGGAAGGCGGCAGCGACATCGTGTTTCAGATCGGCACGGCCAAATACGGCGTGCGCAACCCGGACGGTTCCCTATCGGACGAAAAGCTTGGGGAGGTCGCCGCCCACCCCGAGGTCAAGATGTTCGAACTGAAACTGTCCCAGGGCGCCAAACCCGGCAAAGGCGGCATCCTGCCTGCGGCGAAGGTGAGCGAGGAAATCGCCAAGATCCGCGGCATCCCGGCCTTCCAGGACTCGATCTCGCCGAACCGTCATCCGGAAATCAACTCCACGCCTCAACTGCTGGATATGATTGCGCATATTCGCACGATCACCGGCAAGCCGACCGGTTTCAAGTCGGTGATCGGCGCCTATGGCTGGCTGGAACAGATGTGCCAAGAGATCGTCGCGCGAGGCGAGGAATCCGCACCCGACTTCATTGCGATCGATTCCGGTGACGGCGGCACGGGGGCCGCGCCGATGCCCCTGATGGACAATGTCGGCCTGCCCATCCGTGAGTCCTTGCCGATGGTGGTCGACATTCTCTGTCGCTACGGGCTGCGCGATCGCATCCGGTTGATCGCCTCGGGCAAACTGATCACGCCGGCCGAAGTAGCCTGGGCGCTGTGTGCCGGGGCCGACTTCGTCGCCTCCGCCCGCGGCTTCATGTTCACGCTCGGCTGTATCCAGGCCTTGAAGTGCAACAAGAACACCTGCCCCACCGGCATCACGACCCATGACCGCCGGCTGCAACGCGGCCTGAACCCGGAAGAGAAATCCGTGCGCGTCATGAACTTCGTGAACCGAATGCACCAGGGTGTCGGCCTGATCGCCCATTCCTGCGGCGTCGATCATCCGCGCCAGTTGAAGCGGCAGCACGTGCGCATCGTGCAATCGGACGGAAAATCGCGTCCGCTGGACGAGCTTTTTCCGCCGCAAGCCCCCACCTTAGATCTCGACCAAGTCGCTTAAAAACCCCTACCCCCGCGACAGGTATTGGAGAAAACGATGAAAGCTTCCGATCTGTTCGTGCGCGCCCTTGAGAATGAGGGCGTGGAGTACATTTTCGGCGTGCCCGGCGAGGAAAATCTCGATCTGCTTGAGTCGCTCAGGACGTCGTCGATCGAACTGGTGCTGACGCGGCACGAACAAGGTGCGGGCTTTATGGCGGCGACCTATGGCCGGCTGACCGGCAAGGCAGGCGTTTGCCTCGCGACCCTGGGGCCCGGCGCGACCAATCTGGTGACGCCGGCCGCCTACGCCCAGCTTGGCGCCATGCCGATGGTGATGATCACCGGCCAGAAGCCGATCAAGCGCAGCAAGCAGGGCCGGTTCCAGATCGTCGACGTGGTCTCGATGATGGGACCGATCACCAAATACGCCAAGCAGATCGTCAACGCCAATCTGATCCCCAGCCTGGTGCGCGAGAGTTTTCGCCTGGCGCAAGAAGAGCGGCCGGGCGCGGTTCATCTGGAACTGCCGGAAGACATCGCTGCGGAGGCGGCCGAACACACCGATCTGATCCCCGCGACCACGCCGTACCGGCCCGGCTGCGACTACCGCTCGCTGGACGCCGCGGCGGAGATGATCCGGGCGGCGCGGCACCCGCTGCTGCTGGTCGGCGCGGGGGCGAACCGCAAGCGGGTGATAGAAGCGCTGGGCGCCTTTGTCGACAAGACCGGCATTCCGTTCGTCAACACCCAGATGGGCAAGGGCGTGATCAACGATCATCCGGACTGCTATATCGGCACGGCCGCGCTGTCCGACGGCGACTATGTGCACCTGGCCATCGACCATGCCGACCTGATCATCAATGCCGGTCACGACGTGGTCGAAAAGCCGCCCTTCTTCATGGAGCATGGCGGCACCAAGGTGATCCACGCCAATTTCAGCCCGGCGCAAATCGACGACGTCTATTTCCCGCAGCTTGAGCTGGTCGGCGACCTGGCCAACACCTTCGAACGGCTGAACACCCGCGACCTGGCCCCGGACACCGAGCACGACTTCACCTATTTCATGAGGGCCCGGGCGGAGGTGATGAGCCATATCAGCGAGGGCGCGGACGATGCCGGGTTCCCGGTCAAGCCACAGCGCCTGGTCGCCGATGTCCGCAAGGTCATGCCGCCCGACGGCATCATCGCGCTGGACAACGGTGTCTATAAGATCTGGTTCGCGCGCAACTACCGCACCCAGCACTCCAACTCCGTCCTGCTGGACAACGCGCTGGCAACCATGGGCGCCGGTTTGCCGTCGGCCATGATGGCGGCGATGCTGCACCCGGACAAACGGGTCATGGCGATCTGCGGCGATGGCGGCTTCATGATGAACTCGCAGGAGATGGAAACCGCCGTGCGGCTGGGCCTGAACCTGGTGGTGACGATCCTGCGTGACGACAGCTACGGCATGATCCGCTGGAAGCAGAAGATCGACAAGTTCGCCGATTGGGGGCTGGAGTTCGGCAACCCGGACTTCGTCGACTATGCCAACAGCTACGGCGCCACCGGCCATCGCGTGACCAAAACCGAGGACCTGGAGAGCATCTTCAACGGCTGCTTTGCCGAAGGCGGCGTGCACCTGGTCGACGTGCCGGTCGACTATTCGGAGAACACGCGCGTCCTGATCGACGAACTGGGCGACCGCGTCGACGCGCTCTGACCGAGAGGGCCTACGATGACCACGAACGAGAGCGGCCGGCTGGCCGTCACGAAGGCCTATAACGATCAGCCCATCGACGACGTGGCGCTGACCGATTGGGGCGTGCTTAACGGCATGCTGGAAACGGCGGCGACGCTGCATCGACAACAGGCCGCCCTGCCCGCCCATAAGTGCATCGAGATCCTGCAGGCTCTGGCCGACGACATGGAGGGCGAGGTCGAGGCTTATGCCGCTCTGATCGCGCAGGAGGGCGGCAAGCCGCTGACCGATGCGCGGGTGGAGGTCGCGCGCGCCATCAACGGCGTGAGGCTGGCGATCGGCGAGATCGAGCATCATGGCGGTAGGGAACTGCCCATGGACCTCAGCGCCGCCGGCGACGGGCGGATCGCGTTTACGCGCAAGCACCCGATTGGACCGGTCGTGGCGATCAGCGCCTTCAACCACCCGCTGAACCTGATTGTCCATCAGGTGGTGCCGGCGATCGCCACCGGCTGCCCCGTGATCGTGAAGCCGGCGGACACGACGCCCTTGTCGTGCCTGAAGTTCGTCGACGCCGTCCATCGCGCCGGGCTGCCGCCGGAATGGTGTCAAGCGGTCGTGACCGACATCCCGACGGCTGAAAAGCTGGTGACGGACCAAAGAGTGGCCTTCTTCACCTTTATCGGCTCGGCCAAGGTGGGCTGGTACCTGCGGTCAAAGCTGGCGCCCGGCACCCGCTGTGCCCTGGAGCATGGCGGCGCAGCCCCGGTCGTGGTCCATGCCGACGCCGATCTCGATCGGGCGCTGCCGTCGATCGTGAAGGGCGGCTATTACCATGCAGGCCAAGTCTGCGTGTCGGTTCAGCGCCTGTTCGTCGACAACGCCGCTAAAGATCGCGTCGTCGAGGCGCTGACCGACCAGGTCGGCAGGCTGGTTGTCGGCGACCCGGAACTGGCCGAGACCGAGGTCGGCCCGCTGATCACGCCGCGCGAGGTGGGGCGCGTTGGATCGTGGGTCGACGAGGCCGTGAAGGCCGGCGCCGGGCTTGCCATCGGCGGTGGCCAAGTGTCCGACCATGTCTATCAGCCGACCGTCTTGGTCGACCCACCCACAGATGCGAAGGTCTCGACCTTGGAGGTGTTCGGGCCGGTGACCTGCGTCTACGGGTTCGACGACATCGATGACGCGGTCGCCCAGGCCAATGCGTTGCCCTTTGCCTTCCAGGCGGCCGTCTTCTCGCAGGATATCGACAAGGCGCTGGCCATGGCCGACCGGCTGGACGCCAGCGCGGTCATGGTCAACGACCATTCGGCCTTTCGCGTCGACTGGATGCCGTTCGCGGGCCTGCGCCAGTCAGGCCTGGGCATCGGCGGCATCCCCTACACGATGGAAGACATGGTGATCGACAAGATGACGGTGATCCGGCGGAAGTAGAGGCGCGGAGCCGAGCCCCCCCCGCGTTCGGAAGATGCGCGTCTAACTCTTCAACTCGGCGAAGGCGCGTTCCATATCGTCCCAGTTCAAGACCGGGCGTTCGTCGATCAGCGCGCCCATGGCCGCGAAAAGCGGCTCGTGGAGGTCCAGCAGCTTGTACTGTTCGTCAAGCTCATAGACGATGTAGGCGGCCCGATAGCCGTCGAGCATGCTGAAATAGGTCGCTTCCGGCTTTACGGCCTCGAACAGACTCGCGAAGGCCTTGGCCATCGATCCGTCCTGGATCGCTTTGTTGCCATGCTCGACGGGGATCTTGATCGTCATCATCAATCGCATCGCGCGCCTCTGGTCTTGCTCGGTAGGATCGGGGGCTGATGCGTGGCGACCGCCCTCCATTTTCGAACGATGATTGATTAGCCATTCGCTATCAAGTTAAGAAGGTGCGTTCAGGCGAACGCCCAACTTGTGGTAGGCAAACAGTCGCTAAATCGGGTTGGGCTTACTGTTCAGGCCCGGCGAGGCGATGGACCTCACCGTGTGCACGCCGACGATAGAGCGCGTTTCACCCAGCGGGCGGAGTGCCGTCATTATGCAAGGGAGGTGTCGCATGCCGAAGATTGCCGGGTCCGACTATCGGATCATTCAGGCGCTCCGCCAGCCAGGCCTGAACAAGGGCACCGCCTTTTCCTTGGCGGAGCGAAAGCGCTTCGGCCTGTTAGGCCTGCTGCCGCCGCATATCGAGACGTTGGAGGAGCAGACCGTGCGGGCCTATCACGGCCTGCACATGAACGAGTCCGACATCGAGCGCCATATCTACATGCGCAACCTGCAGGACCAGAACGAAACGCTGTTCTACAATCTGGTGGTCAACTACGTCGAAGAGATCATGCCGCTGATCTATACGCCCGTGGTCGGCGCGGCGTGCGAGCAGTTCAGCGAGATCTATCGGCAACCGCGCGGCCTGTTCATCAGCTATCCCGATCGCGACCGCATCGACGAGATACTCGACAACGCCCCGCACAAGAACGTCGAGGCCATCGTCGTGACGGATGGCGAGCGGATTCTGGGCCTGGGCGACCAGGGCGCCGGCGGCATGGGAATTCCGATCGGCAAGCTGTCGCTCTACACGGCCGTGGGCGGCGTCCACCCCGCGACGACGTTGCCGATGCTGCTGGATGTCGGCACCAACAATCAGGAGCGGTTGAAGGACCCGCTCTATATCGGCTGGCGGCACGAACGGGTAACCGGGGACGACTATTTCGATTTCGTCGACCGCTTCGTGCAGGCGGTCAAACGCAAATGGCCGAAGGTGCTGCTGCAGTTCGAGGACTTCGCCCAGCCCCATGCCGCGCCGCTGCTCGCCAGGTATCGCGACCAGCTCTGCACCTTTAACGACGACATTCAGGGCACGGCCGCCGTCGCGGTCGGCACGCTGATCGCCGCCGCCAAGGTGACCGGCACCAAGCTGCGCGATCACCGCGTGGCCTTCCTTGGGGCCGGCTCGGCGGGTGCCGGCATCGCAGAGCAGATCGTCGCAGCCATGATCAAAGAGGGTCTTCCGGATCAAGAAGCCCGGGCCCGCATCTTCATGGTCGATCGAAACGGTCTCTTACACGACAAGATGACCGGCCTGATGCCATTTCAACAGAAACTAGTCCAGCCGCGCGATGCGGTCGCAGGCTGGGCGAGCGGTTCGGAAGGCCAGATCGGCCTTGAGGATGTCGTTGCCCACGCCAAACCGACCATCCTGATCGGTGTTTCGGGGCAGCCTGGCCTGTTCAGCGAGGCGATCGTGCGCGCGATGGCGGCCGAGACCGAACGTCCGATCATCTTCCCACTGTCCAATCCGACATCCAGGTCCGAGGCAGTGCCGGAAGATCTGATCCGCTGGACGGATGGCCGGGCCTTGATCGCCACAGGCAGCCCGTTCAAGCCGGTGGTCCACGACGGGACCACCTATAACATCGCCCAAAGCAACAACACCTACATCTTCCCGGCCATGGGCTTGGGCATTCTGGCGGCCGAGGCGACGCGGGTTACGGACGGCATGTTTATGGTCGCCGCCGAGGCGCTGGCGGATTCCGCCGGCGATCTGACAGCTCCGGGCGCGGCCCTCCTGCCCGCGATCGGCAATATCCGTGCGGTTAGCCGACAGATTTCGCGAGCCGTCGCGCGCCAGGCCCAGGCCGATGGCGTGGCACCTCAAACAAGCGAAGACGCGTTGGACGCCAAACTGGCCGAGAAGTATTGGACCCCGGCCTACGCCGATCTTTCGGACCTCGCTTGATCCGTTCCCATCTTAGCCGACCCAACGAGGAAGGAGCCGACCCTTGCCTATCGATCCCATGACCTATCAGCCAAAGGGCGACAAGAAGAACTCGGACTTCTTCAATCAGTATCTGCCGATGATTTACGAACGCCGAAAGTCCAGCGGCGTCGACGGCCTGGTTGGCCACATGAGGGCACCGATCATCCAGGTCGATGCCGGCAAGGGCGTCGATACGATGGCCGAAATCTACATCATGACCCCCAATCGCTTCACCGCCGCCTACCAAAGCGCGACCCATCGCTTCTACGTGCTGCATAACAAGCCGAAGTTCCCGGCGCTGATCATCATGGAGCCGCTTAGCGCCGACTTCGCCGATTTCGTTTCGCGCTTCAACAGCATGTACCCGCTGGCCCGGCCGAAGCCGCAGACCCGCTACATCGGCGAACTGTTCGCCACGACGGACCTCGCCGAGACGCGCAAAGTACTGGAAAGCCACAATATTCGGTTTGAGTATCCGGGCGACACGGAGAACCCGCTCTACACCCAAGAAGGCTATCTGTTCTCCGTACCGTCGGACTTCACCGGCAACCGCGTCGGCTATACAGCCTATGATGTGAACGACCCGGACTCGCTGGGCCTGGGAGAAAAGATCGACATCAGCGACGCTGACAAGGCGCGGCTAGGAATCGCGGCCGCCTTTGGCGTGGATGAGAGGATCACGCCGCTGATGCTGGGGTACGACCATATGGCAACGCGCATTCTGGCGGCCGACCGGGAAGACGCGATCTTGGAGTTCCTGACCATGGTGCCCTACTATTTCTGGGGCGCTTACAACATCGCCGACATGAACTCGTCGACCAATGTCAGCCGTTGCCCGGATGTCGACGACGACAAGGTTTCGCCAGCCAAGGTGTTCACCGCCAACAACACGCCGTCCTTCGTAAACTCGTTCGAGGGCCTGCCGATGCCGACGGAGAATTTCGTGCGCAATTTCGGCCGGCGCATGCATCACATGGCGGTCGAGATCCAGGATGGCGATCACAGTGCCGGCGAAAAGAATGTCGACTTCGTGGTCGGTGCGCTGAAGGACAAGGGCGTTCCGTTCCTCGCCCACATTGTCGGCGAGTGCAAGGACGACCCCAATCTGAAGCAGATCTTCTCCAAACACTCCGCCTTTACGCTGCTGATCACGGAGTACATCGAGCGCTGCCACCACTATGACGGCTTCTTCACCAAGGACAATGTCGCGGCCCTGACCGCCGCCGCTGGCCAGGACGAGCAGTTCCATCACGGCCAGGTGTTTGACTAATGCCGACCCGGTTGCTTCAAACCGGCCGGATGTCCCGTTATCGTTGGATGACGGGTAACGTGCTTCGGACTGACGGTTGACCGAGCAAAAAGCGGACAGCGCCGACCAGGACCGTCGGCGAGACTATAGCCTGCTGGGCAAAGACGCCGAACGTGCGGTTGAACGCGGCCTGGCGGCCGCGAAGTGGTATCACACGGACGTGCCGCGCCGGGACATGAAGGCCCTGATGAGGCGGTCCGACAGCCCGGCCATTCGAGACACCATCCTGTGGCTAGGCCTGATGATCGTGTTTGCTGGCATCGGCATCTGGCTGTGGCCGAGTTGGTGGTCGGCGCCGTTTT
This sequence comes from Pseudomonadota bacterium, assembly GCA_039177555.1. Classification (GTDB taxonomy): domain Bacteria; phylum Pseudomonadota; class Alphaproteobacteria; order DSM-16000; family Inquilinaceae; genus JANQGH01. The sequence continues at coordinate 14,194 of JBCDFV010000036.1, read as the reverse complement.
GGCTGGCCTACGGCGTGCTCTACGGGTCGGCCTCCGACTCGCGCTGGCATGAATGCGGGCATGGCACGGCATTCAAGACGCCCTGGATGAACGACATCGTCTACCAGATCGCCAGCTTCATGATCGTGCGCAATCCCGTGGCCTGGCGCTGGAGCCACGCGCGCCACCATACCGACACGATCATCGTCGGCCGTGACCCCGAGATCCTGATGATGCGGCCACCGGCCCTGTTGCGCCTGCTGGCCACGTTCTTCGGCCTGACCGACCTGTGGAGCGGCCTGTCGCGCATGGTGGTCAATGCCAGTGGCCGGCCGACGGCGGAAGAGGCGACCTATATTCCGGAGTCCGAATGGCCCAAGCTGGTGCGTGTCGCCCGCATCTGGGTCGCGATCTATGCCGCCACGATCGCCCTGGCGCTGGTCACCCAGTCGATCCTGCCGCTGATGCTGATCGGCCTGCCGCGCCTTTACGGCGCCTGGCACGCTGTGTTGTGCGGCGTTCTGCAACACGCCGGGCTGGCGGAGGACGTGCTTGACCACCGGCTCAACTCCCGCACCGTGCTGATGAACCCGGTCAGCCGCTTCGTCTATTGGAACATGAACTATCATGTGGAGCATCACATGTTCCCCATGGTGCCCTACCACCAACTGCCGGCACTGCACGCGCTGATCAAACACGACCTGCCGGCGGCCAACACCAGCTTCCTCGACGCCTATCGCGAAGTCTGGCCGGCGCTGAAGCGCCAGCTACGCAACCAACGCTGGTTCATCAGGAAGGACCTGCCGCCCGGCGCCGCGCCCTACCGGGCGGAGTTTCATGGGGATGTCATGCCAATTGCGGCGGCGGAGTAGATTGCGTCGATCAGTCCATGCGGATGCCGCCATTGACGTGGATCGTCGTGCCGGTGATGTAGCCGGCACCCTTTGACAGCAGAAAGCCGATGGTCGCGGCCACCTCGTCCGGCTGGCCATGACGTTTCAGTGGGGTTGCGGCGTCCATGGCGGCCTTGCGTTCGGGCGGATGGCTCGCCGTCATCGGTGTTTCGATGGCGCCGGGCGCGACGCAGTTCACGGTGATCCGGCGCGGTGCCAAATCCTGGGCCAGCGATTTGGTCAGGCTTTCAATGCCGCCCTTGCTGGCGGCGTAGGCCGGGCCCGTGATGACGCCGCCGGTGCGGCCGGCAAGCGAGCCCAGCAGCACGATGCGCCCACCATCGGTCAGCCAGTCCAGCGCCGCTTGGACCGCGAAGAAGACCCCGGTCAGATTGACGGCCAGGACCTCGGCCCAGCGCTCTTTCGTCAACGCTGCCGAGCGCGTGGTGTCGACGATGCCGGCGGTGACGACCAGCCCCCCGATATGCGGCGCGTGACGTCGGCCCGCCTCAAGCGCTGGCGCGATGCCGTCCGCGTCCGACAGCTCGATCGGCAATGGCACGATCACGCCGGACGACTGTTCGGGCAGCATCGCCGGCCGATCGAACGCCAGCACCGGTCGCCACCCGCTCTGCGCCAGGCCCTCGGTCACCGGCTGTCCAATGCCACCAAAGGCGCCGATCACCGCCACCGCTTCATGAGGTCCCGGCCCCACCATTCTCTATCCTTTCAATCGCCTGCACGCTCTTGGTAGAATTAATACCATCCTAACCAATCCGCGAGGTCCGTGCCGTGTCGGCAATGTCACAGCTTACAATTCGTGCCGAACCGGCAACCGAGGCGACCTTGGCGCCCTTCGGCGATCTGATCGCCGTGGATGCCGGCGACACGGGCCGCGACGTGCCCGACTACAATGCCCGCATCTGGAAGCCGGCGGACTTCGCCTCCGACGCGGATACGACGCTGTCGACCGTGCGGTTGGACAGGCGGCCCCTCGCCATCCGCTGGCTGGAACGGCATTTCAAGCATACCCAAGTGTTCCTGCCGCTGAACGGCAAGCCGTTCATCGTCGCGTTGGCGCCCCCGACGGAAGGCGATATGCCCGACCCGGCATCGGTCCGCGCCTTTCACTTCGACGGCAGTCAGGGCGTGTGCATGAAGGTGGGCACCTGGCATGAATTTCCGTTTCCGCTGGAGGACGATACCCATGCGATCGTCATCCTGCGCCACGAGACCAACCGGAACCTGCAACAGCGCTCCGGCACCGACGCCTATGGCGACGACCTTGACAAGAAGGATGTGCAGATCCGCTGGGGCCAAACGCTGGCGGTGGAACCATAACGACGCCGGAGCCGCCGCCGACCGGATGCGACATCGCGATCGTCGGGGCCGGAGCGTCTGGTGCTGCGGCAGCTTGGCGCCTGAGCCAGGCCGGTTTTGACGTTGTCTGCCTGGACCAAGGGGATCACGCGGCGCGCGACCGCATTGCCACCGAAGACGACGATTGGGAGTGGACGCGGCTAGGCGCGTGGCACCCCAACCCCAACACTCGCGGCCTGGCGACCGACTATCCGGTGTTGGCCGATACCAGCCCGATCAAGCCGCTGATGTTCAACGGTGTCGGGGGCAGCACGGTCATGTGGTCGTGCCACCTGCCCCGGTTTCATCCCAGCGACTTTCGCATGGCCAGCCTGGACGGCGTCGGCGACGACTGGCCGCTCGGCTACGACGAACTGGCGCCCTACTATGCCCTCAACGAGCGGATGACAGGGGTGGCCGGGCTGGCGGGTGATCCAGCCTATCCGCCCCTGCCTGGTCGCCAGATACCACCGGCACCGCTCGGGCCGGCAGGCGAGCGGGTCGCCACCGCCTTTGATCGGCTTGGCTGGTCCTGGTGGCCGGCGGACCTGGCCTTGAACACGGTCGCCCATGACGGGCGAGGCGCCTGCACCCATTGCGGCCCGTGCGAACTCGGCTGTCCGCAGCGCGCCAAGTCCAGCGTCGATCTCACCTACTGGCCAAACGCCCTGAAGCACGGCGCCCGGCTGCTGACCGGGGCACGGGTCGAGACGATCGAGGTCGACAATCAGGATAGGGCCAAGGCGGTCACCTGGCGAGACGGATCGGGCGCGAGGCGTCGTCTTGCGGCAAACACTGTCATGCTCGCCGCTAACGGCGTTGGGACGCCGCGCCTGCTCTTCCTCTCGGCAACCGGGCGCTGGCCCGACGGGCTGGCCAACCGGTCAGGTCTGGTCGGGCGCCGACTGATGCTGCACCCGCTGGCTCGGGTTACCGGGCGTTTTGGCGAACCGGTCTTTGGCCATCGCGGCATCGCCGCCGGCGTGCTGGTCAGCCATCATTTCTACGAAACCGATCCGGCACGCGGCTTCGCGCGCGGTATCAAGCTGCAATTGCTGCGCTCACACGGACCGCTAATGGTGGCGCTGGGCTCGACCCTGCCACGCCTTGACTGGGGCAACGGTCATCACGGGCGCTTTGAAGATGTGTTCGATCACACCGCCGGGCTGTCGATCTGCGTCGATGACTTGCCGGAGGTGGACAACCGTGTCGTTTTGGACGACAGCCGAACGGACAGCAGCGGCCTGCCCGCCGCGCGCATGATCTATCGGGTCGGCGAGAACAGCCGGCGGGCGCTGGACTTCGGCATGGCGCGGGCGCGCGAGGCGCTGACCGAGGCCGGCGCGGTCGAGCTCTACGACCAGCCCGTCATCGCCGATGCCGGGTTCCATCTGATGGGTACGGCCCGCATGGGCGACGACCCGGAAACCTCCGTGACCGACCGGTGGGGCGAATGCCACTACGTCCGCAACCTCTGGGTCATCGACGGCAGCTTGTTCGTGACGGCGGCCGCGGTCAATCCGACCCACACCTTGCAAGCTTTGGCCTTGCGCGCGGCCGACCGGCTGATCGCGATCCGGCGCGACATCGCCGCTTAGGCTTAGCGGGCCAGATAGCCGCCATCGACGACCAGGTCAGCGCCCGTCACATATCCGCAGGCCGGATCGGCGAGCAGGAGGGCGGCTGCGGCAATTTCCTCCGGCTCGGCAAGCCGGCCGAGCGGCACGTCGGGCGACAGGGCCGCCTCCGCCGCCTCGCGGTCGGCAAAGAACCGGCCCAGACGATCGGTCCAGGTCGGGCCCGGCGACAGGCTGTTGACCCGGATTTGCCGGTCCGCGAGTTCCAGCGCCAGCACGCGGGCGAGCTGCAAGACGCCGGCCTTGCTGGCGCAGTAGGGCGCGCGTGCCGGTTGGGCGGCGGAGCCAAGCTGAGACGCCACGAGGATCATGCGGCCGCCCGCCGGCATCAACGGGATCATGGTCTTGGCGGTCACGAACGTGCCGGTCAGGTTGACGGCGATAGCCTGGGACCAGGCGTCGAGCGGCAGGTCCACGACCAGCGTCGGCTGGGTCACAGCGGCGGCATTGGCCACCACGACATCGAGCCTGCGCCACCGCTCCGGCAGATCACCGATCGCCGCCACCATGGCCTCGGGCGAGGTGATGTCTGCCGAAACCGCCGCGCCGACGCCGCCCCCTGCCGCAATGGCGTCGGCAACCTCCGAAGCCGCGCCCCGGTCGAGATCCAAGCAGGCGACGGCCGCGCCGGCGTCGGCCAGCGTCTTGGCGATCGCGGCGCCGATACCTCGACCGGCACCGGTTACGAGAGCCGTCTCACCCGTCAGCATGGGCAGCACGCTGTGTTGAAGGCCATCAGTGCGGCGCGCGGCAACGGTTCAGCCTACCGACCGGCCGTCGGCATCGACCAATCGCGATGCGATCCGCCGTGCCCTGTTCTTGGTCCATCGGATGGTATTGGTCCAGCCGCCCAGGACCTGGTAGGGCTTCAAGAGCTGGAGTTCCGGGGCATCGAGCGCCAGGTCGGCCTCGCCGGCGTGCTGGTCGCCGATCTGGACATCCTCCATCTGCGACGCGAACAGTTCGCGCATTACGGTTCCGGTCTCCGGGTCCGGCAAAGCGCGCTCGGTAAAGAACGTCGAAAATGAAGGCAAATCAATGCCCAAACCGCCATCGCGGTCGATGGTCAGCGACAGGCGCATCGCCGGCTGGTGATAATAGCTGACCTTGCCCACCGCCTTGTCTCCAGGCCGCCAGCCAAACTGCGGATGCGGTTCGGTAAGGGTCAACAGCGCCTGCCGGTGGGGCCAGCCATAAACCTCGCGCCCGACGGCGACTTCCGCCTCGCCGTCACACCACAAGAACGGATCCCAATAGCCTTCCTGCCCTCCATGGGAGACCGCCAAACCGACCACGGCCTCATGAAACTGGCACCGCTCCGGGTGGGTTTGGGCGAAGTCCCAGCCGAAGCCGAGATCGCAGATCAGTCGGTGCACGCTGAAGCGCACCCGGGCCGGGCCGTCGATCGGCCGCAAGGGGCTGGGCACGAGCGCCGCGACGGCGTCCGGATTGCAGTCGGCGACAACCGTCAGCGACCGGCCGGCAAACTGCCAGGGCGGCGGGCCATAGCTCGCGCTCTTGCCATCCGGCGACAAAGGCGCGGAAAATCCCCTTAGCCGATCCTGCGGGTCGGTCATGATTCTGCCCCCGATTGCGATGGCGACAAGGAAACCAGAATTGCCCGACGATTTCGACGCCCGATTGGAGGCGAGCCAACTGCCGCTCGACGACAGAGAGCGGACGATCATGCGCGATGCGGTGGCGCGTATGGACGTCTTGATCGGACATCTGGAAGACCCTCTGCAGACCGCGACGACCGATCCGCTGGACGGTTGGTCGGCGCCCAGGGCGAAGGCCGAAACGCTGATCGAACCCGATGACGGCTGGCCCATGCCGACCGTTGCCGAGATGGCCGACGCGCTCAAAAACGGCCGAACGACAGCGCGGGAGCTTACGGAACTCTGCCTCGATCGCATCGAGCATCATGACGGGCCATTAAGTTCATTTCTCACGGTAACCGCCGACCACGCGCGACGTAGCGCGGAGGCGGCCGACGTCGAATTGCGAGACGGAAGGAGGCGGGGGCCGCTCCATGGCATCCCCTATGCCCTGAAGGACGCGTTCGATACGGCCGGCATCCGAACCACCGTAGGTTCCCGCGTCTTTGTCGACCGCGTGCCGACGAAGGACGCCGCCCTGGTCGCCGATTTGCACCAGGCCGGTGCCGTCCTGATCGGCAAGCTGGATACGACCGAGTTCTGCCTGGGCGGGCCGTCGCGCGACGGCGGCTTCGGGCCGGCGAACAATCCGTGGGACTTACCGCGCTATGCTGGCGGCTCGTCGTCCGGCGCCGGCGCGGCGATCGCGGCCGGGCTGATCCCGCTGGCCTTCGGCACCGACACGGGGGGCTCGGTGCGCTTGCCGGCAACGCTGACAGGCGTGGCGGGGCTGAAGCCGACCCAGGATCTGATTTCGACCGAGGGCGTCTTCCCGCTGTCGACGTCGCTCGATCACGCTGGGCCCCTTGCCGCAACGGCAGGCGACTGCGCGCTGGCATTGGCGGCGATTGGCAAGCTGGACAAAGAAGCGGCCGATGCACCGCAAGCGACCGGGCTGCGCATCGGCGTACCGCGCGGCCATGGCGCGGACTGTCCCTCGGCCCACCCGGACGGGGTCATGGCGCTGTTTACGGCCGCCAGTGCGTTGGCCGCCGCCGGGGCGGAGATCCGCGTGGTCGACCTGCCGACCCTTTGGGCCTATTCCGCCGCCAGCAGCATCATTGTCGGACACGAGGGCTGGCAGGTTCATGCAAAGCGCCTGGCCGAAAGCGGCCGCGCATACGCTAGCATGACGCGCCTGCGGCTGGGCTTCGGCGCCTTTGTCAGCGACGAGGCGTATGCGCACGCGATGCGTGTCCGCGAGCGGCTTGCTGCTGCCTGGCAAGAGGCATTCGCGGAGATCGACGTGATGTTGACCATCGGCTCACCGGGGCCCGCACCGCTGCAAACGGCCGTCGCGCCCTTCTACTACTTTGAATCGCCGATCCTGTTTTCCGCCGCCAACATCGCCGGCGCGCCGGCCCTGGTCGTGCGCAGTGGCACCAGCGAAGAAGGCCTGCCGATCGGGGGGCAGGTCGCTGGCCGCCCCGGCGACGACGACAAGGTCCTAGGCGTCGGCCAACTGCTCGAAAGCTTGCAGCACCCCTGTCCCAGACATCCGGCCGGCTATGACGGCGCCAACACGAAAGATGGCCGATGACGGTGGGCCCCCAAGGCAGAATCCATCGCCGCTTTGTCGATTTGGCTGACGGGCAAATCCACGCCAGGACCGCGGGCAATGGTCAGTCAGGCACGCCCCTCGTGATGCTGCACGCGTCGCCCGGATCGTCGAAGCAGCTTGAGCCGCTGATCGCCCGCCTGGGCATGGGCCGTCGGGTCTTGGCGCCGGACTGCCCAGGCAATGGCGACAGCGAGCCATTGGCGGCAGAGGCGCCGGAGATTGACGAACTGGCCGATGCGCTGCTGGGGGCCATCAATACGCTCTGCCCGGACGAACAGCCGTTCGATCTGTATGGCAGCCACACCGGCGCGCGGCTCGCCTGCTCGATCGCGCTGCGGATCCCGGAACGGGTGCGCCGCATCGTGCTGGACGGGTTCGGTCTCTACACGACCGACGAGCGGGACGAGATCCTGTCGGTTTATGCACCTGAACAGGCGCCCGATCCGTTGGGCAGGCATCTGATGTGGGGCTGGCATTTCGCACGGGACCAGTGGATCTGGTTTCCCTGGTTCGACAAGCGAAACGACAAGCGCGTGTCGCTGGATCTTCCGCCGCCCGCCTTTCTGCACGACCTCTTCGTGGAGATCATGAAGTCGCTAACCACCTATCACCGGTCGTACCGGGCGGCGTTTCGCTATGACATGAGCATCGCGGTGCCGGAACTCACCCAGCCGACCCTGATCTGCGCCCAGAAGACCGACATGATCCACACCGCCCTGCCGCGCATGGCCGCGCTGCTGCCAGGCTCCCCATCGGCACTGCTGCCGGGCACGGCGACAGTGGAAGACGCCGATGAGACCGCCGCCGCGATCGCCGGCTTCCTCGATTAAGAGCCGGCGGAGGGCGCGGCGCCGTGATGCTGGCGGCCGATTAGGACCAGGCCGCTGGCGACGATCATGAGCATGCCGATCAGCGCCTCCGTGTCCGGGGTCTCGGCGAAGATCAGCCAGCCGATCAGGCCGGCCCAGATCAGACGGAAATAGTCCATCGCCGCGATGCTGCTGGACCGCGCAAGGCGATAGGCCAAGGTCAGCAGGAACTGCATCGACACCGCGACGACGATCAGGCCGATCAGCCAGAGCCAGCTTTCCGTCAGGCCCAAGGCGTCCATCTCGGCCGGCGTCGCGGTCAGGGCGGCCAGGACGGGAAAGACCACGAAGCCGACGGCGGCGTAATAGAACAGCACCGCGAAATGGGTGCTCTGGCTGGGCATGCGCCGGATGGTGATCAGCATGAAGGCGGTCAGCAGCGAGCCGAGCAGGACGATCAGGCCGGCCCATTCGAAGCTGTCGGCGGAGAGATCCATCACCAGCACCGCACCGACCAGCCCCGCGAACGCCGCCGCCCAGGACTGCCAGTCGGGCCGTTCGCCTAAGAAGGGGATCGCCAACAGCATGACGAACATGGGCGTGGTAAAGTTGATCGCCGTGACCGCGACCAACTGCATCTGGCCAAGACCGTAATAGAAACAGGTCATCGAGCTGAGGCCGAACAGGGCATGCCAGAAGTGCGCCCGCTTGTCGGCACGCACGAGCGCCTCTCGCAGCGGTCTTAAGACTAGGAACGGAAGCAGCAGCAGCAGAGCGCCGCCGGAACGGACGCCCATGACGACCAGCGCACCCAAGCCCAAATCATGCAGCCATTTGACCGCTAGGCCCATCAGCGGGATCAGCACGGTCGTGCCCAGCATCGCCACCACGCCAACCGTCGGACGACTGGCGGGACGGCTGTGTGCCTCTGCCGTCACGGACGACGCCAGAAAGGCACGCGTTCCTTGACCTTGTCCAACAGCCGCACGTCAAACGGCGGTAACTCATAGCCTTCCGGCTGAGGCGGCCGGTTGGGATAGCCGGTGCGGGCCTCAACCACGTCGCGCACGCGCGGATCGGTGTAGTAGACGCCATAGGCGTAGAGGATCAGCAGGTCGAAATCGTCTGGTCTGTTCTCTTCTAGGGCTTTCAGCGCGGCGATCTGGCCGGCCTCGCTGGCGTTGCCGAAATCGGCCGGCAAAGCAGCCAGAATGCCCGTCAGCCGATCGGCGTCGCCGCGTTCGGCCGCCATCTGACGCGCCTTGTCGGCCAGGCCTAACGCCCCCGCCGCCGGCCACCCCGCCCCCGGGTCGCCGGGCAGCAATCGGTCCAGGACGATGGTCAGTCGATCCGTGCTCATTATGTCATGTCCCTTGCTTCGGCGCGGCCGCGCGGCAGGGGCGCTTGTCCGGCCAGCAAATCGGCCAGGCGCAGCGCGTTGGCCTGCAAGGTAGAGGTCGGGTTGACCCCGCCGGCGCTGGGGAAGACCGAACCGTCGACCACCGCCAAGCCTGGACAGTCGCGCACGCGGCCAGTTGGATCGACGACGAAGCGGTCCGGGTCCTCGCCCATGGCGACGGTGCCGAGGAAATGGAAACCGGCCTGGCGCGACAAGGCGGTGATCTTGGTTTCCACGGCACCAGCCTCGCGCAGCCAGCCGGTCGTCCGCTCGATGCCGTGGGTCAGCAGCCGCTGGCTGTTCTCGCTGACCCGGTAGGTGAGGCGCGCGGCCGGCACGCCGGCGGCATCTTTGGCCCGATCATCCAGATCGACGCGGTTTTCCGGTTCCGGCAGATCCTCCGTGGTCACCGTCAGGCTGACCGTGTGCTGAAACGAGTTCTCGAACTGGCGGTGATGATCGCGTCCCCAATCCAGGCGTGTCACATAGCCGCCAAGTGCCGTATTGAGTGGGCCTTGGCCGCGGATCGCCTGCATTTGATAACCGCGCATAGCATCCCGATCGGGACGATCGGTCTCGTAGAACTCCTGGCTGTACAGCGCACAGGCGAACGGGCCAGCCGGCGGCCCTAGCGACTCGTCGAATACACCGCTGACCAAGGCGGTCGGATGGTGCATTAGGTGGCGGCCGACCTGGTCGCTTCTGTTGCCGATGCCGTCGGGATGGGCCGCCGACGCCGAATGCAGCATCAGGCGTGGCGTGCCCATGCCGTTGGCGGCCAGGACGATTAGATCGGCCGTTTGCCGATGCCAGGCGCCGGCACCGTCCCGCCACAGGACGGATCGGGCGCGTCCGTCATTGTCGGTTTCGATCCGTCCGACGGTCGCCTCCGGCCGCACGGTCACACCGGCCTCGATCGCCAGCGGCCAGTAGGTGATGTCGGTCGAGGCGCGGGCGTGCCTGGGACAGCCCATGCCGCACGGCCCGCATTGATTGCAACAGTTCCGGCCCAGCCCGTCCTGGTCGAGGTTTACGGCGCTGTCCGACGGCCACCAGTGCCAGCCCAGCCGGTCCGCCGCCTCGGCCAGGCGTTGCGTGCCTGGGCACAGGGGCACGGGCGGCATGGCGCGGCTCGCGCGGGTCGGATTGGCCGGGTCGCCGGCCAGGCCGCTGACGCCCATGATCTGGTCGTTCAGGTCGTAATAGGGTTCAAGATCCCAATAGTCGATCGGCCAGTCGCGGCCGACACCGTCCAGGCTGAAGGTCTTGAAGTCTGAGGGGTGAAAGCGCGGGAAGTGCGCGCCCCAATGCAACGTGCTGCCGCCGATGCCCGCATAGTAGGCCGGGCGGATCGGCGTATCGTCGGCGGTGACGGGGTAGTCGGCTGGCGCCTTGCGGATGCCGGGATCGGGGTGATGGTCGGTGCACATCACCCACTCCCAGTCATCGCGGCTGTTGGCCGCCTCTTGCTGGTTGAGCCACGGCCCGCGATCCAGCACCGAGACCTTAAGACCGGCCTTGGCCATCCGCCAAGCAACGGCGGCGCCAGCGGCACCGGCACCAACGATCACGGCGTCAACGGGCCGGTCTGCCAACGCGTCCATCGCGGTCAGTCCGGCACCTTCTGATCGACCCAGCCCTTACCCTCGCGCATGTCCCGCATGACGCGGCAGAAGTTTTCAAAGGCCGGAATGCCGGCCGGCAGCGCGGCCATGAAGGCAGCCTCCACCACCTCGTCCCACGTGGCACCGTTTTGGATGGCGCGCGCCGCCGCCCATTCCATACCCTCCCGGTCGCCCTTGACCGCCGTGGTGACGCCGACCAGCACCAGAAAGCGGGTCTTCAGATCCATCGGCCGCCCGTCGGGCTCGCCGAACAGCGTGTAGGACGCCAGATTGCCGTAGCGTTTCAGGAATTCGGGGCCGAGTTCGGCCAGCATCTCGTGCAGGGGCAGCGTATAGCCGCGAACCTCACGAATCTTGTCCAGCTCTGCCTGGCCTTCTGGTGTCAGCGGCATGATCAGTTCCTCTTGTTCCGGGTCAGCTTTGTTGAAGGCGGGGGAATTCAGATGGCGCGGGCGGCGATCTCGGCCTCGCGGATGGCGTCGCTGGCCCGGCGAGGCGCAACCGCGTCGCCGATCAGCGCCAGCGACAGGCCGGCGTCGCGCGACGGCTCCAGCGCGTGATAGAGGCTGTCCTCCGCCGCCGCGCCGACCATCATGACCACGGCGCCGATGCCCTCTTCGCGCCGGACATCGCCTGTATAGACATCGCGCAGCAGGACGGCGTCGGGATGGATTTCGGCCAGTTCGACATCGGCGACGAAGCGGACGCCCAGCTTGCGCAACATGCCGTGGACCTTGCCCCAATCGCGGCTGGACCCGAGGTCGGGCGATGGCTGGCCAAGCTGGGTGGCGAACACCACCTCGTCGGCATGGCGCGCGCAATACTCCGCCACCACCGCACCCTGTCGGCCGCCGAGGGCGTCGAAGACAAGGACCTTAGAGGGCAGCTTCGGACGGCGCTCCAGCAGCTCAATGTAGGAATAGACAGTGGCGGTGTCCGCGCCCGGAACCGTGCTGTGCCCGTCCCACTTTTCGGGCCGCAGCGGCGACCAGCCATGCTTCAGGCCGACGGCGCCGGTGGCGACGACCACCGAGTCATAGCCCTCGTCCAACAGGGTCTGGGCATAGGCGCGCGTGCCCAGTCGAACCTCGGCATCGGTCTCGGCCAAGCGGTCGGACAGCCAATCGACGATTTCGACCAGTTCACGCCGGCTTTCCGCCTGGCTCCACAGGCGCACCTGGCCGCCCAGTTCCGCGCGCGCCTCGAACAGCGTTACACGATGGCCACGCTGTGCAGCGGTGAGTGCCGCGCGCAGGCCAGCCGGTCCACCGCCGATGACCGCGACCTTCTTGGGCGCGTCGGCCTTGGTCAGCGTCTCCGGCCCCAGCTCGGTCTCCGCACCCGCGGCCGGGTTGTGGATGCAGGCGATCGGCGCCTGGGCGAAGATCGACGACATGCACCAATTGGCGCCCACGCAGGGCCGGATCGGCTCCGCCTTCGCATCGGCCGCCTTGGCGACCCAGTCCGGGTCGGCGATCAACTGGCGGGCGACACCGATGATGTCGCAGGCGCCGTCGGCCAGGAACCGCTCCGCCTCATCATGAGTGACGATGCGACCGCCGCCGATCACTGGCACCTCGACCGCATCGGCGATCTTGTGCGTCGCCGGCATCTGGAAGCCGTGGATTTCCGGACTGGTCGGATAGATCAGCATCCGGTTGATGTAGGTGCCCTGGCTGACCGAGAAGTAGTCGACCATCCCGGTGGCCTCCAGCCGGCGGGCGATGTCGGCCCATTCGTCCGGCCCCAGCCCGCCTGGATGCCCGTCATCGCCGTTCATGCGCACGCCCACGATCAGGTCGGGGCCGGCTTCCTCGCGGGTTGCCTGCAGGATCTCCTCGACAATGCGCAGCCGATTTTCCAGCGAGCCGCCGAACTGGTCGGTACGGTGGTTGACCGCCGGCGAGAGGAACTGGCCGATCAGATAGCCATGGGCCAGGCCCGCCACCTCAACGCCGTCGAGATCGCCCGACCGGGCGTGGCGCGCGGAGAGCCGGTAGCCCTCGATGATGTCATCGATTTCACGTGGGCTCATGACATGGGGCATTTCGCGATAGACCGCGCAGGGCACCGAGGACGGCGCCCAGACCGGCAACCCGTTGGCCACACTGTTCGTCTGACGCCCCCGGTGCCAAGGCTGGGTCAGCAGGATCGCACCTTCCTGGTGGACGGCGTCGGCGATCTTCTTGTACTGCGCGACCATGCGCTCGTCGAAGGCGAACGCCTTACCCTTGTAAGGTTGGGTGGTCGGGTGGACTGCCATCGCCTCCATGGTGATGGCGCCGACGCCGCCGCGCGCGCGGGCGACGTAATAGGCCACGTGCGCGTCGGTGAACAGATTGTCCTTCACCAGCAAGGTCGCGTGGGCCAGCATCCAGACCCGATTGCGCACACGGCGCGGGCCGACATCGATCGGTGCCAGCAGGTTCGGGTAGCGCGGGTCGGTCATGGGCTGGCCATCTGGTGTTGCGGTTGGACAAGTCGGTTGGCGCCATCGGCGATGCGGATGCAGGCGGCGCGATGATCGGCGATATCGCCCGGCACGGAGTCCAGCGGCGGCAGGTCGGAACGGCAGGGGTCGATCGCGAGCGGGCAGCGCCCGGCGAACCGGCAGCCCGGCGGCAGATGGATCGGGCTGGGCACCTCGCCTTCCAGCAAATGCCGCTGCACCTCCACCGCCGGGTCGGGCGGCAGGTGAGCGGAAAGAAGAGCCTGGGTGTAGGGATGGGCCGGCGTGTCGAACAGGGTGTCGGCGTCCCCTTCCTCCACCACCGTGCCCAGATAGAGCACGACGATGCGGTCAGAGATCAGCTTCACGGTGCCGAGATCATGCGAGATGAACAGCATGGCGACGCCCAGGTCGCGGCGCAGATCGGCCAGCAGGTCGAGAATGCCGGCGCGGACCGAGAGGTCGAGCGAACTGGTCGGCTCGTCGAGCACGATCAGCTTCGGCTCGGTGGCGATCGCCTTGGCGATGCAGACGCGCTGCAGTTGGCCGCCGGATAGGTCGGCCGGCAGGCGGTTGAGGTAGGTGGTCGGCAAGCGCACCCGGTCCGCCAGTTCGGCCACCTTGGCCTTGCGACCGCGGCGATCGAGCTTCGTGTGCAGCAACAGCGGCTCGGCGATCTGGCGACCGACCGCCATGCGCGGGTTCAAGGCGCTCCACGGGTCCTGGAAGACCATCTGCATGTCGGCCCGGCTGGCCCGCATCTGGCGGGCGTCCAGGGCCGCCAGATCCTTGCCGTCGAATTCCACGGTGCCGGCGGTTGGGGGC
>JBCDFV010000035.1:0-44313 GCA_039177555.1 Pseudomonadota bacterium | reverse complement strand
TTCGCCATAGCGCAGGGCTTGCGCGCGCTTGCCGGCAAGGCCGATGCGCAGCGGAAACTCGTCCCCTTCGTGGCTGGAGAGCCAGCCGGCAATCGCCGCATCGTAGGCGGCGGTTCTGGCGAAGGCGACCGAGGCGAGGCGCCGCCGAAGCGCCCCCGACACCGCGCCGTCGAGCCGCGTCATCTCATCCATCACGGCGTCGTAGTCATCCGGGCTGGTCACCACCGCGACAAAGGCGTGGTTCTTGGCGGCAGCACGGATCATCGCGGGACCGCCAATATCGATGTTCTCCACGCACGTGGCGAAGTCGGCCCCGCCCGCCACCGTCTCCTCGAACGGATAGAGATTGGCCACCATCAGGTTGATCGGCGCAATGCCGTAATCGGCCATTGCCTCGGCATCTTCGGCATGATCGGGCCGGCCGAGCAAGCCGCCATGGATCCGCGGGTGCAGCGTTTTCACGCGGCCGCCCATGATTTCCGGAAAGCCGGTATGGGCGGAGACTCCCTTCACCCGCAGGCCGGCCTCTTCCAGCCGCGCGGCCGACCCGCCTGTCGACAGGATCTCCACACCGCGATCGGTCAGGAATTTGGCGAAGTCGACGATGCCGGCCTTTTCGGCGACCGAGATCAGGGCGCGTTGGATGGGGATGTTCGGCATCGTTCGTCTTGCTCAAGCCAGCGTGGGTGGGCGCGGACTGTAGGCGCCTCGTGAAACAATGGCAAAGGACGCGGAAAAGCCGACGCGATCAACCGCGTTTTTCGCGACGCAGCTCCCACCGGACGGTCGCACCTTCGGGCGCCGTCGTGCCGGCCACCACAAGCTGGCGGGCGCGCCGTGGTTCGCGCGGGTCGCCGAAATAGAGGCTGTCGTCCAGTTCAAGCTCGCCACCAACGGCACGAAAGCGAAAGCCTACACCACCAGGCAATCTCAAGAGAGCGGCGTCGCCCCCCTGGGCCATCAGGGCCTGGACCCCCGGATGCAGGTGAAAACGGACATGGAACCGGTCGCCCCCGCGATGCCGGCCCCGGTCGGGTTCCAGCACGTCCTCGCCGCGCAGTTCGCCGCCATTGTCGGTCAGATAGAGCCGGCGCTTGTGCACCA
Source organism: Pseudomonadota bacterium (assembly GCA_039177555.1). GTDB lineage: Bacteria > Pseudomonadota > Alphaproteobacteria > DSM-16000 > Inquilinaceae > JANQGH01. The sequence goes on along the minus strand of JBCDFV010000035.1, from coordinate 43,209 downwards.
GGCCGTAGCCGTGCCGATAGCCTTCGTGACTGGCCTCGATCAAGACCGATCCACCACCTTCCTGGCGTTCCATCTCGATCAGCGTGCGCAGGGGCTGACCCCGGCGGATAACACCGCCATCGGGCAGAAGCGCAAGCGCATTGGTGTCGCCCAGCACCAGAGTGGTATGCGCCGCCGTCGCGCGCAGCGCTTGATGCCAGGCAAAGCCAGCCTCGCCACCCCCGCCGGGCCAGGCGCCGCAATTGACGAACAAACGCTCGCGACCGACGGACAGCTCGAACGCCAGCAGGCCGGCATGGGCGCTCTTGTCCAACCCGTTGGGCGGCGGGCCGCCGACATCGACCAGCAGCAGTGTTCGGCCCTGCAGCGCGCGCTCGTACCCGCTTTGCACCGCGCTCTTCAAAGGCCTGCCCCGCGCGTCGGCCTGGGCCAGAACCGTGTCGATCAACACCGGCTGGCCGACGAAAGCACCGTTGAACAGGGCAAGACCGCCGTCGCCGTGCCGGAAAAACCGCAAGGCCGGCGCCATGCGATCGATCGCGTGTTCGACATCGTCCGGGATGGGCACGCGAAAGGCGCGCAGGGCCGCCCGGATGTCGATCAGATGGCGCAGGACCGTCATCAAGGTGCCGGGGTTGCGCTCGATATGGCCGCCGTCAGGCAGGATCTGTTCCGGTAGCGTGGCTTCAAGCTGGTCGAGCGACTGGTGCAGCCGGTCGTCGGGCCATTGCAGGGCCAGCCCGCCATAGATCAGGCCCTTCAGCGCCATCATCAGGCGCTGGCCTTTCAGGCCGCCCGGCAAAGCGCGCGCCAAATGTTTGGCCTGTCGGGCGATACTGGCGAAGACCGCGCGGCGAAAGTCGTCCTCCGCACTGGCACAGAAAAAGTCGTGTCCCGCCAGCCAATTGGCAATGCGCAGACCCAGCGTGTCCGGCTGCCAGGCCACGGCATCCCAGCGATCGAAGGTTTCGATCCAGTCGGCGACCAGCGTGCGCGCATGCCGTCGGGCGCCGTCGCCGCCGACGGCACGCAGGTCGCGCAGCCATTCGAAACTGTGCAGTTCGAAACGAAAGGCGTCGCCGGCGCCCGGCGCCTTCCAGGGTGGCCGATCGGTCTCGCGCTTTTCGCCGGCAAAGCGGTAAAGCCCGGAAATCAGCTCCTGCCCCCGTTCCACCTGGCCCGGCCAGGGGTCCGGCGGCAGCAGTGCCAGTTGCCTCGGCACGCCCCGGCCGAGCGACATGGCATAAAGCGGGTTGCGAAAGGCGACCGTGCGCAAGCGTTGCGTCAGGCCCCGATCGGTCATTGGTCAGTCATCGGTCAGCCGCGCCGTCGGTTAATCGTCGCCGCGTCCCGCGCGAGGGTTTCGGCGAGGCGTTCGGTTCCGAGGACAGTCCTGTCGATCGCGGAACTGTCGGCGAGCGGCTCGACGGACCTCGCGAAATCGGCGATACGCGTCAGCAGATGCATGACGCTGGTTTAGGCCAAGGGGCGGTCGCCGTCTAGGCGCCTGTCCGGCGCAAGCGCGCGATATGGAACCCGTCCAGGCCGCCCCAGTCGGCGGCATGGCAGGGCAGCGAGCGCACCTCGCCGACATCGTTGATGATTTCGCCCAGGCCACCGACCTCAGCCGGGTCAATCGGGACCCTTTCCACCGGCGCGCCACTGCCGACCAGCCGCGCGATCTGGCGCTCGCCCTCCTCCGGCTGCAGCGAACAGGTGCTGTAAACGATCAGGCCCCCCGACCGCACCAGCGTGACGGCGTTGTCCAGCAGCCGTTGCTGCAAGGCGGCGAGTTTGGCGACATCTTCTGGTGTCTTGCTTCTGGCGACATCGGGATGGCGGCGGATCGTGCCGGTCGACGAGCACGGCGCGTCCAGCAGGACGGCATCAAACGGTGTTTCCGCCTCGTAGACGGACCCGTCCGCGACCTCGCAGTCGGCTTCGAGCCGAAGCCGGGCAAGATTCTCGCGCACGCGGTCCAGGCGACGCGCGGACCGATCGATGGCGGTGACCTTCGCCCCCGCCGCGGCCAATTGCGCGGTCTTGCCGCCCGGCGCGGCACAGAGATCGAGGACACGCGCACCCTCCACGTCGCCGAGCAGCGGGGCGGCCAGCGCCGCACCCGCGTCCTGGACCCACCAGGCGCCGGCATCGAAGCCGGGCAGGTCCGTGACGGATCCGCCGATGGGTAGCCGCAACGTGCCCGTCGGCAGCAGCGACGCCTCCAGACGCTGGGCCCAAAGCTTGGCGTCGCCTTTGACCGTCAGGTCCAGCGTCGGCTCCAGCATGTGGGCCTCGGCAACGGCTCGGGTCCAGGTCTCGCCATAAGCAGCCACCCAGCTTTCCCAAAGCCAGTCGGGCGTGTTGAGGCGGCCCGCGTCCTGGCCGTCCAGCAGGGTTTCCCGGTCACGGGCCGCGCGCCTCAGCACGGCATTCACAAGACCGGTGAACCGGTCCAGTCCGCGATCGGCGACCAGCGACACGGCGGTGTCGACGGCGGCATGGGCTGGCGTTTCGAGAAACAGAAGCTGGCCGATGCCCAGCCGCAGGATGTCGCGCACCGCCATTGCGCTTCGCGGCAGGCGACGCTCCACCATGCCATCAATGACCGCATCGATCTGGCCCAAGCGCCGAAGGACCGTGGCCACAGCCAAGTAGGCGAAGGCCCGGTCCCGGCCGTCGAGGTCGCCGGTCAGGGCCTCGTCGAGCGGACGGCGTTTGTGAAGAACGGCATGGAGCGCCTGGAGCACGGCGCGGCGGGCGGCAAGAGGATCGGCCATCGGCAGTTCAAAAGCGGGACGGGCGAAGCCTGGTACGACAGATAATCGCCGCCCTCAACCCCAAGGGCCGCCAGACCGTTGGGCTTCGCCGCCGCCTGCCATGGCGCGCAGCCGGGCGACGCGCTTTTCCGTCGGCGGATGGGTCGAAAACAGGCTGTCGACCTTGTGCGCGTGCAGCGGGTTGATGATGAACATATGGGCCGTCGCCGGGTTGCGCTCGGCCCGATTGTTGTCGATGGCGCTGGCATAGCCTTGGATCGACCCGAGGGCCGACGCCAGCCACAGGGGCCGCCCGCAGATCGCGGCCCCGATGCGGTCGGCCTCGTACTCGCGGCTGCGGCTGATCGCCATCTGGACCAAGGCCGCCGCCAGGGGCGCCAGAATAACCATCAGGAGAACGCCGACGATGCCGAGCGGACTGTTGCGGTTGCCGCCGAAGAACAGCGCGAAGTTGGCTAGCATCGACAGGGCGCCGGCCAGGGTCGCGGTAATGGTCATGATCAGGGTGTCATGATTGCGGATATGGGCCAGTTCGTGCGCCATGACGCCGGCGACTTCCTCGCTGGACAGCCGGTTCAACAGGCCTGTCGTGGCGGCCACGGCCGCGTTCTGGGGGTTGCGGCCGGTCGCAAACGCGTTCGGCTGGTCGGTGTCGATGATGTAGACGCGCGGCATCGGCATGTCGGCACGCTGTGCCAGTTGGGTCACCAACCGGTGGAACTCCGGCGCGCTGCGTTCATTGACCTCGCGGGCGTTGTACATCCGCAAGACCATCTTGTCGGCGTTCCAATAGGTGTACGCGTTCATCGCCAGCGCGATGACCAGCGCGATCAGGGCACCGCCCGCACCACCGATCAGATAGCCGATGACCAGGAACAAGGCGGTCATCGCGGCCAGCAGAACCGCCGTTCTGATGTATCCCGACACGACCCCTCCTCCCGACAAGCGACCTTGCACGCAACAATACCGTGGCAAATGTGGGGAAGCGGCGCTCACGCTCAAGGGCTGGACGGTCGGCCCGCGACCCGCCATATGTTCATCATGACCAAGCAATCGGAACCCGCGCCGGACCAGAAGGCCGATGATCCGCAGACGGCGGACATCAGAACCGGGAAGCCCGCCAAGGGCGTGGCGCAAAAGCGCGGCGAGATCGGCGGGCCCAAGGGGCCGGAGCCGACGCGCTATGGCGACTGGGAAGTCAAAGGACGCTGCTCGGACTTTTAGTCTGTTGAGTCTGTTCCGTCCGACTAATCCGCGGGCTGCGCCTGCGCCTCGTGACCAACCGGTGCCAACGGCCGAAGAAACGCGATCAGCGCAATTCCGGCCATCAGCGCCATGGCCAGCCAATAGGGCGCCACGGGATAGAGCTGATAGAGAGCCGCCGACGCCGGCGGGCCGATGATGAAGCCGGTTCCCTGGGCTGAGGCCAAAAGACCGGCGGCCCGGCCCTGCTGATCCGGCCCTGCCGCCAACGTTACCGAGGCCATGAAGCCGGGCATGATCATGCCTGACGCGGAGCCGAACACCGCCATCCCGATGCTGAGCCAGAGCATCCCGTCGGAAACCGACATGATCGCCAGCGCCACGATCGCGAGCGGAGACCCCATGCGCACGAGCATGATCGGCGGCACCTTGAGCCGGCGGACCAGTGTCGACTGGGTCGTGATCATCGCGACCGCCATGACGATCAGCGCGATGCTCGCGGTCTCGGCCGTCTCGGCCGTGTTCAATCCGAACAGGTCCTGGATGCGAAACCCGGTCACCTGCTGAACGGTCGCCAACGTCATCAAGGTCAGCGAGCCCATGGCGAGGAAGGGCAGGAACCGCAGGAGGACGAGCGGTTGGGGCGCCAGTTCGCGGGTTTTGGTCAAACGCGGCGCGGGCTGCAGGACCAGCTTGATGGAAACCGCGCTGATCAGGGCCAGGGCCGCGATGCCGTAAAACGGCGCGATCAGGCCAACGCCGGCCAGGCCGCCGGCGGCCGCCGGCCCCGCCACCATGCCCAAGCCAAAGGCGATGCTGATCAAGGCGACGGCGGCGGTGCGCCTTTCCGGCGGGCTGCTGTCCGCCAGATAGGCTTGCGCGGCAGGGAAGATGCCGCCGGCCCCCAGTGCGAACAGCGCCCGCAGCACCATCAAGAGCGTAAACGCCAGGCCGACCGAAATCGCGAAATCGAGACGCAACTCGACGATGAACCCGAACAGGGCCGTGGTGACCGCGAACGAGCTGAGGCCAAAGGCCATCACGGGGCGCCGGCCCCAGACTTCGATGATCCGCCCCCAGATCGGCGCCGCGATGACGAACAGGACGGCGGCGGAAACGATGATCAGGCTGATCTGGACATCCGCCATCCCCATGGCGCGACCGACCGGCGGCAGCACCGCGAAAACGAAGGACTGTCCCATGCCGGCGACAACCAACGCCAGAAACAACACCGCTATCGCCTTTTGGCCGGAGGTCGCCCCGTCCGGCGCTTGGCCCGTCATCACCGTCTCCCTGGAAGCCATCGCGGGGGCGCCCTAATGCATGGCCCCCAAGCGGTCAGCAACCGCGATCACACTTTTCAGTACCCTGCCATCAAACGCCGCGCGCGCGGTTCCGTCAATGCGCCGGTCCGCATGCCACCAATGCCCGGCCCAACCACCGTTCGGCGAAAGTGTCGCACCGATCACAAATCCGTTCATGGAGCGTCGGCCAGATTTCTGCCACAGTGCGTGCACAACTTCGCCGCCAACTTGAACCGCTACGCTGGCCGCCCATGACGGACGTTTTACCACCGCCGGTCGCACCCTTGCCACGCCTTGGCGAGCCTGCGCCGGGCTTCGAGGCGGACACGACACAGGGCCGGCTGGCGCTTGAGGACTTTCGGGGCTCGTGGGTCGTCCTGTTTTCGCATCCGGCCGATTTTACGCCGGTCTGCACGACGGAATTCGTCGCCCTGGCCGAGGTCGCGCCGTCCTTGCGCGAAAAGGGGGTCGAGCTGTTGGGCCTGTCGATCGACAGCATCTACGCCCATCTCGCCTGGATGGAGACGATCGAGACCAGCTTCGGCGTCGAGATACCGTTTCCCGTCATTGCCGACCACGATCGGGCGGTCGCCAAGGCTTACGGCATGGTCATGCCCGGCGACAGCACGACGGAAACCAGCCGCTGCGTCTTCTTCATCGACCCCGACGGCATCGTCCGGGCGATGATCTATTATCCGCTGACCACCGGACGCAATATCGACGAGATCGTGCGGGTGATCGAGGCGCTGCAGACCACGGATGCGCGGCAGGTCGCGACGCCGGCCAACTGGCGCCCTGGCGACAAGGTCATCCTGCCGGCGCCGCGCACGGTCGAGGACGCGAACGCGCGTCTGGCGCAACACCCGGACGCCCGTCACTGGTGGTTCTGCGAAACGGATGGCTAGAGGTTTGCCGGGCGCGCATGGCCTGCATCAATCCCGATGGCACCCTGTCCGTGGTCGCCCGCGACCTGCTGCTGCTGCTGGAAACGCCGCAAACGGCCGAGGCCTCGGCGCGGGCGCTGGACCTGCCGCTGTTTCGGATACGGGCAACGGTGCGAGAGCTTTCGAGGGCAGGCCTGATCGACCGGACGGCGGAGACGCTGTCGCGCACGGACCTTGGCAGCGAGGCCCTCATCCTGGATGCCGAGTCGGAACGCTGACGCTTCTCCGTTTCGATCCGTCCGACCGGTCTGGTATAAGAATTTGGTGATTCGTTTGGAGGTAAGATCTCGATGAAGGCGCTTCTTTCTCTCGCCTGTGCCGCCGTCATTGTCGCCGGATGTCAGCAGTCCCAAGCCCCCGCGCCGGTGGCGCCGACGGGTCTGGACGCGCTGTTCCCGCCGGAACTGGAGGCGTACTTCCAGGTCGACCTGCCGGAAAACGCCTGCGTGACGGATACCGTCATCCGCGCGGACCAGATGTCGCAGCTGCGCAACCAGGTGATGATCACCGGGCTGACCTGTCGCGGTGCGTATCCCGGCCTGGACGAATTTGGCGAGTATGTGAATTTCACGGTGCGCCATCAGGACCGGTTGCGTGATGTCCAGTCGACCCTCGGCGGCTTTCTGTCCCAGCATTTGAGCGGACGCAGTGCCCGGCTCTACGACACCTATTCGACCGAAATCGCCAACGCGGAATCGCAGACCGTGCTGGAACTTACGCCGGACGGCTATTGCCTCGCCCGGTACTATCAGTTCCAGGAAGTGACCCGGTTCAGCGACGCGGAGATCCAGAACTATCTCGATCTGGCGGTCGACAGGCGCCGCAACGCCTATCGTTCCTGCGGCTAGCGGCTATTTCCCGGTCTTGGCCGGCTGCCTTAGGGATAGCCGGCCGCCGAAATTGACCAGCGCCATTCCGGTCAGCACCAAGGCGAGCGACAGGAAGATCCAGGCGCTGGGTTGCTCGCCGAACAGCAGCATGCCCCAGAACAACCCGCTGAGCGTGACGACAAAGCCGACGAAGCCGGCAAAGACCGGGCCGGCAAGGCGCTGGATTTCGTGGAAAATCACATAGCCGCAGGCGGTGATCAGCACCTGACCGAGCAGCGCGGCATCCCCGAGCGTGAGCGCGTAGAAGTCCGGCGTGTAGAGGGACCCGGTTGCCAGCGTCACCGGCAGCAGCCACACCGCCGCGGCCAACGTCATACCAGCGGCCAAGCCGATCGACGGCGCGCCGGGCGGCCGCATGGTCGCCATCAGCACATTGCCCACGGCATAGAACAGCGGCGTCACGATGCCCAAGAGAACCCAGGGGACCAGCGATCGATCCGGCAGGCTGGCATCGGGTAAGATCAGCAACAGCACGCCGGCCAAGCCGAATACCACCCCGCAGAGGCGCACGGTTTGCAAACGCTCGAAACCAGCGGCCAGCGCGACCGTGTAAGTGATTAGTGGCACGAAATTGATCAGCAGCACCCAGACGCTGACCGGGATGCGCGCCAGGACTGTGTAGCCAACCGCGTTCGGGGCGGCCAACGCGACCAGCCCGATCAAGAAATAGTAGCGGACATGGCGCGCGCCGCCGCTGGGCCGCTGGCCCAGGATGCCGGCGATCACCAACACGAGCGACCCGCCGGCGGCGGTCTGCCAAAACACATAGCCCAGCGGCGCGACGCCGTGATTGACGGCGATTTTCGCCAAGACAAAACCCAATCCCCACAGCACTCCCAACAGAAGCAGGAGGATGCTTGGTAAGGCGATCTGAAGTTTCGAGCGAGATAGACCGGCAGTCATGCTGGCCCGGCCTTAGAGGCCCGAGCCACCCGGGTCAAGGGCGACCGGTCAGGCGGTCGCCGCCGTCAAGCTTCGGCCCGTATCGGCATCGAACAAGTGCATCGCACCGTGCTGCACGGCCAGATCGACGGTTTCCCCGGCATTCATGCGCGCAACGCCCGGCAAGCGCGCCAACAACATGTCGCCGCTGTCTGGCAGTACGCCGTGCACCAGCGTGTCGGCGCCAAGCGCCTCGGTCAGCTCGACCCTGATCGGGATCTTGCGGTCGGCCTCTGCGTCGGTCGCCAGGTGCAGATGTTCGGGCCGAACCCCCGCCGTCACCTTCCGACCACCCTGGCCGACGGCGGACTCGCTGGCCACGCGGTGGCCGCCGCCGAAGACCACGTGCTGGCCGTCCTGTTCGATGTCCGCGGGCAGGAAGTTCATCGCGGGCGAGCCGATGAAGCCGGCCACGAACTGGCTGGCCGGGCTTTCATAGACCTCCAGCGGCGCGCCGATCTGTTCCGCAATGCCGCCATTCATCACGATGATCCTGTCGGCCATGGTCATCGCCTCGACTTGGTCGTGCGTGACGTAGAGCGAGGTCGTGCCGATCTGGCGCTGCAGCTTTTTGATCTCGACCCGCATCTGCACGCGCAGCTTGGCGTCCAGGTTGGACAACGGCTCGTCGAACAGGAACACGCGCGGTTCCCGCACGATGGCCCTGCCCATGGCCACACGCTGGCGCTGGCCGCCGGACAGTTGGCGCGGCCGTCGTTCCAGCAACTCGTCCAATTGCAGGATTTTGGCTGCCGCCTTCACTCGCTCGTCGATCTTCTGGCGATCGAGACCGGCGATCTTCAGGCCGTAGGCCATGTTCTTGTAGACGGTCATGTGCGGATAGAGCGCGTAGTTCTGGAACACCATCGCGATGTCGCGGTCCTTGGGTTCCATGTTGTTCACCACCTGCGCGTCGATCGCGACCTCGCCGGAACTGATGCGCTCCAGCCCGGCCACCATGCGCAGCAGGGTCGACTTGCCGCAGCCGGACGGCCCCACCATGACGATGAACTCGCCATCGGCGACCGAACAGCTGATGCCCTTGATCGTCTCCAGGTCCGTGCCCGGATAGGTCTTGCGGACGTCGCGGATGTCTACCGTAGCCATGTCTTCACTTCTCGGTTTCGACCAAGCCCTTGACGAACCATCGCTGCATGAAGACGACGACGAGGACCGGGGGGATCATGGCCAACAGCGTGGTGGCCATGACGATGTTCCATTGAATGTCCGCATCCCCGACGGTCAGCATCCGCCGGATGCCGATCACGACCGTTTCCAGATTGTCGGAGATCAAGAGCGGCCAGAGATACTGGTTCCAGCCATAGATGAAGAGGATGACGAACAGGGCCGCGATGTTCGTGCGCGACAGCGGCAGCAGGATGTCGAAGAAAAACCGGATCGGCCCGGCACCGTCGATGCGCGCCGCCTCGGTCAGTTCATCCGGCACCGTCAGGAAAAACTGGCGGAACAGAAAGGTCGCCGTGGCCGATGCGATCAACGGCACGGTGAGGCCGAAATAGGTATCGACCAGGCCAAGGCCGGCGACAACCTGGAATGTCGGCAGGATCCGCACCTCGACCGGCAGCATCAGGGTGATGAAGATCAGCCAGAAGAAGAACATGCGGAAGGGGAAGCGGAAATAGACGATGGCAAACGCGCTCATCATCGAAATGATGATCTTGCCGACCGCAATGACCATGGCCATGACGAAGCTGTTCCACAGCATGACGCTGACCGGCCTGGCCCCCGACATGTCGCCGCCAGTGCCGAGCGCTGCGGCATAGTTGTCCCAGATCGCGTCGCCCGGAACCAGCGACATGGGCGCGTTCAGAATGTCCGGCAGCGTGTGGGTCGAGCCGACAAAGGTGATGTAGATCGGGAACGCCACCATCAAGACGCCAAGCGCCAGGACGATGTGGCTGATCAAGGTCAGGACGGGCCGGTTCTCAACCATCGGATCGCAGCGCTTTCATCAGTAGTGGACCCGCCGTTCGACAAAGCGGAACTGCACCACGGTCAAGGCGATGACGATGACCATCAAGACGACCGATTGCGCCGAGGAACTGCCCAGATCCGGCGAGCCGGCGCAGCAGTCGGAGTAGACGTTGTAGACCAGAATGTTGGTTGCTCCCGGAGAGCCGGGGCCGCCCTGGGTCACGGCATCGATGATGCCGAACGTATCGAAGAAGGCGTAGACGACGTTGATGACCAATAGGAAGAAGGTGGTCGGCGTCAAGAGCGGGAAGACAATCGTCCAGAACCGCCGCGCCGGCCCCGCGCCGTCGATGGCGGCGGCCTCGATCAGGCTCTTGGGGATCGACTGCAGGCCGGCCAGGAAGAACAGGAAGTTGTACGAGATCTGCTTCCACGCCGCCGCCACGGCCGTCAGCAGGAACGCCTGCGTGCCGTTGGTGAGGAAGTTCCACTCATAGCCCAGCACGTCGAACAGATAGGCGACGATGCCGATGGTCGGCTGAAACATGAACAGCCACAGCACGCCGGCCACGGCCGGCGCGATCGCGTAGGGCCAGATGAACAGGGTCTTGTACGCCATGGCCCCGCGAATGACCCGGTCTGCCATCACGGCAAACAACAGCGCCACGCCCATGGCGAGCACGGCGACCGTCAGGCTGAACGCCGCCGTGACCTGCAGGGAGTTGTAGTAGAACGGGTCGCTGAACAGGCGTTCGAAATTCTGAAACCAGACAAACCGCGCCTGACCGGTGAAGACGTTCGTCACGCGATAGAACGACGTGACGATGGCGTCCCACGCGGGCCAGATGAAGAATACCAGCGTGATGATGATCTGCGGCGCGACCAGCAGATAGGGCAGCAAACCCTGCTGGAAGGTTACCTTCTTATGCATGCCTCAGGCCGCTGCCGGGTGCCGGGGAATGGCTGGCTTGAGAGAGGGACGACCGCTATCAGGCTCAAACCCTGACAGCGGTCGCCCATTGCCATGTCCGCACACTGTCCGCGGTCAACCGCGATCAGCCGCCGACATCTTCCTCAAACTGGCGCAGCAGGTCGTTGGCGCGCTGCACTGCCGAATCGAGCGCCTCTTGGGCCGTCTTGTCGCCGGCCCAGACGGATTCCAGCTCCTGATTGATGATGTCCCGGATCTGGACATAGGAACCGAAGCGCAAGCCCTTGGAGTTGGGTGTCGGCGGGTTCAGAGTGATCTGCTGAACGCCGGTTTCAAAGCCGGGGCGCTCCTCATAGAGGCCCTCGGATTGGGCCAGCTCGTAGGCCGCCGTCGTGATCGGCAGATAGCCGGTGAACTGGTGCCAGTCATACTGCACCTCCGGCGACGACAGATAGGTGAAGAACTCCGCCACGCCGTCATACTCGGCGTCGTCACGACCGGTCAGCACCCACAAGGTGGCCCCGCCGATGATCGAGTTCTGCGGCCCGCCATTGGGGCCCTCGGCCAGGTCCGGCCAATAGGGCAGCATGGCGATGCCGAGATCGAAATCGGAATTGGCGTTGATGCTGGCATAGCCGGCGGAACTGGTGAAGAAGATGCCGCAGGTGCCGCTGGTGAACAGGCCGCCGGCCGCGTTGCCCCGGCCGCCATACTGGAAGACGCCGTTCGCCGCCTGCTCGCCCAGCGCGTCGATGTGCGCCACGACCGTCGGGTTGTTGATGGTCATCTCGGTATCGAGACCGGCGAAACCGTTCTCCTCGGTGCCGATCGGCACGTTGTGCCAGGCGGAGAAGTTCTCGATCTGGACCCAGCTCTGCCATTCGGTCGTAAGGCCGCACTCGGCGGCGCCGGAATCGACGATCTGCTGGGCCGCGTCCAACACCTCCGGCCAGGTCGCGGGCGGGTTGTCCGGGTCCAGACCGGCCGCCTCCAAGATCTCGTTGTTCAGGTACATGACCGGCGTCGAGCTGTTGAACGGCATCGACAGCATCTGGCCTTCCGGCGTGGTGTAATAGCCGGTGACGGCCGGCAGATAGTCATCCGGGTTGAAGTCCTGGCCGGTGTCTTCCATCAGCTGATAGACCGGATAAATCGCGCCTTCGGCCGACATCATGGTCGCGGTGCCGACCTCGAAAACCTGCACGATGTGCGGCTGGGTGCCGGCGCGGAACGCGGCGATGGCCGCATTCATCGTGTCGGCATAGCTGCCTTGATAGGTCGGGACCAGGACATAGTCGCTCTGGCTAGCGTTGAAGTTCGCCGCAATCTCGTCGACCTTCTCGCCCAGCGCGCCACCCATGGCGTGCCACATTTGAATCTCGGTCTGGGCGGAGGCCGGCAGCGCGGTCGCCAATGCGAGCGCCGATGCCGCCAAGGTGAAGCGGATCTTCATCAGAATATCTCCCTGTTGCGCGGGGCACAAAAATGGATTCGTTACCGGACGCCAGAGCGGCGACCGGGCTGCCCGCAGTGTTAAGGCCCGATAGTTGCCCATCGGCGACCGTTTTGTGAAGTTTTTATTACAGAGATGTTTCCGACCAAGCAGAAATTGCCAAGGCGCGCCGGCGGCGGGCTCGCCTACACCTCCAGCAAGGTCCGCTTCAGCGCGCGCTGCCAACCCTCGATCAGGCCCGTGCGCAGCCGGTGTTCCATGCGCGGCGTCCAGTGCTTTTCGCACTGCCACGCCCGGGTCACGTCATCAAGCGACTCGTAAACACCGACCTGCAGGCCCGCCAGATAGGCGGCGCCAAGGGCCGTGGTTTCCGCCACGCGCGGCCGTTCAACGGGCATGTCGACAATGTCGGCCAGAAACTGGCACAGCCAATCATTGGCCACCATGCCACCATCGACCCGCAAGGCGCTGGGCCGCAAGGCGGCGTCCTCGATCATCGCGTTCAAGAGGTCCAGCGTCTGGTAGACCACGGCCTCCAGAACGGCGCGCGCAACCTGGGCGGGGCCGGTGTTCAGGTTCAGGCCGTAGATCGCGCCGCGCGCATCCGCCCGCCAATGCGGCGCGCCCAGGCCGGTGAAGGCCGGCACCAGGTAAATGCCGTGATCATAGTGAACCTGTTCGGCCAGCGTCTGGGTCTCGCTGGCGTCGTCGATCATCTTGAAGCTGTCGCGCAGCCATTTGACCGCGACGCCGGCGTTGAAGATCGACCCTTCGATGGCGTAGGTCGGCTTGCCGTTCAGCCGATAGGCGGTCGTGGTCAGCAACCGGTTTTCGGAATACTTGACCTCATCCCCGGTGTTCATCAGCACGAAACAGCCGGTGCCGTAGGTCGACTTGAACATGCCGGGCTCAAAACACGCCTGGCCGACCGTGGCCGCCTGCTGATCGCCGGCCATGCCGGTGATCGGGATCGGGGCGCCGAACAGCTCGGGCTCGGTAACGCCAAAGTTGGCCGAATTGTCCATGACCTCGGGCAGCATGGAGCGCGGCACGTTCAGCAAGCGCAGAAGGTGCTGGTCCCAATCCTGGTCGACGATGTTGAACAGCAAGGTTCGCGACGCGTTGGTCGCGTCGGTTGCGTGGACCTTGCCGCCGGTCAAACGCCACAAGAGAAAGCTGTCGATGGTGCCGAAGGCCAGCTTGCCGCCCTCCGCATCCGCCTGGGCGCCATCGACATTGTCCAAGATCCAGCGCAGCTTCGTGCCGGAGAAATAGGGGTCGATCAGTAGGCCAGACCGGCGCTGAATCTCATCGCCGTGACCTGCCCGTTCCAATTCCTCGCAGATCGGCGCCGTGCGCCTGTCCAGCCAGACGATCGCGTTGTGGATGGCCTTACCGGTTTCCCGATCCCACACGACGGTGGTTTCGCGCTGGTTGGTGATGCCGATCGCGGCGACGTCGGCCGCGCTCAGACCCGCCTTCTCGATGGCCTCGCGGCAGACGGCGACCGTATCGGACCAGATATCCTCCACGTCATGCTCGACCCAGCCGCTGGCCGGGTAGATCTGCCGAAACTCCTTCTGCGCCATGGCCTGCGGCAAACCGGCTTGATCGAAGATGATTGCCCGCGTGGATGTCGTGCCCTGATCGATGGCCAACACATGCGCCTGCGCCATGTCGAACCGCCTTTCTTATTGATTGCCGATTTGCGCGATATCGCAGGGTAGGAGAAGGAAGGTGCTTGGCAAAGACTTCTCGTGAAGATTGAACGCGACGGTATGCGCACACTGTGCTAACAGCCGTCATAATGGAGAACAATGGATACCAAAGTTGCTGAGATCATTCGACCAAAGCGCGATCGCTGAAGGTTCTTCGCGCGCGACGATCGGGCCGCCTGCCGGCCAGGGCGGCGCGCACCCTATCGACCGTTCGCCTCCGTCACTGGTTGAGCCGGTCCACTGACACGAACCCAGCACGACGGACCCGCGGCGTCCCAGGCGAGCAGCACGTGACCGGGCGTCCGAGCGGCCCGGTCCGGCTGGACCTGTCGATCGCCCTGCTGGCGACCGCGATCGCGTCGCTGGGTCCGTTGACGATGACCATGTATCTGCCCGCGATGCCGGCCCTGACGGCGGATCTGGGTGCGCCGGAGGCCCTGGCAAAGCTGACGCTGACGGTCTATTTGCTGAGTTTTGCCTTTGGCCAACTCGTCTATGGGCCGGTGTCGGACCGGCTTGGGCGCCGACCGGCCCTTGCTATGGGCCTCATCATCTACTGTCTGGGATCGGCCCTTGCCGCTGTCGCCCCATCGATCGAATGGCTGCTGGTCGCGCGGCTGATCCAGGGCTTTGGTGCCTGCGCCGGCCCGACGATCGCGCGCGCCATGATCCGCGATCTCTACAGCGGCACGGCGGCCGCGCGCGCCATGTCCGTCATCGGCATGACCATCGCCGTGGCACCGGCGGTTGGGCAGGTCTTCGGCGGGCTGATGACGGAGGTCGGCAGCTGGCGCTGGATCTTCGTCATCCTGGGCCTCTTCGGCATCGCGATCTTCGTGCTGTCCAGCCGCCGGCTGCGGGAAACCAATGTCCGGCCGGACCCGACGGCGACGCAGTTCGTCACGATGGTCACCAACTATGCCTTGTTGCTAAGCAGCCGGCGCTATCTCGCCTACGTGCTCGCCGTATCCTGCTGTGTCGGCGGGTTGTTCGCCTATGCCGCCAGCGCGCCGTTCGTCCTCATTTCCGTCGTCGGCATCTCCGCCATCGACTATGGATTCCTGGGCCTGTTCCCCGTCGCCGGCACCTTCCTGGGCACCTTGACCATCAACCGGTTCGCCCACCGTATGCCATTGATCCGACTGGTCTGGCTTGGTCTGGCGAGTTCGGCAATCGCGGGCATCGGCCAGTTGGTCTTGCTGACGTTGGGTGACGTCAACGTACCCATCGTGATCGGCAGCATGACACTGTGGATGTTCGGTTTCGGGCTGCTGATGCCCGGCGCGATGGCCGGCGCGCTGGGCCCGTTCCCCCGCATCGCCGGGTCGGCCTCGGCCTTGATGGGCTTTTGCCAGATGGGTATCGGCGCCCTGGGCACGGTGTTGTCCGCCGCCTTGAATGACGGCTATGTGCTGTCCCTGGCGCTCGCGCCCGCGATCATGGGCGTGGTCGGTATCACCGCGTTCGCCCTGTTGCATCGCAAGGAAGCCGTTTCCGGTGCGTGAGGCCGACGTCGCGGCGTTAATCGACGAAGCCGGCGCCGGCCTCTCGGTCCGGACAAGCAGCCGCGCCAGACGCCTGAGCCTGCGGGTGGACCCGCGTTCGGGCGGCATTGTGCTGACCTTGCCGCCGTCGGTCCGGCTGGGCGCGGCGCGGCGTTTCCTACGGGCCCATCGGGCGTGGATCGAAAAGCAGGCCAAGGCACTGCCGGACCGCGTACCGTTTGCCGCCGGCGCGACCGTTCCGGTGTTCGGCGAACCCCACACCATCGTGCCATCGGCCGAACGCGGACCGGCGGTCACGCGCATGGCGGGCAAGCTGGTCGTTACCGGCGATGCCCGCCATACGTCGCGAAGGATCGCCGATTACTTGCGCGCGCTTGCGGCACACGAACTGAGGCTTGCCGTCGACGACTTCGCCGGCCGGATCGGCCGAAAGGTCGCCCGGATCACGATCAGGGATCCGAAGACTCGGTGGGGCAGCTGTTCGACCACCGGTACGCTGTCTTTCAGCTGGCGGTTGGTCATGGCGCCGCCCCGCGTGCTCCGCTACGTCGCGGCCCACGAGGTCGCCCACCTTCGCCATCCCAACCACGGCCCACATTTCTGGGCGCTCGTGGCGGCATTGCACCCTGGCTTCGCCGAAGATCGAAAAGCTCTCAGAACGCTGACGTTGGACCTGAACCGATACGGGGGCTGACGCCATCGGCACCGGGACACTTGGCGCCCGGCCGCGCTGTCACGGCGGCCATCACTCATGATCGACAAAGACTGTGCGCGGGACTAGGTTTGGTTGAGCGCTTGGTCTGTTCACCCCGCAAATGATTATGCATTTACCCGGCCCATGCCCAGACCGGACTCACTGATCATCACCATCTTGCTGACGGGCCTTGTCGCGTTTGGGCCGTTGTCGACGGACCTTTACCTGCCGTCGCTTCCGTTGCTTGGCGAACAGCTGGGGGCGTCCGAAAACCAGGTTCAGCTGACGTTGTCGGTTTTCATGATCGGCTTTGCCGTCAGCCAACTGATCTACGGCCCGCTGTCCGACAAGTACGGCCGTCGGCCCGTGATCCTGGGCGGGGCCATCCTGTTCGCCCTGTCCAGCGTCGCCTGTGCCATGGCGACCTCGATCGAGGCGCTTATCGTGGCGCGCTTCTTTCAGGCGGTGGGCGCGTGCTGCGGCACGGTCTTGGGCCGGGCCGTGGTCCGCGACCTCTACGGCAGGGAACGGGCTGCCAGCGTGCTGTCCTACATGGCCATGGCAATGGCCCTGGCGCCGGCGACCGGGCCGATCCTCGGCGGCTACCTGACCGAATATCTCGGCTGGCAGTCGAACTTCTGGGCCATCGCCATCTTCAGCGCGGCGATGGCCGTGCTCGTCGCCACGCTGCTGTCCGAGACCAACCAATGGCGCGACCCAACGGCGATGCGGCCGGAGATGCTGATCCGCGGCTACCGCGCGCTATTGGGTCAGCGCGATTATGTCGGCTATCTGCTGGTCGTGGCGCTGATCTACAGCGGCATCTTTGCCTTCATCTCGGGGTCCGCCTTTCTGCTGATCGATTCGGTCGGGCTGACGCCCATCGCCTACGGCTATTGCTTCGGCGCCGGCGTGGCGGGCTACATTCTGGGGGCGTTCATCGCCGGCCGCATTTCGACCCGTATCGGCGTCGACGGCATGGTGATGCGCGGCGCGGCAACGGCCAGCGTCGGCGGCCTGGTGATGCTGGCATTTGTCCTGCTGGCCCGCGCCGACGCCATTCCGCTGGCCAGCCAGGCTTTCGTCTTCGGCATCGTCGGCAGCTTTTTCCTGTTCATGGTCGGTGCCGGCCTGACGCTCTCGAACGCGCTGGCCGGTTCGATCGGCCCGTTCCCGACCATGGCGGGGCGGGCCGCGGCCTTGGTCGGCTTTTGCCAGATGGTGGTCGCCGCCCTGGCAGGCATCGCCGTCAGCGAGTTCGCCGACGGCACCGGCATGTCCATGGCCCTGGTGACCGTTCTGGTCACCCTGTCGGCGATGACGGTGTTTCTGACCATCGTTCGGCCGCATACCCGCCGTCAGCTGAACGAGCACCGGCGCCGCGTGTAGAGGGTCCCCGGCCGTCTGCAGGGCAGCCATCGCCATATGGGCGTTCCGGCGCGTCGGACACTCCTCTAGGCTATGCGCCTAACAGTATTCAATGGTCATGGCCCTCGTCGAGCTTCCATCGATGTCGAAATTGTCGGCGCCGGTTACCGGCGCCGTTTACATGGGCGTGGCCGCGCTCGCCTTTTCGATCATGGTGGCTCTTATCCGCACCGCGACGGAGCAGGTCCACCCGTTCGAGGTCGCGTTCTTTCGCAACCTGTTCGCGCTGGTGTTCCTGGCACCCTGGCTTATTCGAACGCGGTTCAGCGTCCTGACCAGGGGCAGACTGAAACTGCACGGCGTGCGCGCGATCACCGGCCTGGTCGCCATGCTCACCTGGTTCATGGCGCTTGCCTCCCTGCCGATGGCCGAGGCCGTATCGCTCAGCTTCACCGCGCCGCTTTTCGCGACCATCGGGGCGGCTCTGTTCTTGAACGAGATCGTGCGCAAGCGCCGGTGGAGCGCCACCATCATCGGCTTCGTCGGCGTGCTGGTCATCCTGCGGCCGGGTTTGGACACGGTGCCGCCATCCGCCGTTCTGGTTCTGGTTTCAGCGCTGTTTGCCGCGGTTTCGGCGCTGCTGATCAAGATCTTGTCGCGCACCCAGGCGCCGGGCGAGATCGTCGCCTACCTGGCGATCTTCCTGACACCGCTGTCCTTCGTGGCGGCCTTGCCCTTCTGGGCGTGGCCGTCGTGGCAGATGCTGGGCGTCATGTTCCTGGCGGGCGGGTGCGGCACGCTCGGGCACCTGGCATTCGCCCGCGCGATGCGGGTTGCCGACGCCTCCGCGGTGATCCCGTTCGACTATCTGCGCCTGCCGCTGGTGGCGGTCATCGGCTATTTCGTCTTTGGCGAGGCGATGGACGCGGTCAGTTGGCTGGGTGCGGCGATCATCATCGGCTCGTCGATCTACATCGCCCGCCGCGAGGCCGTGGTCGCGCGCCAGCGGCGGCCCGGCGATCCTGAGCCAATCGCCACGGGCGCCCAGCGCGAGAAGCTTTAGTTAGGCGCCGACCATCGCGCCGGGCCGATCACCCGTCGTCGCGATAGATGAAGTACCGGTCTTTCTGAACGCCCTCGGGCTCCGGCAGGCGCGTCCACCGGTCGACCGGGATCTCGATGTTGGCCAGGACGATGCCGCCCGGTCTCAAGGCGCCGGCAAGCGGCGCCGCCAGCCGCGCGGCCAGACGGCGATTGGCGGCATCGTCGCCGGTGCCGAGATCGGTGTGAACCAGTGCTGCGCCCTCGCCCAGCCGATCCCGCGCGATCGGCAACTGCTTGATCGCGTCGCCGAGGAACAGTCGGTCGTCCGGCGGAATGCAGTTCGGATGCGCCTTGATCACCTGTTCAAAGACGTAGATGTCCCGGCCGGGAAGGATCTCGCGCAAATGGTCATAGGTCCGGCCGTTGCCCAGGCCGAGTTCGAACACCGGGCCCGGCAGATCCGCGATGGCCTGGGCCGCCCAGTCCAGGCACGCGCGCTGGGCCTTCATCCGGCGAATAAAGCTGTCCAATCTGCTCATGAAACTTCCGTGGCGCTGGGGTGGATGACCGGCCGATAACCGCTGACCAACGTGGCCACGGTCGCCGGCGGGGTCAACAGGACCAGCGGCGGTATTGGCTGACCGTCGCTGCCGTCATAGCCAAGCGGCGTCCAGCGCAGGTTCCGCCCCTTCCAACGCAGCCAGGCCGTGCCGTGCCGGTCCGCCAGCATGGCACCGTCGGGAAGGCTCGCTGGGGCGGCGGGCTTCTGAGAAGCGGTTCGTTCGTCATGCAACACGCGATCCAGCGCATCGACATACAGACGGCCGGGCGGTGTTCGGTGGGCCGCGCGCCAGGCGTCGACGAACCGGTTGAAATCCTGTCGGCGACACTCCGCACAGGGCCGATGGCCGGCCGCCAGCGCCGTGGCTTCGTCCAGGAAGAACAGGGCCGTGTAGCCACGCGCCGCCATGATCGGCACGCGCCGGTCACGAAACGCGGTGACGCAACAAATCCAACGCTTCGTCTGCCATTGCCGCCGGATGGCGCCTTCCGCGTCGTGAAGCCGGCCGCGGTTGCCCATGAACAGGCCCCGGGTCGGATCGGCCGCAACGGCACCGTCCGGCCGCACCCGATTGCAGAACGGCATCGGCGCGGGCCGGCCTCAATCGTTGCTGCGCGAGACTGCGGCCTTGGTCGTCTTTTCCAGCCGCAGGGCCAGTTCGCGCATGATCTCGACGGCCATCTGCGGAAACTCCGTGATCAGCCGAAAGAACAGATCCTTCGTGATCATCAAGGTGGTCAGGTCCGACTTCGCACGCACCGACGCGGTTCGGGGCACGTCGCATAGAATGGCGATTTCGCCGACGAAGTCGTTCTTGTGCAAGGTCGCGACGGTGACCGGCCCGCTGTCGGTGTCGATCACCACATCGGCCTCCCCGTCCATGATGATATAGGCGGCATCGCCCATATCATCCTGCCGGAACAGGGTCTCGCCGGCGGCGAATTTCACCCGCTCGCTGGTGAAGGCCAGCAGTTTGAGTTTCGACACCTCGATATTGGCGAACAGCGGAATCTTTTTCAGCAGATCGACTTCTTCGATCAGGCTCATGCTCGTGCGATCTCCTCCCCCATCGACGCCGATCGTCGAGCGGCGTCACTCATTATCCAGCAATCGGCGCAACTCGCCATCTTTTCCGGTCAACTCGTCATAGCTGCCGCGCTGGGCCAGGCGGCCCTCTTTCAGAACGATCACTTCGCCGAAGGCCTCGGCCATGCTTGGCCGATGCGGCGCCCAGATCAGTCCGCGACCCTCGCACGATTTCATGATCGCCTCATGAACATGCTGCAAGGTTCCGCCGTCGAAGGACGTGGTCGCGTCCAGCAGGATCAAGACGTCCGGTCGCTTCAGCAGCGCGCGGGCCAAGGCCAGCTTCTGGCGCTGTACCAGGGACAGCCGGCCGCCGGCGACCCCGACGGAGCGGTCGAGCCCGACGCTAATCACCGTCCGGCGCAGATCCAAACCGTCGATGATCTCGGCCAGCAGCGCCTGGACCTTGGCCTGGGCGCCGGACTGACCATACTTGATCTTGCCGAACAGGATGTTGTCCTGAAGGCTGGCGGCCTCGTTGTAGTCGTGCGCGTCGAAAAAGGCGACGCTGTCGCGAAGGTCCTCGGGCAAGTCCTTGGCGAACAGGCGCCGCGCCTCCAGCAGCTTGTCCTGCATCTCGTCATCGATGACGCCCAGGCGGTGCCGGGTCGGGATCAGCTTGAAGGGCAGCGACATCAGCCGCATGCGGTCTTCCGGCTTCAGCGCATCGTGGCCCAGCTTCTCCGCACGGGTGACCAGCGACTGGAACTCGGGCAGCTCGTCGTGGCTGATGAAGCTGAACTGATCGAAGAACTCATGCCCGGGCGGCAGGTCGGCGAACAGTTCCAGCATCGTCGCCGCGACCTTGCGACCGGTATCCAGGAAGGTTTCGGTCAGGCCGACCCGCTCCAGGATCGATTGGACGTACGCGTTCTCCGCAATGGTGTCCAACTGGAAGGTGTCGTCCACCGGCGTGCCGAACAGCAGGTTTTCCGCCAGCGTGGCGCTGAGATTGTACTTGTCGGCATCCCAGAGCTCGACCAGCCCCTCCATCTCAGGGTCCGCCAGCCGCAGGCCGACCTGGCGGCGCGCCTCTAGGAAGCGTTTCGGGGTCTCCGGTTCCGCCTCCGTGTCCAGACTGCCGCTGAGGCCGAAGCGATAGACGTCCCCGGCCAGATTGACATCCTCCAGAACCTCCAGCGCCTTGTGCTCCAAGGTTTCCGGGCCGTCGACACCGGCCGCCTCATAGTCGATCCAGTCGCCATGGATGTTCGACGGCGAGTTGCCGGTATACTTGGCCTCGGCGATGCGGCCGCGCCGCTCGGACTGGTCGTCGGTATCGGCTTCGCGGTGTTTCAGCCCGTAATACAAATTGTCGCGCAAGGTGCCGGTGAAGATGTAGCTGTGCGGCCCGACAAAGGTGATCCGCCGGCCCGTTACCGACTCCGGCAGGTCGGCGTAGTTGTGGTCACCGAACGTGATCTTGCCGTTGGACGGCACCAGGACGCGCGCGAGAAGCTGGACAAAAACCTCGCGCCCGCTGGAGCCGTCGCCCAAGACGGCAACCGTGCCCTTCGTCGGTACCGATAGGCTCAAACCCTGGATATCGGGTGGGCTGTCCTCTTCGGCGTAAGCGACATTGCCAAACTGCCATTCGGCCGGCAGCGGGCCTGCCATGTTGGGCTCTTCGGCCAACTGCTCGGACGGCTGGATGTCCGCCGGCTGGAACTGTTCGACAACCTGCTCGTACTTGATGCGGACGTCGGCCTGCATCTGATAGTAGGTCAGCAACTCCTTCCACGGCGAGGCCAGATCCTTGTAGGCCGCCAGAACGGCGACCAGGGCACCGAAGGTCAGATCACCCTGGATGACCAGATACCCGCCAATCGAATAAAAGAAAAACGGCGTCAGCTGGTTTAGAAAATTGTTCAGAAACTTGATAAAAAACTTTCGACGATAGATTTCGTACCGAATGTCGTAGTTGATGGCCAGGCGTTCCGAGATGTCGGCCAGGTGATATTGGGCGGTATCGTGGGCGTGGATTTCCGGCGTTCCGCCGACCGTCTCGCCAATCCGGTCCGACAGCTGGCGGATGTTGCGCACACGCCGTTTGGCCAGCGCGTTCACCTTCTTTTGCAGCCGCGGAATGATAAATCCCTGAATCGGATAAAGGGATATGGAGGCGGCACCCAGAATCGGGTCCTGAACGAAGATGAAGGCGATGTAGGTCAAGAGCAGGCCGCCCTGATAGGCCGGAAGGGCGAAAGCATCGCCCGTGAACCCGCCCAGCGGCTCGACCTCGGCGGTGATCATGGGAATGATCTCGCCCTGCGACATGCGCTTGAAGCGCGGCAGCCGAAAGCGCAGGACCCGCGTATAGAGCTCGTAGCGCAACCGGCGCAGCATCCGCTCGCCCAGCCGGCCCTTGTAAACGTTGATGTAGTATTTGAAGCCGCCGTTTACGAAAACCAGGCCCAGAAATATGAACGAGAGAACCAGGAGGAACTGAACCTGGCTGAGTTCGAACCCCAACAGATTCTGCGGAAAGTTCGAGCCGCCAATCGCCTCGTTAACAATCTGCTTGGGAAGATCCAGTGAATAGTAAAGAGGCGGCAGCGAGAGCACGGTAATGCACAGTATGTAAAGCTGCTGCCGCTTCGAATAACGGAGAATGAAGCTGAAGATACTGCGTTGCATGTGAGCCTGTGGCTTGACAACAGACACCGTCCGACAGCCGGCCGGCCGCGAACGGGCGGCAGACGATAGCGGCTTCCACGCCCGTTGGTAAATCCGTATTTGGTAAATCCGTGTTGTGCCGTCGCCACCGGATCACTAGGGTCGATCTGCGGTCTGGCAGGCAATTTGGTCAGTTGCGCTGCACTTTCGACAAGGCTATGAGGGCGCCAGGATGGCGAAACGCGGCAACCACAGCCGTGTGCTGGTCTACAGCCACGACACATTCGGCCTTGGCCATTTGCGCCGCTGCCGGGCCATCGGCCATGCCCTGGTTGCGCGCCATTCCGAGATGTCGGTTCTGATCCTGTCCGGATCGCCCATCATCGGCAGTTTCGACTTCCGCAGCCGCGTCGACTTCATCCGCGTGCCGGGCGTGATCAAGCTGCGCAACGGCGAATACACATCGCTGAACCTGCACATCGATACCGAGGAAACGCTGGCCATGCGCACCTCGATCATCGAACACACGGCCGAAATCTTCGATCCCGATCTGTTCATAGTCGACAAGGAACCCTTAGGCCTGCGCGGCGAGGTGAAGGGCACGCTGCAACTGATGCGGGACAGGGGCACGCCAACCGTGCTGGGCCTGCGTGACGTGATGGACGAGCCCGCCCTGCTGGCGCCCGAGTGGGAACGCAAGAAGGTGTTGCCCGCCCTTGAAGACCTTTACGACCACATCTGGATTTATGGCCTGCGCCAGATCTGCGACCCGCTGGAAGGCATCGACGTGCCCGCGTCGGTTGGCGAGAAAACAGCCTATACCGGCTATCTGCGCCGAACGGTGCCGCAGGCCGCCTGGGCGACGGTGCCGCCGATCGATGGCGACTACATCCTGGTAACGCCCGGCGGCGGCGGCGATGGCGAGGTGATGGTCGATTGGGTGCTGCGCGCCTACGAGGCCGACAATCCGCCCGATCTGCCGGCCGTCATCGTGCTGGGCCCGTTCATGTCGGCCGAGGCACAGGCGGGCTTTGTCGAGCGCGCCGCGCAGCTCGCCTCGATCGAAATCCTGACCTTCGACAACAAGATCGAACGGTTGATCCACGACGCGGTCGGTGTCGTCGCGATGGGCGGTTACAACACATTTTGCGAGATCCTGTCGTTCGACAAGCGCGCGGTGCTGATCCCCAGGACGAAACCGCGGCTGGAACAGCACATACGGGCGACACGTGCCGCCGCACTTGGCCTTGTGACGACCCTGTCCGCCGACAATGGAACGCCGACGGACGTCATGACGGAGGCCTTGAGAAAGCTGCCGACCCAGCAGAAGCCCTCCGAGGCGATGATCCCGGGCATGATGGGCGGGCTGGACGTGGTCGACCGGCTGGTTCAACAGATCATCCACCCCGGCGCGCCCATTGCCGATCAGGTGCGGTACACGGCGTAATCCCGTGGGTTCCGGCGTAACGGCGATCTTGGTCAAGGGCTATCCGCGCCTTTCGGAAACCTTCATCGCGCAGGAAATCCTGGGGCTGCAGCAACGCGGGCAGCGGCAGATCATCGTCTCGCTGCGCCATCCGACCGACAAGGCCGTTCACGCTCTCAACCGCCAGATCACCGCGCCGGTTCTGTACCTGCCTGAGTATCTTTATGAGGAACCGGCACGCGTTGCAGAAGCGCGAGACTGGGCGCGATCACAGCCAGGCTATGAACGCGCCTACCGGATCTTTCGCGGCGACCTGCGGCGCGATCCGACCCCCAATCGATGGCGCCGCTTCGGCCAGGCCTGCGTGCTGGCGCGCGAACTGCCGGACGCGGTCGATTTTCTTTACGTCAACTATCTGCACACGCCAACGTCGGTCGCCCGCTATGCCGGCATGATCCGGGGCCTGCCGTTCGCGGTTTCGGCCCATGCCAAGGACATCTGGACCACCCCGGAATGGGAGATCAGGGAGAAGCTGGCCGACGCCGAATGGCTGACCACCTGCACGCGGTACAATGTCGACTACCTGCGCGGCCTGACGGAGCAGCCGGACAAGGTCTTTCTCACCTATCACGGCCTCGACTTCAGCCGCTTTCCCATGCCCCAGCCGCGCCCCCTGCGCGACGGCGGCGCCGAAGATGACCCCGTCCGCCTGCTGACCATCGGCCGGGCGGTGGAAAAGAAGGGCTTCGACGTTCTGCTCGACGCGCTGGCGCGCTTGCCGGCCGATCTGAATTGGCGGCTTGACCAAATCGGCGGCGGCCCCTTGCTCGACGACCTGCGGCAGCAGGCCGAGTCTCTGGGGCTGGCCGAGCGGATCGCCTGGCACGGGCCGCAAACGCAAGACCAGGTCATCGCGGCGCTGCAGGAAGCCGACCTGTTCGTGCTGGCGTCGCGGCCCGCTGGCGATGGTGACCGCGACGGCCTGCCAAACGTGCTGATGGAGGCTCAGGCAACGGGCCTGGCCTGTGTCGCAACCGATTTCTCCGCCATACCCGAACTGATCGAGGATGGCGTTACCGGCCGCATGGTGCCGCCGAACGACGTCGGCGCGCTGGCGGACGCTCTCACAAGTCTCATCGCCGACCCCGGCCAGCGATCGCGGCTGGGCGCTGCCGGTGCCCGGCGCGTACGCTCAGCCTTCGATTTTCAAGCGGGGCTTGATCGCCTGGCCGCCCGGTTCGGGCTCTGACGCCCGTGCGCATCGCCTTCTATGCGCCGATGAAGCCGCCGACCCACCCGGTGCCGTCCGGCGACCGGCGGGTCGCGCGCCTGCTGATGCAGGCGCTGCGCGCCGGCGGCCACGAGATCATCCTGGCCTCGCGCCTGCGGGCGTGGAGCGCCGGCGACGATCCGAACCGGATGCGCCGGATCCGGCAGCGCGGCGAACGCACGGCGCGCCGCCTGATCGATCGCTGGCGGGACGACCCAGGCCGTCCGCAGGCCTGGTTCACCTACCACCTCTATCACAAGGCGCCCGACTGGATAGGGCCACAGGTCGCGCGGGCGCTCGACATCCCCTACCTGGTTGCCGAGGCCTCCCATGCCCCGAAGCAGGCCACGGGCCCCTGGGCCGAGGGTTTCCAGGCGGCGGAGCAGGCCTTGCGCCAGGCATGCGCCGTTTTTGCCCTGTCCGCCGATGACGAAGCGGGCCTACGGCGCGCCCTCGGGGGCGATGCACCGATCCAGCGGCTGCCGCCGTTTCTCGACGCGCGTCCTTACATCCGGGCGTCGGCACAGCGCGAGAAGGCGCGCCGAACCTGTCTGCCCGAACCGGCCGAAGGCCCATGGCTGCTGGCTGTCGGCATGATGCGCGCCGGTGACAAGCAGGCATCCTATGACGTGCTGGCCGACGCGCTGAAGCGGCTGGCGGAAAGGCCTTGGCACCTGGCCGTCGTCGGTTTCGGGCCGGCCGCCGATGCGATCCTTGCCAAGTTCGACGCAACACGCACCCGCCATTTCGGCAAGCTGAAGCCGGCGGAGTTGGCCGACCTCTACGCCGCTTCCGATCTGTTCGTCTGGCCGGCGATCAACGAAGCCTTCGGCATGGCCTTGCTGGAGGCCCAGGCGGCCGGCCTGCCGGTTGTCGCCGGCGGTGGCCGTGGCGTGCCGGACATCGTCGATGATGGCCGCACCGGATTGCTGAAACCGACCGGCGACGTGCAAGCGTTCGCCGGCGCCGTAGCCGACCTTCTGGACGATCCGCATCGCCGACGCGAGATGGGCGCGGCCGCCCAACAGTACGTGCTCGCGCATCACGATCTCGGCGCCGCCGCGGCAAGGCTGAATGCGGCGCTGCGGGACGCGACGGCATGATCCGCCTGCTCGTGATCCGTCACGCCCCCACCGAATGGACCCTGGCCGGACGCTTGCAAGGGCGAACCGACACCGCACTGGCGCCCGAAGCCGCCAACTATCTGGCGGCGATCACCCTGCCGCCGCCCTTCGACCGGGCCCCCTGCTACGCCAGCCCGCTGCGCCGGGCGATGGAAACGGCCCGGCGTCTCGGCCGCAACCCCATCGCCGAGGACAGTTTGATCGAAATGGACTGGGGCAACTGGGAGGGCCTGTCGTTTGAGGAAGCCTCGGCGCGCCTGGACCCGTCGAAGCGCCATTTCGGCCTGGACTACGCAGCGCCCGGTGGGGAGTCGCCGCGCGATGTGCAGAACCGGCTGCTGCCGTTCCTGAGCCGGCTGGACGGCATCGGAGGCGAGGCGCTGGCCGTCAGCCACAAGGGCGTCATCCGCGCGCTCTACGCGCTCGCGGTCGGCTGGACCATGGAAGGCAAGCCGCCGGACAGGCTGGATTTCAAGGCCGGCCAACTGTTTGCGTTCGACCAACGCGACGGCCTACGGCTCCAGCGCCTCAACGTGCCGCTGAACGGCCGGCCGGTATGAACGTACTGTTCTACGTCCAGCATCTGCTCGGCATCGGCCATATCCGGCGCGCGGCGTTGCTGGCCCAGGCGCTGATCGCCGAGGGAGACCGGGTCACGGTCGCCTATGGCGGCTTCCCCGTGCCGCAGGTCGATTTCGGTGCCGCCACGGTGGTGCGATTGCCGGCCGCGCGGGTCGCCGATGCCCGCTTTGCGCCGATCCTTGACGCCAACGGGGAACCGATCGACGACGGCTGGAAGGCGGCACGCGCCAAAGCGCTGCTTGATCTGCATGAGGATCTGCAACCCGATTGCATCCTCGTCGAGACCTTTCCCTTCGGCCGCCGCGCCTTCCGGTTTGAGCTGCACCCGCTGCTTGACGCCGCCAAGGCACGGCGCCCCAAACCGCTGATCGCGTCGTCCGTCCGTGACATCCTGGTCCGCAAGGACGACCCGGCGAAAGAGGCGGCGATGGCCGACGCCGCACGGCGCTGGTTCGATCTCGTGCTGGTCCATGGCGACCCGTCAATCGTGCCCTTTGCCGACAGCTTTCCGTTCGCCGGCCGCATCGACGACCTCATCGTTCATACCGGCTATGTCGCGCCAAGCAGATCGGCCGTGGCGCGAAACGAGGATGGCCTGGATGAGATCGTGGTCTCGGTCGGTGGCGGCGCGGTCGGAATGGCCCTGTTGGCAACCGCGATCTCGGCGGCCAGATTGGCGCGTACGCGCAAAACCTGGCGCCTGCTCGCCGGCCCGGACATTGCCGCGCCGGATTTCGAGCGGCTTCAGGGCCTGGCCGGCGACGCCGTTATTGTCGAACGGGCGCGCAAGGACTTTCCCGCCCTGCTGGCGCGCTGCGCCCTGTCGATCAGCCAGGCCGGTTACAACACGGTGGTGGATGTTCTGGCCGCGCAATGCCGTGCCTTGCTGATCCCGTTCGCGCAATCGGGCGAAAGCGAGCAGAGCCAGCGTGCCGAACTCATTGCCGGGCGCGGATGGGCGCGGTATTTACCGGAGGCCGGGTTGAGCGCCGATCAACTCGCCCAATCCGTCGACGAATGCCTGGCCACTCGGCCGAGAGAAATAATGCCGCAAGTTGATCTTTCCGGGGCACAAACTAGCGTCCGTGTGCTTCACCAGAAATTCATTGGACTCCGGTCCGGTTGACGCCCGGACTAGTCTTGTTCCAAACAATGGCCATGATCTCGCACTCCAGCACAGGAAGCTTCTAGTCGGCATGCTCGCGTCACCCACCCTTTCTGCCTCGCGGGCGCATGCTGATCCATGGACGGCGCTGGACGCTGAACTGGACCGGTGGCGGGGCGCGGGCCGAACGGCGACCTTGTGGTGGCGCGACGACGATGCCACGGCGCCAGGCCCTGCCCTCGACCGGCTTCTAGGCTTGGCCGGCCGCTACAACGCCCCGGTCGGGCTGGCCGTCATCCCGAAGGACGCAACCGAGACGCTGGCCGACAGGCTGGCGACCAGCGCAAATGTCGGCGTTCTTCAGCATGGCTGGGCGCACGCCAACCATGCCGGCCCCGGCGAAAAGAAGATGGAGCTGGGGGACCATCGCCCGGCCTCCCTGGTGGCCCCCGAGTTGAGGGCCGGGTTCGATCGCCTGTCGGCCCTGTTCGGCACCCGCTTTCTGCCAGCCCTCGTGCCGCCTTGGAACCGCATTGGTAGCGCTTTGGGGCCTCATCTGGCGCAGATCGGCTTTACAGGCCTCAGCCTGTTTGGCGCGCGGGCGCATCGCTTGCGAGACGATCTCGTTTTGGCCAACACCCATGTTGATCCGATCGCCTGGCGACACGACCGTGGGTTCACGGGCACCGATGTCGCGCTTGGCGCGCTCACCGGCCATCTGAGCGATCGCCGACACGGCCTGGTCGATCCGGAGGAAGCGACCGGCCTTTTGACCCACCATCTGGCGCATGACGAGGCGACCTGGGCGTTCCTGGAACGCTGTCTGGAGGCATTGGCATCCCATAGCGCCGCACGGCTGTTGCCGGTGGAGACCGTTTTCCGCGCGTCCGATCCCTGATGCAGTATCGCTACGATCAATCGGCGCTGAATGGCGACTATGCGCGCGGCGGGTTCGGCCTGGCGCTGACGCTGCTGCCGCTGATCTTGATCGACGTCCACCCGATCGTGTTCTGGTGCCTGGCCGCGGCCGCGCTGTTGTTCGCCGCCTTTTTGGCCCGCACGTACCAGCGCCAGCAATCCATCGTTACGGTTGACGATGACGCAATCGCGGTCGAGGGCCCGTTCGCCAACCGCCGGATCGCCTGGTCGGACCTGAGCGTCCTGAATCTGCGCTACTTTTCGACGCGGCGCGACCGCAAGGGCGGCTGGATGCACCTGACGCTGAAGGCCGAGGACGGCACGGCCATGAAGATCGAATCCAACCTGATCGGTTTCGACGGCGTCGTCGACCGGGCGGCGGATGCGGCCTTCGCACGCCGGCTGCCGCTGACCGATGCCACGATGGAGAACCTGGTCTCGCTGGGCGTCACCATCCCGTCGGACCTGGGGTCCGACAGCCGCGATGACCGGGATGGCGACCGGGATGGCGATTAGCGCATGAGCGATCTCTTACAGGTTCGGGATCTGGCGATCGACTTTGTGGTCCCGGGCGGCATCCATCAGGCGGTTCAGGGCGTGTCGTTTCGCGTGCGTGCCGGATCGACCGTTGCTCTGGTCGGCGAGAGCGGGTCCGGCAAGTCGGTGATCTCCCAGGCCATCATGGGCATCTTGCCGAAGGTCGGCATGATCTCGGGCGGCCAGATCCTGCTGGACGACCCCCAGTCGCGCGGACCGGTCGTCGACCTCGCGGCCCTGGACCCGGAAAGCAAGGCCTATCGCGACATTCGCGGCGGGCGCATTTCGATCATTTTCCAGGAGCCCATGACCAGCCTGTCGGCGCTTCACACCGTCGGCAACCAGATTATCGAGGCGCTGAGGCTGCATCGAAAGGTCGGCCCGAAAGAGGCCGGCGAGGTGGCCGAGGCGATGCTTGGCCATGTCGGCTTTCCCCATCCCGGGCGCGCCTTGAAGACCTACCCGTTCGAGCTGTCGGGCGGCCTGCGCCAGCGTGCTATGATCGCCATGGCCCTGGTCTGCCGGCCGGCGCTGCTGATCGCCGACGAGCCGACCACCGCGCTCGACGTCACCATTCAGGCCAAGATCCTCAAACTCTTGAAGGACTTGCAGGCCGAGTTTGGCATGGCCATCCTGATCATCACCCATGACCTTGGCGTCGTCGCCAACATGGCGGACGAGGTTGTGGTGATGTATCGCGGTCGCATCATGGAAAGCGGCCAGATCGGCGATATCTTCGATCGGCCGACCCATCCTTATCTGAAGGCCCTGCTGCATGCGGTGCCGCGCTTCGACATGAAGCCGGGCGAGCGGCTGCAGCCGATCCGCGAGATCAAGAGCAAGGAAGGCGGCCTACTGGCAGCCAAGCAGGCCTGGCCGAAGGGCGCCGACGCGGCCGGCCCCTTATTGTCCGTGGAACACGTGACCAAGCGCTTCCAGATCAAGAAGAAGACCGGGTTCGGCGAGGCTAGCAGCGTGCTGGCCGTCGACGATGTCAGCTTCGAAGTCCGGCGCGGCGAGTGCCTCGGCCTCGTCGGCGAAAGCGGCTGCGGCAAGACCACGCTGTCGAAAATGCTGATGCGGGCGATTTCGGCCGACGAGGGGTCCGTGACCTTCAATGACCGCGGCAAGCTTCTCGACGTTCTGGGGTTGGACAGCAAGGCGCTGAAGAAGTTCCGGCCGCGCATGCAGTTCATGTTTCAAGACCCGTTCAGCTCTTTGAACCCGCGCATGACGGTGCTGGACATCGTCACCGAACCGCTGGTCATCCACGATATCGGCGACCGCGCCTTTCGCCGCGAGATGGCGAAGGAACTGATGGGCGTGGTCGGCCTTGAGGTCAGGCATCTGCAGCGCTATCCGCACAGCTTTTCCGGCGGGCAACGCCAGCGGATCGGCATCGCCCGCGCGCTTGCCCTGCGGCCGGACCTTCTGATCTGCGACGAGCCGGTGTCGGCCCTGGACGTGTCGATCCAGGCCCAGGTCCTGAACCTGTTGAAGGACCTGAAAACCAGGCTGGGCCTGACTTACCTGTTCATCAGCCATAACCTTGCCGTGGTCGACTACATCGCCGATCGGATCATGGTTATGAGCTTTGGCAGGATCGTCGAGACCGCGCCGCGCGAGATCCTATTCAACGCGCCCGTGCACCCCTATACCCGCGGCTTGCTCGCGGCCGTACCACACCCGGATCCCGATCATCCGCTCGACCTGGCGCACCTTATGGATGAACGTGCGTCGGAGCCGTCGGCCTGGCCGGATCCGTTCCGATTGACCGCCGAGCAACCGGCGGACATGGTTGACCTCGGAGACGGTCATTTCGTACGCGCGCAGAAAGACACGCGGCCGGAAGACCTCAAGAAATGGGAGTTGGCGTCATGATGCTGGGCAGAAGATTGGCCGGAGGACTGGCCGGAAGATTTGCCAGACCGGCCGTTTTTGTTGCCGCCTTGATGATGGTGTGGGGCGGCAACGCCACCGCCCAGACCTATGGCGAGGCGCCGATGCTGGCCGAACGGGTCGCGGCCGGAACGCTGCCGCCGGTTGAGGAACGGCTGCCTGAGAACCCGGCCACGATCGACCCGTTGAGCGCGGGCACGTATGGCGGCCAGATCGAATGGCTGGCCGGGCGGGCGCGCGACATTCGCATCATGAACGTTTACGGCTATGCCCGGCTGGTGGGTTACGACGCCGAGCTCAACCTCGTGGCCGACATCCTGGAAAGCTACGAGGTCGAGGGCGGGCGCATCTTCACGTTTCACCTGCGGCCGGGCCTGCGCTGGTCCGACGGCGAGCCGTTCACGACAGAGGCCTTTCGCTACGAATGGTTCGATGTCCAACAGAATGAAGATCTGCGCCCCTACGGCCCCGACTTTCGGCTGCTGGTCGAAGGCGAGCTGCCTGAGGTCGAAATCATCGACGACTATACCGTTCGCTATAGCTGGTCACAGCCCAACCCGCGGCTGATCCCGGCCTTGGCGGGCGCGCGGCCGCTCTATCTCTACGCGCCCGGTCATTATCTGCAGCAATACCATCAGGCCTATGCCGACCCCGACACGTTGCAGGCAGCGGTGGAATCGGCGGAGGTTCAGGATTGGACCGTCTTGCATCTGCGGCGCGGCAATCTGTATTCGGCCACCAATCCGGAACTGCCGGTGCTGCAGCCATGGGTGAACACCACCGCACCGCCCAGCGAGCGCTTTCAGTTCGTGCGCAACCCCTTTTACCATCGGGTGGATAACGAGGGTCGCCAGCTGCCCTACATCGACACCGTCTATGTGAACATCTCGGACTCGTCCCTGATCGCCGCCCAGACCGGAACCGGCGGCAGCGACCTGCAAGCCCGGCACATTCGCATCGACGATTACGCGTTTCTCGCCCAAGGCGCGGAAACCAACGACTACTACATCGATCTGTGGGACACGGTCCTGGGCTCGGAAATCGCCCTCTATCCCAACCTGACCGCCGCCGACCCGGTTTGGCGCGAACTGATGCGAGACGTGCGGTTCCGGCGTGCCCTGTCGATGGCGGTTTACCGCGACGAGATCAACGAGATTATCTATTTCGGTCTCGGTCGCATCTCGAACAACACCGTCGTGCCCTCCTCTCCGTTTTGGACAGAAGAGTTGGCGACCGAATGGACGCAGTACGACATCGACCGTGCCAACGACCTGCTCGATGAGATCGGGCTGACCGAGTACGAGGACGGTGTTCGCCTGCTGCCCGACGGGCGGCCCTTGGAAATCGTGGTCGAGACCGCCGGCGAGCGCGGGCAGGAGGTCGACGCGCTGCAACTGATCGCCGATAGCTGGAGCCGCATCGGCGTGGCGCTGTTCATTAACAATTCCCAGCGCGACGTTTTCCGCAACCGCATCTTCAGCGGCGAGACCAACATGTCGGTCTGGTTCGGCCTCGACAACGGCCTGATCACGCCGTCCACGGTGCCGACGGAACTGGCGCCGGTCGACCAGAACTGGCTGCAATACCCGGCCTGGGGTCAGTATTGGCAGGCCGCCGCCGGCGCGGGCGAGGCGCCGGACTTGCCCTGGGCGGAGGAACTCGTCGATCTCTATAGCGAATGGCTCGTCACCTATGATGAGGACCGCAAGATCGAGATCGTCAGCCGGATGCTGGAAATCCACGCCGATCAGGTCACCTCGATCGGCCTGATCCAGAGCATTCCGCAACCGATCGTGGTCGCCAACCGGCTGCACAACGTGCCGGTCGAGGCGGTCTACAGCTGGGATCCCGGGGCCCATTTCGGGCGGTATCGCACGGATACGTTCTGGGTCGACGAATAGGGCTGGCGGCAACGGTTTAGGGCGCCAACCCCATGTTCGGATACATCGTCCGGCGGCTGTTCGTGATGATCCCGACGCTGCTCGCCATCAGCGCGATCAGCTTCTTCATCATCCAGCTGCCGCCGGGCGATTTTCTGACCACGCTGATTAACGAGCAGCTGTCCCGCGGCGAAGGCGCCGACATGGGCAACATCGAACGGCTGCGCCAGCTCTACGGCCTCGATCGACCACTGATCGAGCAGTATTTCATCTGGCTGGGCAACGCGCTGCGCGGTGATTTCGGCTACAGCTTCGAGTATGAGTTGCCGGTCACGACCGTGGTCGGCGACCGCATGTTCCTGACCGTGGTGCTGACCTTCGCCACCACCCTGTTCATCTGGATCGTGGCCTTTCCGATCGGCATCTATGCCGCCACGCACCAGTATTCCGCCGGCGATTACGCCCTGACCTTCATTGGGTTCCTGGGCTTTGCGGTGCCCAAATTCCTCTTGGGTCTGGTCTTGATGTACCTTTTCAATGTCTGGTTCGGCACCGACATCGGCGGCCTGATGGACCGGCAATACATCGACCAGCCGATGAGCTGGGCCAAGTTCGTCTCCGTCTTGGAACACTTGCTGACCCCGGTCATCGTGATCGGCACGGCCGGCACTGCGGCGATGATCCGCCGGCTGCGCGCCAACCTGCTGGACGAGTTGCAGAAGCAGTACTACATCACCGCGTTGGCCAAGGGCCTGCCCCGCCGCCGCGCGCTCTTGAAGTATCCGCTGCGGTCCGCGCTGAACCCGTTCATCGCCGATATCGGATCGATCCTGCCCGATCTGATCTCCGGCGCGACGATCGTCTCCGTCGTCCTGAACCTGCAGACGACGGGCCCGTTGCTGCTGTCGGCGCTGCAAAGCCAAGACATGTTCCTGGCCGGATCGTTCTTGCTCTGGCTGGCCCTTCTGACCGTCATCGGCGTGCTGATTTCCGATCTGTTGCTGGCCATGCTCGATCCGCGCATTCGTCTCGGCGGAGGAGCCGTCAAATGAGCCGCCGACCCGACACCGACCCGCTGGAACACTTCGTCGACAAGCGCGAGTGGGACCCGTACGTCACCGAGACGCTGACCGCCAGCCAGGAACGCTACTACCTCGCCTCGCAATGGCGGATCATGTGGTGGAAGCTGAAGAAGCATCGCTTGGCGATGATCTCCGGCATCATCCTGGCCATCCTGTACGTGTCGATCCTGTGGGTCGAACAGATCGCCCCGTACAACAAGGACACCCGCAATATCAGCCACATCAACGCGCCGCCCCAGCAGGTGCGTTTCTTTCACGATGGCGCCTTCATCGGCCCGTACGTGTACGGGCTTGAGCTTGTCGGGCGAGAAGCGGATGTGAGCCCGAGGGATCGATTGGCCGCCATGCTGGGCACCGCGGGTCCGCCGTCCGCCGACGGTGAGGCGACCGCCAACAGGCCGCAAAACATCGCCGCCCAGCTTACCCGCGAATACGTCGCCAATACCGACGACATCCAGCCGCTGCGCTTCTTCTGCTCAGGCGACAGCTATCGCTGGTGGGGTCTGATCCCGGGTGACTTCCACATCGTTTGCCCGGCCGAGGACGGTACGCTGTTCCTTCTGGGCACCGACCGGCTAGGGCGCGACATGTTCAGCCGCATCGTCTACGGCGCCCGAATATCGCTGACCGTCGGCTTGGTCGGCATCACGGTCAGCTTCATTCTTGGCATCACGATTGGCGGCATCGCTGGCTATTACGGCGGCTGGATCGACAATTTCTTCAACCGCATCATTGAGATCTTTCAAAGCTTTCCGCAGTTACCGCTGTGGATGGCCCTGTCGGCCGCGTTACCGGCGACCTGGTCGCCCATCCTGATCTATTTCGGGATAACGCTCATATTGGGGCTGGTGGACTGGACCGGGCTGGCCCGCGCCGTCCGATCCAAACTGCTGTCGCTGCGCGAGGAGGACTTCACGGTCGCGGCCCAACTGATGGGCGCGGGCAGCGGCCGCATCATCGGCCGCCATCTGTTACCGAGCTTCATGAGCCACCTGATCGCCTCGGCAACCATCTCGATCCCCGGCATGATCTTGGCCGAAACGGCCTTGTCGTTCCTCGGGTTGGGCTTGAAGGAGCCGATCGTCAGTTGGGGCGTCTTGCTGAACTCGGCCCAGAACATCAATGCCGTGGTGATCTACCCCTGGCTGATGGCACCGGTCGTGCCGGTCGTCATCGTTATTCTGTGCTTCCAGTTCTTCGGCGATGGCCTGCGCGATGCCGCCGATCCATACAAATAGTGAACAACCAGTTCATGCAGCCTGTTCAGGACAGTTTCCTTTTTCTTGAATTTTAACAGTTTTTGTTGAATGAATGCGGCGATGACACGCCGCACGCGCAAATCGGGACCACCGCAAAGGCCGCAACGGCCCAAGCGGCCAGGGCCAAAACCCGGCGGCGCCAAACCACGGCGCCCAAGCCGGCCCGCGGCCACCGCGCGGACCGCAGCCACGGTTCGCGCACCCCGCCGGCCAGCGAGAAAAGAGGCGCGTCCCGCGCGTGCCAGCAGCCGCCCGCAACGTCGCGGTGGCGGATCGCGATCGACAAGATCGGGCGCTCGCCAGTCGGGGGTTGGTGGCCGGATTCTACGCTGGGCTTTCAAATGGTCGGCGGTCTGCGCGATCTGGCTGTTCATCCTGGTGGCCGGCGCCGTCGCCTATTTCGCCACCGGCCTGCCCGACATCTCGTCCGTCGGCGCCGCGGAACGCAGGCCGGCGATCACCGTCTTGGACGGCGACGGCCGCGAGGCCGCCCGCTATGGCGACCTGACCGGCGATTACGTCACGGTCGATCAGTTGCCGCCGCATCTGATCAACGCGGTTCTCGCCATCGAAGATCGCCGCTTCTACGGCCATCCCGGTGTCGACGTCTTCGGCGTCGCCCGCGCCGCCTGGTCGAACCTGGCGGGCGGCGGATCGCTGCAGGGCGGATCGACCATCACCCAGCAATTGGCCAAAAACCTGTTCTTAAGCCCGGAACGCACCTGGCGCCGCAAGGTTCAGGAGGCCCTGCTGGCCGTCTGGCTGGAGCTGAATTACAGCAAGGACGAGATCCTGACGGCGTATTTGAACCGGGTCTATCTCGGCAACGGCACCTATGGCGTGGACGCGGCCGCGCGGGCCTATTTCGGCGTGCCGGCGGCTGACCTCAACCTGCGCCAGGCCGCGATGATCGCCGGCTTGTTGCGCGCGCCGTCGCGGCTGGCCCCCACGGCGGATCTGGACGCCGCCAATCGGCGCGCCGATGTGGTGCTGGCCGCCATGGTCAATGCCGGGTTCGTTACCCGCGATCAGATCGTGGCCCAGGGCGCGGACAGGCCGTTGGATCGCGCCGGCCGGGTCACGGGCAGCAACGGGCGCTATTTCAGCGACTGGGTGGTCAACCAGATCCCGGATTTCATCGGCTATGAGCCGACCGACCTGATCGTCGGCGCGACCGTCAACCCCGCGATCCAGTCGATCGCCCATACGGTGGTGAACCGGCATCTGGCGGCCTCGGACGAAGGCGCCAGCCAGGCCGCCGCCGTGGTTCTGGCGCCGGACGGGGCGGTGCTGGCCATGGTGGGTGGCCAGTCCTATGGCGCGAGCCAGTTCAACCGCGCGACACAGGCCCTGCGCCAGCCCGGATCGGCCTTCAAGCCGATCGTCTATCTGGCGGCGCTGGAAACCGGCCTTCGCCCGAGTACTCTGGTGCTCGACGCACCGATCACGCGGTCCGGCTGGTCGCCGCGGAATTTCGGCGAGGACTATAGCGGCGAAATCACCTTGCAGCAGGCGTTGGCCGAAAGCGCCAACACCGCGGCCGTCCGCGTTTTGGAACGGGCCGGCGTCGACCGCACGATCGACCTAACACGCCGGCTGGGCATCACCACGCCAATGCGCCGCGACCTGTCGCTGGCCTTGGGCACAAGCGAGGTCAGCCTGCTGCAACTGACCGGGGCCTATGCCGCCTTCGCCAATCGGGGCAGCCCGGTCATCCCCTACGGGATCCGCGACATTGTCGATCGCGACGGCCGTTTGCTCTATGCCAGAAGCCCCGACAGTCTGGGCCTGGCCGCCGACCCTCAGCGGATCGACATGCTCAACCGCATGATGGCGGGCGTGATCGAAGACGGCACCGGGCGGAACGCGGCGGTCGGCTGGCGGGCGGCGGGCAAGACCGGCACCTCGCAGGATTTCCGCGATGCCTGGTTCATCGGCTTCACCGGTGACCTGGTGGTCGGTGTCTGGGTCGGCAACGACAATGGCAGCCCGATGGACGGTGTGACCGGCGGCGGCCTGCCGGCACGCATCTGGCGCGACATCGTGGCCGAGGTCGCAACGGTCCGCGCGCCTGCCGGGTTGGCGTTGGTGGCACCCCCGGTAACGGCGCCGCTGACCCGCGCCCCAACCACGGTCGAAGAACAGCGCGCCCTCGACGACCTGATCGAACGCATGGTCGGCGGATAGGCGCGGGCCTTAGCTAAGGCATTGCTCTAGTCGACCGACTTCAGTCCCACCGAACCTGTGTTGCCCAACCTGCCAGCGACGAAGTCGCTCAACGGTCCGGCGAAGGCACGGGCGTCGACCGCCAGATAGGCCGATCGGCTATGGCCCGGTAGAGTGAAGAACTGGCTGTCGACCCCTATCACCGCGTAATCGCCGTTGCCGCGATCAATGAAAAAAGGCGAACCGCTGTCGCCAAGCGTGGTATCGCACTCGTGAAACATCGAGTTGTCGGCCAGGAATTCGATGATGCGGCATCCCAGATGGGCCGACAGCCGATCGCCGGTGTCCCAGCTATAGCCGCCTTGGCTCAAAGAGAACCACGTGCCGCTGACCGCGCGGCGCTGGTCGTCGGGTTGCGGCGCCAGGACCGTGAGGTGGCCGAGCGTGTCGCCCAACGGCCGATCCAGGCGAGCAAAACCCCAATCCTCGCCATTGCCCTGGCCGGGACCGAAATCCGCGTCATTGTCGTAGCGCGGGTTCACGTAATAGTCGGCGATGCCGGCAACATCGACGAAGCTGTCGCCATCCAAGCCGGCGAAAAAGGCGATCGGCTGATCGGGCCTGCCGTCGGACAAAAAGCAATGGGCCGCTGTCAATACAACGTCGGGCGCGACCAGGGTCGCCGTGCACGCGCCGCCCTCGAAATCCAGTTGTCCGATAGCCCGCCAGGGAAAGGACGTGCTGTCGACCATCACGCGCTCGTCGCGGCCGAAATAGTGGTCCCGCATGCCCGGTACCGTCTCGCGACCGAAACAGTCGACCGTGTCGGTGCGCTCGGCACACTGGCCGTTGCCGCCCTGGCCCGCTTCCTCGCAGATACCGTTGAACGCTGTGGCGCAACTGTTGGACCGGTTGCGCAGATGGGCGGCGGACGCGCAATCGGCGGTGTCGGTGCCGCTGGTACACACGCCGAGGCCGATATGCGGTTCGTCGCATTCATTGTCGAACGCCCACTGGCAACTGTTGTCGCCGCCGAACGCAAGGGCCCGGCAATCGGACGCGTCGGTCCCTTCCGCGCACGCACCGGTGCCGTCGAAGCGAATATCGTCGCATTCCATGTCATGGGCCCAGTGGCAGCTATCGTCGCCGACATCGATGCCGCCGGGCGCCGTGGGCTGCCCGACCCCGGGCTTTCCACCACGGGTCAGGGGCGGCAGATCGATCCCGAGTTCATCAAGAACAGACAGTCCGGGCCGATCGATCGTTGGCTGGGCCGCGGCAAACGTCGCCGTGCCCAGACAGATCATCACTCCCGTCACCAATGCGCGACCAACCATATTCACTACACTCACTCACCTTAAGGATACTCCCCGGGATGCTAGCACAGGGTCGGGGGCTTCAAAGGCCCAGCCTTCTCAAGGTGGCGTCTATGGGCCGTGAATAGGCCGCGTCCCAATAGCGGACATGAACCAGGAGCGGATAGATGTTGTAGATGTCGCGCCTGAGCTCGAAGAAGCCCTCGTCGATCGGGCGCAGGGCGCA
Source organism: Pseudomonadota bacterium (assembly GCA_039177555.1). GTDB lineage: Bacteria > Pseudomonadota > Alphaproteobacteria > DSM-16000 > Inquilinaceae > JANQGH01. Next base: position 3,444 of record JBCDFV010000035.1, on the reverse strand, counting down.
ATAGGCGGCGAAGAAATCCTCCGTTACCGTGTCGAACAGGGTCATGTAAGCCAGTTCGATCTCCGGATGGCCCCAATAGATCGCCGGGTCGATCAGCCCGACGATCCTGTCGCCCTTGTGCAGCAGATTGCCGGTCCACAAGTCGCCATGCAACAGCGACGGATGATCGGGTTCGTCCAGATAGCGGTCGAGCCGGCCGGCAAGCCGGTCGAGGCGCGTGGCAAGCTCATGCGACACGGTTCCTTCGCGAACCCCTTCGCGGACCATGTGGCCGAGCCGCTGTTCGGCGAAGAAGGTCAGCCACCGCTCAGACGTCGGATTGGGCTGATGCAGCTTGCCAATGACCGTGTCGTAGGGATAGCCGATCGCCGGCCGAATGACCTGGTGAAGCCCGGCCAGCAAATGGCCCGCGTGGCGTTGAGCGGCGGGACCGGGGATCCCGGGGTCGTGGTCAAGGAACTCAAGCACCAGAATCGCGTCGTCGCCATACACGACGCCGGGCAGCGGCACATCGCTGTCGCGGGCGAGGTCGGCAAGCATGCGCCGTTCCAGCGCCAGATTGTCCGCACCCGTCTTAACCACAAGCCTTGTGCTATCGGCAAAGTCGGCGCGCATGACCGTGCCGGTCGACGCACCCGTCAGTGCGGTGAGCTGTTGAGGACGCCGGTCAACGATGGCTTCCAGGCTGGTCGCAAGCGCGGTGGTGGTCAACGTTGCGCCAACTCACCGTCCAGTAGTGCGCGTAACAAGCCGTCCGTACCGGCCTCGATCAGGTCGAGCGCGTAGTCGTAGTCGGCCGCGTCGCCATGATAGGGGTCCGGCACATCGCGGACGTCGAGATGCCGCGCGAAATCCAAGAACATCACGACCTTCGCGCGCGTGCCGGGCGGCGCCTGGCGCTCCAGCAATCGCCGATGACCGTGATCCATGGCCAAGATCATGTCGAAGCGATGAAAATCATCCGGCGCGACCTTGCGGGCGCGCAGCGCGGACAGGTCGTACCCCCGGTCCAGGGCATGCTGCCGGGCCATGGCATCCGGCGCGTCGCCGACATGGAAGCCATGGGTGCCCGCGCTGTCGCAGACGACCTCCTCCGCAAGGCCTTCTCGCTCGAGCTTGGCCATCATCACGCCCTCGGCCGTCGGCGACCGGCAAATGTTGCCCGTGCAGACAAACAGCACGCTAAAGCCCATGCGCACGACCCCTCGAATTCGCTCTGGACGGAATGGCAGAGCATAGCAAATGATGGTTTGCAATGATTGATGCCTTGAAGACTACCGATCGGATCGTGGTTTTGACAGGCGCCGGGATTTCCAAGGAATCCGGCCTGGAAACGTTTCGCGATCCGGACGGCATTTGGGCGCGCCACTCGATCGAGGAGGTCGCGACGCCGGAAGCGTTCGCGCGGAACCCGGGGCTGGTCCACCGCTTTTACAACGCGCGCCGCAGGCAACTGGACGATCCCGCGATCCAGCCGAACGCGGCCCATCACGCGCTGGCCGCCCTGGAAGCCAACTGGCAAGGCGAGGTGCTGCTGGTGACCCAGAATGTCGACGACCTGCATGACCGCGCCGGCTCTCGCAATCTGATCCATATGCATGGCGAGATTGCCAAGATCCGCTGTGTCTTCTGTGGCGACGTCCGCAGGCAGATCCACGACCTGTCGCCAGAGACGCCATGCGACGCCTGCGGCCAAACCGGCGGGCTGCGCCCGGATGTGGTTTGGTTCGGCGAGATGCCGCGCGAGATGGAGCGGATCGGCGCCGCCATCGAGGATTGCGCCCTGTTCGTCTCGATCGGAACGTCGGGCGCGGTCTACCCGGCCGCCGGCTTCGTCCAGGAGGCCAGATACAACGACCGCGGCGCCCATTGCGTTGAGCTGAACCTCGAAGAAACGGACACCAGCCCGATGTTCCATGACAGCCGCAAGGGCCAGGCGACCGAACTGGTGCCCGCCCTTGTCGACACGCTGCTGGCCTCGACATGAGCAGCATGGGCGATCTGGCGACAATCCTGGCCGAGGCCCGGGCCTGCACGGTGTGCACCGCCCATTTGCCCTTAGGCCCGCGCCCCGTGTTGCGCGCCGACCCGAAGGCCCATTTGGTGATCATCGGCCAGGCGCCGGGCACCAAGGTGCACGCCAGCGGCATCCCCTGGAACGACCGGTCGGGCGACCGGCTGCGCGACTGGTTGGCGGTCGACCGGGAGACGTTCTACGACGAAAGCCGGATCGCCATCGTGCCCATGGGCTTTTGCTACCCCGGCGTCGACAAGAATGGCGGCGATGCCCCGCCGCGCCCGGAATGCGCGCCGCTGTGGCACGAGCGCGTCTTGTCCCACTTGCCGGACGTGAAGCTGACGCTGCTGGTGGGCCAGTACGCGCAACGCTTCTACCTGGGCAAGCGCCGCGCCAAGACGATGACGGAGACCGTGCGCAACTGGCGCGCCTATCAGCCCGCGCACCTGCCCCTGCCCCACCCCAGTTGGCGCAACACCGCCTGGCTGAAGCGCAACCCGTGGTTCGAGGCCGAGATCCTGCCGGTGCTGCGGCGAACGGTCGCCGAGTTGCTGTAAAAAACCAATCGTGATCAGGTTGAAGTCGCCCCGACTTACTGCCAAAAGTAGCGCTGACTTTTCGCTGCTTTGCTGCAATCCGGGGGACGCAAGAGCGTGATCAGGCACATCGTGATGTTCAGCGCCAAACGGCCGGAGGATGTCGAGACCATCCATCAGGGCCTGAAGCTGTTGCAAGGGATACCCGCAGCCCAGCGCCTGGAAGTATCACACAATCAAAAGACCGACCAGCTCGGCAACGAGATCGACGTGGTCGTCTATGGCGAGTTCGCCGACGACAAGGCCCTGGCCGACTTCAAGGCGCACGATCTCTATCAGCAATCGATCGGCATCGTCCGGCCTCTGCGAGAGCTTAGAGTGGCCGCGGACTACGAAGTTCCGTAACGGCTAATACCAACTTGCGATGATAATGACCCATGTGATGGCGGCCAAATCGGTTCACGGCAAGGCGCGTCGCGCAGCGCGATGCTCTAGCATCGGGCAAGCGGCGCCCAGGAGCTTTTTGGGCAGCCGTGGAGCGATTTGGCCCCACCGAAGGTCGCGTTGTCTTGCCCGCTGGCTGCCCAGGAAGCTCTCTTGGGGCGCGCCGCTTGTGGTATATCCACACCGCGGCGCGACACGCGCCTGACCAGCGAACAAGACAACGCGGTCACATGAGTCATTATCATCGTAAGTTGGTATAAGGCTCAAACAAGGCCACCGCCGCGCGGAATTGAAGCCGGCTGACGGTCGGAACAGGGTTGTTTTTCGGCCTGTCCGTGCCCCTCATTTCGGCCAAGAAGCGGCCTTGAAAGCATCATCGGGGCACCGCGATTATCGCACGCTATGGCCGCAAAGCGGGGCCAGTTTCTCGCCCCAAGGTCGGACGGT
>JBCDFV010000034.1:0-44961 GCA_039177555.1 Pseudomonadota bacterium | reverse complement strand
GGCAATGAGATCGTTGGCCGACGGGTCCTGCGGCTGGTCACCGACCATCACCGAAACGACCCGCTCGCCCGCCGGTCGGCCGGGAGCGTATTCCACCGTCATGCCCGAGACATGGGGGAAGCGGCCCGCGACATCCTCAATCCGGCTGAAGCCATTTTCCAGCGCGGCCAGGACATCGGCGCCGGAAAGCTCAAGCAGGACCGTGCGGTTGCCGAACGGCAGCTCCTCCAGAATGTCGCGGCGTTGGAGGACGGTGCCCGGCGTATACTCGCGCCCGGCCCGGATGCCGCCGCCATTGGTGAAGCCGATATCGGCGCCCACGGCCTCGCGCATGGAATCGGCGACCAGGTTGCCGAACGCGTTCTCGCCGGTGCGCACCATCTGCCGGTCCGTGTTCATCGTCGTGGCCGTTGAACCGATCTCGACGCCAAGCTCTTCGTCGAGCTGGCCCTCATAGACCGCGACCGCAGCGGTCATGGCTTCATCAGGCTCGACGTCCAGCGTGTTCACGATGTCGTAGCTGGCGTGCCAGACGACCTGGTCCTCGTCGTCACGATCGAGCATCAGGTCGATGATGGTGACGAAGTCGGCCTGGCTACCCGATTCCACGACCGCGGTGTCGCCGAACCAGTTGATACGCAGGTCGTGATCGTCGCCGCCCAGGATCAAGGGCACGGCAGCCTGCTCCATCAAGGCCCGGTCTTCCGACACGGTGGTATGTGCCAGCGCAATCACGAAGTCCGCGCCGGCCTCCTCCAGTTCCGCCGCCTGGGCCGCCGCCGTCTCGGTCACGTCGAGGAACGAGACCGGGGCCGGGCTGGCGCGGTCGACGGTCGACGGCGTGGTCAGGCCGAATACGCCGATCGTCCAATCGCCATAGTCAAAGGTCGTGTTGGCCAGCACACCGTCGGGGATGGACCCATCTGGATTGACCGAGTTGGCCGATACGACCGGGAACTGGGCCTCGGCGACCCGCTGCATCATGACGTCCGGGCCGAAATCGTACTCATGGTTGCCCAGCACCATGACATCGGTGCCAAGCTGGTTCAAAAGATCGATGAAGTGCGCGCCCTCGTCGATGCTGGCCAGGATCGACGGCGAACTCGTGTCGCCGCCATGGGTGACCAGCACATTGTCCGCGCCCTCGCGGGCATTGGCGATAACCGTAGCCAGCTTTGGCAGGCCACCGGCGCCGTCATCGTCGGACATGCGGTCGAGATCATTGAAATGCACGATCCGCAGATGCAGCGGTTCGGCGGACGCGAGCCCCACCGTCAGTGCCGCCGCGCTGAGGCCGAGCGTTAGCCGGCCGATTAGCAGACGTGTTGCCATCTGAATTACCCCGTTGAATTGTTGTCAAAACCGGAAATCGGTTGCCGGCGGCCACAGACCGAGGCCCCCACAGTGTGGTTCGACTTTACGCCAAGCGACCTGAGTGACAAACACGTGATTTCAGACGCTTCTCGCAGCCCGTGTTGCCCGCGGCAACGCGAAGCTCGAAGAGCAGGCATCGGATCGGAGAAAAGCATGGCCCTTGACCATATCGCTGTCATCGGCGCCGGCGCCTGGGGCACGGCGCTGGCCGTCATCATGGCGCGGGAGGGGCGGGATGTCGTGCTTTGGGCCCGGCGTCCGGAACTGGCGGCGGAGATCAATCGCGACCATCAAAGCCCTGGCTTCCTGCCGCAGGTCGACCGGCCCGGCGCGCTGCACGCCACGCCCGATCTGGCCGAGGCCTGTGCCGGAAGGGGCGCAATCCTACTGGTTGTGCCGTCAACCTATGTTCGCGAGCTTTGCCGAGGGCTGGCGCCGCACGCGGCGGAGGGCGCGCCGGTCATCCTCTGCGCCAAGGGTGTCGAGGCCCAAAGCGGTGCGCTGATGTCCGAGATTGCGCAAGAAGAGTTGCCCGACCACCCCGTCGGCGCGCTGAGTGGCCCGACCTTCGCGGCGGAGGTCGCGCGGGGCCTGCCGACCGCGATTACGCTTTCGATCCCGGGGACAGACGCGCCGGCGATTGCGGAGGCCATCAGAACCCCGGCCTTCCGCCCTTACCTGTCGGACGATCTGATCGGCGTGCAGATCGGCGGGGCGGTCAAGAACGTCATCGCGATCGCCAGTGGCATTGCGACGGGCCTTAAGCTCGGCTCCAACGCCCAGGCGGCCCTGATCACGCGGGGCTTGGCCGAGATCGCCCGGCTGGCGGTCGCGCGCGGCGCCCGGGCCGAGACCTTGATGGGGCTTTCCGGCCTCGGCGATCTGGCCCTGACCTGCTCAAGCCCGCAAAGCCGCAACATGGCCTTTGGCATTGGTCTCGGCGAGGGCCTGTCGATGGCCGATCTGCTGTCCGGTCGACGGTCGGTGGTCGAGGGCATCGAAAACGCCCAGACCGTGACGGCGGCCGCCCGCGCCTTCGACGTCGAACTGCCCATCTGCGAGGCGGTGAACGCCGTTTTGCACCATGGCACGGACATCAAGACCGCAATCCGCGCCCTGCTGGACCGGCCATTGCGGTCGGAGGTTTAGGCCACTAGGACCGCAGCGGCAATCTGCCTGGGACTTGATCCTTCGGATCTGAATCTAAGGGGTTTAGTTCCGTCGACTTCCGTCGAGCCGTTAAGACAGCGCCTGTTGCCGCCGGCTGACGCTTTGGCGGGTTTGCAGGACGGTTGGAATGACCAGCAGCATCAGGACGGCGATCGTCAGGAAGTAGGTGACCGGGGCTTGGGCGTCGAGCATCCAGGCCAGGCCCAGCGGTGCGATCGTGGCGCCCAGGTCGAGGCCGGAATAGACGAAGCCGAACACCTTGCCCGCCGTTTCGGGGGTTGCCGCCTTGCGCACGATCTGGTCGCGGGACGGCAGGGTGATGCCGAAGGCCGCGCCGATGACAGCCACCACCGGGAACATCGCGATGGGTCCGATATCGCCGAGCGCCAGCAGGAAGACGGAGGCCGCCGCCACGACCATGCCCGACACCGAAACGATGTCGTGCCGATCCGTCCAGTCGGCCAACACGCCGCCCAAGAGGATGCCGCCGGAAATGCCCAGCAGCAGGGTGGTCAGCCCGCCCGCTGCGATGTCTGCGCCGATGGCCAGCAACTGTTCCAGCGCCGGTGCGGAGAAGGTCTGCAGCCCGATCTGGATCGCGGAGTTGAGCGTGAAGAAGACGAAGCCCAAGAGGATTGCCGGCGCGGCGACCAGTTGGACATAGCCGCCGATCGCCGCCCGGCGTGACTGAACCGGCCGTGCCGCCGATGGGGCGCGGTGATGAGTGGTGTCCAGGCAGTCCCGGTTCCACCACAGCACGATGACGGCGGCGATACCGACCACGCTTGATGCGCCCAGGGCACCGCGCCAGCCGATCAGCTCCGCCAGAACCGTCATCGTAATCGGTGCGGCGGCGTAGCCCAGCATGCCGGTAAACGAGTGGACGGCGTAGGCCCGGCCGAGGCGGCGCTCGCCGACCCGCAGGCTCAGGATCGACAGATCGGCGGGATGGTAGATGCTGTTGCCCAGGCCGGCGACGATCGCGAAGACCAGCAGCGCCCAATAGCCGGGGGCCAGTCCGGCGGCCGCGATCGCCACCGTCAGAAGGGCGGTGCCGGCAATCAGGACCCGGTCGCCGCCGACCCGGTCGACCAGCACCCCGGCCATCGCCTGGGATACGCCCGAAGCCACGTAGAAGGCCGCCATCACCAGGCCAAGCTGGGCATAGCTCACGCCGAACTCCGCCCGGATGAACAGGAAAAGGGGCGGCAGGGCGAGCTGGTAGAAATGGCTGGCGAAATGGGCCAGCCCGACCACGGCGATCACACGGCCGTCGGCCTTGGCGGAGGGTTGAGAATGGGCGGCATCGGACATGACGCCGGACCCTATCACCTTGGCCCTGCCGAAACCCAATCGGTTCGGAATGGCGGCTATGCGGACCGTGGCGCGGGGCCGGGCCCGCCGTGCCGAAGACGGGGCCGGTTTTCCGCCGTTCGCCATGGCGTGTTAGGGTGATGAAAGCGAAACCCAGGTTGCCGATATCCCGCGCACTGCATTCGCCGATGCGCGCGGCGACCCAAGAGGGAGGAAGCTGTCGATATGGCGGGGTCAGGCACCAAGACGAAATTCTCATGGCGGGCGAAAGCGGGCGCGGCGATCATGTCGGGAGCGCTGTTCGCGGCGCAGCCCGCCGGCGCGTTCGATGCGGACTGGATACCGACCGGCTTCGACGAACACTCGCGCGCCGCCTGGGCCGCGATCATGGCCATGTGCGGCGCCGACATGCCCGATCGGGCCGACGACCCGGCAATCGCCGATCTCTGCGCCCAGTCCTACGAGGTCAGCCTGCTGTATCTCGCGATCCTGCTGGCCTGGTCGGAACTGCCGCCGGCCGAAGGGGGCAATACGGGCATGCAGGTGTTCCCCGAGCTGGACCCCGCATGGATGGCGAGGATAGCAGAGCTGGCCGAGACGGCCGAGCCGCGCTGGACCATCGAGGCCAACCCGGACCTGGCGCGGGCGCCAGAATATCTGCGACAGCAGCTGATCGACACCACCGTCCTGTCGTATGGCACGATGCAGCGCGTGGCGATCGCCCAAGCGCTCGTAACGCAGCCCGACATCATCTTGATGGATGAGCCGATCGGGGCCCCCGACGCCGTTGACGAGGAGACCACCGCGACAGTGACCGAGGTTGAGGAAGCGGCGGGGGCGACCGCCGCGACGGCGCTGGAAGCGGACGCAAGCGCATCGGCCGCGGCCGACGATGTGTCAATCGGCCCGCCGGGCGTCTCGGACGATGCGTCGGCGAAGTAGGTTGTCGAGCGCGCTATCCAGCGCAGTCCGCCGGGGCGTCGCGCATGAATGTGGCGGCGCCGGTGATCTCGTCGAAGCTCATGACACCGCGAAGCCGGGCCGTTTCGGCATCGTTGCCGTTCAAGGCCGCGATGTAGAAGGCCCGCTGGTCCGACGTCAGGTCAAGCGACGCCGCGCCGACGCAATCGCAAAGCTCCTCTGGCGCGTTCGAGTTGGCCGAGCACGCGGCGGCGACCTCCTCCGGCGTGTCTTGGGCGGCCGCGCTGCCGAAGGTTGCCAGCAGCAGAAGGCTGGCGCCAAGCGCGGCGGTGTTGATGTGGCGAGTCATTGAGGGGTCCCCCTTGAACTGAAGGTATGCCCACCGATGATACGAAGCCGGACGTCAAAACGAAACCGGTGGGCGATCACAAATTTGGGGTGTCCAGGCGCGCGCGCCTTCCGGCGATCGTCGTGACCCCTGGCCGACGCCGGTTTTAGTCCGTCACCAACCTCGGCCGGCGGTCGAACGCATCCAAGACGTCGCCGAGGGAGCGCGACCGTCCGACCCGCCGATGCTGGTCGAAGACGGCATAGTCGGTCTCACCGCCGGACAGCGACTTGGCGATGGCATAGATCGGACGTTCGTTGGCGTGGCGAAAGATCGAGAACACCGCGACGCCGGCGGTATGGTCGATGGCGTAGTCGCGCCACTCGCCCCGCGCGACCCGCGTGGAATAAAGGGACATAAGCTGCGACAGCTCTGACCGGTTGAAGAAGACCCGGCCCTTGCGGTGGCGATAGTCCGCCAATCGAACAATGGACGTCATGGTTACGCTCGAACGTTCAACTGTCGATGCCGATTGTCATCGTTCTGTCACTACTGTCGCCGAAATGAACCCGTGCGTCCAGTCCGGCCATGGGGCCAAGCTTGACCCGCTGATGGGGCCTTGCTAAGCCGCCCGGTCGGTTGCATGTGCCAGCGTGATGCGAACCGTGGACATAAGTGCCGCGCCAGCATCAGAGCGCCTTAGGACGCCGAAGCAGGAAGCCCCTAGAGGGAACGTGAATGAGTGACATTTTCCGCGAGGTCGAAGACGCCCTAAAGGAAGATCGGGCGAAAGCGCTGTGGAAGAAATACGGCACTTGGTTGATCACCTTGGCGATCGTGATCGTGCTCGCGGTCGGCGGGTTTGTCTGGTGGCAGAATTACAGCCGTGGCCAGCTCGCGCAACAGGGCGCCGATCTGGTCTTGGCGCTGACCCTTGCCCAGCAGGACGAGCAGGCCGGCATCGACGCCCTGGCCATGCTTGCGCAAGAAGGCTCGGGCGACGTGTCGGCGCTGGCAAGCATTAACACCGCCTCACTGATGGCCAACACCGGCGATGTGGAGGGGGCCGTCCTCCTGTTCCGCACAATCGCGGGCGAGGGCGACGTATCACCGGTCTGGCGCGACCTGGCCCTGCTGTTGGCGGCCCAGCATTCCGTCGACACCGCTCCGCCTGAGGAGATCCTGGCGGAGCTTGAGGCCTTGACCCAGGACAGTAATGCCTGGCGTCATTCGGCCCGCGAGTTGACGGCGCTGTTGGCGATGCGCCAAGGTGACGAGGCGGAGGCCTTGCGAATCTACGAAGCGCTGCGTGACGACGACACGGCCCCCGAAGGTCTGAGGAACCGCGCCACCGCGATGGCCGCCTTGCTGGCCGAATAGGAAAGAAGCCATGGGACATCGCCTGCCTCGTCTGTTTCGCGTCTTCATGCTGATGGTTCCTCTGTCGCTGGTCGTGTCGGCGTGCGAGACGATCAACGATCTGTGGTTCGGCCAGGGTGATGAGGTCATCTTGCCGGGCGAGCGTATCCCCGTTCTGCCCGAGGCCGGTACGCTTGAGGCATCGCCGGATTTGGCGGCCGTTCCGATCAGCCTGCCGCCGCCACAGCTCAACCCGGACTGGCCGGTTTCGAACCGTACGCCCAATCAATCGTCCGGGCATCTGCAGTTGAACGTCCCGTTTCAGCGGGTTTGGAGCAGCAACATCGGCGCTGGTTCGACGGCGACCCGCCGGCTCTTGAACCCGCCGGTCGTAGCGAACGGTCGTATCTACGTGGCCGATGCCGTCGGCCGCGTGACGGCGCTTGATGCCGAGAGCGGCGGTCGGCTGTGGCAGGTGCGCGCCGCAACACCGGACGAAAACAGCACGCCGCTGGGCGGCGGCGTCGCCTATGGGGCGGGGCTTGTCTTCGTCACCACGGGTTTCGGCGAAGTGGCCGCACTGGACCCGGACAATGGTGGCCTCATCTGGCTTGAGGAGATGGGCGCGCCGATCCGCTCCGCGCCGATGGTCATTGGGGACCGGGTTTACGCCGTGTCGGTCGAAAACCGGGCCGAAGCCTTTAATGCGGCGACCGGTGAGCCGGCATGGACCCATTCCGGTTTGCTGGAAACGGCCGGCCTCTTGGGCGGGGCGGCACCGTCGGTCGCCACCGGCGTGGTGGTGGTGCCCTATTCGTCGGGCGAGGTTTATGCGCTGAGGCCCGAAAACGGCCGCATCGTCTGGACCGACAGCCTGATTTCGCTGCGCCAGACGGCGGCGCTGGCGTCGCTTGCCGACATCGTGGCCGGGCCGGTGATCGACAACGACCTTGTCGTCGCCGTCAGCCATAGCGGCCGCATGGCCGGGATCGATCTGCGCTCCGGCGCCCGGGTTTGGGAACAGCGTTTTGGCGGCGTGCAGACACCGGTGGTGGCGGGGGAGACGATCTTCATGGTCACCGGTGATGCCGAACTGCTGGCCCTGCAACGCAATACCGGCGCCATCCGCTGGGTGCGGGAACTCGCCCGCTGGCGCAACCCCGAGGACCGCATCGGCCCGATCGTCTGGGCCGGCCCGGTCTTGGCCAACAACAACCTGATCCTGGTATCCAGCGAGGGCGATGGCCTGATCGTTGCCGCCCAGACCGGAGAGATCGTCGGCGAGTTCAATCCGGGCGGCGATACGACAATTCCGCCGGTCGTGGCCAACGGCACGCTCTACGTGCTGTCCGCAAACGGCACGCTGACCGCGTTCCGCTGACCGCCCGGCGCTGGGCGGTGCCGGCCCGATGGGGTTCACGGTTGCGATCATCGGTCGACCCAATGTCGGCAAGTCGACGCTGTTCAACCGGCTGGTCGGCAGGCGGTCGGCGCTGGTCGACGACACGCCCGGCGTCACGCGCGACCGGCGCGCGGGCGAGGCCAGTCTGGGTCCGATGCGCTTCACGGTGGTCGATACCGCCGGGCTGGAAGAAGCCTTCGACGACAGCCTGCCGGCGCGCATGCGGCGGCAGACCGAACAGGCGCTGGCCGAGGCCGATGTCGCCCTGCTGCTGATCGATGCGCGCGCCGGCCTGACGCCGCTGGATCGGCATTTTGCCCAATGGCTGCGCAAGGCCTCGATCCCGGTCTTCCTGGTTGCCAACAAGTGCGAGGGACGGGCAAGCGAAGCCGGCCTGCTTGAGGCCTTCGAGCTTGGCCTGGGCGAGCCGATCGCGATCTCCGCCGAACACGGTCTCGGTATGGCTGATTTGGCGGCGCTGATCGGGCCGATCTACGACGCCGGCAACGCGTCCACATCCGACGACGAGACGGAGCAGATGGACGAAGGTGAGCGGGTCATTCAGCTCGCCATCGTCGGTCGGCCCAATGTCGGCAAGTCGACGCTGATCAACGCCCTGATCGGCGAGGACAGGGTTTTGACCGGACCGGAGGCCGGCATCACGCGTGACGCCATTGCCGTCGACTGGCACTGGCGTGATCAGCCGATCCGCCTGGTCGACACGGCCGGCATGCGGCGGCGGTCAAGGGTTACGGAGAAGGTCGAGCGTTTGAGCGTCTCGGACGGCTTGAACGCGGTAAAGATGGCCCAGATTGTCGTGTTGGTCCTCGACGCCGATGCCGTATTGGACAAGCAGGACTTGACCATCGCGCGTCGAACCTTGGATGAAGGCCGCGCGCTGCTGATCGCGATCAACAAGTGGGATGCGGTGAGAGATCGTGCCCAAACCCTGGCACGCCTGCGCGATCGGCTGGAAACTTCGCTGCCTCAGGCGCGCGGCATCCCCACCGTGACGATTTCAGCCTTGAAGGGGCGCAATCTGGACAAGCTGATGGATGCCGTTCTAGGTCTCTATCAGGTCTGGAACCGGCGGGTGCCGACCGGCCCGTTGAACCGCTGGCTTGAAGGCATGATCGAAAGCCATCCACCGCCGGCCGTCGCGGGCAGGCGCCTGAAGCTGCGCTACATCACGCAGGTGAAGGCCCGGCCGCCGACCTTCGCCCTTTGGACGACCAGGGCGTCGGAAGTGCCGGAAGCCTACCTTCGGTATCTGATCAACGGGCTGCGCGAGACGTTCGACCTGGACGGCGTGCCGATCCGTCTGCAACTGCGTCAGGGCCGCAATCCTTATACCAAGAAATCATAAGCACCGCGGCGCCCGCTGACCTGGCCCAGCCGTTCGGTGCGGTGCAGCCGCGTGATCGGGCAGCCGATGGTCTGCAGGATGAAGTCATCCATGGTGGCGCCCGGCGCCAGCCGGTCACGGATGTGTTCCAGAACTTTGGCCTGGTCCAGCGCCTTGTGCTGTCTGCTCTCGGCACGGATGGCGGCCAGCGGGATCGGCGCGCCGTCCCGGCTCAAGGTCGGCCGCCGGCCGACATAGGCATGAGCTTGGTCCAGTACGGTTTCCAGGCCGGGAAACGTTAGCGACAGCCGGTGCAGCCGGTCGAACCGATAGTTCAGGGCACCCTCGGTCTCGTGCATGCGCGCCAGTTGGGCCGGATCGAGCCAGATCACTCCGACCTCGACGGTCACGCCCGCGACATGTTCGATCTTGGCCGGCGCGGAGCCGTAGCGGGAAAGGTGCGCCGAATAGACGATGTCGTGGTCGTCCAGCCTTGCGTGCGTCACCGGGATGCTGGTCTCGCGGGGCCAGCCGGCGAATTTGCGCGCCAGCGCGGTTGCCGATCGGTTGGCGCCGTAGGCCAGAACCGGCACGCGTCCCTCGCGCCGCCACTGGTCGACCGGCAGGTGGCCGCCGTCCGATACGGGCAAGGGATGCTCGGCACCGTCGCGGTAGAGGAACGATCTGGACGGCGCCTCGTAGGGATAGCCCCTTGCGATCGCCAACAGCGCGTCGCTCACGCCGTCTCGCTCGGCTCTGCCGGTTCAACGGGGCTTGGGGCGCCATAGACCGTCTGGCCCAGCGCCTCGGCCTCGTGCTCCGCGCGCAGTTCCGGCCGGTCCTCGAACGCGATCCGGGCGGCGTGGAAGGGGCAGGCGACCGATGCCAGCTCGACAAAGCGGTCCAGCAACGGCTTGCCGATCGGATAGGCATCGGGGCTTTCACCGGGAAAGGCGTGGGCGCGCAGCGCCGTGCTGACCGTACCCGGGTCGATCAGGTTTACCTTGATGGTCGATTTCGCGACCTCGGCCGCATACATGCGGACCATCATCTCCAAGCCGGCCTTGGAGACCGCATAAGCGGACCAGAAGGGCTTCGGCAGCCGCGCCTGGGCCGCCGTGACGAAGATGGCCCGCGCGTTGCTGGACGCTCTCAGCAACGGGTCCATCGACCGGATGAGGCGCTGGTTGGCCACCAGATTGACGTTCAGCACCTGCTGCCACATTTTCGGATTGCCGTGGGCAATCGGGCTCAAGGTGCCCAGATGCGCGGCGTTGGCGACCACCACGTCCAGCTTGCCGAACCGTTCGAAGATCGAGGCGCCAAGCTGGTCGATCAGATCGTGCTCGGCCAGATCCATCGGCACAAGGGTTGCTTTGCCGCCGGCCGCCTGCACCTGGTCGTCAACCTCCTCCAGGCCGCCGACCGTGCGGGCGACCAGGATCAGTTGCGCGCCTTCTTGCGCATAGCGCCTGGCGACCGCCGCGCCGATGCCGCGCGACGCGCCCGTGATCAGGGCGATCCGGCCCTCCAAACGCTTGTTCGCCATGGCTCAACCAGCGCGACGTTCTGACAGGAAGGTGAGTTCCGGTTGGCGACTGGCCTCGTCCTTGTCCGGCAGGGCGGTCGGGTAGTCGCCGGAAAAGCAGGCGTCGCAGAATTGCGGTGCATCCGGGTCACGGGCGATTTCGCCCATCGCCCGGTACAGGCCGTCGATCGAGATATAGCCCAGGCTGTCGACGCCGATCAGGGCCGCCATCTCGTCGATGCTGTGCTGATACGCCAGCAGCTTTTCCTGCGCCGGCGTGTCGATGCCGTAATAGCAGGGGTGCATCGTCGGCGGGCTGGAGATGCGCATATGGACTTCCGTGGCGCCGGCCGACCGCACCATCTGCACGATCTTGCGGCTGGTCGTGCCGCGCACGATCGAATCGTCGACCAGCACGACCCGCTTGCCGGCCAGGATCGACCGGTTGGCGTTGTGCTTCAGGCGCACGCCCAGATGGCGGATCTGGTCGGTCGGTTCGATGAAGGTGCGGCCGACATAATGGTTGCGGATGATGCCGAGTTCGAACGGGATGCCGCTGGCCTTGGCGTAGCCCAGCGCTGCCGGCACGCCGCTGTCCGGCACGGGCACGATGGCATCGGCGTCGACGCCCTGTTCCCGCGCCAATTCCGCGCCGATTCGCTGGCGTGCGTCGTAAACCGATTCGCCCTCCACCACGCTGTCGGGCCGGGCGAAATAGATATACTCGAAGATGCAGAAGCGCTGCTTGGTCGGTGTGAACGGCTTCAGGCTGGTCACGCCGTTCTTGTCCAGGACGACCAGCTCACCCGGCTCGACCTCGCGCACGAAGCTGGCATCAATGATGTCGAGGGCACAGGTCTCTGACGCCAGGATGTGGCTGACCGAGCCGTCCGCGCCGTCCAGCCGGCCCAGCACCATCGGTCGGATGCCCAGCGGGTCGCGCGCGCCGATGATCTGATTCTTGGCCATCGCGATGACCGAATAGGCGCCCTCGATCTGGCGCAGGGCCTCGACCAGGCGGTCGATCACATTGCCGCCCCGGCTGGTGGCCATCAGGTGAACGATCACCTCGGTATCGGTGGTCGACTGGAAGATGCTACCCCGGCGCACCAGTTGGCGGCGCAGCTGATAGGCGTTGGTCAGGTTGCCGTTATGGCAGACGGCAAAGCCGCCGAAATCGAAATCCGCGAACAGGGGCTGGACGTTGCGCAGCAAGGTCGCGCCCGTGGTAGCATAGCGGTTGTGGCCGATCGCCTGGCTGCCCTTCAGCGCTTCCACCACCTCCGGCTGTTCGAAATTGTCGCCGACATGGCCCAACGCGCGATGGGCGTTGAACTGGTCGCCGTCGCAACTGACGATGCCGCAGGCTTCTTGCCCGCGATGCTGCAAGGCATGCAGACCAAGTGCCGTCAGCGCGGCAGCGTCGCTGTGGCCGAAGATGCCGAAGACGCCGCATTCCTCATGCAGCTTGTCGTCCAGGGCGGATGTGTCCAGGTCGGCCGTCGAGCCCGTCGGGGCTGGATTGTCTGTCGGCGTCACTTTGTGCGATCTGTCCTTCCACGCACGCGTAACCGCCATCGCTATTGGGCGGTTTCGATCACGCGGTCCAAGTCGCCGCGCTGGCGCTCGTTATAACCGCTTGGTCCGTCACTTGCATCCTCATTCGGCAGGGCCGGTTGCGGTTGGCTCAGGTCCCGCAGCGACGGTCCGAAATCGTCGTTCAACTCACGCCGCAAGGTGCCGAACTCGCCGCCGCCGTCGAACGATCCTTCGGGCACCAGATCGATCAGCCAGGCGGCCCCCTGCTCAACGAACGGCCGCGTGCGCGCGTCCTCGACCCAGGTCGGCAGCTGGTCGTCCTCGCTGGCGTAGACCAGGATCAGGTAGGCCAGACAGACCAGAACCGCGCCGCGCACCAGCCCGAACAGAAAGCCCAGCGACCGGTCGACGGCGTTCAGCGCCGAGGTGCGCACGCCACGGGCGGCGAAATGGGCAAGGGTGGAGAACACCACCAGGCTGATGACGAAGATCACCAGGCCGGTGATCAGGTCCGAGAGCCATTCGATCGAGATGTATTGGCGCAGGAAGGGCTGGGCGGCTGAGAAGCTGTAGAGCGTGACGACCGCCGCGCCGATCCAGGCCAAGACGCCGAGGAACTCGCGCACGAAGCCGCGCACGAAGGCGACGATCGCCGACAAGAGCAGGATGATCAGAACTGCTAGGTCGCCAGGGCCGATCGGCCAGTCTTCCACGTCGCGTACCGCCTTTTGACTAACCGTTGTCTTCCGTCGCGCCCAGGATCGGCAATAGCTCGGCCAGATGGCCAATCTGGCGCATCTCGGGGCCGCGAGACAAGCCCTTGTTGCGCTGGCGCGCGCCCGATCGGGCCGGCACGATCGCACGACCGAAGCCCAGCTTGGCCGCTTCCTTCAGCCGTGCCTCGGTCTGGCTGACGCCGCGCACCTCGCCCGACAGGCCGATCTCGCCGAAAACGACGGTGTCGGCCGGAACGGGCGTGCCGCTCAATGACGAGACCAGGGCCGCCGCGACGGCCAGGTCGGCGGCCGGCTCGCTGATTCGCAGGCCGCCGGCGACATTGAGATAGACGTCGTTTGGGCCGATGGTGACGCCGCAACGCGCCTCCAAGACAGCGAGGACCATGGACAGTCGCGCGCTGTCCCAGCCAACCACGGCGCGGCGCGGCGTGCCCAGCGGCGATGGTGCGACCAGGGCCTGGACCTCGACCAGAACGGGCCGCGTGCCCTCGATGCCGGCAAAGACGGCGGCCCCGGAAATCTCGCCCGAGCGTTCGGCCAGAAACAGCTCCGACGGGTTTTCGACCTCGACCAGGCCACCATCCGTCATTTCGAACACGCCGATCTCGTCGGTGGCGCCGAATCGGTTCTTCACGCCGCGCAGGATGCGGAACTGGTGGCCGCGCTCGCCTTCGAAATAGAGCACCGCGTCGACCATATGCTCCAGCACTCTTGGTCCGGCAATGGCGCCATCCTTGGTGACATGCCCCACCAGCAAGAGGCACAGGCCCTCTCGCTTGGCGACCCTGATCAGTTCGGCGGCACTGGCGCGCACCTGGCCGACCGTGCCCGGTGCGCTTTCCAGCGTGTCGACATACATGGTCTGGATCGAATCGATGACGACTAGGGCGCCGCTGGCCAAACCGGCCAGGCTGGCCACGATGTCGCGAACGTTGGTCGCGGCACCCAGCGAAACCGGCGCCTGATGGACCCCAAGCCGGGCAGCGCGCAGCCTTATCTGCTCAACCGCCTCCTCACCGGAGACATAGATCGCGGGTCGTTCGGCGGCCAGGCGGCAGACTACTTGCAACAGCAGGGTCGATTTGCCGATGCCCGGATCGCCGCCGATCAGGATGGCGGAGCCCGGCACCAGGCCGCCGCCGCAAACCCGGTCGAACTCGGCGATCCCGGTGGCGAACCGCGGGGTGTCCGGCCCGGCGTGACCCAGATCGGCAAACGCGATCTTGCGGCCTGCCCGACCGTCCAGCCCACGTGGAACCGTGTCGGCCGCCTGTTCCTCCACGATGCTGTTCCACGCGCCGCAGGCGTCGCACTTGCCGGCCCATTTGGCGTGAACCGCCCCGCAGGACTGGCAGACGAAGTTGGCAGCGCGCCGCGCCATGGTCGAATGGGCTAGCCGGCCTGTACGGGCATCTGGATCGGACCCTCGGCGCGGCCGTTCACGAACTGATCGACGAAGGGGTTGCCGCAATCGTCGATCGACGCGGCGTCGCCCTGCCAGATCAGCTTGCCGTCATACAGCATGGCAATCCTATCGGCGATGGTCCGGGCCGAGGCCATGTCATGGGTGATCGACAGCGTGGTCGCACCCAGCTCCTTGGTGCATTTGACGATCAGCTTGTCGATCACGTCACCCATGATCGGGTCCAGACCGGTCGTCGGCTCGTCGAACAGGATGATGTCTGGATCGGTCGCGATCGCCCTGGCCAAGGCCACACGCTTCTCCATGCCGCCGGACAGTTCGACCGGCATCATGTCGGCCACCTCCGGCTTCAGTCCGACATCGGCCAGCTTGCGGACCGCCAGGTCACGCGCCTGGGCGCGGGTCAACGTATGCCGTTGCAGGCCCTGAAAGGCGACATTTTGCCAGACCTTCAGGCTGTCGAACAACGCCCCGCCCTGAAACAGCATGCCGAAATGGGCCAGCAGGTCGGTTCTGGCGGCACCCCGCAGATGCGTCGTCTCCTCGCCATCGACGAGGATCTTGCCCTCGTCCGGCTCCATCAGGCCGAGCAGGCATTTCAGCATCACGGATTTGCCGGTGCCGGAGCCGCCGATGACCACCACCGATTCTCCCTTGGCGATGTCCAGGCTGAGGCCCTTCAGGACCTCGACCGGCCCAAATCGCTTGTGCAGGTTCTGCAGGCTGATTTTCGGCGTTTCAGTCATGGCGTCCGATTGTGCGGCGGTCACGTGGCAAAGAACAGCCCGGTGATGATGTAGTTGAAGCTCAAGATCAGGATCGAGGCGGACACCACGGAGTTCGTGGTCGCCATGCCCACACCTTGAGCGCCGCCCTTGGAGTGATAGCCGTGGTAACAGCCCATCAGGGCGATCAGAAAGCCGAAGACCGCCGCCTTGACCAATCCCGATACCACGCCGATCGTCTCCAAGGCGTCCCACGAACGGGCAATGAACTGATGGCCGCTGTAGCCAAGCTCGTAAACCGCGATCAGGAACCCGCCGAAGATACCGATGATGTTGCCGACCACCACCAGCAGCGGCAGCATCGCCGTGCCGGCGATCAGGCGCGGCACGATCAGATAGCGGTAGGGGTTCGTGGCCAGCGTGGTCAGCGCGTCGATCTGTTCCGTCACGCGCATCGTGCCGATCTCGGCCGCCATCGAGGCACCGATTCGCCCGGCGACCATCAGGCCGGCAAGGACCGGTGCCAGCTCTCGGGTCACCGAAAGCACCACGATGGTGGCAACCGCGTTTTCGTCGCTGAAGTCGCCGAAGCCGTCGGCGGTTTGCACCGTCAAGACCATGCCGGTGAACAGGGTCGTCAGGCCGACGACGGGCAGGGAATAGTAACCGATCTCAAGAAACTGCCGCAGGATCTGGCTGACATAGATCGGCGGCCGGAAGCAATAGGACAGGCTGACGAAGGTGAAGATCGCCAGACGGCCCGCGGCCGCCAGAAAGCGCAAGGCTGGCCTGCCGATCGCCCGCAAAAACCGCATCTGGTCGACCCCCTAGGCGCCGGTGCCGATATAGCGGCGGTCGAACCGCGCGCCGAGCGAGGTCAGCACTTCATAGCCGATGGTGTCGGCGTCCTGGGCGATATCGTCGACCGTCCGGTGCGGCCCGATGACGGTCGCCATCTGACCGGGGGCCAGATGCTCGTCGGGAATGTCGGTCACGTCCAGCGTCATCAGATCCATCGACAGACGTCCTACAACTGGGGCCGGTCGTCCGGCGATGCGAACATCCCCCTTGCCGCCGGTAGCGCGAAGCAGGCCGTCCGCGTAACCCACTGCAATTGTTGCTATTTTTCCGGGTTTGGTCAGGGTGTGGTCGGCACCGTAACCAACCGTCATGGCTGTGTCAACGCGACGAACCTGCAGGATCCGGGCATCAAGCCGCACGACCTGCCGCGCCGGGTTCGGGTCCCCCGGTGTCGGGTTGACGCCGTAAAGTGCGCAGCCGGGCCGCGCCAGGTCGAAATGCAGATCATCGGCGTGAAAGACGCCGGCGGAGTTGGCGAGGCTGAGCGGCGCCGTCGGCAGCCGCCGTGTGATCTCCACCAGGCTGTCGCGCTGGCCCATCGTCATCGGATGGCTTCGGTCTTCGGCGCAGGCCAGGTGGCTGATCCAGGCCCGCAGGTCCAGCCGGTCGAGGACCGACGGCGCGTCCGCGAGCCGTTCCTGCTCGTCCAGCCCCAGACCGAGGCGGTTCATGCCGGTGTCCAGGTGAATGTAGGCGGGCAGGCGCTCGGCGCGGCGGTCGGCCTCGTCCGACCAGCGCCGGACTTGGCCCAGATCGTTCAGCACGGGCACCAGGCGGTGGCCGACATAGTCCGCCTCGGTCCCAGGCATCAGGCCGTTGAGGACACCGATTTCGGCCTCGGGAAGCACCTGACGCAGGGTGATGCCTTCGTCCAAGAGCGCCACGAAAAAGGTCCGCGCGCCCGCACGCCAAAGCGCCGGTGCCGCCATTTCCACGCCGATACCGTAGGCGTTGGCCTTGACCACGGCCGCGCACCGCGCCGGCGTAACCTTCTGCGCCAGCATCCGGTAATTGGCGGCCAGGCCGTCCAGGTCGATGGTCAGGATCGCGCCCGTTCGGGCGCCTTGCGTGTCGCTAGAGATCGTCGTTAAGTCGGTTGTCGAGGTTCGAAAAGCGCGTGAAGGCGCCCTCGAAATGCAGTCTGACCGTGCCGGTCGGCCCGTGTCGCTGCTTGGCGATGATGACGTCGGCAAGGTTGTGGACCTTCTCCATATCGACTTGCCACTCGGCGTGTTCCCCGGTGCCCATTGTCGGTTCCCGCTTGGAAACGTAATAGGCCTCGCGGAAAATGAACATCACGACATCGGCGTCTTGTTCGATCGATCCCGATTCGCGCAGATCGGCCAGCTGGGGCCGCTTGTCCTCGCGCTGTTCCACCGCGCGACTGAGCTGCGACAGGGCCAGCACCGGCATGTTCAGATCCTTGGCGATCATCTTCAGGCCGCGCGTGATCTCGGAAATCTCCTGCACCCGGTTGTCGACCCGCGACGTGCCGCCCGGCCGCATCAACTGAAGATAATCGACGACGATCATGCCGAGATTATGTTGCCTTTTTAGCCGCAATGCGCGGGTGCGGAGCTGGGTGATGGTGAGGCCGGCGGTGTCGTCGACGAACAGCGGCACGCGGTCGATCAGGGCCGCCGCCTCCGCCAGGCGCGGAAAATCGGTCTTCTTGCTCATCTCGCCCTTGCGGATCTTCTCCGAAGGGATCTCCGCCTCTTCCGACAGAATTCTGGTCGCCAGCTGTTCGGCCGACATCTCCAGCGAGAAGAAACCGACGACCGCACCTTCCTTGCCGCCGCTGTTGAGGTATGACTTGGCGGCGTTGAACGCCATGTTGGTTGCCAGCGCGGTTTTGCCCATCGACGGGCGCGCGGCCAGGATAAGCAGGTCCGACGGTTGCAGGCCGCCCAGCATCTTGTCGATGTCCATCAGGCCAGAGCCGATGCCGGTCAAATGGCTGCTGCGATTGAGCGCGGCGCTGGCGTTTTCCAGCGCGATCTTCAGAACGTCGCTGAAGCCGCGAAACCCGCCTTCGAAGTCGCCCGCCTCGGCGAGCTGGTAAAGCCGCTCTTCCGCCTCCTGAATCTGCTGGGTGGCGTTGCTGTCGACATCCTGTTGATAAGCGTCGTTGACCATGCGCTCGCCCAGCGCGATCAACCGCCGGCGCAGATGCAGCTCGTAGATCGTGCGGGCATAGTCGTCGGCATTGACCACGGAAACGATGCTGCTGGCCAGATCGGCCAGATAGTCCGCGCCGCCGATGTCCTGCAGATCGCCGTCCCGCTCGAAGAACCCCTTCAGCGAGACCGGATCGGCGACCCGGTGCAGTTCGTGGAACTTCAAGCAGGCCGCGTAGATGCGGCCATGTGCCGGGTAGAAGAAATGATCGGCCTGAAGAAACTCCCCGACGCGGTCGATCACCGAGTTGTTGACCAGGATGGCACCGAGCAGGGCCTGCTCTGCTTCCTCGTTTTGGGGCTGGGTCCGATACGCGGCCGACGGTTGGTCGCCGGTCGGCAATACGGTGATGTTGTCGGGCAAATCAGGCGTCGGCTGCATCGGGTCCATGGCGGTCAGCTATAACCCAATCCGGTGGTGAAGCGAATTGAATGCGGCGTGGGCCATTGTTTAACCCTGGGATGGTCTGTGGGTAACTCTGTGCATGGAATAATATCTGTTTTGTTATCAATAGGCTATCACGGTTTTCTTGTGGACTTTTTCAGGATTGGTTGTGGGTCGCCCGGACCCCGAAACGGTGCGGTCCTGATCGGACCTCTGGCAACGTCAAGACATGAGGCAAAAAGGAAGGGGCCGAGTCGCGAACGGCCCGGCCCCTTTTGTCATCGCAAACACCGCGCTCGGCGCGGCGCGCGTCTCGTCAGCTTTGGGTGTCTTGGGGTGCCTCGTCTTGCTCGGCGTCCTCGTCACCCGTTTCGGCCTCTTCGGGCTGTTCCAGAAGCTCGGCGTTCGCGGCCGCCTCGACGGCGGCGCGCTCGGCCTCGCGCTCTTCGGCGTCCAGGATATCGGCTGTGATCATACCGCCGCGCTGATCCTGCATCGCTGCCTCTTCGGCGGACCGCGCGACATTGACCGTAACCTCGGACTGGACCTCCGGATGCAGGCTGATGCGTACGCCGAACAGCCCCAGCGTCTTGATCGGCCGGTCGATCGCGACCTGCCCCTTGTCGACGCTGAAACCCTCTGCGGTCAGGCTGTCGGCCACGTCGCGCGCGCTGACGGAGCCGTAGAGCTGGCCGCTTTCGCCAGCCTGTCGGATGACCACGATTTTGACGCCATCGACCTTTTCGGCGACCTGTTGGGCGTCCTTGCGAAGCTCCAGGTTGCGGGCCTCAAGCTGAGACCGCTGGGTCTCGAACTGGGCCAGATTGTCCTTGGTCGCCCGTAACGCCTTGCGTTTGGGCAGCAGATAGTTGCGGGCAAAGCCTGGCTTGACCTGGACGACATCGCCCATTTGGCCCAGCCGCTCGATCCGCTCAAGCAGAATGACTTCCATGGTTGGGTCCCGCCTCGGTCAGCTTTGTGAATAGGGCAAGAGCGCCAAGAACCGCGCGCGCTTGATCGCACGGGCCAGTTCGCGCTGCTTCTTGATCGACACGGCGGTGATCCGGCTGGGCACGATCTTGCCGCGTTCGGAAACGAAGCGGCCGAGCAGCTTCACGTCCTTATAGTCGATCGCCGGTGCGTTGGCGCCGGAAAACGGGCAGGTCTTGCGCCGGCGGAAAAACGGCCGGCGGGTTGCGGCGGCGCTCATGCCGAGGCTCCTTCGGTTGCGGTGGTGGGCGCGGGCGCATCGCTGGCCGGGCGGCTCTCCGTCGACCGGTTTTCGCGCGGCGGCCGATCGCGGCCGCCATCCCGATCCCGGCCACCATCCCGATCACCCCGCCTGCCGTCACGGCCGGTCGAGCGGCTTTGCATCATGGCCGACGGCCCTTCCTCATGCGCCTCGACCCGCAGGATCAGCTGGCGCAGAACGTCGTCATGCAGGCGCATCTGACGCTCCATCTCCGACACCGCTTCGAACGGCGCGTCGATGTTCATGAGGGTATAGTGGCCCTTGCGGTTCTTTTTGATCCGGTAGGACAGGGTCTTCAGACCCCAATACTCGGTCTTGGCGACCGTGCCACCGGCTTCGGTAATGATCTCGGTAAAGGCCGCGGTCAGCGCTTCGACCTGCGCGGACGCGACATCCTGGCGTGCGATAAACACGCACTCATACAATGCCATGTCTTGCTCCCTATGGCTGTTCACGGCACGGCGCTGTGTCCTGAAGGGACCAGCCGCCCGCGCCTAGCCGACCGTGGGGGCATTCCCATAGGCGATCGGCAAGGAGGTACTGTTTTGAAGGCGCGGGACTATACAGACTTTGCAGCGCAGCGCAAGCCGCCTGCGACGCGCCGGTTTTCTTGACTTGGCCCCGCCAGCGATTATCACTGTGGCCCGCTGTTTTCGTCGCGATTTCAGCCTCACAATAGGGTATCGGCACGCATGTCACGCGCGTTCATTTTTCCAGGTCAGGGCAGCCAGGCCATCGGCATGGGCAAGGAACTGGCCGAGACCGAGCCCGCCGCCCGCCAAGTCTTCGATACGGTCGACGAGGCGCTGGGCCAGCCCTTGTCCGCCTTGATGTTCGAGGGCGACATGGCGGAACTGACCTTGACGGAGAACGCCCAGCCGGCGCTGATGGCCGTCTCGCTCGCCGCGATCAAGGTCTTGGAGGACAAGATCGGCATGCCGCTTGGCAACATGGCCGCCTTCGTCGCGGGCCATAGCCTGGGCGAGTACTCCGCGCTGGCGGCTGCTGGCGCGCTGGAGCTTTCTGACACGGCGCGACTGCTGAAACTGCGCGGCCAGTCCATGCAGCGGGCGGTGCCCGTGGGAGAGGGCGCGATGGCTGCCATTCTGGGCCTGGATCTGGAGGCCGTGCAGACGGTCGCGGCCGAGGCTGCCGAGGCCGAGGTTTGTGCCGCCGCCAACGACAACGCGCCGGGCCAGGTCGTGATCAGCGGCAATCGCGCCGCGGTCGAACGCGCCGTTGCCTTGGCGGCGGAACGCGGTGGCCGGCGTAGCGTGCTCCTGCCCGTCAGCGCCCCGTTCCATTGCGCCCTGATGCAGCCGGCCGCTATCGAGATGGCCGAAGCGCTGGGTGCGGTCAGCATCAGCCGGCCCGCCGTCCCGGTGATCAGCAACGTCACGGCAACCGCCGTCGACGAGCCGGAGGACATTCGCCGGCTGCTGGTGGAGCAAATCACCGGCGCCGTGCGCTGGCGCGAAAGCGTCTTGTTCATGAAGGACCATGGCGTCGACAGTTTCGTCGAGGTCGGCGCCGGCAAGGTTCTCGCCGGGCTGGTCCGCCGGATCGATCGCGAGCTTAAGGCATCGGCGATCAACGGGCCGGCGGATGTCGACGCCTTCGTTGACGAACAGCGCTAGGCCGTTCGCAAGATATCGACATCGGACCACGGTTGGAAAGGTCACTCGTCATGCTGGATCTCACTGGAAAATGCGCCTTGGTCACCGGCGCCTCGGGCGATATCGGCCGGGCGATCGCGGAAGTCTTGCACGGCCAGGGGGCCGCGGTGGCCCTGTCGGGAACCCGAGCGGCGAAGCTTGAAGAGGTCGCCCATTCCTTGGGCGAACGGGCCCATGTCTGCCCGGGCAACCTGGCCGACGCCGAGGCGACCGAGGCCTTGTTCAAGGCGGCCGAGTCGGCGTTGGGGCAGGTCGACATCCTGGTCAACAATGCCGGCATGACCCGCGACAATCTGTCTATGCGGATGAAGGACGAAGACTTCCTGGACGTGCTGGAGGTGAACCTGGTCAGCGCCTTTCGCCTGACCCGCGCCGCCATGAAGGGCATGATGCGCCGGCGCTGGGGCCGCGTGGTCGGCGTCACCTCGGTGGTCGGCTTCACCGGCAATCCCGGCCAGGCCAACTACGCCGCCAGCAAGGCCGGCATGGTGGGCATGACCAAATCGATCGCCAATGAGGTGGCAAACCGGGGCGTGACGGTGAATTGCATCGCCCCCGGCTTCGTCGCCAGCGCCATGACGGACGCCCTGACGGACGACCAGAAATCCCGCATTACCGATGTCATTCCGATGGCGCGCATGGGCCTGCCTATCGACATTGCCAACGGGGTTGCCTATCTGGCCAGCGAAGAGGCCGGCTACGTCACCGGCCAGACCCTGCACGTAAACGGTGGCATGGCGATGCTGTGACCGGCTCTGGTGCCGGTCGGGGACGACGCCGTAACCATGGCAGTTGTAGGCGGGAAACAGCCGTGCTAAACGCCCGCACTTCCTGCCGTTGGGCGCTGGTCAGTGGTGGGTTGGTGTGTTATGTGACGGCTCCGTCGCACCCTTTGGCGGGTGAAACCCTGCGGGGTATCTGTGACTGAGCCGTCAGTCGTAAGGGGTTCGCCCCACAAAAGGATGAGCTTGCGGAAAGGCCTGAGAAATGAGTGATGTCGCCGAGCGCGTGAAGAAAATCGTGGTTGAGCATCTTGGTGTCGAAGAAGACAAGGTGAGTGAAAAGGCCAGCTTTATCGACGATCTGGGCGCCGACAGCCTGGATACCGTTGAACTGGTGATGGCGTTTGAAGAAGAATTCGGCATTGAGATCCCCGATGACGCGGCGGAAAAGATCGTCACGGTCGGCGATGCCGTGACCTTTATCGATCAGAACAACGCGGGCTGACCCGCCCAGCGGCGCGCAAGCGACCGGCCGTGGGGCGGCTCCGTGATCGATGGACCCGCCCGCAATCGGCCCTCGCAATCGACTATGATGTGCGAATAGGGCAATGAGACGCGTCGTCGTTACCGGAATGGGCATGGTCACGCCGCTTGGCTGCGGCGTGGACCTGAATTGGCAGCGGTTGATCGCCGCGGAGTCCGGCATCCGGGCCATCGAAAATGTGAAGGTCGACGATCTGCCGGCGCGCATCGCCGGCCAGATGCCGCGCGGCGACGGCAGCAACGGCACCTTCGACATCGATGCCGTGATGCCGCCTAAGGACCAGCGCAAGAACGACGAGTTCATCATCTTCGCGGTCGCGGCCGCCGATGAGGCCGTTGAGCATAGCCGCTGGAAGCCCGAAACGGATGAAGACCAGTATCGAACCGGCGTCCTGATCGGATCGGGCATCGGCGGCCTGCAGTGGATCGCCGACGGCTCGATTACCCTGACGGACCGCGGGCCGAGACGCATCTCGCCGTTCTTTATCCCGGCCGCACTGATCAATCTGGCCTCGGGCCAGGTCTCAATCCGCTATGGCTTCAAGGGCCCCAACCATGCGGTCGTCACCGCGTGTTCGACCGGTGCCCACGCCATCGGCGACGCGGCACGGCTGATCATGCTGGACGACGCGGACGTGATGATCGCCGGCGGTGCCGAGGCGCCCGTCTGCCGGCTGGGGCTGGCCGGCTTCGCCGCCTCGCGCGCCTTGTCGACCGGTTACAACGATCGCCCGACCGAAGCCTCACGGCCCTACGACAAGGGCAGGGACGGCTTTGTCATGGGCGAGGGCGCCGGCATGGTCGTGTTGGAAGAGTACGAGCACGCCAAGCGTCGCGGCGCCACGATTTATGCCGAGATCGTCGGTTACGGGATGTCGGGCGATGCCTATCACATCACGGCTCCGGCGGCGGACGGCAATGGCGCCTACCGGGCCATGGAGGCGGCGATCCGCCGCGCGGGCATGACGCCGGCCGATATCGACTATATCAACGCCCATGGTACCTCGACGCCGCTGGGTGACGAGATTGAGCTGGGCGCGGTGAAGCGGCTGTTCGGCGATGCGATAGACGACGTGTCGATGTCGTCGACCAAATCGGCGATCGGACACCTTCTCGGCGCAGCGGGGGCCGTCGAATCGATCTATTCGATCCTGTCGGTGCGCAACAACATCGTGCCGCCGACCTTGAACCTGAATGATCCGTCGGAGGGCTGTTCCGGCGTTGATCTGGTGCCCCTGACGGCCAAGGAGCGGCCCGTGCGCGCCGCTTTGTCGAACAGCTTCGGTTTCGGCGGCACCAATGCCAGCCTGATCTTCAAGGAACCGGACTAGACGCCCCGAAGATGTTGCGCTGGCTGGGACGGCTCTTTGGGGTCCTGTTCGCGTTGATCTTGCTGGTCGGCGCCGCCGTCGCCTTTGTCTTTTGGCACTTTGATCGGCCTGGCCCCTTGCAGTCCGAAACGATCGTTGAGATCCCACGCGGCGCGGGTCTGTCCGCCGTGGCCGATCGGCTGGCGGAGGCCGGCGTTATCGATCAGCCCTACCTGTTCATGGCCGGTGTCATGCTGAATGGCGCGCAAGGCGGCCTGCGGTTCGGCGAGTATGCGTTTCCCGCCTCCGTCACCGGCTTCGAGGCCATGGAGATCGTGCAGTCTGGCCGCTCGGTCACCTACCCGTTCACGGTGGCGGAGGGGCTGACCAGCCAGCAGGTCTTCGCCCTGCTGGTCGCGGACGAGCGGCTGACGGGTGAATTGGACGCGGTGCCCCCCGAAGGTACGCTCTTGCCGGAGACCTACAGCTTCGTGCGCAATGCGACGCGCCAGTCGCTGGTCGACCAGATGACCGCGGCGATGGACGCCACGATCGAGGAGCTGTGGCCGGCACGGGCCGAGGATCTGCCGTTTGACACACCGGAGGAGGCCATCGTTCTGGCCTCGATCATCGAGAAGGAAACCGGGGTGGCGGAAGAGCGGGGCGAGGTTGCCGGCGTCTTCGTCAATCGGCTGGAGCGCGGCATGAGGCTGCAGACCGACCCGACGGTGATCTATGCGATCACGTTGGGCCGCGTGCCCTTGGGCCGCGCACTGACCCGCGCTGATCTCGAGGTCGATTCGCCCTACAACACCTATCAGGTGACCGGCCTGCCGCCGGGGCCGATCGCCAATCCGGGGCGCGCATCGATCGAGGCTGCCCTGAACCCGACGGAAACCGAGTATCTCTATTTCGTCGCCGACGGCACTGGCGGCCACGCCTTCGCCCGCACCCTGGACGAGCACAATGCCAATGTCGCCGAATGGCGGCGTATTCAGCGATCCCAGGAAGCCCAGGACGACAACTGATCCGAACTTGATCCGATCAGCCGCCGCGACGGCCAAGCGGCGCCTTGCGCGGCGCCCGCGCAAGCAGCGGATCGGTGAGCCAGTTGGGCAAACAGCCCAGCAAGCGCGCCGCGAGGTAGGTCGGCAGCGGGAAGGCGATGCGCCCATGGCCCTTGGCCAGGCGCCGCTTGATCAGTCGTGCGGCCTTGTCGGTGTCCATCAGGAACGGCATGCGGAACTCGTTGATGTCGGTCATCGGCGACCGGACATGGCCGGGGCAGATCACCGAAACCTCGATACCGGACGGTTTCATGACCCCGCGCAGCCCCTCGCCATAGAACCGCACGGCGGCCTTGGCCGCGCAGTATGCCGGTGCGCCCGGAAAGGCCTTGAAGGCGGCGAGCGAGCTCATCAGCGCCAGCTGACCGCGTCCGCGTTTGGTCATGCGCGGCAACAGCGGGCCGATCGTGTTCATCGCACCGTCGAGATTGACGGCAAAGATGCGCTGAACCTGGGCCTCGCTCTCCGCCGCGTCCAGGCCAGCGGTTCCGCCCGATATGCCGGCATTGGCGATCACCAGGTCGATCGGCGTCATGCGGTCGACGGATACCAGCCAGTCGGCCAGGAAGGCGCGATCGGTGACGTCGATCGTCGCGCTGCGGACGGCCGCCCCTTTCAACTCGCACGCCTTGGCGACGGCATCCAGCCGGGCGAGATCGCGACCGATCAGCGTCAGGTGCACGTCGTGGGCGGCGTAGCTGAGCGCCAGCGCCCGACCGATCCCGCTGGAGGCGCCGGTGATCAGGATCGATTTGGGATGACGCATGGACGATCGGACAGTGGTTGTTGAGGACGCTTCGGCCGGCTACAAGAAGCCTCCATCCAGCGCCAAGGTATCTTCCGTGTCCAGCCCAAACCATTCGCCGCGCCTGAACAGCATGACCGGCTTCGGCCGCGCGGAGGGCGACATCGACGGCCTGCGCTGGGTCTGGGAGATTCGCAGCGTGAACGGCAAGGGGCTGGACGTCCGGCTACGCCTGCCGACCGGGTTCGATCGGCTGGACGGGCCCGTTCGCACGCGCATGAAGGCGCGCTTTACCAGGGGCAACGCGACGATCAACCTGCAGGTCGACCGTGCGGCGTCCGACCAGCGGCTTGAGATCAATCAAGGGCTATTGGACCAGGTTCTTCAGCTCGCCGCCAAGCTGGAACAGGCTGGTGCCGGGCGGCCGCGGCTGGATGCCCTGCTGGCGGTGCGCGGGGTCGTGGAGACGGTCGACGACCAGTTGGGCGACATCGATGATACGATCGAGGGTGCCTTGATGGCCGGATTCGATGCGGCCGTGGAGGCGCTGGCGGCCGCGCGGGCGGAGGAAGGCGCGCGGGTGGCGGCCCTCCTGTCCGGCCAGGTGTCCGACATCGCCGCAAAGGTCGCCGAGGCACGGGCATCGGCGGCAACCCAGCCGGCGGCGCTGCGCGCAAGGCTGGAGAAGCAGGTGGCCGAGGTCCTGGCGGCCAGCCCCGCTTTGCCGGAGGACCGGCTGGTCCAAGAGGTCGCCCTGCTGGCGGTCAAGGCGGACGTGCGCGAGGAACTCGACCGATTGGACGCCCATATCGAACAGGCGCGCGACCTGCTGGCCGCCGGCGAACCGGTCGGCCGCCGGCTGGACTTTCTGTGTCAGGAGTTCAACCGCGAGGCCAACACGCTGTGTTCGAAATCCACCGATGTCGGCCTGACGCGAATCGGCCTGGCCCTGAAGGCGTCGGTCGATCAGTTGCGCGAACAGGTTCAAAACGTCGAATGACGGACGCCATAGACAGCCGCCAGGGCCTGCAGCGGCGTGGACTGATGCTGGTC
The DNA here is from genome assembly GCA_039177555.1 of Pseudomonadota bacterium. Taxonomy (GTDB): domain Bacteria; phylum Pseudomonadota; class Alphaproteobacteria; order DSM-16000; family Inquilinaceae; genus JANQGH01. The sequence continues at coordinate 18,002 of JBCDFV010000034.1, read as the reverse complement.
CTGTCGTCGCCATCGGGGGCCGGCAAGACGACGATCTCAAAGGCGCTGTTGGCGCGCGACCCGATGATCGACATGTCCGTCTCGGTGACGACGCGGCCGCCCAGGCCCGGCGAACAGGATGGCCGCGACTATCACTTCATCGACGAGCCGACCTACAACGCCATGGTTGACGAGCGCGACCTGTTGGAACACGCGCACGTCTTCGGCAACTACTACGGCACCCCAAGGCCAGCGGTTGAAAAGGCGCTGGTGGCGGGTCGCGACGTTCTGTTCGACATCGACTGGCAAGGCACCCAGCAGTTGCGCGAGGCGGCCCGCAGCGACCTGGTCAGCGTGTTCATCCTGCCGCCGTCAGCGGCCGAGTTGGAAAAGCGGCTGCGCAGCCGGGCGCAAGACAGCGAAGCCGTGATCGCCGACCGCATGGCCAAGGCCAGTGCGGAGATGAGCCATTGGCAGGAATACGACTACGTCATCATCAACCGAGATGTCGCGGACAGCGCCGACCGGGTGCATGCCATTTTGGAATGCGAACGGCTGCGCCGGGACCGTCAGCTCGGCCTTTCAGACTTTGTGCGCTCGCTTCAGTCCGCGCTGTAGGCCTCCCAGGCCCGCGCCAGGGCGGCAAAGCCGGCCACGTCGATGGCCTCGGCGCGGTCTGTGGGGTCGAGGCCGGCCGACGCCAAAAGCGCCTCGGCGGGTCCGAGCGTGCGAAGACTTGATCGCAGCATCTTTCGGCGCTGGCCGAACGCGGCCTTGGCGACCGTCTCCATCGCCGGCCAGGTTGCCGGTTCAGGATTGGCGCGTGGGGTCAGGCGGACCACGCTGGACGCGACCTTCGGCGGCGGCGTGAAGGCGCGGGCGGGCAGGGTCATCACGTGGCCGATGTCGGCGCGCCATTGCGTCATCACCGACAGGCGGCCGTAGCTCTTCGATCCGGGTGCGGCCAGCAGCCGTTCGGCAACCTCCTTCTGAAACATCAGAACCAGGACCGAGAAGCGCTGCATGTCCTGCAGCCAGCGGATCAGCAAGTGCGTGGCGATGTTGTACGGCAGGTTGGCGACAATGGCGCGCGGCGCGTCCGTCATCGTCGCCGGATCGACGGTCAGGGCGTCGGCTTCGACCAGCGTCAGTCGGCCGGCGCTGGCAGCGACGAGGGGCTGCAGCGCTTCAAGACAGCGGGGATCGCGTTCGATGGCGGTGACCTGCCTGGCGCCGGCCGACAGCAGTGCCCGGGTCAGGCCGCCCGGCCCGGGGCCGACCTCGATGACATGGGTCCGGGCGAGATCGCCCGCCGCGCCGGCAATGCGCGCGGTCAGGTTCAGATCCAACAGGAAGTTCTGGCCCAGCGCCTTGCGTGCCGCGAGACCGTGGCGCGCGATGACCTCGCGCAAGGGGGGCAGGGCGGCGATGGCGCCGCCCAAGCCCGCCGCGCTGGACGCTGGGTCTGTCTCGGCGATCAGAGCCGCACGTCGACGAAGGCGGCCGCCCGCAGGTCTCGCAGATAGCGGCGCTGCAGCATGTCAATGCGCTCGTTGATCAGCTGCTCGCGCATGTTGTTGCGGGCAAAGCCCTCCATGCCCTCGCGCTCGCAGACCATGAACACGATCACGCCATCCGGGCTCGCCACCGGTTCCGTCGGCACGCCGATCGGCTGTTCCTCGACCAAGGGGCGCAGACCCTCGGGCAACTGCCGCAGGGCCACGGTCTGGGGCGTTGCCAAGTTCCCGGTCTCATAGGTTTCGGCGACCGAGGCCAAGCCCTCGCAGCTGATCACCCCCGTTGCCGCCTCGCGGGCTTCGACCACCAGCAGTTCCGCCTCCGCCTGGCTGGGTGGGCCGGAGAACGGCAACACAAGCCGGGCAATCGTAATCTCACGATCCTCCGGGCTCGGCCCGCTGGCGGTGCGGGCCTCGCGCAATCCGATGATGTGATAGCCGGACAAGGTGTGGATGGGGTCCGACACCTGGCCCGGGCTCATCTGCACCAGCGTGGCGTCGATCTCTGGCGCCAACTGGCCCTCGAGAACCCAGCCGATATCGCCACCCTGCGCCGCCCCGACGCCCTGGCTGAACTGCGCCGCCACGGCCGGGAAGTTGCCGCCGCGACGCAACTGCGAGACCAGCTGGTCGGCGAACTGTCTGATCTCCGCCTCCCGATCGGGGCTGTCGATGCCAAGAAAGATCTCTGACACGAGGTATTCGCGCAGGCCCGTCGTCGCGTCCATCCGCCTGGCCATGTCGTCGACCTCGCCATCGCCGACCTGGACGGTGGGCAGCAGCGTGTTGCGCACGACACTGCGCCACGCGATCTGGGTTTCGAGCTGTTCTTCCAAGGTCGTTGTCGGGACCCCGGACCTTTGCAGTCGGCCCAGGAATTCGGCCGGCGCCAGGCCATTGCGGCGCGCGATCGTCACGATCGCCTGCTCGATCTGCTGTTGCTGCACGGTCACGCCCAGCCGCAGTGCCTCTTGCATCTGCAGCCGCTCGTCGATCAGCGAACGCAGGATCTGCGGTGCAAGCCGCTGCTGGTTTTCCGGCGTCGGCTGCAAGCCAGAGGCCACCAGGGAAAGGGCGAGGCGGTTGCGCAGGTCCGACGTGGTGATCACGTCGTCATTGACTACCGCCGCGATTCGCTCGACCTGGGCCTGGGCCATCGTTGTGGACAGGGCGAGAATGCCAAAAATGATCACCAATCGTCGGATTGCGATGGCGACAGGCGCAAGAAAAAGTCGGTACATAGCTGGTTCCGCGGCCGAAGCCGCCCCCGATGTGGATAGCCGGTGAAATCGTTGCGTCATTGTAACTCGCGTAGGGCCGGTCGCGTCAAACCCGTTGACGGTCAGCCATCCTCCAGGTGCAGTAGCATGGCGATCGCGATCAGAAAACTGGCGCCCGCGGGCGTCCAGGCGGCCAAGAGTGTGGGAATGGTCTCAGCCAGGCCCAGCGCAAAGACTACGTCGCTGAACACGAAGAGCGCGAAGGCGGTCGTCAATCCGGCCAGGACCATCAGCAGTCCTCCGCCTCGCCTTGTGTTCACGCGCAACGAAAACGCCGCCGCGAACAGAATCATCACCGCCATCAACAGCGGTTGGGACAACAGCGAGTTGAAGTAGAGCCGGTGCCGGACGGTCGAAAAACCGGTCTCTTCCAGCGTGTCGATGAACTCCGGCAGGTCCCAGAACGACAGCGTGTCAGGCGGCGCGAAACTGTTTTCGATCGATTCCTGCGTTAGTTCCGTCGGCATCGTAAAGCCGCCGACGAATTCCGGCTGGGCGACCCCGACCGTCCGCCAGGCGCCTTCGACCAGCCATTCGCCGCCGGTCAGTTCCGCCGTGCCGGCATCGATGCGATCCTCGAACATGCCGTCGGCGCCGTACCGGAAGATGATCACGTTTTGCAGCAAGATGCGGTCCGGCGCGGTCCGTTCGGCATACAGAACCTGGACCCCGGTCTCGTCTTCCTGGCGCAGCCAGATGCCGAACGGCGAGACCTCCAAGACACTGGAATAGCCGCGAATATACTGGTTCTCCAACTCGATGAAGTGCGACTGAAGCGTCGCGCCGATCGGGTTGAAGATCGTCACCTTAAAGACGCCCAAGGCCACCGCGACCAGAATCACGGGCTTCAGGAACTGCCAGACCGAGATGCCGGCGGCCCGCGCGACAATCAATTCCTGGCTGCGGGTCAGCCGCCAGAAGGTGAACATGGCCGCGAACAGAACCGCGAAATGGAACAGCAGGTTCAGCGTTTCCGGCACTTTCAGCAGGCTCAGTTGCAGGGCCTGGGTGACGGTGCCGTCGGGCTGGTTGTTCACCCTCCGAACCAGCTCGATGAACTCGATCAGCCAGATCAGGCCGGTCAGCACGACCAGCAGGCCACCGAACCCGACCAAGAACTGCCGGGCGATGTAGCGCGACAAGATGCTGGTTATGGGCATGATGGTCCCGTCGGTTGATCCCTTGCCGGTCAAGCAAACCGTGACGACCTAAAGGGGCGCTGCTAGGTTCGCTGATGGTCGCATTGGCCCATGGCCGGGCGTACGACCATGGGTTCGAGCTGCGGCAGCTAACGTCTACCGCGCTTCGCGCTATTCCGCAAATGACGAGGACCGGAATGAAGATCAGTTTTGCCGCACCTTCCTTGCCCAAATCGGGCACGCTTTGCCTTGGTGTCTTGGAAGGGGGGACGCTGACGCCCGCCGCCGAGGCCGCCGACGACGCCAGTCAGGGCATGCTCGCCCGGGCCGTGAAGGGCAGCGGCCGCTTCACCGGCAAGGCGGAACAGATCCTGTCGGTGCCGGCCCCGGCCGACCTTCCGGTGGACCGGGTCGTTCTGCTGGGTCTGGGCGCGCCGGACACGCTCAATGCCCATAAGGCGCAGCGGCTGGGCGGGGTGTTGGCGGCGGAACTGCTGGCCGCCAGAGACGCGCAGGCGGCCGTGCAGATCGAGGGTGTCGATCTCGATGGGGCGGAGTTGGCGGCGAACCTGGCCTATGGCGCGCGGCTGCGCAGCTATCGGTTCGACAAATACAAGACCGGCGAAAAGCCGGAAAAACAGCCGCGCCTCAAGGGCCTGAAGGTTCTGACCAAGGAAAGCGCGGCTGCCAAGAAGGCGTTTGCGGCGTTGGACCAGGTGGCAAGCGGCGTCTTCGCGACCCGCGACCTGGTGTGGGAGCCGGCGAACGAGCTTTATCCGCAGACCTTTGCCGAGCGATGCCTGGAACTGGCCGATCTCGGCGTCGAGGTCGAGATCCTGGACGAAAAGAAAATGGCCAAGCTGGGCATGGGCGCCTTGTTGGGCGTTGGCCAGGGCTCGGCACGCGACAGCCGGTTGGTGGTCATGAACTACCGGGGCGGCAAGAAGTCGGCGGCACCGGTCGCCTTCGTCGGCAAGGGCGTCACCTTCGACACGGGCGGCATCTCGCTGAAACCGGCCGCCGGCATGTGGGACATGAAGTGGGACATGGGCGGCGCCGGCGTGGTGGCGGGTGTCATGCGCGCGCTGGCCTGGCGCAAGGCCAAGGTCAATGCCGTCGGCGTCATCGGCCTGGTTGAAAACATGCCATCGGGCAATGCCCAGCGGCCGGGCGATATCGTCAAGGCTATGTCCGGCACCACGATCGAGGTGTTGAACACGGATGCGGAGGGCCGGCTCGTGCTGGCCGACGCGCTCTGGTACACGCAAGACCGCTTCAAGCCCAAGGCGATGATCGATCTGGCGACGCTGACCGGCGCCATCATCATCTCGCTGGGGGAGCACAATGCCGGCCTGTTCAGCAATGACGACGCGCTGGCCGAGCAGCTCTCAGCGGCGGGCAAGGCGGTGGACGAGCAGGTCTGGCGGCTGCCGATGAGCGACGCGTACGACCGGATGATCGATGCCGATGCCGCGGACATCAAGAACATTGCCGGCAGCCGGTCCGCCGGGTCGATCGTTGCGGCCCAGTTCCTGCAGCGCTTCGTCAACAACGTGCCGTGGGCCCACCTCGACATTGCCGGCGTCACCTGGTCGTCGAAAGGCGGGCCGCTGGCGCCGAAGGGCGGTACGGGCTTTGGCGTGCGGCTGTTGAACCAGTATGTTGCCGAGGTCCACGAAAGCTGACGGTTCGGTCGGATGACCGAGATCCGTTTCTACCACCTGGTGCGCACGGGGCTTGAACGGGCCCTGCCATCCCTGCTGGAACGCACGTTGAAGCGGGGCTGGCGCGCCGTGGTCGTGACGGGATCGACCGAGCGCACCGAGGCCCTGAACAATCTGCTGTGGACCTATGACGATCGCGGCTTCCTGCCCCACGGCAGCGCGGCCGACGGTCATGCGGAGCGCCAGCCGATCTGGCTGACGGAGACGGACGAGGCCCCGAACGGGGCCGACGTCCTGTTTCTGACCGATGGCGCGGAGACCGCCCATGCGGAGGCGTTCGAACTGGTCTGCCTTTTGTTCGACGGCAATGACGAGGCGGCGGTGGCCGAGGCGAGGCGGCGCTGGAAGTCCTATCGCGAGGCCGGCCACGTGCTGGCCTATTGGCAGCAGGACAATGCAGGGCGGTGGACCGAGGCGCAGCGCTCCTAAAGCCTAGCCGGCCTCCCGCATCTCCAGCTCGGCCTGCAGTTCAAGCCATTCGGCTTCGGCCTTTTCCAGCTTGGCCTGGAGCCGATGCAGGTCGCTCTGCAGCTTCACGATGTGTGCGGGGTCGGCGTCCGGCTCGTAAAGCGCGGGATCGTTCAGCCGCTTGCTCAACGCACCTTGCTCTGTGGTGAGACGCTCCACGGTCTTTTCGGCCTGGCCGATCGCCCGGCGCAGCGGCGCGGTCACGGCCCTGGCATCGGCGGCCTGCTTGCGCTTGGCTTTGCCGTGCTCGCCACCGGTATTGCCCGGCTCTTTGGGCTTGCCGCTGTTGGCATCCTTCCGCAGGCGTCGGTAGTCGTCCATGTCGCCGTCGAACGGGCGCACCGTGCCGTTGGCCACCAGCCACAGCCGGTCGGCGGTCAGTTCGATCAGATGCGCGTCGTGCGAGATCAGGACCACCGCGCCGTCATAGTCGTTCAGCGCGTCGGTCAGCGCTTGACGGCTGTCGATGTCGAGATGGTTGGTCGGCTCGTCCAGCAGGAGAATGTGCGGCGCGTCCCGGCACATCATGGCCAGCAGCAGTCTGGCCTTCTCGCCGCCGGAGAGATCGCCGATGACCGTCGAAACGGCGTTCTGGGTGAAGCCGAACTTGCCCAGATAGTCACGCACCTGTTCCGGCTTGTGGTCCGGCATGGCCGCTTGGGCCTGGGCCAGAACCGTGGCGGCGGGCGACAGCTCATCGGTCTGGTGCTGGGCGAAATAGCCGACCTTCAGCTTGGTGGACCGCCTGATCTCGCCAGCCATCGGCTCAAGACGACCGGCCAGCAATTTCGCCAGGGTCGACTTGCCGTTGCCGTTGGCGCCCAAGAGGGCGATGCGGTCGTCCATTGAGATGCGCTCGGTCAGGCCGCTCAGCACCGGTTTGGTGCCGTAGCCGACGACGGCGTCATCGAAGGCGATGATCGGCGGTGCCAACTTGTCCGGCGCCGGAAAGTCGAAGCGGCGGGCGTGGGCGTCGTCGATCGCCACGACGGGCCCCAGCTTTTCGATTGCCTTCAGGCGGCTTTGGGCCTGACGCGCCTTGCTGGCCTTGTAGCGGAAGCGGTCGACGAACGCCTGCATGTGCTTGCGCCGTACCTCCTGCTTCTTGGCCTCCGCGGCCATCAGGGCCTGACGTTCGGCCCGCGTGCGCTCAAACCGGTCGTAGTTGCCGGCGTAGGAGACCAGCTTTTGTCGATCGAGATGCAGGATCCGCTCCACCGCGCGGTTCAAGAGGTCGCGGTCGTGGCTGATGACCAGGACCGTGCCCTGATAGCGCTTCAGGAAGCCTTCGAGCCAAAGCGTCGATTCCAGATCCAAATGGTTGGTCGGCTCGTCCAGCAGCAGCAGGTCCGGCTGGGCGAACAGGGTCGCCGCCAAGGCAACCCGCATGCGCCAGCCGCCTGAGAAGTCGGAACAAGGACGGTGCTGATCGGCCTCGCCGAGGCCCAGCCCGGCCAGGATCGATGCCGCGCGCGCTGGCGCCTCATGCGCCCCGATATCGGCCAACCGAACGTGGATGTCGGCGATGCGGTTCGCGTCGGTCGCGATGTCGGCCTCGGCCAGCAGTTCCGCACGCTCCGGATCGCTTGCCAGCACGATGTCCAGCGGTGTTTCGGGGCCAGCAGGCGCCTCCTGCGGCACGGTCGCGGCGCGCCACCGGTTCGGCATCTCGATCTGGCCGCTGTCCGGCGCGCCATCGCCCAAGATCAACCTGAACAGGGTCGTCTTGCCGGTGCCGTTGGGGCCCACCAGGCCGACACGCTGACCGGCCGCCACCGACGCGGAGGCGCCGTCCAGCAGCGTCCGCCCTGCGACGCGGACCACGAGATTGGACAAGGTCAGCATGATGGCGCGCTGTTTATCACGGGCCGGACCTGTTCGCGATAGGGCAGCGCCGCATGTCCGGCGCGCCCGGCTGATGGTTGCCCTGGCCCCCAAGCCATGGGTATAAGGCCGGCCTCAAATCCAACTTCTTCTCGCAGGAACCCACCATGGCCGTTGAACGGACCCTCTCGATCATCAAACCGGATGCCACCCGCCGCAACCTGACCGGCAAGATCAATGCCCGCTTTGAAGAGGCCGGGCTGCGCATCATCGCGCAGAAGCGCCTGTTGTTGACGCGGCCCGTGGCCGAGGGCTTTTACGAAGTGCACAGCGAACGGGCCTTCTTCGACGATCTGTGCAACTTCATGATCTCGGGCCCGGTCGTCGTCCAGGTACTGGAGGGCGAGAACGCCGTGTCGCGCAATCGCGAGATCATGGGCGCGACCAACCCGGCGAATGCCGAAGAGGGGACGATCCGCAAGGATTTCGCGGAGTCGATCGAGGCCAACTCGGTCCACGGTTCCGACAGCCCGGAAAACGCGGCGATCGAGATCGCCTACTTCTTCAGTCGGATCGAACTGGTTGGCTGACCTGGCCACCTATTCAGTCAAGCAACGGGCGGCCGCAACGGCCGCCCTTTTTGCGTATTGAACTGAGATTGGCTCTTAGAGCAGGAAGATCGCCATCAAGATCAGGACGATGGCGACGCCGACGATACTGTACGTACTGAATTTAACGAAACTGGACCACATCGCCTGGTGCTCGGCGAGGACCTCCGGGTCATCGGACGGTTTCTGATCGCTGGCCATCAGCATTCCCTGCAACACTCCCCCAAGACTGGGTCCCGTGTTTACGGTCCGGACCGCGGTTTGACAAGGGAAATTGGGGCGATATCGGGCGGTCGGGAACGGCCAATGCAACCTAGGGTACGCGCAAGATCGATTCCGGCCCAAATCGGGCTGCGAGCGTTGGATCCACGAACAGGACGCGCTCGTCGACGATCTCTACGCGCCTTTCCGCCAGCAGCCTGACCGCCAGCGGATAGGCTTCATGCTCGGCGATCAAGACACGGCCGGCCAGGGTCTGAGCCGTGTCGTCGGGCAGTACGGGCACGGCCGCCTGGACCAGGATCGGACCGTCATCCATCGCCGGTCGCACGACATGCACCGTACATCCGGAAAGGCGCACGCCGGCGGCCAGCACCCGCTCATGCGTGTCCAGGCCGGGAAAGGCCGGCAGCAGAGAGGGGTGAATATTGACCATGCGGTTCCACCAGCGCTGGACGAAGTCGGCGCTGAGCAGGCGCATGAAGCCGGCCAGGCAAATCAGATCGACGCTGCTGGCCCGAATGGCGCCGTCGAGCGCGGCTTCGAACGCCGGCCTGTCGGCGTACTTGCCGCGTTCGACGACCGTGCCTGGAACGCCGAACGTGTCGGCATGGCCCAAGCCGGCGGCGTCTGGGTTGTCGCTGACCACCAAGGCAACCCGTGCCGGAAAGCCGGGGTCGGCGCAGGCGGTCAGCAGGGCCTTGAGGTTGCTGCCCCGGCCGGAGATCAGCACCGCAAGGTTCAAGGCGCCCACACATCCGCCATGTTGTCGATGGCGACTCTTGGATCGTCCGATGGCGTTGCGCGAACGTCGCCCACGACCGAGGCGGTCTCGCCGGCGTCGCTGAGTAGGCCCAACGCTTGGTCGACATCGTCCGGGGCGACGACCGTGATCATGCCAAGGCCGCAATTGAAGGTGCGGGCCATGTCTCGTTCGGACAGGTTGCCTGCTTGTCGCAGCCAGTCGAAAGCGGGCGACGGCGACCATGACCGCGCATCCAACCGACAGCCCAAGCCGGCGGGCAGGGCGCGGGGGATGTTCTCCACCAGCCCGCCGCCGGTGATGTGGGCGAAGGCCTTGGCCACGCCGGCACGGACCAGGCCCAAGCATGGCTGCACATAGATGCGGGTTGGTTGCAGCAGGGCCGCGCCGAGGCTGTTCGTCGGATCGAACGGGGCGGGGCGGTCATAGGCCAGGTGGTGATCGGTGACGATCTTGCGGACGAGGGAGAAGCCGTTGGAATGAACACCGTTGGACGCGATGCCGATGACCGCGTCGCCGTTCTTGACGGTCTCGCCGGTGATCAGGTGCCCTCGTTCCGCCGCGCCGACCGCGAAACCGGCGAGGTCGTAATCCCCCTGGGCGTAAAGCCCGGGCATCTCGGCCGTTTCGCCGCCGATCAAGGCACAGCCGGCCTGCCGGCAGCCTTCGGCGATGCCTGATACGACGGCGCCGGCGACCGGTACCGCGAGCGCACCGGTCGCATAATAGTCGAGGAAGAACAGCGGTTCGGCGCCCTGCACCACCAGATCGTTCACGCACATAGCGACCAGATCGATGCCGACCGTGTCGTGCCGGCCGGCATCGATGGCGACTTTCAGCTTGGTGCCGACGCCGTCGGTCGCTGCGACCAGGATCGGGTCTCGAAACCCGGCCGCCTTCAGGTCGAACAGCCCGCCGAAACCGCCAAGTCCCCCGACGACACCGGAACGGCGGGTGGCGTCGGCGGCCGGCTTGATGGCGTCGACCAGCGCGTCACCGGCGGCGATATCGACCCCGGCGGCGCGATAGGCGTCGTCTGATGCCGCAACGGGCCGGGCCCCGCGCTCGGCAACCGGGTCTGGAGAGGTGATGGCAAGCCTCCGCCTGCTGACGTATGATCGCGTGCGGGTGCATCCCGCTTACCGGCCCGACCATAGAGAAAGCGACTTCGTTTGCAACATCCCCCCCTTTCGATCCCGGTACCTGCCGCCATTCCGATGTTACGGTCGATCGGCGCGATAGCACGCGAGGTCAGAGATGAGTGAGTCGTCTGGCATGAGCCGGCAGCAACGGCTGGTCTTCTGGCTGGCCATGTTCGCAATCTTCGTGTTTCTGGTCTGGCTGTTGCGATCGGTGCTGTTGCCCTTCGTGGCCGGCGGCATTCTGGCCTTTTTCCTCGATCCGGCCACCGACCGGCTGGAACGCGTCATGCCCCGTTGGGCGGCGACCATCCTGATTCTAGTGCTGTTTTTGGTGGTCTGCTTTCTGGCCATCCTGCTGTTCGTGCCACTGCTGGTGTCGCAGATCGCCGGGTTGATCTCCGCCCTGCCGAACTATACCCAACTGTTGGACGAGTTCTTCCGGCCCGCGATGCTGTGGCTGCAGGAACGGCTTGGCGAAGAACAGGTCGCGCAGCTGCGCGAATCGGCGACCAGTTTTGTCGGCGATGCCCTGGCGGTAGCCGCAAGTGTGGTGACGGGGGTGCTGCGCAGTGGGGTCGCGCTTTTGAGCCTGTTGTCACTGCTCGTCATTACGCCGGTCGTTGCCTTCTATTTGCTGCGCGACTGGGACCGGCTGGTCGCGACGGTCGATGACCAACTGCCCCATCGCTACCGGGATACGATCCGCCGTCTGGCAAGCGAGGTGAACACCACGCTGCAACGGTTCCTGATCGGCCAGGCGACGGTCTGCCTGATCCTCGGCGTCGCTTATGCGGTTGCCCTGACGATCGTCGGGTTGAATTTCGGCCTGGTCATCGGCCTGATCGCCGGCGCGCTGACGTTCATCCCGTATGTCGGTTCGCTGGTGGGCTTCGTCTTGTCGGTCGGCATTGCGTTGTTGCAGTTCGACGATTGGGTGATGTGGGTCGTGGTCGCGGCCATCTTCTTCGCGGGGCAGGCCATCGAAGGGAACTTCCTGACGCCGAAGCTGGTGGGCTCGTCCGTCGGCCTACACGCCGTCTGGGTCATTTTCGCCTTGATGGCGGGGGGCGCACTGTTTGGCTTCACCGGCGTTCTGCTCGCGGTGCCCGTGGCGGCCGTGATCGGCGTTTTGATCCGTTTTTCGTTTGAGCGTTACCGCAGCAGCAGCCTCTATCTCGATGACGAGCCGGTGGATGGTTCCGGCAAGGCGGAATGAAGCCATCTGCTCAGCTCCCTCTTGAGCTGGGGTTTCGGCCGGCGCTGGGCGCGGCTGACTTCCTGGTCGCGCCCTGCAACGAAACCGCGGTCGCTTGGACCGACCGCTGGCCCGAATGGCCGGGGCCCGGTTTGATCGTTCACGGCCCGGCCGGCAGCGGCAAGAGCCATCTGGCCCAGGTCTGGGCGGCACGCGCCGGCGCCCACACGCTGGCGGCAAGTCGGCTTTGCGACGATCAGATGGATGGGCTAAGCCCAGGCGCGGTCGTCATCGACGATGCGGACCGCGTCGCCGGCGATCCGGCGCTCGAAGAGGCGCTGCTGCACCTCTACAACGCCGTCGCGGGCGATGGTGGCCACCTGTTGTTGACGGCGCGTGCGCCAGCGTTGCAATGGCAGGTACAACTTCCCGACCTGGCCTCGCGCGTTCGCAGCCTGGCCGGCGCCGGGATCGAACCGCCGGACGACGCGGTGCTGGCGGCCGTGCTGGTCAAGCAGTTCTCAGACCGCCAGCTAACGCCGGCCACCGCCGTCATCGACTATCTGCTGCCCCGCATGGAGCGCAGCTTCGCGGCGGCGCGTGCGATGGTCGACAGGCTTGACCGGGCCAGCCTCGCCGCCGGCCGACCCGTGACGATCGCGCTGGCGCGCCAGGCACTGGCGGAACCGGTGGCGGGATGATACCCAGGCACCTCTCAGCTGAAAGAGGCGCTAGAACATGGATTTCGGGTTAACGGGCAAGCGTGCCCTGGTTTGCGCGGCCAGCAAGGGGTTGGGCCGCGCCTGCGCCCTCGCCCTGGCGGAGGAGGGCGTCGACGTCACCATCACCGCGCGCGGCCAGGAGGCCCTGGAGGTGACGGCGGAGGCCATCCGCCAGGCGACCGGCGCGACGGTCACGGCCGTGGCCGGCGACATCACCACGGCGGAGGGGCGCGAGGCGGCGCTGAACGCCTGCCCGTCGCCCGACATCCTGGTCAACAATGCCGGCGGTCCGCCGCCCGGCAATTTCCGCGATTGGGACCGCGACGATTGGGTCGGCGCCTTGGACGCGAACATGATCACGCCCATCCTGCTGATCCGATCGGTCGTCGACGGCATGATCGATCGGGGCTTCGGCCGCATCGTCAACATCACGTCGGGTGCGGTGAAGGCGCCCATTGCGATCCTGGGCCTGTCTAACGGCGCGCGCACCGGTCTGACCGGTTTTGTCGCCGGCGTTGCGCGTGAAGTCGCGCAGCATGGCGTTACCGTCAACAATCTGCTGCCGGGTCCGTTCGACACCGACCGGCTTGCCACGACCTTTGAAGCGGCGGCGAAGACTTCCGGGAAGTCGGTGGAAGAGGTTCGTCAGGCAAGACAGCAGGCCAACCCGATGCGCCGGTTCGGCGAACCGGGCGAGTTCGGCGCGACCTGTGCCTTTCTGTGCAGCCGTCAGGCCGGCTACATCAACGGCCAGAACCTGCTTTTGGACGGCGGCCTTTACCCCGGCACGTTCTAGCGGCCGGGCCGCCTGCCGGAACTCAGACCAGGAACCTTGGTGCGGTGAATTCCACCAGGGTTCCGGCGGCGTCGGGCATGTCCGCCCAGCGATCGATGGCGACGTCGATGCGGGCCAAACCGCCGGTGGGGAACTTCTGGGCCATCGCCTTCAAATCGTCGGCCGGCCCGTCGCTCGACAATTGTTTGGCCAACCGCTCGAAGTCCGGATTGTGACCGACGATGACGACGGTCTTGGCCGCGTCCCCGACCTGCGCCAGCCTTTGCCGGATGGCGGCCGGTCCCTTGAGATAGAGAACGGCGTCCGTTTCGGTGGTGATCAGGGCATCGAGCTGGGTGGAGACCAAGGCCCAGGTGTCGCGCGCGCGCCGGGCGGTCGAGCTCAACGCCAGGTCGATCGGCAGGTTGAGCTGGCGCAGATACCGGCCGATCACCAGGGCCGCCCGTTCGCCCCTCGGCGCCAGCGGGCGGTTGTGATCGCTGACCGACGTGTCGTCCCAGGCGGACTTGGCGTGTCTCAAGATGATCAGATGCTTCAAGAGCGGCAACCCCAGCCAATAGTCTTGAAAAAGCGTGATTCCTCGCGAGTTGGCGCGATCTTAACACTGCAGCCATGGCGAGCGTCGCGGAAACCCAGTATAAACCGGGTGTTTCCGAAGCTGGCCGACTGGATGTCATGACCACTGCCGACAGCGATACTGCGCTTTCGATCGCCCATCCCGCAACCGCCGCGTCACCGGTGGCTGATCCGCCGCAGGTCGATCCGCGCGCGCCGGACCGGTTCATCAACCGAGAGCTGTCCTGGATCGATTTCAATCAGCGGGTTCTGGACGAGGCGCGCAATCCGAACCACCCGCTGTTGGAACGGTTGCGCTTCCTGTCGATCTCTGCCAGCAATCTGGACGAGTTTTATATGGTCCGCGTCGCTGGCCTGAAGGCGCAGATCGCTTTGGGCGTCATGACCGCCAGCCAGGACGGCATGACCCCCAGCCAGCAGGTCGCCGCCATCACGGTTCGCGCCAAACAGTTGCTGGAGGACCAGCAGACCTGCTGGCACGACCTGCGCGACCGGCTGCGGGCAGAGGACATCGTGCTGTTGACCCCGTCGGAGCTTGACGACGACCAGCGCGCCTGGCTGGAGCAGAAGTTCACGGCCGACATCTTCCCGATCCTGACCCCGCTGGCGATCGATCCCGCACACCCGTTTCCGTTCATCCCCAATCTGGGGCTGGCGAAGGCGCTGCGCATGTTCAACCCCGAGGATGGGATGGAGTTGAACGCGCTGGTGCCGCTGCCGTCGCTGCTCGATCGTTTCCAGCGCTTGCCGGGCGATCCGATCCGCTTCGTCTTGCTGGAAGACCTGGTGTCGATGTTCCTACCCCTGCTGTTCCCAGGCTTTCAGGCCCGCGACGCCGGCGTCTTCCGGGTGATCCGGGACAGTGAGCTGGAAATCGACGAGGAAGCCGAGGACCTGGTCAAGACCTTCGAAAGCGCCTTGAAGCGGCGCCGCCGGGGCAATGTCATCCGCATCACGGTCAATTCCGACATGCCGGACGAGTTGCGCGAGTTCGTGCGTGGCCAGTTGGGCGTTGCCGAGCAGGATGTCTTCTCGCTCGATGGGCTCATCGGTCTCGGCAATACCAGCGAAATGATCGTCAGCGACCGGCCGGACCTGCTGTTCAAACCGTTCAATGCCCGCTTCCCGGAGCGGATTCGGGATTTCGGCGGTGACTGTCTCGCTGCGATCCGGGCCAAGGACATCGTTGTCCACCATCCGTACGAAAGCTTCGACGTCGTTGTGCAGTTCATCCGTCAGGCCGCGCGCGACCCGGACGTGGTGGCGATCAAGCAGACCCTGTACCGGACCTCGAAGGACTCACCGATCGTCGCGGCCTTGATCGAGGCGGCGGAGGCCGGCAAGTCGGTCACCGCGATGGTCGAGCTGAAGGCCCGTTTCGACGAGGAGGCGAACATCCGCTGGGCGCGCGACCTGGAACGCGCCGGCGCCCAGGTCGTCTTCGGCTTCATGAACCTGAAGATCCACGCCAAGATCTCGCTGGTCGTGCGACGCGAGCAAGGCGGTTTGCGACCCTACGTCCATTACGGCACCGGCAACTATCACCCGATCACCGCCAAGATTTACACCGATCTCAGCTTCTTCACCTGCGATCCGGCCCTGTGCCGGGACGCGGCCTCCGTCTTCAACTACATGACCGGATATGCCACGCCGAACCGGTTGGAAAAGCTGTCCATCGCGCCGCTTTATCTCCACCAGACGCTGCTTGAGGCGATCGACCAGGAGATCGCCAATGCGCGGGCAGGCAAGCCCGCCGAAATCTGGGCCAAGATGAACTCGCTGGTCGATCCGGTGATCATCGACAAGCTCTACGAGGCGTCCGCCGCCGGGGTCGAGATCGACCTCGTCATCCGTGGCATTTGCTGCCTGCGCCCGGGCGTGCCTGGCCTGTCGGAAAACATCCGGGTGAAGTCGATCGTCGGCCGGTTCCTAGAGCACAGCCGCATTGTCTGCTTCGCCAACGGGCACGATTTGCCGTCGAAGCAGGCGAAGGTCTACATCTCGTCGGCCGACTGGATGCCGCGCAACCTCTACAGCCGGATCGAGTCGCTGGTGCCGTTGGAAAACCCGACCGTCAAGGCGCAGGTTATGGACCAGATCATGGTCGCGAACATGAAGGACCGGACGAACAGCTGGTCGTTGAACGCCGACGGGACCTTCGAACGGCTTGAGGCGGGGGAGGGTGCCTTCAGCGCCCATTCCTATTTCATCGACAATCCCAGCCTGTCCGGGCGCGGCAGCGCCTTGCGCGACCATGCAAACGTTCCCAAGCCCGGCCGGCGGACGCGAAAGCCCACGGGTTCTAAAGCCAAGAGCGCGCGCTGATGGCACCTGCGGCGGCAGATCCTAGGGTCGCCGATCCGGCAGTCGACCCTATTGATGCCCCGATCGCCGCCCCGATCGCCGTCGTCGATATCGGCTCCAACTCCATCCGTCTGGTGGTCTACGACAAGCTGGGCCGATCGCCGCTGCCCATCTTCAACGAGAAGGTCTTATGCGGCTTGGGCCGCGACCTGGCGCTGACGGGCCGGTTGAGTCCCGAGGGCGTGACCATGGCGCTGACGAACCTGCGCCGCTTTCGCAGCCTGATCGACGGCATGGGCGTCGGGCGCGTCGACGTGCTGGCAACGGCGGCGGTGCGCGACGCCGATGACGGCATGAAGTTCGCCGCGGAGGTCGAGCGGACCTGCGGCCTGACCATGAACATCATCAGCGGCGTCGAAGAGGCCCGGCTGTCCGCCATGGGTGTTTTGTCGGCGATGCCCCAGGCCGATGGCGTGATGGGCGATCTGGGCGGCGGATCGCTGGAGCTGGTCGGCCTCAACAAGGGGCGGGTGGCCGATCAGGCCACCTTGCCGCTTGGCCCGTTCCGCCTGATGTCGGCGGAGACGGCCGGCATGGTGCCTGGCGATCTGATCGACGCCGAACTCGCCGGGCAAGACTGGCTGGCGGCCTATCGCAAGCGGGTCTTTTACCCCGTCGGCGGCGCGTGGCGGTCGATCGCCAAGCTGCATCTGGCACTGACCGGCCACCCGATCCATGTGATCCAGGAATACACCGTGCCGGCGTCGGACTTGTTCGACACGGTTTCGCTGATCGCGCGCCAAAGCAAGGGCTCGCTGTCCAGCCTGCAGGGCGTGTCCAAGCGGCGCCTTGAGACCATGCCGCTGGCCTCGTTGCTGTTCGCCCGTGTCTTGAAGGTGCTGGCGCCGAAGAAGGTCGTGTTTTCGGCCAATGGCTTGCGCGAAGGGCACCTGTTCGACCAGCTCGACCAAAAGACCAGGAGCCAAGATCCGCTGATCGCCGCCTGCGCCGACGTGGCGGAGCGGGTCGATCGCTATGGCTTCGGTTCGTCCCACGAGATCGCCGACTGGACGGCGCCGCTGTTCGCCGACGAAACCGATGCCGACCGACGCCTGCGCATCGCCGCCGGGCTGGTCAGCGACATCGGCTGGTCGGACCACCCGGACTATCGCGCCATCCACAGTTTCCATCGCGTCCTGCGTCTGCCGGTCGGCGGCATCGAGCATCGCGACCGCGCCTTTCTCGCGCTTGCGATCCTGATCCGCTATGGCGGCGCCTCGGGCAGCGACGACATTGCGGACGCCGTCGGGGTGCTGACCGACGAGCGCCAAAATCAGGCAAGACGGCTCGGTACGGCCTTGCGCCTCGCCCACACGCTGACCGGCGGCGCTACCCGTATGTTGGATCAGACGCGCTTGGTGCCCGGCAAACAGTTCCTCGATCTCGTTTTGCCGTCGGACAAGGAGAGCTTGATCGGCGATGTCGTGCGCCGGCGCCTGGATGCCGTCGCCAGGGCCTTCGACCTGGAAGGCCGCATCGTCACCTTGCCGCAGGCGATGCCCAAGGCCGGTTAGGCGACGCTCTGCTTCAGATCGACGAGCTGAACCGAGCCGCGGTCGATCCTCAGCGCGATCTCGCCATGCTTGAGCGCCAGGGCGTCGTTGCCGAACAGCTCGCGCCGCCAACCCTTTAGCGCCGGAACCTCGGCATCGTCGTCGGCGGCGATCCGCTCCAGATCCGCCGTCG
>JBCDFV010000033.1:0-45149 GCA_039177555.1 Pseudomonadota bacterium | reverse complement strand
TGCAGGGCAAGCACGACAATTTCGATACCGATCTGATGCGCGCGCTGATCGAGGCCTCGGCCGACGCCACCGACGGCGCGCCGGACGGCCCGCACACGGTCTCGCACCGGGTGATCGCCGACCATCTGCGCGCCACTGCGTTCCTGATCGCCGACGGGGTCCTGCCGTCCAACGAAGGACGGGGCTATGTGCTGCGCCGGATCATGCGCCGGGCCATGCGCCACGCCCATATCATCGGTGCGCGCGACCCCGTGATCTGGCGGCTTGTGCCCGCTCTGGTGCGCGAAATGGGCGGCCATTTCGGCGAGCTGGTCCGCGCCGAGGCGCTGATCACCGAGACGCTGAAGCTGGAGGAAAGCCGCTTCAAGCAGACCCTCGATCGTGGTCTGCGGCTCTTGAACGACGAATCCGCCCGTATCGCCGATGGCGGCGCGCTTCCGGGCGAGGTCGCCTTCAAGCTCTACGACACCTACGGGTTCCCGCTCGACCTGACCCAGGATGTCCTGCGCAGCGAAGGCAAGACTGTCGACACGGACGGGTTCGACCAGGCGATGGAACGCCAACGCACGGAGGCGCGCAAAAGCTGGGCCGGTTCCGGCGAGGCGGCGACCGACCAGCTCTGGTTCGACCTGCGCGAACGGGTCGGCGCCACGGAGTTCCTCGGCTACGAGGCTGGGTCGGCGGAGGGCTCGGTCATGGCCCTCGTCGTCGATGGCGCGGAGGTTCGGTCGGTCGAGGCCGGGTCGGAGCTGATGCTGATCGCCAACCAGACCCCGTTCTATGCGGAATCGGGTGGCCAGGTCGGCGACCAAGGTGCCATGTTCACGCCCGCCGGGGCCGAATTCGTGGTGACCGACACGCAAAAGCGTGCCGGCGATCTGTGGGTCCACAGCGGCCGGCTTGCCAAGGGCACGCTGTCGGTCGGCGACGTGGTGGACATGCGGGTTGATCTGGTCCGCCGGTCGAAGATCAGCGCCAATCACTCCGCCACGCACTTGCTGCACGAGGCGCTGCGCCGCCGTCTGGGCGAGCATGTCACCCAGAAAGGCTCGCTGGTCGCGCCCGACCGGCTGCGCTTCGACATCAGCCAGCCACGGCCCTTGACCGCCGATGACGTTGCCGAGGTGCAAACCGAGGTCAATACGCGGGTGCGCGACAACGATCCGGTCGAAACAAGGCTGATGACCCCGGACGACGCCATCGCCGCCGGTGCCATGGCCCTGTTCGGCGAAAAGTACGGCGAGACCGTGCGCGTCGTGACCATGGGTCAGGACGGCAACCGGGCCTATTCGATGGAGCTGTGCGGCGGCATCCATGTCGACCGCACCGGCGACATCGGCACCTTCGCGATCATCGGCGAGACGGCGGTCGCCGCCGGCGTGCGCCGGGTCGAGGCGCTGACCGGCCAGGCGGCGGTGGACCATCTCGCCGGGCAGGAGGCCCTGCTGCAATCGGCCGCGGCCGCGCTGAAGGCCGCGCCTGCCGATCTGCCGGCGCGGGTCGCCGCCATGGTCGAGGACCGGCGGCGGCTGGACCGCGAAATCAGCGATCTGCGCCGGCGCCTGGCCAGCGGCGAACAGTCGGGTGGCGATGCCAAGACCATCGACGGCATCTCGGTGGCCGCGCGGCTGATCGAGGATGTGCCGGCCAAGGAACTGAAGCCGATGGCCGATGCGCTGAAGCAGCAGCTTGGCTCCGGCGTCGTGGCCCTGGTCGCCGTCAATGACGGCAAGGGCTCGGTGGTTGTCGGCGTAACCCCGGACCTGACCGCGCGGCTGAACGCCGTCGATCTGGTGCGTGCCGCCGCCTCCGCCATGGGCGGCAAGGGCGGGGGCGGTCGTCCAGACATGGCGCAGGCCGGCGGCCCGGACGGTTCGCGCGCGGCGGCCGCGTTGGAGGCGGTGGAGGCGGCCATCGGCGCCGCCTGACCCGCCGCGTGGCCTGCTGCGAACCGCATGGCCACCCGGGCTGGCCTGGTCGCATCGCGGCCTGGCCTGATTATCCACAGCTATTAGAAGAAGGCCGCGCCTAAACCGCTGGGCTTATGCACCGATATATGGTAACGAATACTCCTGGTGCTACAATATATCCATAGCTTCCTATATATTGTGGTTGTGAAGAGATTGAGATCGGGAGAATGGTGATGAGTTGGACGGAAGAGCGGGTCACGTTGCTGACGCAGCTTTGGGGCAATGGCAAGAGCGCCAGCGAGATCGCCGAGATCATTGGCGATGTCACCCGAAACGCCGTGATCGGCAAGGCCCATCGCCTGGGTCTCTCCGGCCGCCCCTCTCCGATCAAGAAGGTCGCCCCCAGCCGTGTCGCGGTTCACAAGGTGGAACGCCGCCCGGTGGCGCCCAAGCAACGCGAGGCCAAGGCCGTTCGGCAAGAGGCAGCGCCAACCTCGAAACTGGCCGCGGTGGTCATGCATCCCAAGGCCAAGATCGACGATGCCCCCGCAGGTGGCGCCACCATCCTGGACCTGACGGAACGCATGTGCCGCTGGCCCATGGGCGATCCGCGTGACCCGAGTTTCCGGTTCTGCGGCCGTACCCGTGCGCCCGGCCTGCCATACTGCGCTGAACACTGCGCGGTGGCCTACCAGCCGCCGAAACCGCGCCGCGAAGAGGAACGCGCCAAGCGCAGCGCCTGATCACGCCCGATATGAGAAAGGCCCCGCCAGTTCAGCGGGGCCTTTTTCGTGAGCGCTGGCGTTAGATCCCAGCGTCAGGCCTTCGCCATCGCGGCGGTCAGGCCTTCGTCCAGCTTGTCCAGGAACTGGCCGGTGGTCAGCCAGGTCTGCTCCGGACCGATCAGGATCGCCAAATCCTTGGTCATGAAGCCGGCCTCCACCGTCTCGACGCAGACCCGCTCCAGCGTGTCGGCAAAGGCGATGACATCCGGGGTGTCGTCGAACTTGCCGCGATATCTCAGGCCGCTGGTCCAGGCGAAGATCGAGGCGATCGGGTTGGTCGAGGTGTCCTTGCCCTGCTGATGCTGGCGATAGTGGCGCGTCACCGTGCCGTGGGCCGCTTCGGCCTCAACCACGTCGCCCTCCGGCGTCATCAAGACGGAGGTCATCAGCCCCAGCGACCCGAAGCCCTGGGCGACCGTGTCGGACTGCACGTCGCCGTCATAGTTCTTGCACGCCCACAGATAGCCGCCTTCCCACTTCAGCGAGGCGGCGACCATGTCGTCTATCAGCCGGTGTTCGTAGGTCAGGCCGGCCTGTTTGAACCGGTCGGCGAACTCGTCATCGAACACCTGCTGGAACAGGTCCTTGAAGCGGCCGTCATAGGCCTTCAGGATCGTGTTCTTGGTCGACAGATAGACCGGATAGCCGCGCATCAGACCATAGTTGAAGCAGCTTTGCGCGAAGCCGCGGATGGAGTCGTCCAGATTGTACATGCCCAAGGCGATGCCGCTGGCCGGAAACTCGAACACCTCTCTTGTTTCCGCCGGTCCGCCGTCGGCCGGTTGGAAAACCATGGTCAAGGTGCCCGGGCCCGGCACCTTGAAGTCCGTCGCGCGATACTGATCGCCATAGGCGTGACGCGCCACGACGATCGGCTTGGTCCAGCCGGGCACGTAGCGCGGCACGTTCTTGCAGATGATCGGTTCGCGGAAAATTGTGCCGCCGACGATGTTGCGGATTGTGCCGTTGGGCGACCGCCACATCTTCTTCAGGCCGAACTCCTCCACCCGCGCCTCATCGGGCGTGATGGTGGCGCACTTCACGCCGACCCGGTACTGCTTAATCGCCTCCGCCGCGTCGATCGTGATCTGATCGTCTGTCTCGTCGCGCTTTTCGATGCCGAGATCGTAGTATTTCAGGTCGATATCGAGATGGGGCAGGATCAGCTTGTCCTTGATGAACTGCCAGATGATGCGCGTCATCTCGTCGCCGTCGAGTTCGACGACGGGGTTTTTGACCTTGATCTTCGCCATGAAAGTACGCCTTTGGGGTTTACGTCGTGCGGGGTGGGCCGGAAAAAACTGGCCGATCGGGCCGTCGGCGCCGGCGTTATATCAGAGGCGTCGGGCGCGAACCAGTAGGGGCCGGCCGGTCGGCGAACTTGTTGATTGGCGTGCGCCTAAAGCCACTTCGTTTGCGGCGGCACGGTCGGCTCGGGCGCTTCGCTCAAGGCGTCGAAAACCTCGTCGATCGTGTCCACGACCCGATAGAGGCCGCGATGTTCCGGCCGGCAAAACCCGTGTTCGATCAGATGATCGATCAGGTCCAAGAGCGGCGTCCAATAGCCGGCGCTATTGACGATGACGATTGGCTTGTCGTGCAGCGCCAATTGCCGCCAGGTGACGATCTCGAACGTCTCGTCCAGGGTGCCGAGCCCGCCCGGAAGCACGACGAATCCGTCGGACCGCTCCGCCATCATCTTTTTGCGGGTGTGCATGCTGTCGACGATGTGCAGTTCCGTCAGCCCGGTGTGTTCGACCTCCAGGTTCTGGATATGCTCGGGAATAATGCCGACCACCTTGCCGCCGGCCTCCAGACAGGCGTCGGCGCAAAGGCCCATGAGGCCGACCCGACCGCCGCCGTAAACCAGCGTGATGTCGCGCTTCCCCAGCGCCGCGCCCAAGGTCGTGGCGGCGTCGCGATACCGCTGGTCGACGCGCCTGGACGAGCCGCAATAGACGCATAGCGAGCCGATATTCTGCATGGATTGAAAACCTCTTTGACACGGGCGGCCGGCAAGGGCCGGCTTTCCGACCGCCCTAGCATGCGTGCATGGTACCGGCAAGTTGGCAGAAGCGTCCGTCGGCGGGCACACGCAAACTTGTCTCGTTCTTGCGCCGGGCTGTCGCCAAGTCTACGGTGCGGCCGATCGGGCATGTCATTGAAAAGTCACAGAGGATGATTTGAGGGCTTGGCTTTTTGTCGGCGGTGGTGTGGTGATCGTCGCGGCGGTCGCAGTCGCCTTTTGGGTCGGCGACGAGCCGGCGCCTGATCCTGCCGCGCAGGATGCGGTGTCCGAGGCCCCTGCGGTTTCCGACGGGCCCGAGGCACCCGCCGAGCAAGACACGGCCGACATGGCCCCGACAGAGGACGCGGCAGAGGACGCGGCCGAACCCGAAACCGAGACTGTGGCTGAAGGTACCGCTGACGAGCCGGCCGAGGGTTCGGCGCCCCCGGCGGAGGTCGATCAGACGGCCGTCGCGGCGAGCCCTGACGCTCAACCCGCTGAGGCGGAAGCGGCGGCACCGCAGGGCGCGGGCGACCAGTTAGCGGAGCCCGAGACGCCGACGGCTGAGCCCGAGAGCGACGTCGCGACCACCGAAACGGTTCCTGAGCAGTCCGCGCAAACGGTCGAACAACCACCCGCCGAAGCCGCGCCCGGCGCAGCGGAGACGGATGGTGGACCGTCAGTGGCCGAAAGCTCCGAAGGCCACCCGGACGAGGCCGGCGAGACCGAGGCTGTCGCCGACGAGGCCCTTCCCGAGTCGGCTGCGCCGGTCGCGGAGGGGGCTGTGGACCGGCCGGACGAGGCTGTCGAGACGGAGACCGTCGTCGAGGAGGTCGTCGTCGTGGAGGAAGCTCCTCCCCCGACGGTCGCGCCGGCAGCCGAGCCCCAGCCGGATGCAACGGATGCCACGGCCGCCACGGATATCGCCGATCAGGGCACCGCGATCTCCGAAGAAACCGGCGAAGCATCCGAGATCGCCGAAGCGCCCGAGACCAGCGACGGGAGCGCTGCCGAGCCGCGGTCGGATGCGGTTGGTGAGCAACTGGCCGATGCGCCAGCGGTCGTTTCCGATGAAACCGCGACCGCGCCCGTCGCGAGCCCCTCCGCCGAGGCCAGCGATACCTTGGAAGAGACCGAGCAAGTGGCGGCGCTGCCGCCGGCTGAACCGTCTGCGGCGGAGCAGCCGGCGTCCGATGGTGGCGACGGCACGGTGGCAGTCGACCAGTCGGCCCCTCCGCCCGCGAGCGACACGGTCGAGCTTGATATCGGTCCTGAGGCGCCGAGCTTCGACGCCGTTCGCGTCAACGAAAACGGCATGATCATCGTCGCCGGCCGTGCCGAGCCTGGCGCCACGGTGGTCATCACCGACAATGGCGAGCCGATCGGTACGGTCGAGGCGGACGATCTGGGTGAGTTTGTCTTCATCGGTCGGCAACCGCTGTCGCCCGGTGATCACGAGATCGGCCTCGAAGCCTTCATGGCGGACGACCCGGAGACCGTGACGCCGTCGTCGCGCATCGTGTTGTTGGTGGTGCCCGAGCCCGGTCTGACCGTCGCGGACACGGCGCCGGCGGAGGATACGACGGGCGAGGGCGACACCGGCGCGCTCGCCGTTCTCGTCGACCGGGACGAGGTGGCGCCGACGGAGGTCTTGCAGACACCACAGGCGCCCGCGGTCGAAACGGCCGAGGCCCAGGCTGAAACGGAAGCCGACCCTTCGGTCGAGCGTCCCAGTGCGGTCGATGCGGTGCCGGCAAACGAGCAGACGCCCGACACAGAGGCCCCGGTGGTCAGCATCGACGTCGTCGATTATGACGATAACGGTCGGCTGATTGTCGCCGGCCGCGCGGTGGCTGGTGCCATCATCATCATCTATCTCGACAACCGGCCGATCGGCCAAGCGGTCGCGGCCGCCGATGGTCGTTTTTGGCTGCGGCCTGACGACCCGGTGGCACCCGGTCTCTATACCCTGCGGGCCGACCAGGTGGACGATGGTGGTGTCGTCGTCGCGCGGGCCGAAACGCCGTTTCAGCGTACCGCGCCCTTGGCGGATATCCCTGACAACCGGCAGATCATCGTCCAGCCTGGCAACAATCTCTGGCGCCTGGCGCGCCGCATCTATGGCCAGGGGCTGCAATACACGGTGATCTATCAGGCCAACCGCGATCAGATCCGCAACCCGGACCTTATCTATCCAGGACAGGTATTTGAATTGCCTTCGCCGCCGCAACAGCTGCCGGCCGGTGTGCCCAGCCGCATCTGATGCTGCCGAAACCGCGATGACGCGGTTGGCGGACTGAACCGGCAGGCATGTTCGATCCGCTTCTGCGCCGGATGACCGATCCGGTCGTCGACCCTATCGGCGGCTGGCTGAACCGACGGGGCCTGTCGGCGGATACGGTGACGATCGTCGGCTTCGGGGTCGGCATCGCCGCCTGCGCGGCGCTCGCCTGGCAGGCTTACATCGTGGCTCTGGTTCTGATCGCGTTGAACCGGGCCATCGATGGCGTGGATGGCGCCATCGCCCGGCACCACGGGGCCACGGATTTCGGCGGCTTCCTCGACATCGTTTGCGATTTCATCGTCTATGCCGGCATCGTCTTCGGCTTCGCCGTCGGTCGGCCGGACATGGCGCTGCCGGCGGCGCTCTTGATCTTCAGCTTCATGGGCACCGGGTCGTCGTTCCTGGCCTTTGCCATTCTGGCGGCCAAGCGCGGGATAACGACGGAGGCGCGAGGCAGCAAGGTCATCTACTATGTCGGCGGGCTGGCCGAGGGCGGCGAGACGATCGTGGTCCTGTTCGCGATCTGCCTGTTTCCCAATCAGTTTGATTGGATCGCCTACATCTATTCCGCGGTCTGCTGGTTGACGACGGCGGGCCGCGTGGCCCAGGCCAAGCTCACCTTCGGCCGCTGAAAAGAAAAGGGGCGACCGCTTGGCCGCCCCGATCCGCTACTCAGCCGGCGTCGGATGGGCGCTTGACCCGCCCGGCCGGTCGATATTCGTGTCGCGCCAGTCATAGGCGGGTTCCGATGCGGGTCCCGGAACCGGCAAGCCGGCCCGCCGTGCCCGGCCGCGCGCGCGCCAGGCATCCCAGTTCGCCTTCAACATCAACGCCGACGGCGTGACCAGAAGGGTCAGCAACGTGGCGAAGCCAAGGCCGAAGGCCACGGCCGTCGCCAACTGCACCCACCATTGGGTGGACGGCGCGCCGGTTGCGACCACCGGCCAGGGGTTGGCCGCGAAGAAGTCGATATTGATCTGGAAGACCATGGGCATCAGGCCCAGCATGGTCGTGACCGTGGTCAACAGCACCGGCCGAAGACGCTGGGCGCCTGTGCGCAGGATGGCGTCCATCGGGCTCTTCGACTGCTTCTTCAGCTTATCGTACGTGTCGATCAGCACGATGTTGTTGTTCACCACGATGCCGGCGAGCGCGATGATGCCGATGCCGGTCATCACGATGCCGAAGGCCTGGCCTGTGATCATCAGGCCCAGCAGGACGCCGACGGTCGACATGATGACGGCCGATAGGATCAACATCGCGCTGTAAAAGCTGTTGAACTGGGTGACCAGGATGATCGCCATCAGGAACAGGGCCACGCCGAAGGCCTGGGTCAGAAACGCCTGAGCTTCCTGTTGCTCTTCATCCTCGCCGCCGAACCGCACCGTGACCGACTGGTCAAGGTCGGCCTCGGTGGCCAACCACTCGCGGATCTGACCGACCAAAGCGTCCGGGAAATAGCCGGGGCCGGCATTGGCCGAGACGCTCATCGTGCGCTCGCCCTCGATGCGGTTCAGCGTGTTGACCAGGGGCTCCGCCGTGCGGGTCACGAAGTTGCTGATCGGTATGGCGCCCTCGCCGGTCACGACGCGGATGTTGTCGAGCTGTTCCAGCGTGCGCCAGTTCTCCGGATAGCGCACCAGAATGTCGACCTCTTCATCCGTATCGTCCGGCCGGTACGACCCGATTTCCAGGCCACGCGTGACCAGCTTGATTGAATCGCCGATCGAGGTGACGTCCAGACCGAACTTGGCGGCCTGGGCGCGGTCGACGGCCAATTCCCACTCGATGCCGGGAATCGGCCGAGAATCCTCGACATCGGTCAGACCCTGCAGCGAATCCATGAAGTCACGCACGCGGGCGGTCGCCTCCGGCAGTCTTTCCGGAAAACGCGATGACAGCTCCAGCTCGATGTCCTTGGCGATCGGCGGGCCTGAGGAAGGCAGCCGGGTTTCGACACTGACGCCGGCCAGATCGCTGGTCAGCGTTCGAATGTCCTCGATGATTTCCGCGGCGGGGCGGCGTTCGTCCCAATCGGCGAACTCCACCGTGATCTGGCCGACCACGTCCTCGGACACGTCCTCGCCACCGCCGCCGACCCCGCTGCCGGTCAGCGTGTAGACGGAATCGAACTCGTCGCTGAGCGTAAGAACCCGGTCCTCCACCTCCTGAACCAGAGCGTCCTGCTCGTAGATGGACAGGTTGCCGCGGGCGTGCACCAGGATGCTGGCCTGTTCCGCCTCGACATCGGGGAAGAACTCGATGCCCGTGCCGAAATTGGCGAAGGCCATCCACGTGCCGATCAGGGTCACGCCGGCCAGCAAGACGACCTTGCCGGGGTGCCTGAGCGCGACGCGCAGGACGCTCAGGTAAGCACCCGTGCCACCGCCAAGTTTGCTCAAGTCACCGTGCTCGCCGGCTGCCAGCAGCTTTGCCTTCTCACTACTGACCTTTTGGGCTTTGCCGAAGGTCGCGCCCAAGGTCGGAATGAAGATCAAGGCCATGGCCAGTGATGCCGTCAACGTGGCGATCAGCGTGATCGGCAAAAAGCTCATGAACTCGCCGACAATGCCGGGCCAGAACAAGAGCGGCATGAAGGCCGCCAGGGTGGTCGCCGTCGAGGCGGTGATGGGCCAGGCCATGCGCTTTGCGGCTATGGCATAGGCTTCCCTGCGCGGCAGGCCCTCCGACAGCTTGCGGTCGGCCAGTTCGGTCACGACGATCGCACCGTCGACCAGCAGGCCAACGGCCAGGATCAGTGAGAACAGCACCACGATGTTGACGGTCAGCCCCATGATCGACAGCACCAGGATGCCGGTCAGGAAGGCGCCGGGAATGGCGATGCCGACCAGGCCGGCGGTGCGTAGGCCCAGGGCGCCAACGACCACGATCATGACCAGCAGAATGGCGCTCAGCACGTTGTTCTGCAGGTCGGCCAGCATGGTCTCGATCTGCTCGCTTTGATCCTGGCTGTAGCCGACCTCGACCTGTTCCGGCCAAAATTGACGTTCCGTGTCGACGACCGCTTGGATCGCTGCGATGGTGTCGATGACGTTTTCGCCGGTGCGCTTGACCACCTCGATGGTCACCGCCGGGTTGCCGTTGACCCGGGCGAACTGGGTCGGGTCCTCGAACGTTCGGCCGATGGTCGCGACGTCCTGGAACTCCACGACGGCGTCGCCAAAGGCCGCCAGAGGCAGGGTCAGGATATCGTCCACGTCTTCGAACAATCCGGGGACGTTGATGGCAAAGCTGCCGACGCCGGTGTCGAGGTCGCCGGCCGCCACCAAGCGGTTGGAGCGGCTGACGAAGTTGACGATGTCGTTGGCGTTCAGCCCGTAGCTTTCGATTTCACGCGGATCGACGATGATCTCGACAATCTCCTGCCGGTCGCCGCCGATGTTCGCCTCCAAGACCGAGGGCAGGGACTCAAGGCGGTCCTGCAGATCGCGCGCCAGGCCGACCAGCGTACGTTCCGGGATATCGCCGGAAAGGGTGACGACGATGACCGGGAACAGACTGAAATTCACCTCGGTAACCGTCGGGTCTTCTGCTTCCTCGGGCAACTCCGGTTCCGCCCTGTCGACCGCTTCGCGGACGTCGAGCAGGGCTTGGTCGGAATCGAATCCGGCCTCGAACTCCAGGATGACGTTGCCTCCGCCGCGATAGGCGTTGGACGAAATCTCGGTCACGCCCTCGATCGACTGCAGTTCCGCCTCCATGGGACGGACCAACAGCCGTTCGGAGTCCTCCGGCGAGACGCCATCAAGATGCATCGAGACATAGATCGTCGGGATGCTGATGTCCGGGTTCGATTCCTTCGGGATTGTTATGTAGGAGATTGTGCCGGCGATCAGCAGCAGGGCCAGGATGCTGAGAACCGTGCGCGACCGGTTGATGGCGGCATCAATGATGGCGTTCATCAATTGCTTCCTTCGATCGCGTCGGCCGGCGCGTCAGGCCCCGTCGCGCGCGCCGCCATACTTGTTCCGTCGGTTGCATCCGTCGCGTCCGGGCGATTGGGCACGCCCTCCACGCGCGTGGTTTCAACCAGAACACCCGGCTGTACGAACCCTTGCCCCACCACGATGATGTCCAGGCTATCGGGCAGGTCGGTGACCCACATGTCGTCGCTGGTCGCCCCGACGATCGTGATCGGCAGAAACTCCACCACACTATCGTCGGTCACCGTCATGACGCCAACCCGGCCGTCATCCGCCAGGTTCAACACCGATGGGCTGAGCCGATGGGCGACGATCTGCTGGGTCGGGACATGCAGCTCGGCGGTCAGGCCCTGAATGATGGCACCGTCCGGGTTGGGAATTTCGACCTCCAGCCGGAACGTCCGCGTGGCTTCTGAAGCCGCGGCCGAAATATAGGAAACGACGCCGGGAACCGTGCGCCCGTCGATCAGGCCGACCTCGGCAACGGAGCCAAGCTCGATCTGGCCCAGATGCCGCTCCGACACCTGGCCGGCGACGCGGATCGGGTCCAGGTCCAGGATGGTCGCAATGTGGTCGCCGGCGCGCACATAGGTGCCGACCTCGACATAGCGGTCCTCGATATAGCCGTCGAACGGGGCGACGATCTCAAGCCGGTTCATGTCGACCTGGGCCAATTCCACCATGGCCATGGCACTATCCAGGCCCGCGCGCGCTTGGGCCAGCGTCGTGTCGGAGGCATGCCCCTGATCGTTTAGCCGTTCGGCCGCGATGAATTCGATCTCGCGCTGGCTGTACAGCGCCTCGGCCTCGGCCAATCGCGCGTGGCGATCCTCCGGCGCGATCCGGATGATCAGGTCACCCCCGGCGATCTCGCTGCCGCGTTCAACCAGCACCTCGGTGACCGGGCCATCGGTCTCGGCGCTTATCGTCACCTCTCTGTCGGCGACGGTACGGCCTTGCAGCGTCAGGCTGTTGGTCATGGGTTCAGCGACGCTTTGCATGATCCGCACGCTCGGGACCGGGCGTTCCGGTTCGGCGGCTTCGACCTCGGCCTCAACGGTCGCCGCGTCGGTGGTGTCGTTGCCGATGAAGTAGCCGCCGGCAATCCAGGCAGCGGCGATGACGCCGATCACCAATGCAATAATCCATGACGTTCGCATGGGTCTGACCTCGCATCAGTCGGGCCGTATCAACGGGGGCGGCCCGAACGCTGTTTCTATTCGGCGACTGCCGGCTGCAATACGCCGCCCAGCAACTCGTGCTGGTACGTCTCGAAATAGGCCAGGGCAGCCTCGTGAATGTGCCGTCCGTAATTGCATACGAACCGCTGCCCCGGATTGGATGGGCACTTGCCGGACAATTTCTCCAAGGCGCTGCGATGCATCTCGATGCGCTGCTGGATCAGACGGTCCAACTGGCGCGGTTCCAACAGGTCCGCGAAAAACATCACGAACAGAAAGTCCGACCGCATCTTGTCCTCGGCCGGCGGGCGGTTGATCGCGTCGAACAGGGCTTGTCGCCCCTGCGGCGTGATCCGATAGACCTTCTTGTCCGGCCGACTGTCCTGGGCGAGCTGCTGACCGACGATCAGCCCCTCTTCCGTCAGCTTCCTAAGCGCCGGGTAGATCGACCCGTAACCGGCGTCCTGAAAGTGGGAAAAGGGTCCTTCCTCGAACTGCTTTCGGATCTCGTATCCTGAGCAGTCCGTACGGCTCAAAACACCAAGACAAAGAACTTTGACATCCATGGGCGGCACCTCCAGCGCCGCCATATTGTCGCGTGCCGATATATTGTCAATAAATATATCGAGCCGAGATAATGCCACGTCTGCCATCTCTGTGCCGCGTCGTTTTCGAAAGTCCGGAGAAGTCGGGGGTCTTTGTCGACCGTCGGCCTATCGCCATGGCAGCGTGTTGGCAGTGAGCGTCATCACAGCGGCGTGAATCCGCGCGAGCGGCATGTGATGAAAAAACTGGCCGCAGGTGACCAGCGTCACAGCGCCCCGCCGGCGCGCGTGGTTCACTTTGGTTACTCTGAAGTACCCGTTCTTGACCTTCTCCGTCACCTTGAACCCGCCGTCTCGGCGGGTTTCTTTTTTGCTGATCTCTCCGGCGCGTTGTGCGGATCGGCGAAGTCGACCATGGTGCGCGCCATGCCGGACCGCGCCCCTTTGCCCATCGACACGCTGTTGCCGCAAATTGCCGCAGCCTTGCGCGATCACGGCCAGGCGATCCTGCAAGCGCCGCCCGGGGCGGGCAAAACCACCCGCGTGGCGCCGTCTCTGCTGGATGCCGACTGGCTGGCCGACGCCAAGATCGTCATGCTGGAGCCGCGCCGGCTTGCCGCCCGGGCGGCCGCCCATCGCATGGCCGAGGAACGCGGCGAACGGGTCGGCGAGACGATCGGCTATCGCGTGCGTATGGAAACCAAGGTGGGGCCAGCGACCCGGGTCGAGGTCGTCACCGAAGGCGTCTTGACCCGGATGCTGCAGGTCGATCCGGCCCTGTCCGACATCGGCCTGGTGATCTTCGACGAATTTCACGAGCGCAGCCTGCAGGCCGATTTGGGGCTGGCGCTCTGCCGGCAGGCGCGCCAGTTGCTGCGCCCGGACCTGCACCTTCTGGTGATGTCGGCGACCCTGGACGGCGCCGGCTTGGCGTCACTGCTGGATGGTGCGCCGGTCCTGACTAGCGAGGGCCGCACCCATCCCGTCGAGACCATCTGGCTCGACCGCCCGCTCAAAGGCGCGATTGAGGGTGTTGCCTCGGACACGATCGCGGATGCAATGGCACGCGCAGATGGCGGCTGCCTCGTCTTCCTGCCGGGTCGGGCCGAGATCGCCAGGGTCGCGCGCGACCTGCGCCGGACCGGGCTGGCGCCGGACGTCGATCTGTTGGAGCTTTACGGCGATTTGGCGCTGAAGGACCAGGCACGTGTCATCGCACCGGCACCGGCGGGAAGGCGCAAACTGGTGCTGTCGACATCGATCGCCGAAACCAGCCTGACGCTGGACGGTATCACCAGCGTGGTCGATTCCGGCTTGGCAAGGCGGCTGAGGCACGATCCGCAAAGCGGCATGGATCGCCTGGTGACGGTCAAGGTCAGCCGGGCCGAGGCCGACCAGCGGCGCGGCCGCGCGGGCCGCACCGGGCCTGGCTTTTGCTTTCGCCTGTGGCCGAAGGCGGAGGAGGGCGGCCTGGAACCGCAGGCCAAGCCCGAGATCCTGCGGGCCGACCTGACCGCGTTGGCGCTGGAACTCGCGGTTTGGGGCGCCACGCCGGCCGAACTCGACTGGATCGACCCGCCGCCGGAGGGCGCCTATGCCGCCGCCCGCGACTTGCTCGCACTGCTAGGTGCGCTTGCGGACGACGGGGCGATCACGAACCACGGGCGCGCGATGGCGGCGCTGCCTGTCCACCCCCGCCTGGCGCATATGGTGGTGACGGCTCAGGTGCACGGTTGGGGGATGACGGCTTGCAGTCTTGCGGTCCTACTGGCCGAACGCGATCCCATGAAGGGCGAAACGGACCTTACCGCGAGGCTGGCGCAGATGGCCTCGCCCTCAGGGCCTTGGTCGCCCCTGGCAAACCTGGCCAAACGCCTGGCAAGGTCCGCGCGCGTCGATCCGAAAGCACCCATCCGGCCCCAACTCGCGGGCGCTCTAACGGCTTTGGCCTACCCCGATCGCATCGGCCAACGACGTCCGGGTGGGTCGGCCCGGTATCTGCTCAGCGGTGGGCGCGGGGCGAAACTGCCGAAAGACGATCCACTGGCGGCACATCCCTATCTCGCGGTCGCCGATCTGGATGGGGCCGCCGAAGCGCGCATCTACCGCGCCGCGCCATTGTCCCGGGAGGACATCGACGATCTGTTCGCCAGGCGGCTGAGGACCGTCGACGCGGTCACTTGGGACCGTCGGTCAGAACGGGTGATCGCACGTCGCGAACTCAGGCTGGACGCGCTTGTCTTGGAGTCCGACCCCCTGAAGGATCCTTCCGACGCGCGCGTCGCGGCGGCGCTGATGGCGGCGGTTCGGGATAAGGGGCTTTCGCTCTTGCCCTGGACACCGGCCTCGACCCAGTTGCGCCAACGGGTCCGGTTCCTGGCCTTCCTGCAGCCGGACGACTGGCCCGATTGGTCTGATGACGGGCTTCTCGAAGCCCTGGACGACTGGTTGGCGCCCCATTGTCTGGGTATGCGTCAGGTGGACGATCTGGCCAAGCTGGACCTGCCGGGAGTTCTGAACACAGCGCTCGGCTGGGACCGTCGCAAGGCACTCGACGGAATGGCGCCGGCCACCATACCGATCCCCAGCGGCCGCGACGCCAGGATCGACTATGGCGATCCGTCCAAACCGAGCCTGCCCGTCAAGCTGCAGGAGATGTTCGGCACAGGGTCACTGCCGCGTCTGGCCGATGGGCGCGCAGCGCTGGTCGTACACCTGCTGTCACCCGCCGGCCGGCCCCTGGCCGTCACGGACGATCTGGCGCGGTTCTGGGCAACGGGCTACGAGGCGGTGCGCAAGGATGCCCGTGGCCGCTACCCCAAGCATCCCTGGCCCGAAGACCCTACCGCCGCGCCGGCAACGGCCGCGACCACACGACGGTCTGGCAGCCGCCGCTAGGCCGCAGTCGGTTAGCTACACCCGGTCGTGCCGCCACAGGTATCGCATTTCAGGCAGGTCCCGTTGCGCACCAGCGTCATGTTGTGACATTCGGGGCAGGGGTCGCCCTCATACCCTTTGGCGCGCGCCTGGGCGGCCATGTCCAGCGCGCTCGGCCCGGCGCTTTCCGCATAGGCGGTGGCCAGCACGGCAACGGCCGCCTCCGTGCCCGTGGCCGACATGGACGCGCCCGCCGTTTCCAACAGATCGCGGTCCTGCTGCGCCCGGCCACCGTCGACCACCTTCAGATTGCCGCGCACAAAGCCCTTGGAGACGATGTGCGGCGTCGCCGGCCGTTCCGGCGGCAAATTGCCTTCGGTGTCGCCCTCGCCCAGCGCGTCGGGCCGCAGGTCCGAGGGCTCGGCGTGGGCCAGATCGTTGCGGCCCAGATAGGAAATCGCCAGTTCGCGGAAGATATAGTCCAGGATCGAGGTCGCCATGCGGATGGTGTCGTTCCCGGTCACCGGACCCGCGGGCTCGAAGCGGGTGAAGGTGAAGGCCTCGACGAACTCCTCCAACGGCACGCCGTACTGCAGGCCGATCGAAACGGCGATGGCGAAGTTGTTCATCAGCGAGCGGAAGGCGGCCCCTTCCTTGTGCATGTCGACGAACAGCTCGCCGAGGCTGCCATCGTCGTACTCGCCGGTGCGCAGATACACCTTGTGGCCGCCGATGATGGCCTTTTGGGTATAGCCTTTGCGCCGGTCCGGCAGCCGTGCGCGGGTCGCATGCCGCCGTTCGATCACCCGCTCGACGATCTTCTCGACCACCCGTTCGGCCACCATGGGTGCCTTCACGGCGGAAGGTGCCGCCGCGATCGCCTCGGCAACCTCCTCGACATCCTCGTCGTCGTCGACCAGGGCGGCGGACAGGGGCTGGCTCAGCTTCGATCCGTCGCGATAGAGCGCGTTCGCCTTCAGGCCCAGGCGCCAGCTCAACAGGTAGGCGTCCTTGCAGTCCTCGACCGTGGCGCCGTTGGGCATGTTGATGGTCTTGGAAATCGCGCCGGAGATGAAGGGCTGGGCGGCCGCCATCATGCGGATGTGGGCCTCGGCGCTGAGATATCGCGTGCCGTGCCGCCCGCACGGGTTGGCGCAATCGAACACCGGCAGGTGTTCCGGGTTCAGATGCGGCGCGCCCTCCAAGGTCATGGCGCCGCAGGCATGCGTGTTGGCGGCGTCGACCGCGTCCTTCGAAAAGCCGAGATGGGCCAAGAGGTCGAAGCTCACATCGTCCAGTGTGGCGGCCGGAATGCCCAGCGTGCCCGTGCAGAACTCTGCGCCGAGGGTCCACTTGTTGAACACGAACCGGATGTCGAAGGCCGAGCCAAGCTGTTGTTCGACCGCCTGGATCTGGGCATCGCCGAGCCCCTTTTCCTTCAACGCCGTATGGTTCAGCGACGGCGACCCGGCCAGCGTGCCGTGCCCGACCGCATAGCGCACGATGTCCTCGACCTGGTCCGCGTCATAGCCCAGCTTGGCCAGGGCGGTCGGCACCACCCGGTTGATGATCTTGAAATAGCCGCCACCGGCCAGCTTCTTGAACTTCACCAGCGCGAAATCGGGCTCGATGCCGGTGGTGTCGCAGTCCATGACCAGGCCGATCGTGCCGGTCGGCGCGATCACCGTCGCCTGCGCATTGCGATAGCCATGGGCCTCGCCCAGCGACAGCGCCTTGTCCCAGGCCCGCTTTGCCGCCTCGATCAGGGCGGGGTCGGGGCAGTCGGCGGCGTGCAGGGGCACGGGCGCAACGTGCAGGCCCTCATAATCGTCAGCCTCGCCATGGGCGGCCCGCCGATGATTGCGGACCACCCGCAGCATCGCGTCGGCATTGGCGTCATAGCCGGGAAACCTGCCGAGTTCCTCTGCCATTTCGGCCGAGGTGGCGTAGGAAACGCCGGTCATGATCGCGGTGATGGCACCGGTGAGCGCACGGCCCTCGTCGCTGTCATAGGCGATGCCGCCGGCCATCAACAGGCCGCCGATATTGGCGAAACCCAGGCCCAGGGTGCGATAGTCGAAGGACCGCCGGGCGATTTCCTCAGACGGGAATTGGGCCATCAGCACGGAGATCTCCAAGGCGACGGTCCACAGCCGGCAGGCATGCTCGAACGCCTGTGCGTCAAAGCCCCCATCGGCATCGCGGAACGCCATCAGGTTCAGCGAGGCCAGATTGCAGGCCGTGTCGTCCAGGAACATGTATTCCGAACACGGGTTCGAGGCGTCGATGCGGCCGCTGTTGGGGCAGGTGTGCCAGTCGTTGATGGTGGTGTCGAATTGCAGGCCGGGGTCGGCGCTGGCCCAGGCGGCGTAGCCGATCTTCTCCCACAACTCCGCGGCCTTCACCGTCTTGGCCGGTGCGCCGTCGGTCCGGCGGGTGAGGGTCCATTCCCCGTCCGCCAAGACCTGTTCCAAAAAGCCGTCCGTCACCCGGACGGAGTTGTTGGAGTTCTGGCCGGAAACGGTCAGATAGGCGTCGGAGTCCCAATCCGTGTCGTAGGTCTTGAAGTCGATATCGACATAGCCCTGGCGGGCGAAATGGATCACCCGCTGGATGTAGTTGTCCGGGATCATCGCCGCCCGCGCCGCCTTGATGGCCCGCTTCAGCGCCGGATTGGCCTTGGCGTCGAAACGCTGATCCTCGTCCAGCCGCTCGAACACGCCATCCGCCGCGCCGTCGGCCCCGGTGCAGGCGGCCATCACCGCCTTCATATGCTTGCGTGCCAGCTTCGATCCGGCGACGAGCGCGGCGACCTTCTGTTCCTCCACCACCTTCCAGTCGATATAGGCCTCGATATCCGGATGGTCGATGTCGACCGTGACCATCTTGGCCGCGCGCCTGGTGGTACCGCCGGACTTGATCGCGCCGGCGGCCCGGTCGCCGATCTTCAGGAAGCTCATCAGACCGGACGATTTGCCCCCGCCGGACAGGGGCTCGGTCTCGCCGCGAATGCGCGAGAAATTCGTGCCGGTGCCGGAGCCGTACTTGAACAGCCGTGCCTCGCGCACCCACAGATCCATGATGCCGCCATCATTGACCAGATCGTCGGCCACAGACTGGATGAAACAGGCATGCGGCTGCGGGTGTTCGTAGGCGCTGTCCGACTTGGTCAGCTCGCCGGTGCGGAAGTCGACATAGTGGTGGCCTTGCGACGGGCCATCGATGCCATAGGCCCAGTGCAGCCCGGTATTGAACCATTGCGGGCTGTTTGGCGCACCCATCTGGCGGGCCAGCATGATCCGCATTTCGTCGTAATAGGCGCGCGCATCGTCAGCACTGTCGAAATAGCCACCCTGCCAGCCCCAATAGGTCCAGGTCCCGGCCAACCCGTCGAACACTTGGCGGCACGAGGTCTCGCCGCCATAGCGCTCGTCCTTCGGCAGTCGCGCCAGCGCCTTGTCGTCCGGCTGGTGGCGCCAGAGGAATTCCGGCACGTCCGGGTCCTCGATCGGCTTCAGCCGTGCGGCGACGCCAGCTTTTCGGAAGTATTTCTGGGCCAGAATGTCGGCCGCGACCTGGCTCCACGCCGCCGGCACTTCAATGCCGTCCTGGCGAAACACGATCGAGCCATCGGGGTTGCGGATCTCGCTCGTCGCTTCTCGAAATTCGATTGCGTCGTACGGGTCTTGCCCTTTTGTCGTGAATCGCCGCTCTATCCGCATGGTCGGTCCCCTGAATGGTCAGCGATTCGATCGCGGGCCTAACAAAAGCCAGCCGAACCGCTGTATCTAGTTAACGGCCGACGATGATGACACATCATCTAGGGGTGTACAGATAATAATGGGTCTCAAGTGTGGTTTTTGAGCAGAATGTTGCGCTTGGGACACAAAAGGCCCCGGCGGCAATGCCGTCGGGGCCTTGTTTCAGATGTTGGTTTAACCGTTATGCGACGCGGCGTTCGTCCGCCTTGTCGCTGTTGGCCGGGACCGGATTCACGACGGTTGGGAACAGCAGCGCCTTGCCGGTCAGGGGCGCGGGCACGAAGATGTGCTCGGCCTCGCGGCCCCGCTTCAGGTCGGCGGCGAGCGTGGCGCGGTTCAGGCCGACATCGGCCAGCAGCCGGTCGTCAAGCTGCGACAGCTCGTTCACCAGCCGGCGATTCTGCATGCCCTTGGTGATGGCGGCAAAGCCGTGCTGGATGGCGGTCCAGACCCCGGTCCAGGCCCGGCTCAAAGCGTCCGCCGTCGCACGGGCGCGCAGCACGCGTGCCTGGCGCTCGACAGCGACCGCCGACAGGCCGTCGAACAGGTCGGTGTGATTGGTCGTAATCGTTCCTTGTGACATTGTACTTCTCTTGGTCTCGATGCTTGCATGGTTGTGTGCGTGACGCTGGGCCGTGGGGCGTTTTGCGCTCTGCGCGGCGAAGCAATCCGACGAGCGACAGCTAATCTGTCCTATCGCCGATGACAGCTGTCCGTTTTGCAGTGCAGCATTGAGCTTTTCGCCGGACCCTACGTGATCATGGCCGTGGGTTGGCGGGCTGGACGATTTGCCGCCGCGATGTCATATTCCGACCGCCTTTGGGCGCCCTAGATATCGAAGATGACTTTGAGCAAACCGCGAACGAGCGATGGCAGGCATGTACGAATTGGGCTTTAGGCTGCTCGCGCGCTGGACCACGTTTCGGCGCCGCGGCAAGCTTGTCGGCGAGGACAGTGCGGGCAACCGCTACTATCGGGACCGAAAAGCCAAGCCCGGTCGACGCGAGCGTCGCTGGGTGATCTACAAGGGCGGCGACATCGAAGCCAGCCGGGTGATGCCCGAATGGCATGGCTGGCTGCATCATCAGACGGACGTGGTGCCGAGTGCGGAAAACCCCAACCGTCGGCCCTGGCAGGAAGAGTACGAGCCCAACCAAACCGGCACGACCGCCGCCTATCTGCCGCCGGGCCACACGCTGATGGGCGGCCAGCGGGCACGCGCGACCGGCGACTACGAACCCTGGACGCCGTCCTGAAGGCCGCTCGCCGGGCTTGTCGCGGCATCGCGGCTCACAACAACAGACACGGCACGCCATGAAGAGAAACGTCATCGAAACCGTGATGGGCGCCGTCGTGCTGGCGGTGGCCGCGTTCTTCCTGTTCTTCGCCTATGGCAGTGCCGACGTCCGGTCGGTCAGCGGCTACGAAGTGATGGCGCGGTTCGACCGGATCGACGGCCTTGAGCCGGGGTCGGAGGTCTCCATCAGCGGCGTGCGTGTCGGCCAGGTCACCAGCACGCGGCTGGACCCGACGACCTACCTCGCCGAAGTGCGGATGAGCATCGATTCGGATATCGAGTTGCCGGTCGATACATTCGCCACGGTGGCCAGCGAGAGCCTGCTGGGCGGCCGGTTCATGGCCCTCGACCCCGGCGGCGATTCGGAGATGATCCAGCCGGGCGGCACCATCATCTACACTCAAGCGACACCGGGTCTGGATCAGCTGATCGGCCACTTCATCTACGGCATGGACAGCGGCGACGGTTCGGCCTCGGATGGCGGCGAATCCGACGCGCCGTCTCTGTTCGACAACTGACGGCCTGAACGCTATGATACGTCGGGTCTGCCTGTCGGCCTGTGTTGCCGCTGCCTTGGCTGTTCCCGCAGTCGCCACGGGCCAGCAGCAACTCGTGACGCCGCAGGGCGATGGCGGGACGCCGCAGACGATCGAGGATCTGCTGGGCACGCTCGACAGCGCGCCGGCGCCGGCGCCCTGGCAGGAGACCGAGGCCCGCGTGCGGCCCCAGCCCGATCAGTCGCGGTCGTTCGCGGTGTTGAGCGCCTTGGACAAGATCACGGCCACCGTGTCGCCGCTTGCGGTCGGCGTCGGCGAGACGGCGACGTTCGGTACCCTGACCATCACGGTGCGCGCTTGCCAGACAACCGGGGCGGACAGCAACGCGCAAAACGCCGTCTTCCTTGAGGTCATCGACGAGCCGCCCGGCGACGAGGCCGGGGACAGCTTCAGCGGCTGGATGTTCTCCGCCGCGCGGTCGATCTCGGCGATGGAGCACCCGGTCTACGATCTGTGGCTGGTCGGCTGCGTCGACGAGGTGCCGCAACCGCCCGAGGACATGGCGCGCGAGGCCGTCTTCGGGCTGCCCGGAAATCCGCCGCTGCCGCCCGCGCTGCCGTCACGACGGCTGTAGCATCTCCGCCAATTCCGGTTCACGGTCGTTGGCACCGAATCTGGGCAGTATGGTCAACGACGCGTCGAGCCGGCGTTCGTAATCCTCCTTCGGGATCTCGACACAGCCAAGCCGGGCCAGATGGTCGGTCTTGAACTGGGTGTCCAGCAGCCTATAGCCGTCGATGCGAAGCTGCGCGACCAGATGCACCAAGGCGACCTTGCTGGCATCGGTGCGGCGGCTGACCATGCTCTCGCCGAAGAACGCCCCGCCCAGCGAGACGCCGTACAGGCCGCCGGCGAAGTCGTCGCCGTCCCAGCATTCGACCGAATGGGCATGGCTGCGCCGGTGCAGGGCGCCGTAGAGATCCAGGATGTCCTGGTTGATCCAGGTGTCGGGCCGGCCGGGCGTCGCCTCGGCACAGGCCCCGATCACGCGGTCGAACGCCTGGTTGATGGTCACACGGAAGCGACCGCGTCGCACCAGCCGGCGCAGAGATCGGGAGACGTGCAGCCCGTCCAGCGGAATGATGCCGCGCTGGGGCGGGTCGACCCACAAGAGGGTCGCCGACCGGGCCGATTCGGCCATCGGAAAATAGCCGCTGGCGTAAGCCCGCAGCACCAGGTCCGGCGTAATCTCAACCATCGGCCAAACTGAGACCCAAGGTTCTCGAAACCAACCAGAATGCAGATGGGGCGTCAGTCGCCCTGCATCAATTTCTCAAGCCAGTGAATGTCGTAGTCGCCGTTCACGAAGTCCGGCTCGGCAATCAGCCGCGCATGCAAGGGCAGGGTGGTCGAGATGCCCTCGATGACGAATTCCTCCAATGCCCGGCGCAGCCGCATCAGGCACTCGTTGCGGGTCGCGCCGTGCACGATCAGCTTGGCGATCAGGCTGTCGTAATAGGGCGGCACGCTGTAGCCGTCATAGAGCGCGCTGTCGACGCGCACGCCCAAGCCGCCTGGGGCGTGAAAGCTTCGAATGCGGCCCGGCGAGGGGGCGAAGGTCTCCGGGTCTTCGGCATTCACCCGGCATTCGATGGAATGCCCGTTGAACTCGATGTCCGACTGCTCGTAGCCCAGCGGCGCGCCGGCGGCGACGCGGATCTGCTCGCGCACCAGGTCGATGCCCGTGATCATCTCGGTGATCGGGTGTTCGACCTGCAGGCGGGTGTTCATCTCGATGAAGAAGAACTCGCCATCCTCGTACAGGAACTCCATGGTGCCGACGCCGCGATAGCCCAGCTTCTGCGCCGTGCGCGCCGCCAGGCTGCCAATCAGGTCCCGCTGCTCGGTGTTTAACGCCGGCGACAGGGCCTCTTCGATCACCTTCTGATGGCGCCGCTGGACGGAGCAGTCGCGCTCGCCGAAATGCACGACGTTGCCGTGGCCGTCGGCCAGGATCTGGATCTCGATGTGGCGCGGGCGGCCGAGATAACGTTCCATATAGACGCTGTCGTCGCCGAACGCCGCCTTGGCCTCGCTGCGTGCCATCGAGAACGCCGAGGCGACCTCGCCGGCATTGTTGGCGATCTTCATACCCCGCCCGCCGCCGCCGGCGGTGGCCTTGATCAGGACCGGATAGCCGATCTCATCGGCGTTCGCCTGCGCGGCCTCGACACTGGTCACGGCACCGTCGGACCCCGGAACGACCGGCAGGCCGACACCCGACACGGCTTCCTTGGCCGCGATCTTGTCGCCCATGATCCGGATATGTTCGGCGGTCGGGCCGATGAAGGCGAAGCCATGTTCCTCGACCATCTCGGCAAACTGGGCATTTTCGGCGAGAAAGCCGATGCCGGGATGGATTGCGTCGGCCCCGGTGATCGTTGCGGCCGACAGGATCGCAGGGATGTTCAAATAGCTGTCGCGCGATTTTGGCGGCCCGATGCAGACCGCCTCGTCGGCCAGCCGCACCGCCATGGCATCCTCGTCCGCCGTGGAGTGCACGACCACCGTGGCGATGCCCATCTCGCGGCAAGCGCGATGGATGCGAAGCGCGATCTCGCCGCGATTGGCGATCAGAACCTTTTCAAACATGTCCGGTCAGGCCACGACCAGAAGCACTTCACCGAATTCCACCGGCTGGGCGTCGTCGACGAGGATCTGCTTGACGGTTCCGGACCGCTGCGCGCGGATCGGGTTCATCACCTTCATCGCCTCGACGATCAGCAGCGTCTGGCCCTCGCTGACGCTGTCGCCGACCTTCACGAAGTTGGGCGCGCCCGGTTCCGGCGCCAGGTAGACCGTGCCGACCATCGGCGACGTCACCGCGCCGTCCGGCGTGCCGCCACTGGCCGGCGCCTCGGCGCCTGTCGCTGCAGCTTGTGGCGCCTCTGCCGCCACCTGCACGACAGATGGTGTCGTAGCGGTGACGTTCTGGGTCACCGTCTTGGCGACGCGCAGCCGCTTGTCGCCCTCGGCGAACTCGATCTCCGTCAGGCCGGTCTCGTCCAGCAGCTCGGCCAGCTTGCGGATCAGCGCGTCGTCGATTTGGAACCGGGCCATAGGGCCATGTCTCCTGGAGAATTGCATCAAGGGCCGCCGTTTTCCAGCAAGCCGGCCATGGCGTCCAGTGCCAAAACATAGCCATGGGCGCCGAGACCGCAAATTACCCCTTGGGCCGCCTGACTGATGTAGGAATGGTGGCGAAACGGGTCGCGCTTGTAGATGTTGGACAGGTGAACCTCGATCACGGGCAGTTCCGCCGCCTGCAGCGCGTCGAGAATGGCGATCGAGGTATGGCTGTAGGCGGCGGCGTTGATGATGATGCCGTCTTGAACCTGCCGCGCCTCTTGGATCCAGCCAACGATCTCACCTTCCAGGTTGCTTTGGCGAAAGTCGATCGCCAGGCCAAGATCGGCGCCCCGATCGGCGCAAGCCGCTTCCAGGTCGGCCAACGTATCTGTGCCGTAGATGGTCGGTTCCCGAAGTCCCAGCATGTTGAGATTCGGTCCGTTGACGATCAGC
Organism: Pseudomonadota bacterium; assembly: GCA_039177555.1. Taxonomy (GTDB): domain Bacteria; phylum Pseudomonadota; class Alphaproteobacteria; order DSM-16000; family Inquilinaceae; genus JANQGH01. The sequence goes on along the minus strand of JBCDFV010000033.1, from coordinate 20,478 downwards.
ACACTTTGTTGGTCGTTGGCCATTAACAGCAATAATGAACCGGTTGTTATTGTGAACTTGCTTATAGCATCGATTGAGTCGGGGCAAGCGGCGGCCCCGCTTTGGCGGCGGCAAGGGCGTTCCTACAGGCGATCACGGTCCATGAGAACGGGGAGAACGGGGCGAATGGGGAGAACGGGTTGATTCGACGAACGTTTGCCCCGAAGCCGGGCCGATGCGCCCCTCCTGACACTCTGCGCAAGTGTCGTCGACGACCCCGCTGACCGGCGGTCGGAGCAATTCTGTTTCCAGATACCGCTCGTCCTAAAGCCCAAGCTTGCCGCGCAGCGCGTCGATATCCCACAGCTCGTCGTACCCGCCCTCATAGGTCGCGACCGCCTCCATGGCCGCTTCCCACTGGGCCCGCGCCTCGGCATCGTCACCCATGCCCGCATAGGCGTCGCCCAGCCGGTCCATAAAGGGCGGATAGTCCGGCTGCAGTTCAACGGCCAGTTCCAGATACTTCGCCGCCGACCCGTACCGGCCCAACAGCAGGCGGATGGTGCCAAGCGTGTCGATCGACGCGGCGCTGCCGGGCTCCAGCGCGACGGACGTCTCGGAGATCGGCAGCGCGTCCAGCAGGTTCTGGTCGCGGACCACCAGGGACCAGGCGAAACCGTTCATCGCCTGCGGATCGCCGTTCTGCACCGCCTGGGCGTACCAATAGTCGCCCTCGCCATAGTCGATCTCGATGCCGTCGGCGCCATAGGTGAACAGATTGCCCAGCGCCGTCTGCGCCGCGATCAGGCCTTGATTGGCCGCCGCCTCGTAGAGCGGGATGGCCGCGATCGCATCCGCGTCGGTGCCGTGGCCGTTGACCAGCATCCAGCCCAGCAAATACTGGCCGAACGCATCGCGCTGATTGGCGGCCTGGCGGGCCCAGTTCAGGGCCTCTTCCTCATCCTCCTCCACACCGCTGCCGTTCAGATAGAGGATCGCGATTTCGGTTTGCGCGCGCGGATTACCTTCTTCGGCATGGGGCAGAAGCTCTGCAAAGGCGGCTTCAAAATCGCCCTCTTCCAAGAATTCCATGGCCCGTTCCATATCGGCCTGCGCCACACCCGGCAGCGCCAGAACCGAAACCGTCGAAGCCAGAATCAACAGTCGCCGTATCATCGAAACACTCTCTCCCAGTTCAAAATCGCTCGAACATGACTGCTGGTTTAGCAATCCCTGTGCCGCCGGGCCACCTTCGTCGCATGCGCTCAGGCCTCACAATAGCTTTAGATCGGCAAGGTCGCGGCGCAACTGTTGCGGGTTGGAAAAATGGATCCCGACCATGCCAACCTCCTTGGCCGCCTCAACGTTCACGGCACGATCGTCGATGAATGCGCAGTCGCCAGGGTGTCGATCATAGGTCTGGAAAAACGCCTGAAAGATGGCCGGGTCCGGCTTGATCAGGCGGATCTCGCTGGACACGATCACACCGTCGAACGCTTTCAAGAACGGATAGACCTCGCTGGCCACGGCCAGGGTTTCGGCGTTGAAGTTGGTGATCGCATAAACCGGGTGGCCCCGGTCCCGCACCTCGCCCAGGATCTCGACCGTGCCGTCGATGGCGCCGGGCACCATTTCGATCCAGCGTTCGTGATAGGCGCGCACGAACCCGGCATGCTCCGGATGCTTGGCCACCAGTTCGTCGACGCCCTCGGCAAAGCTGAGGCCGGCATCCATGCGCTCGTTCCATTCCGGCGAGCAGATTTCAGCCAGGAACCACTCCATCTCCGCCTCGTCGTCGAACAGCTTGCGATAGAGATGGCGCGGGTCCCAGTCCAGCAACACGCCGCCAATGTCGAAGACAATGGTCGTGGGGGTCTGATCGGTTGTCATGATGGCCTGGTGGATCGGAAAGCGGGAACCGGTTAATTAGGGGACCCAATCGTGCCCATGCAATGGAAAGTCGGCCAGCGCCATGAAGCTCTATTCCTATTTTCGATCCTCCGCCGCTTACCGGGTGCGCATCGCGCTGGCCCTGAAGGGCTTGGATTACGAGATGGATTTCGTCCATCTGCGGCGCAAGGAGCATCGATCGGACGACTATCTGGCGCTGAACCCCCAGGGTCTGGTGCCGACCCTGGTCGACGATGACGGCACGGCGCTCACCCAATCGCTGGCAATCGTCGAGTACCTCGAAGAGACGCGGCCCGAGCCGCCGCTGCTGCCCGGGGATGCGGCCGGCCGGGCACGGGTGCGGGCGCTGGCGTCGGCCATCGCCTGCGAGATCCATCCGGTGAACAATCTGCGCGTGCTCGTGTACCTGACCCGCGAGATGGGCGTCGACGACGAGGCCAAGAACATCTGGTACCGTCACTGGGTCGACGAGGGGCTGACCGGGCTTGAGGCCATGTTGGCGGACCATCCGGCGACCGGGCGGTTCTGCCATGGTGACCGGCCGACCATGGCGGATACCTTTCTGGTGCCGCAGATCTTCAACGCCGAACGGTTCGGCTGCGACCTCGAAGCCTTCCCGACGGTGCGGCGCATCAACGAAGAAATGCTGGCCCTGCCGGCGCTTGCGGGCACCGCACCCGGCGACCAGCCGGATAGCGAGGCCTAAAACAGGCGTCCGGCGGCGGCGAGGAAGAACAGGCAGCCGAAGGCCAATACGGCGGTCGATCCCACGATGGCAAGGCCACGCTGGGCAAAGACAAAGCCGCGACCATGCCCGTGGCCGCCGGCGACGGCCAGTGCCGCGCCGCGCACGCCTATGGTGGCCAGCGCAATGATGGCGACCGTCAGCCCGACGCCGATGGCCATGGCGAGAACGGCTGCAATGCCAGCGAGCAAGAGCCCGTTCGCCAGGGTGAACAGCAAGATCAGCAACGCGCCTGTGCAGGGGCGCAAGGCCACTGCGGCACCCAGGGGCAGCAAGCCCCGGCCACTATCCCTGGCGTGTTCGTGGTGGCTGTGGTCGTGGTCGTGGTCGTGACTATGATCCATGCCGCAGGTGTGGCGGCCGCGTACCGAGTTCACCAGCATCGCCAGGCCCAGGAGAATGATCAGTCCATAACTGCCAAGCTCGAGCCAATCGGCGCGCGCCGTCAGGGCCGGCCCAGCGAGGCCAAGCACCACAGATAGCACACCGACCAGAACGATCGCGGTAACGCCTTGGCCCAGGGCCATTAGGAACGAGGCGCCCACGGCCCGGCCGATCGACAATCGGCGGGCCAGCAGATAGGACGCCACGACCGCCTTGCCATGGCCCGGCCCGGCGGCGTGCAGGACGCCATAGACAAAGCCGATCAGGCACAGCCAGAACACCGCGAACCCGTTGCCGCCGCGCATGTCGACCAGTTCGGTGTTCAGCCGCCGGCTCAATTCCACTTGCCAGGTGTTGATCTGCTGAACGACCGATCTGAGCGGCGCCGGCAGAACGTCGAGGAAGCTTGACTGTTCAGCGCCGGCCGATCCGCGCGGGATCATCGGCTGGGCCGTGGCGGCCGCGTCGAAGACAAAAACGATCATAAGGGCGACGAGGCCGATCGCCGCCAGGCCTCTCCACCGGATCAAGACGTGCCTCCGGCCCTTTCGCATGCCATGCCATGGCCGGTGACGGGCCCGAAATACCAGGAAACCAGATCGTAGCGGCGTGCCTCGCACGCCCAGGTGGTCGACGCTTGTGCCTCGATCACAGTGTCGTTGGCGATCTGGAAGGCGATGAAATGCTCTTCGTCGAACGGCACAAACTCCACGGTGTCGGCGACCGGCAGATCGGTCCGCAGGGTGAAGCCGGCGCTCAGGATCCCGCCCTCGGCGCCGACCCAGAAATCGCTGGCGATGCCGGATTGGTGCCACTCGCCATCGATGCCGACCCTCGTGAAATAGCCATAGTCGCCCAACTCGGCGAAAAAGACCCCGACCAGGGCCGATCGTTCGTCCGCGTTCAGGGCGCCGTCGCCATCGCGGTCAAAGTCGGAAAGCACGACGTCCGAATAGATCGGGTCGAAGCGCCAGGAGGTCTCCACGCCGACCAGCCTGTCATCCTCGAAAACCGGCACGAAGCCGGTATCGACGAACACATGGGGGTGGGCGCCCGCGCTCGAAGACAGCCCAATGCCGGCCGCCAGGACCACGCCCGCGCCTGCCATCCTGGGCCGCATCGGATGTGACTTCCCCCGCGCGTTCAAACCGGTCAGCTCTCCTGCCGCGCTTGCTCGATGGCGTCCTCCAGGGCGGCCAGTCCGACGGCGCCGGGGATGACCCGCTCGCCGACCACGAAGGCCGGCGTGCCGCGCACGCCGATCGTTTCGGCGAGTTGCAGGTTGTCCGAGATTTCCTGCGCCACGGCCTCCGATTCCATGTCGACGCGAAGCTGGTCGACATCCAGGCCGACCTCCTCGGCGATGGCGAAGATCGAATCGTCGGTATGCGTGCCGCGATGCGACATCAGGGCCATGTGGTATTCCAGGTACAGCCCCTGCTCGCGTGACGCCAGGGCGGCGCGCGCGGCGGTCAGCGAACTCGGCCCCAGGATCGGGATTTCCAGGAACACGATGCGCAGATCGTCGTCGGTTTCCGACAGGGCCTGCACATCGTCCAGCGCGCGCTTGCAGAAGCCGCAATTGTAGTCGAAGAACTCAACCAGCGTGACGCTGGCGTCTTCCGGCCCGATCGACGGGGCGTTGCTTTCGAACAGGCGCTCGCCAAGGTTGGCGACCGCGTCCTGCTGGGCGCGGGCGTCGGCCTGTTCCTGCTCAACCTGATAGATCTGCAGGGCCTCGATCAGGACTTCGGGGTTTTCGATCAGGTAATCGCGGATGATCAACCGGATGGCGTCCTCCTCCGCGTTGTCGAATTGGGCCATCGCGGCGGGTGCCGTGGACAGGGCCAGCACGATGGCAGTGGCGGGAACAAGCAGACGACGCAGCATCGTCGGTCCTTTCAGTGGGCGTCACGAATCATGTGCCGGCATATGATGGCGCGGGTAAGGCGCCGTCAAGCTGGCGCGCTTCAAATCCACGTGGGCGCAGAAGGGCGGCGGTACCCTATCTATTCAAACGCTCCGCCTCGCGCTGGACGTCGAGGGCCCTCAGATGGCCCGGCGAACCGTTCGGCAAGGATTGCAGGGCACGGGCGACCTGCTGGTTGGCCATCTGGGCGTCGCCCAGGGCCAGTGCCTCCTCGGCCAGTGACAACGCCATCATGCCCATATTGTTCAGCCTGCCATAGGCGGTCGCCAGCAGGCGGAAGGCGAAGGGCGAGCGGCCGCCCGGCCGTTGAACGGCGGACGCAAGCTGATCGACGGCGGTTTGCAGGTTCGCCTCGCCGCCGGTTTCGATCAGCACCCGCGCCAGGGCCACCTGGATCAAGGGCTGGCCAGGCAGAAGCTGGTTGGCCCGCTCATAATACGGTCGCGACTCCTGAATACGCCCGTTTTCGAACAGGATCTGGCCCATCAGTTCCTGAAAATACGGGTTGGACGGTTCGGCCGCGATCAACTGGTTCATGATCCCGGTCGCCTGGCCAAGCTGGCCGGTCCGGTAGAGCGCGATGGCGCGGCCATAGCGGTCGGCGATGCCGGGTGAACCCGAGGGGTATAGCTGCAGGGCGAGCGTCGGTTGCTGAAAACCGATCAGCTTGGCCCGCAGGCGATCGAAATCGGCCCAAACCTGGGGCGAGAACTCGCGGCCCGTCAGGCTTGAGCGGGCGACATGGTTGCGCACCGTATCGATGCGGTCGAAGGTCAGTGGGTGAGTGCGCAGATATTCCGACTGGCGGCTGGAGGGCACCAGCTCCTGGTCCTGCAGGGTTTCGAGAAACGACAACAGGCCTTCTGACGAAAAGCCCGCCTGGTCCATATAGCGCAGCGCTGCCTGGTCGGCGGCACTTTCCATGGTCCGGCTGTAGCCCAGCATCGAGTTCATCGCCATCGACTGACCACCGAGCGCGGTCGCGGCGCCGACATCGCTGCCGCCGGCCGCCGCCGCCGCGATCCCGAGCAGGCTGGTCAGGATGGCCAGTTGGCGGGCGCGTTCGATCTGTTCCTGGCCGCGCGCGATGTGGCCGCCGGCGATGTGGCCGGCCTCGTGCGCGATAACGCCCAGCAGTTCGCCGGGGTTTTGGGTCCGCGCGATCAGTCCGGTGTTGAGAAACAGGTTCTGGCCGCCGGCGACAAACGCGTTCAGGTCGCTGTCATTGACCAGATAGATATTGACCGCGCTGGGGCTGAGGCCGGCCGCCTGGAAGATTGGCCGGGCCATGTCCCGGATGATAGTCTCAATCTCCGTATCTCGGATGAATGAGATCCGGCCTTGTCCAAAGGCGTCCGATACGGTACCGCCAGCAACGAAGCAAAAAACCAAGAGAAGTCGAATGAACGCGCGCACGCCAACCTCGTCAGCTTGGACCCGATGGTCACATCATACGCGACAATTGTGCCGCGTTGCCGGCATTTTTGCTGTGACCGCCGTCCTGGTCGGCTGCGTGGCGATCGTGCGCGAGAGCGATTTGGTCGTGCGCATCGGCGCGGCCTCCGACGTGGCCCAGGCGACAGAAGTGGGTTTGGAAGTGCTGGACGGCAACGGTTCCGCCGCCGATGCGGTCGTTGCCATGGCCATGATGATGGCGGTGACGCGGCCCGACGCGGTCGGCATTGCCGGCGGCGGCACCTGCCTGGTGTTCGATCCAGAGGAGAAGATCGTTCGCCTGATCGACTTCCCGGCCGAGCCGGCGGGCGGCGGCGCGGCCGTCCCTGCTTTCCTGCGCGGCCTGTCGGCCATCCATGCCGATTATGGCCAGTTGCGCTGGTCGGAGATGGTGGCGATCGCCGAAACCAGCCTGCGCATCGCGCCCCCGGGCACGGACTCGGCCGGCCGTACCGCTGGCGAGCGGCTGGCGCTGGCCGACAGCATGGCCGCGATCAGGGTTGGGGGCGTCCAGGCCTTCTATGAGGGTCCGCTTGGCCGAAGCTACGCTGAAGGTGCTCAGGCGCGCGGCTTGCCGCTCAGCTTCGATCAGATCAGGGCATCGCGCATCGCGTGGGAGGAGCCGGCGACCGCGCCGTTTGGTAACAATCTCGTCGCCTTCGGCCCGGCATTGGGCGGGCGCGGCATTCGGCTGGTCGAGGCGTTTCAGGCGGCGTCCGCCGGTCAGCCCCTGCCGGCCGGCCGGCCGGCCGGTGAGGGCCTGGTCGCGGTGGCGTTGTCCGGGGACGATATGGCGGTGGCGTGCGGCTTCGGCTTCAGCCCGGTGCAGGGCGGCGCCACGGCGGGCGACACGGGCATTCCCATTGGCGGGCCGACGCCGGACCTGCCGTCGATCGCCATTCACTACAACGAACCGGTCGCCGTGCCGATCGATATGTTGGGATCGACCGAGGCGGCAACGGTGTTCGGCGGCACGGTGGAAACGGCGGCCGCCGGCGGCCTGGCGACCGATACGATCCCGGCCTCCAGCCGGCTGACCGGGCTGATCTGTGCCTGGAACCGCGGGTCGGAACTGCAGTGCCGGGGCGCTGCCGATCCGCGCTTTGGCGGGTATGGCCTGGTGACGGAGACCCTGCTGCAGTGACCCTGAAGGTTGCGCGGCGGGGGCAGGTCCCGCCCTTCATCGTCATGGACGTGATGACGGCCGCGGCGGAGCGGGCGCAAAGCCATGGCGACGTGCTGCATTTAGAGGTCGGCCAGCCCAGCACATCGGCGCCGCGCGGCGTGGTCGAGGCCGCGCAGCTGGCACTGGAGAGCGAGGTGTTGGGCTACACGCTGGCGTTGGGCCTGCCCGAACTGCGCCGGCGCCTGTCGCAGCACTATGCCGATCACTACGGCCAGCCGGTCTCGGCCGATCGCATTGCCGTCACCGCCGGGTCTTCGGGCGGCTTCCTGCTGGCCTTTCTCTCCGCGTTCGATGTCGGCGACCGGGTCGCGCTGGGGGCGCCGGGCTATCCCGCCTATCGCAATATCTTGAGTGCGCTGGGCATCGAGGTGGTCGAGGTGCCGACCGGCGCCGAAACGCGGTTTCAGCCGTCGCCTGACCATTTGGACCGGCTGGACCGCCCGGTCGACGGTCTGATTGTCGCCAGCCCCTCGAATCCGACGGGCACCATGCTGGATCGCGACGCGTTTGCCGATCTCGCCGACTATTGCGGCAGGCACGGCATTCGCCTGATCTCCGACGAGATCTATCACGGCATCAGCTATGGCATGGCCGAGACGACCGCGCTGTCGCTGACCGACGATGCGATCATCATCAACAGCTTTTCCAAATACTACTCCATGACCGGTTGGCGCCTGGGCTGGATGGTTCTGCCGGAGGAACTGGTGCGGCCGGTCGAATGCCTGGCGCAGAACTTCTTCATCTCGCCCTCGGCCCTGTCGCAGCGGGCCGCGATGGCCGCGTTCGATTGCGGCGACGAGCTTGACGCCAACGTTGCGCGCTATGCGGCGAACCGCCGCTTGCTGCTGGACGGCCTTCCCAAGGCCGGTTTCGACCGTTTGGCCCAGTCGGACGGCGCCTTTTATCTCTACGCCGATATCGGCCGCCTGACCAATGACAGCGTGGCCTTTTGCCAACGCATGCTTAAGGAAACAGGTATCGCCGCTACGCCCGGGCCCGATTTCGACCCGGCCAGAGGGGCGCACACCATGCGCTTTTCCTTTTCCGGCGCCACGGAGACGATGGCCGAGGCGTCCGACCGGCTGCGGCGCTGGCTAACCTAAGGGGTTCGCGTGCGGCGCGTGTGGTCGTCTCTTCGGCGGGTTCGCCTGGCCCGATTGGCCAAGCGAGCGGCGAAGGTGCTGATCGTGCTGCTGATCGTCGTGCCCGTGGCCTTGACGCTGGTCTATCGCGTGGTGCCCGTGCCGGCGACGCCGCTGATGGCCATCCGTCTGGTTGAGGGCGAGGGCTGGCAGCGCGATTGGGTTCCGCTCAACGCCGTGGCGGAGACGGTGGGCATCGCCGTGATCGCGGCAGAGGACAATCTGTTCTGCGAAAACCGGGGGTATGACTGGGACCAGGTTGCCGAGGCCTGGACCACCTGGCGCGAGGGCGGACGGCTGCGCGGCGCCAGCACGGTGTCGATGCAGGTCGCCCGCAACCTTTATCTCTGGCCGGGTGGCGGGTTCGCGCGCAAAGCCGTTGAAGTCTACTTCACCAGCATCGTCGAACTACTGCTGCCCAAATGGCGGATTATGGAGATCTACCTGAACATCGCGGAGTGGGGGCCCGGCATATACGGCGTCGGGGCGGCCGCGCGGCACTATTTCGGCGTCGAGGCGGAGAACCTGAACACGCGCCAGGCGTCCCTGCTGGCCGCCATTCTTCCCGCACCGCGCAGCCGGTCGGCCGGCAATCCCAGTTCCTATGTGTCTGGGTATGCCGGCACGATCCAACGGCGCATGGGCCAGCTTGGGCCGCTGACCGACTGCATCCTTCAGCGCTAAGAGTTAGCTGACCACCCGCCGCCACCAGCCGCGCCGGGGCTTCTCCGGCGGCTTGTTGACGACCTGCGCCGCGGCGACGGCCTGGTTTTCCTCTTCTACCTGCCCGTTGCCGTCGCTCGCCGGTGTGTCGGGTTTTTCGTCCTGCTCCGGCGCGGCCTCCGCTTCGGCCTCAACGGAGCTTGCCCCATCGCCGCCACCGACATCGATCGGAATGGTTCGAACGTTCGAACCCTCCGCCTTCCCGTCGGCCTGCTCGACAGTCTCTTCAGCGTCAGCGGTCTCGACCTCGGCCGCTTCCTTCCTGGCACGCGGCTTTCTCGTCCGCCGTTGCCGGGCCGGTTTCTTGGGTTCCTCGGCCGCCTCGGTCGCGGGCTGGCCCCCTCCGTCCGGTGTCGCTGGATCTTCGACTGCGACCGCAGGTTCGGCGGGCGCGGTATCGTCCTGTTCGGCCGGTGCCGCGCTGGCCGCGGGGCTTTCCGCCAGTTGATCCTCGGCGCTCGGCGCCGCCTCGGTCTTTCGGGTCCGGCGGCGGCGGGGCCGTTTTGGCTTGGCCTCGGCCTCGGCTTCGGCCTGGTCCGGCGCCGCCCGATGCTCCGGCTCCGGCAGGTCTTCGGCCTGATCGCGCGGGTCGTCGTCGCGGCCATCGCTTTCGCGCGGGTCGGCGTCGAAGAAGTCTACCGTGGCGGGCGGCTCGCTGCTTGCCTCGCCGCTCGCGTCGCCATCGGCGCCCGCTGCGACCTCTGTGACCTCCGCTGGGCGATCCTCGTCCGAACGGCGCCGGCTTCTACTGCGCCCGCCGCGCCGGCCGCGCCGGCGGCGCCTTTGGCCGTCATCATCCTCATCGTCGGCGGCGACCGGGGCGGCCGGCGCCTCCCCATCGGAGGGTTCCGTGGGCTGATCCTCTGGGGTCGCGCCGTCTTGATCGGCCGCGGCCTGCTCTTGGGTCGCCCCGTCGGCATCCTGATCACGCCGGCGCCGGCGTGAACGGCGCCGCCGGCGGCCGCGCCCCTCATCCTCTTTGGCCGCGCCGCCGTCCCGCTCGCCGTCGCGGTCGGACTCGCTCGCCTCCGCGTCGACATCCGACATGACCCGGTCGGCGTCGACCGGGGCAGCCGCGTCACTATCCGGCCGTGCCCGGCTGCGTTCCAGCCGAAAGCCCGGGACCAGAAGGCTGTCGTCGGCCTCGATCGCCACGTCGAAGCCATAGCGCGCCTCGATCTCGGCCAAGGCCGCCCGCTTCTGGTTCAGGATGTAAAGCGCCACCTTCGTCGGCACGGAAATCGTCAGGCCGGCCGAGCGCTTGCGAATGCCCTCTTCGACCACGGCGCGCAGCACCAGCAGCGCGGATGATTCTGTCGTGCGGATCATGCCGGTGCCGCCGCAATAGGGCGAAACCTCGAAATGGGCCTCGATCAGGCTGGGCCGCAGCCGCTGTCTGGACAGTTCCAACAGGCCGAACGGCGATATTCTGCCCAGCTGAATGCGCGCGCGGTCGGACTTCATGGCCTCTTTCAGCCGCCGTTCGACCGCGTGGTTGTGGCGGTCTTCCTCCATGTCGATGAAGTCGACCACGATCAGGCCGGCCAGATCCCTCAGGCGCAATTGTCGCCCAACTTCGTCGGCGGCCTCCAGGTTGGTCTTGTAGGCCGTCTCCTCGATGTTGCGTTCGCGCGTCGATCGGCCGGAATTGACGTCGATGGCGACCAGCGCCTCGGTCGGATTGATCACGATGTAGCCGCCGGAGCGCAACTGCACCGTGGAGTCGTGCAGGGCCTCGATCTGCGATTCCACCTGGTAACGGTGATAGAGCGGAATCAGGTCTTCCTTATAGGTCTGGACCCGCCTGGCGTGGCTGGGCATCAGCATCTTCATGAAGTCCTTGGCGGTCTTGTAGCCGCCCTCGCCCTCGACCAGCACCTCGTCCAAATCGCGCGAGTACAGGTCCCTGATCGCCCGTTTGATCAGGTTAGCCTCTTCGTGAATGATGCTGGGCGCGTTCGACTGCAGGGTCCGTTCGCGGATCGATTCCCACAGCCGCAACAGATAATCCAGATCGCGCTTGATTTCCGCCTTGGTCCGCTTCACCCCGGCCGTGCGAAGGATCACGGCCATGCCCGGCGGCACGAACAGATCCTCCAGGATCGATTTCATCTTCTTGCGTTCGGCCGGGTTGACGATCTTGCGGCTGATGCCGCCGCCGCGCGGCGTGTTGGGCATCAGAACGCAGTAACGGCCGGCCAGCGACAAATAGGTGGTCAGCGCCGCGCCCTTGTTGCCGCGCTCCTCCTTCGTCACCTGGACCAGCATCACCTGCCGGCGCTTGATGACCTCTTGGATCTTGTAGCTGCGTTGCGGCCTGGTCGAGCGCCGCTCCACCACCTCGTCGGCGTCGTCGCCGCCGACGGTTTCGACCGGATCCGCCCCGTCCTCGCCGTTCGCCTCGTCGTCCGAATCCTCGGCGTCGTCGCCGGACTTGGCCTGATCCTGCTCGATCAGCGCTTCGCGATCGGCGATCGGGATGCGGTAATAGTCCGGGTGGATTTCGGAAAAGGCCAGGAAGCCGTGGCGGTTGCCGCCATATTCGACGAAGGCCGCCTGCAGCGACGGTTCGACCCTGGTTACGCGGGCAAGGTAGATGTTGCCCTTAAGTTGTTTCTTGCTCGCTGTTTCGAAGTCGAACTCTTCAAGCCGATTGCCGTTGACCACAACCACGCGGGTTTCTTCCGCATGGGTGGCGTCGACAAGCATTCTGCGCGCCATAATTGTTTTTGTCTCCGCGGCGGGGCCAATCGGCTCGCGCGACTTACGTGTCGGCGGCCCGCCGCTCTAGTATTGAAGAAACCATCGATGACCGAGGCAAAAGAAATCGAACGGCGCTTTCCAAGCTGGCCTGTTCAACGTCGACCACGATCACCGCGCCAAACCCGCTTCAACGCGGGCCCAGGCCGGCTTCACCATTGTGGCCGCACGGCAATCACACTCGCCATCGTCGATGAACCACACCGGAAAATGGTGTGGCGGAAGGAACATTTCCAGCGACCGGCGCAGATATCGCCATTCCGCATTCTTGCGGACGGGCATTGCCGGCCCACCGACTCGCGATGCGATACGAGGCAGCCCACATCCAACCTGATGTGCGCCAACCCGCCGCACGGTTTGTCGCAAGTCCACATTAACGATAACGCCGCGGTTGGACAATCCATGAAATCGTTTGCAGTGTTCTATGCCTGCCTTCCCTGGCCCTTCGCCCAAAATTAAGGCAATATCTCATTTGATGGATCGATGCCTCTGATTCGGCACCTTTTGTAGGAAGGCCGTCGCCTTGTTACTGTTCGTCGACATGGATCGGTGTTGGCTCGTTATGGTCGTTTTGTGGCCGGGTATCTCATGCAAATGGTCTGGTCTTCGGCGGTTGGCGTTGAGGGGCCGCGAAACGACAGCCAGCAAAATGGCCGGCAAAATCGAACACGCGATGCAATCGTCGATAGGCCACGATCCCGCCATGCTTCGCGATTATTCAGCCGCGTGTGACGTGACCCGTTCTCGGCCGCTTGTCGCGGGGTGTAGAATGCGGGCGCTGTATTTGGTTCGAACCTTTGGGCCGGCATATCGTGCGTAAACTGGGCTGGTTGTTAGCGATCCTCTCGTCCCTCGGCGTGCTTGGCGCCGTGGCGGGCATTGGCCTGGTCTATTACTTGAACCAGGACCTGCCGGATTTCACGCAGCTGCAAAGCTACGAGCCGGCGGTGGTGACGCGGCTGCATGCCGACGACGGCCGCATCATGGCCGAATACGCCACCGAAAACCGGGTCTTCGTGCCGATCGAGGCGATACCGCCGCACGTCATCCAGGCCTTCGTTTCCGCCGAGGACCAGCATTTCTACACCCATTCGGGCATCGACCCGCTGGGCATCGCGCGTGCCATCGTCACCAATGTGCGCAACGCGATCCAGGGCAGGCGGCTGATCGGCGCCTCGACCATCACCCAGCTTGTCGCGCGCAACTTCCTCTTGACCAACGAGGTCACACTGACCCGGAAGCTGCGCGAACAGCTATTGGCCGTGCGCATCGAGCGGGTGCTAAGCAAGGACGAGATCCTTGAGCTGTTTTTCAATGAAATCTATCTCGGGCGGGGCGCTTACGGCATCGCCGCCGCCTCATTGATTTACTTTAACAAGCCCCTGTCGGACCTGACCTTGGCCGAGGCGGCCTATCTGGCGGCCCTGCCCAAGGCGCCCAGCAACTATGATCCGCGCACCAACATGGGCGAGGCACTTGGCCGGCGCGCCTATGTGCTCGGGCGCATGTTCGAGGATGGCGCGATCACGGCGGAGGAGGCGGAGGCCGCCAACGCCGAACCCCTGGTGGTCGTCGACAGCCGCCGGGCCGAGTTCATCGAAACCGGCTATTTCTCCGAGGAAGTCCGGCGCGAGTTGCAGCGCCTTTATGGCAGCGACCAGCTCTACGAAGGCGGCCTGACCGTCTACACCACCATGGACCCGCGCCTGCAGGAAATCGCCGAGCGGGTGCTGCGCGAGGGGCTGGAAACCTACGATCTGCGCCACGGCTATCGCGGCCCGATCGAGGTGATGGAAGCCTTTGACGACTGGCCGGGGCAACTGGCGTTGATGGACATGCCCGGCGGCGCCCATGAGGGCTGGCAACTGGCCGTGGTGCTGGAGGTGGAGGAGGGCGCGGACACCGCCATTCTCGGCTTTTCCGACCGTACCAGGGGTCTGATCACGACCAACGGGCTGGAATGGGCGATCCCCTGGCTACCGGGCCAGCGGGTCGGGTCGGCGCCGAACTCGGTCGACGATGCGCTCACCCTCGGCGACGTCATTCTGGTCGAACGCTTGGCCGACGTGCCCGCCGGCGCCGACGCCACGTTGGAGGGCGACGAGACCCCGCAGGACTTCGCCGGCCTCTACGCCCTGCGCCAGGTGCCGGACGTGCAGGGCGCGCTGGTGGCGATCGATCCCGAGACCGGCCGCGTGCTGGCCATGGTCGGCGGCTATGACTTCGACGCGAGCGAGTTCAACCGCGCCACCCAGGCCGCGCGCCAGCCCGGCTCGGCGTTCAAGCCGTTCGTCTATCTGGCCGCCTTGAACCAGGGCTACACGCCGTCGACCATCGTCTTGGACATCCCGCTGGCCATCCGCCAGGAAGGCCAGCCCGACTATCGACCGTCCAACTATGACGGCACCCAGCTTGGCCCCGTGCCGATGCGCGTCGGCGTCGAGCGCTCGCGCAACCTCATGACCGTGCGTATCCTGCAGGAAATCGGCCTCGACCCGGTGCGAGAGGTCGCGCGCACCTTCGGCATCTATGACGACATGCCGCTGCTCTATTCGATGGCGCTGGGTGCCGGCGAGGTGACGCCGATGGCGCTGACCAACGCCTATGCCATGGTCGCCAATGGCGGCCGCCAAATCACGCCGACGCTGATCGACCGCATCCAGGACCGCTACGGCCACACCGTCTATCGGCACGATGCGCTGGTGTGCGATGTCTGCCGCCAGCCCGAATGGCGCGACGGTCTGGCGCCGCCGGCCCTGGCCGACCAGCGCGCGCTGATCAACGACCCGGTCACGACCTATCAGCTCACCTCCATGCTGCAAGGCGTGGTCCAGCGCGGCACGGCGGCGCGCCTCAACGCCCTGGGCCTGCCCCTAGCCGGCAAGACCGGCACCACCAACGATGTCTATGACGCCTGGTTCGTCGGTTTCTCGCCCAATCTCGCGGTAGGCGTGTTTGTCGGCTTCGACAATCCGCGCACCTTGGGCCCGCGCGAGACCGGCGGTTCCGTCGCCGCACCGATCTTCGGCGCCTTCATGGCGGAGGCCCTGGACGGCACCGATCCGGGCGAGTTCACCGCACCGCCCGAGGGCATCGAAATGGTCGCCGTGGACGCCGAAACCGGCCTGTTGGCGGCGGACGGCGGCGGCCTGTTGCAGCCGTTCCGCACCGGCACCGCGCCTGCGATCAGCGCCACCGAGGCCGCCGCCGGCCCGCGCACCGGCTTTGGCGAGAGCATCGGCGCCGCGACCCAGGGAACCGGCGGCCTGTATTAGGAATCTTCACCTGTGCCAGCCTTTACAGGCCCTGCGAATCTCCCTAAATGGCTGGCCTGACAGACGAATCCCGAAGCGCACGGAACTCGCAAAATGCGTGCTGAAATCCAAAGCATGTCCTCTGAGATCGAGCAGTCCTTAGGCCTGCTGAGGAGGTCTCTTTGACTATGACCAAGCCCAAAAGCGCCTGGCTGAACTGAACGCGCTGGCCGAGGACCCGGACCTCTGGAACGACCCGGACAAGGCCCAGAAGCTGCTGCGCGAGCGTAACCATCTCGACACCGCGCTCGGCGAGTTCGACGGCCTCAGCCAGGATTATCGCGACACGATCGACCTGATCGAGCTGGGCGAGGCGGAGGACGACCAGGAGGTCGTCGCCGAGGCCGAGGCGACTTTAGGCAAGATCCGCGACCGCGCGGCGAAGAAGCAGCTTGAAAGCCTGCTGTCGGGCGAGGCGGACGGCAATGACTGCTATCTGGAGGTCAATGCCGGCGCCGGCGGCACCGAGGCGCAGGATTGGTGCGAGATGCTGCTGCGCATGTATGTGCGCTGGTGCGACGCCCACGGCTACAAGACCGACTGGATGGAGGAAAGCCCGGGCGAAGAGGCCGGCATCAAATCCGCCACCATCCAGGTCAAGGGCCACAACGCCTATGGCTGGCTGAAAAGCGAGTCCGGCGTGCACCGGCTGGTGCGCATCAGCCCGTTCGACAGCCAGGCAAGGCGGCACACCAGCTTCGCCTCCGTCTCCGTCTCGCCGGTGATCGACGATTCCATCGACATCGTCATCGAGGACAAGGATCTGCGCATCGACACCTACCGCGCCTCGGGCGCCGGCGGCCAGCACGTGAACCGCACCGACAGTGCCGTGCGCATCACCCACATCCCCACCGGCATCGTGGCGCAATGCCAAAACGACCGCTCCCAGCACCGCAACCGCGCCCAGGCCATGGAGATGCTAAAGGCCAGGCTCTACGACGCGGAACTCAAAAAGCGCGAGGCCGAAGCCCAGGCCGACGCCGACGCCAAAAGCGACATCGCCTGGGGCCACCAAATCCGCTCCTACGTCCTGCAGCCCTACCAGATGGTGAAGGACCTGCGCACGTCCGTGGAGACGGGCAACAGCGGCGCCGTGCTGGACGGCGACATCGACATGTTCCTGGAGGCGGCGCTGGCGGCGAAGCTGGGTGGGGACGAGGGGGAGACGACGGCGGCGGGGTAGGGGCAGGGGGTTCGCCCTTTTGTCGACATTCGAACGCTCACTAAGCCAACACTACCGACGTTCATTACCGGACCTCGTGCCAACCAAGCTGGGTGGGAGTCGGTCATTCGCTGCCGACGCGACAGGCTCACTAACATTTCGCCAAAGCAGACATCGAGCTTGAACAGTTCTTAATGCGCCACAAATCTGCTGCGGAGACCACTAGAGTTTCCGCCCTTTCGAGGGCAGCGGAGGAAACATGGGAAAGAAACTCTTCTGGCTTTTGAGCTTGAGAGTGTCGCCGGCGGATATTGTCTTCGACTTCTGACGTTTGCCGCCAGAGGGCGTAAATACTTCGAGATCGGCGTTGTTGCCGATTGCCGTGTGGATGTCATCTCGGTGCGCCGGAGTGAGATTGTAGATGCCTTCGTAGAAGGCCTCCACACCGATCGCATCTCCATGATCAGTCACAAGACGCGGGATGTCATACATCAGCTGGTCTCTGGCGTTTTGTCTGCCGGATGTGTCGAATAGATATGCCTGACCTTCATCGTCGCGCGGATCGTAGCTCAGCATGTTCAGCCCTGATCGACCGAAATGGGCCTGTGCCGAAGCGTTGTCATGCAGCACCATATTGTACGCCTGCCGTGCACGGTATGAATTTGAGAAATGGATTAGCCAGTAGCGCCACCCGTCCGGATTGTTGATGGAGAATGGACTCACATATCGGGCGAAGCGATGGAAATTCTCGAATACAAGACGTTCCGCGGCGCCCATCCACGCGTCATTGTTTTTGCCTTCGTGCAGCTTCGTCTGCTCACTCGCGCTCACGTCCAATGCTTTCAGTTGAGAGGCCAAGAGTTTGGGATTGCTCTTGGAGAGATAGGCGAGGAGTGACTTGACCATGAAGGTGTAGAAAATCTCGACCGATGGGCTGACATTCATGATGTCGAGAACGGTTTCGAGCCGGATCTGTGATACGCCACACTGGTCGAGATTGAACAAAACGTTGCGGTACCTGCCTTGCTGGATCAAGGCTTTGATCCCTGGGTATGCCCTCTCAAAGGTCTCCGACAAGAAGACCGGTTGCACGTGTAGCTTGGGCGATTGTGTCTTGATGGCCGCCAAGAGCGGCGCACAGTTAGATTTGAGGAGCTCGACAACGCCGGTGTCCCGATCGTTGAGGATCAACAGGCATTCAAGTTCGATCGCCCCGAGACCTTGAACCGCCCGATCAATGTTGATCTTGTTGAGTGTCCGCTCCAACCCTTGGATGAAGACGATCGGTGATCCCGCCGAACCGCAGCGATAGCGACCGCCCCCAGCAAATCCGTCAACAATCGCCAAGCGGAATTTCTGCTGCTGCGGCAGTTGGCATCGGATCGTCAGATAGTCGAACAGGTAGTCGTCAAGGATCTTGAGCTTGCGTCTTGTGTGATCAAGCAGTTCGGCCCCATTCAGCCAATCATATTGTTTCTTGGCCATCCGGGCCTCAATTCCATCCAGATGTTACAATGCTGTGGTGACCGGCATCTCATCCCAGAACCTCCCGCGATATTCGCGGCCATTCGCCTTCTTCGAACGCTTCTTGTTATCTTTGCCCCACGTGCCCCATTGTTTGAAGAAGAACGCCACCGATTGATCAACGCATTGCTCATGGATCTCATCAATCCACTCTTCGCGGATCGGCCGCGCGTGGCTGCCGCTCTCGCCGCCAACAATCGCCCAATGGACGCCCGCAAGGTCTACGCGCCCAACTGAGCCGATAAGCGGTTCAAATGA
Organism: Pseudomonadota bacterium; assembly: GCA_039177555.1. Classification (GTDB taxonomy): domain Bacteria; phylum Pseudomonadota; class Alphaproteobacteria; order DSM-16000; family Inquilinaceae; genus JANQGH01. The sequence continues at coordinate 2,005 of JBCDFV010000033.1, read as the reverse complement.
TATGAATCGGATAGCGGCCGGCACCCGTCTCAGGTCGTCGATTCGATGCAAGACTTTACTGTCTTCTACGCTCGTACCCAGCCAGACATTGGCCAGGGCTGGACCCGACATCTTTCCAACGGTATCGGCCATCCGATCAGGCCGTTTTGTCAGAATTTGATAGTGATGCTGAGGCGTCTGGCGCATCACACCCCAGACCTTCTCGACAAAGCTGTCTGGCACTTGATCGTGGAAAAGGTCACTCATCGAGTTGACGAAGATTTTCCGCGGTTTCTTCCATCTGAGTGGAACGTCTAGGGACCTCTCATCGAGTCTGACAACACCCGTCCAGACTGTTCGATCCCCACTGCGGCGTGTCAGACCCTGATACTTCTCCATGCCCATTGCTTCAAGGCGCTTTGCCATTTGCATTGCATAGCAATGGGTGCATCCTGCTGACTGTATTGTGCATCCAGCGACCGGGTTCCAAGTCGCATCTGTCCATTCGATTTGAGTTTCTGCCATCTATCGTTCCGAACCAGGCTGGTGACCGACTACTAGCTTATGGACCGTTTTTTGTCGTTGAGGAAAAAGAACAATACATGAACTTTTCATGCTTCCCAACGACGCATGTTGGCATTTTAGAACAGAAAACTCCTCGGCGGTTTTGCCTGTGGGGGCTGAATCCTCAAGGGATCTGAGACGATCCGTCAGGCAAATCACGGATTGCGGATCCCAAACGGGATGTGTACGCAAGGCGTGTTCGAGGACGCAGGTTCTAAATGACCTAACTGATCATCGAAGAAGATGTGCGGCTGTAGAACATCGAGAATGTTCTTTTTTTCGATACCGCCGGCCAGGAATAACTCATCTACGTCGATATCGTAGTTCTTCATTGTAGTAATCAGACGCTCGTGGGCCGGCGCATTCCGAGCCGTCACGATTGCGACGCGAATTCTCTTGTTCTTGAGGTTTGCGGTTCCAAGGCGTTCGATTTCTAGTTTTTGTAGATCTGATATGCGCTTCAACAGAGGAAAAAGTGGACCAGAGTTTAACGGGCGCTTTCTGTTTTCCTGTTCGTAATGATGGAATAGGGGGAGCCCACCATCGGCATAAACACCTTCAGCTTCGTCGTCCACTATGACGCCGTCGAAATCGAATGCGATACGAAGAGACGACTGTTCGAGGTCTTCCGTGTCATCAATTTTGCTTGGGAGCACATGTCCAGCAGGATGGCCATTTTTGACGGCTTCCCTCACCTCTCCTTTGTCGGTGCTGAGGTAAAGAACAGCATTCACGGATTTCATGTATGGGTACGGTGTTTCCCCAGCTAAGAAGAACGCTCGAGTAATGTCGAGCTCGTAGTGCGGCAATGCGTCCATGACTCGTAGCCCCGCGTCAGGGTGATTGCGCGAAAGAAGGACAACTTCGACTGGCACCATGTCGGAAAAGACTCGGTTCAGGTGTAACAGTCTCCTAATGAATGGAAACGCTGCGCCTGGTGGTGGTGGAGTCGAACGGTTCGCGAGCTGATATGCTCGAAACGCCTCAACCCCTTCGTCTTGGTAGATTTTGTGCTCAACGGTGAAATCAAAAAGTGCCGTTGAAGAAACCGCTACGACCAGCTTCCTTTCAATCGGGTAGGCCATTGTAGAAGCTTACTGCAGCATGGGGCCAGATGGGTAGGGGCTCAGGTGCACTTGCGCAGCTTTGCTTCTCGATGCCTCGCTTGGTGCGCTGGGTCCATAAAGTTGTTGCTGCAATCGGACAACACCTTCGCCAGTGGCAGCTTTGAGGGGCCGCATTGCAGCATTCGGTCCGAGGCGCGAACGGCAGATTTTGGCCTTTAGCAACGGTTTCACGTCATGAATGCGATTTTGGTTTCGGCTCCAAGCATGCGTAATTGGGCTGACCCTGATCTGAGGTTGAGCTCCCGTTAGGATCAGAGACATTCTGTGATCATGGGAGATTGATGATGGAGTACTTTGCCGGTCTGGATGTTTCGCTACGGTCGTGTGCGCTTTGC
>JBCDFV010000032.1:0-45937 GCA_039177555.1 Pseudomonadota bacterium | reverse complement strand
GGATGCGCTTGGCTCAAAGGCGCAGCATCGATGACACATGGCAGCATCTCGGTAGCCTCATCGGCACCATCAAGCCACAGGAGTGCGCCAACTACTTCGCTAACGCTGGATACGCTTCTAACTAAAACGAAAACGCTCTAGACGCGATCGACAGCGGCGCCTTCTCGCCGGCCCGGACCGGTACCGGCAGCCTGTTGGCCTCCGGCGCCAACGGGCAGATGTAGGCGTCCGAATAGGCGCATGACGGGTTATAGGCGAAATTGAAGTCGAGAATGATGCTGCCGTCTGCATCGGTACCCAGATCCGCGCCCTTGATGGTGTCGAGCAGGTAGCGCCCGCCGCCATAGGTTTCCTGCCGATTGGTCGGGTCTCCAAACGGCAGAAACACGCCTCCGCCATAAAGCTCGATCCAGTACAGCGTCAGTTCCTGTCCGAAACGGCCGCTCAGGCCATCGGTCATCGCGAACGGCCTTAGGGAGACAGTTCCGTCGTCTCCCGCTGGCACGAGAAGCGGGGTGTCATCCGCCGGCGCCGTGAGCGCGACGGCGAAGCGAAGGTCGGCGTCGTAGTCGAAAAACGGCAGCGCGACAGGCGCCTCGCGGCGCGCCGTTCCGAAAGGCGATTGCGGGTGGTTGTTGAACAGGGCCAAACGTGCCCGTCGCCAGCCGTGCCAAGCGTCGATCGGGCTGTCGGTTTGATCGCGAACCTGCCGATAGGCGTCGAAAACGGCACGCCGCCAGTCCCAAAGCGCCAGGTAAGCGTCTTTCGTTGAAGGCAAATCATCCATCGGAGAAGCGTAGATGAAGCCGACGCCTGACGCAGCCATCGTCGCCCGACGGTTGAATTTAGAACGCTCGCTTAGCGGACCCGGCTGGTCTAAGGTCGCCGCGCTATGCCAAAAGACAGTGAAAACCGTTCCGCGGACGTGGTCATCGATCCGCTTGCCGCCGTCGCGCCCAATGCGCAACTCGGCACCGGCGTGAAGATCGGCCCGTTCTGCCATATCGGCCCAGACGTGGTTTTGGGCGACGGCGTGGAGCTCTTGTCCCATGTGGTCGTCGACGGCCACACGACCATCGGCGCCGGTACCAAGGTGTTTCCCTTCGCCTCGCTGGGCGTCGCGCCACAGGACCTGAAGTACCAGGGCGAGCCCACCACCCTGGTGATTGGCGCGAACTGTCAGATTCGCGAACATGTCACCGCCCATCGCGGCACCGTGCACGGGCCGGGCGAAACGCGGATCGGCGACGACAGCCTGATCATGATCGGGGTGCACGTCGCCCATGACTGCCAGATCGGCCGGCGCGCCCTGTTTGCCAATAATGTGACGCTCGGCGGCCACGTCACTGTCGGCGAGCAGGTGTTCATTGGCGGCCTGACGGCCGTTCACCAGTTTGCCCGGATCGGTTCCTACGCCTATGTCGGCGGCATGGCGGCAATCCGATTCGACGTGATCCCTTGTTCCATCGTGATGGGTGCGGACGATGGCCGGCTGTCCGGCCTCAATATCGTCGGGCTGAAGCGGCGCGGCATGTCGCGCGACGAGATCAACACGTTGCGCAAGGTCTACAAGACGATGTTCCGCGAACCCGGCAACATGCAAGACCGTTTCAGCCGCGCGCGTGAGCTCTACAAGGACGAACCGGTCGCACAGGAGATTCTTGCGTTCATCAGTCAAGACTCCGAAAGGTCCTACCTTAAGGACGGCCGATCGGATGACGACTGACGGGTCGCCGCTCGGCCTCGCGGCCGGCAGCGGCGACCTGCCTCGCAAACTGATCGCCAGTTGCCGCACGGCCGGCCAGCCCGTCTTCGTCTTTGCCCTGAAGGGCCATTGCGAGCCGGCGACGGTTCAAGACGTCGATCATGTCTGGGTCAGGCTTGGGGCGGCTGGCAAGATCAAGCGCGCGCTGCACGAAAACCGTGTCACCCGCCTGTGCATGGCCGGCAATGTGCGCCGGCCCAGCCTACTGGCCCTGTTGCCGGATTGGGAACTGATCAAGTTCATCCTTCGCTTCGGCTTTCGCAGTCTGGGCGACAACGCGCTGTTGGAGGCGATTCGCCAGCGCCTGGAGGAAGAGGGCGTCCACCTGATCGGCGCCCATGAGATCATGCAGGATCTGCTGATCCCTCCGGGCCCGCTAACCGACCGGCGCCCCGACGCTGCTGCGACCGTGGATATCGACATCGGCTTGACGGCGGCCCGCCAGATCGGCGCCGCCGATATCGGGCAGGCGGTGGTTGTTCGCGGCGGCACGGTGGTGGCGCGCGAGGGCGTCGACGGCACCGATGCCATGTTGGAACGCGTGCGGCGCGAGACCGGCGAGGCAACGGCCACCGGTGGCGTCCTGGTCAAGGTCAAGAAGCCGCAACAGGATCAGCGTTTGGACCCGCCCGTGGTAGGGGTGTCGACGTTGGAAAAGGCGGCCGCCGCCGGCCTTGCGGGCATCGCCGTGGAGGCAAACGGCACGCTGATCGCCGACCGGCAGGCCGTAGAGGCAACCGCCGATCGGCTTCAGCTATTCGTGGTCGCGGTGCCGGTCGGTGACGATGCCCTGTCTGGTGCGCCGCCCGGTTAGACCGGGGCCTGCCGGATAGTCGATCCCGTCGTCGCGGCTGGATGGGCCGGAGGACAAATCACCGGGCCGATACCGCATCTCTTTGAAGATCAGGCGCCAGAGCCCGTAAAGGTTTATTACGATCGCGAGGCCGAAGCCGATGGCAAAGATCAGGATGACCACAAGCTGCGGGTCGTTGCCCGGCAGTTCGCCCATCGGCCCGGCCTCGATCGCCCGCTATTCCTCAATGTTCACCCAGCGCAGCAGGAAGAAATTGTCCGCCCGCTGGACCACGGAGACGTTATCCCGGCTGGCCCAGACCAACGGCTGCACGTACAGCGGAACGTAGACCACGTCGTCGCGCAGGATGGTGTTGAGTGCGTCGATGTCTTGCTGGCGCTGATCCGGGTCGATGGTGGTTTGGATCGCGGTCAACAGCGTGTCGACATCCGGGTTGGAATAGCCGCCGAAGTTCCAACTGCCCAGCCGTGCCTCTTCGTTCGGCGTCGCCATCAGGAACCGCACCGGGTGTTCGGCGTCGAACGTGCCCGGCGACCAGCCCAACAGATACATGTCGAACTCACCGGCGCGCAGATTGGTGAAGTACTGGCTGACCGGCTCCGCCAATAGATCGACGTCGAGGCCGATCTGTTCCAGCATGCCCGTCACCGCCGTGCAGACCGCCTCGTCGTTGATGTAGCGGTCGTTCGGGCAACGCAGCATGAAGTCGAAACCATCCGGATAGCCGGCCTCTGCCAGCAGTTCGCGGGCCCGTTCCGGATCGTATTCGAGACGTTGGTCCGATTCAGCCGTCCAGCCGTTCACCGACGGGCTGATCAACAGGCCGGTCGACTGGGCGTTGCCGCGCATGATGGTCTGAACGATGGCGTCGACATTGATCGCGCGATAGACCGCCTCGCGCACGCGCGGGTCCTGAAACGGGTTGGCGCCCTCGACGGACGAGTAGGAAAGCGCGTCCGATGCCTGGTCGAAGCCGAAGAAGATCACCCGGGCTTCGATCCCTTCGGTGAGCGACAGGTCCGGATTGGCTTCGATGCGCGGCACATCCTGCAGCGGGATCGGCTCGAAGAAATCGATCTCGCCCGAAATCAGGGCCGCGACCGCCGTCGCCTGGCTGGTGATCGGGGTGAAGGTGGCCTGGTCGATGTCGTGCTCGACAACATCCCACCAGCCGGGATAGGCCTCGACCACGGTCTCGATGTCGGGCGCGCGGGAGACCAGCTGGAACGGACCCGTACCGTTGGCGTTCAGGGTCGCGTAGTTGTCACCCTCCGTAACCGGCGACTCCGCGCCGTTTTCCGTCGCCCACTCGCGGTCCATGATCATGAAATTCGCGATGCCCGTGGGAAACAGCGGGTCCGGCCGCGAGGTCATAAAGTCGATCGTGTAGTCGTCGACCACCTGCACGTCCTCGATCGACGCGAACCAGGACCGCACGTCCGATGCCTCCGACGAGGCGCGCTCGTACGAGAACAGAACATCGTCGGCGGTGAAATCGTTGCCGTTGTGGAACGTGACGCCCTCGCGCAGGGTGAAGCGCCAGCCCTCATCGCCCAACGGCTCCCAACTGGTGGCCAGCGACGGCTCGATCGCCATGTCCGGGCCGCGACGGACCAGCCCCTCATAGACGTTGTTCAGAAAGCTCAACACCGGCGCGATGTTGCGCGCGTGTGGGTCCATGGTGGAGGGATCGGTCTGAGCCGCCCAGTGGAAATCGGCGGCATGTGCCGACCAAGCGGTCAGGGCAAGTAATGAGGCAGACAGGCTAAGGGCGGCACGGCGCATGGGGGTACTCCATTAACGTGAGCGGTCATTCCCTGTTCAGGGCATATCGATTTATCGCGCCAACCGACGAAAGCCGAGTCAACGCGTTGCTTTTCACGATAACGTGAGCAGGATTTCGAATAAAGTACAGCCTGTCAGTGTGCTTTTAGGCGGTTGCCGCTTCCGCCTGCCGTTGTGCCCGCTTGCGCTCATGCGGGTCCAAAAGGGCCTTGCGCAGGCGGATCGATTTCGGTGTCACCTCGACCCGCTCATCGTCGTTGATGTAAGCCAGCGCCCGTTCCAGAGTCATGGCGATCGGCGGACTCAGCCGCACGGCTTCGTCCTTGCCGGCCGCCCGAATGTTGGTCAGTTGCTTACCTTTCAGCACGTTGACCTCAAGGTCGTTGCCGCGCGTGTGCTCGCCGATGATCATCCCGGCATAGACCCGGGTTTGCGGCTCGATCAACATCGGGCCGCGATCCTCCAGGTTCCACAACGCATAGGCGACGGCCTCGCCCGCGCTGTTGGCGATCAAGACGCCCGTATGCCGGCCGGCGATCGGCCCCCTGTAAGGCACGTAGCTGTGGAACAGCCGGTACATCACGCCGGTGCCGCGCGTGTCGGTAAGGAACTCGCCGTGATAGCCGATCAGGCCGCGGGTCGGCACGTGCAGGACCAGCCTTTGCTTGCCGCCGCCCGACGGACGCATGTCGATCAGCTCGCCTTTGCGTTCGGACAGCTTCTGCACGACCGTGCCGGAATGCTCTTCATCGACGTCGATCTGCACTTCTTCCAGCGGCTCAAGCCGGGCGCCGGTGTCGGGATCGGTTCGGTAGACCACGCGCGGCCGGCTGATCGACAGTTCGAAGCCCTCGCGACGCATGGTTTCGATCAGGATCGCGAGCTGCAGCTCGCCACGGCCGGCGACCTCGAAGGCATCCCGCTCGGCGGACTCCGTCACCCTCAGCGCGACATTGCCCTCCGCCTCGCGCAGCAGCCTGGCCCGGATGACCCGACTGGTGACCTTGTCGCCCTCGGTGCCGGCCAACGGGCTGTCGTTCACCGAAAAAGTCATGGACAAAGTCGGCGGGTCGATCGGATCGGCCTCGATGGGTTCCGCCACATAAGGGTCGCACAACGTGTCGGCCACGGTTGCCTCGCTCAGCCCGGCGATGGCAACGATGTCGCCGGCCTCGCCCAGCTCGATCCCCTGCCGCTCCAGCCCGCGAAACGCCAGAACCTTGCTGATCCGGCCCTGTTCCACCACGCGTCCGTCCCGCGACAGCGCCTTGATGGGCATGTTGGGCTTCACCGCACCACTCAGGATCCGGCCGGTGAGCAGGCGCCCGAGATAGGGGTTCGCCTCCAGCGTCGTCGCCAGCATGCGGAACGGTTGGTCCGGCGTCACCGACGGCTCGGGCACGTGGTCCAGGATCAGGTCGAACAGCGGCGCCATGTTTTCGCGCGGCCCATCGGGGTCGGTGGCGGCCCAGCCTTCCTTCGCCGAGGCGTAGAGTGTCGGGAAATCCAGTTGATGCTCGTCCGCGTCCAGGGCGGCGAACAGGTCGAACACCTCGTCCAGAACCTGGTGCGGTCGCGCGTCGCCGCGGTCGACCTTGTTGATCAGCACGATCGGGCGCAGCCCCAGGGCCAAGGCCTTGCCGACGACGAACTTCGTCTGCGGCAAGGGTCCCTCGGCCGCATCGACCAGCACGACGACGCCGTCGACCATGTTCAAGATGCGCTCCACCTCGCCGCCGAAATCGGCGTGGCCCGGCGTGTCGACGATGTTGATGCGGACGTCGTTCCAAACCAGCGACGTGCATTTCGCCAGGATGGTAATGCCCCGCTCGCGCTCCAGATCGTTGGAATCGAGGGCGCGTTCGGCAACCTGCTGATTGTCCCGAAACGCGCCTGACTGGCGCAACAGGACGTCGATCAGGGTGGTCTTGCCATGGTCGACATGGGCGATGATGGCGATATTGCGCAGGCGCATGGGAAACGTGCTCGACTGTATGAAAAACGGCGGCGGACTATAGGCGTTGCGGTTGCCGGAACCAACCGGACGATAGTTTTGTTCAGATGTTGCTTTTCACGTATGTTGATTCGCTGTGCAGCAGCCCGTGATTCGCGATGCCCGAACGCGCCCGCCAAACCAGTTCTGATGTGTCCCGGCGGGTGTCTCGTCGTTTCGGGCGGATCGCGTCGTTCACGGCGATCGCGATCGCGGTTCCGCTGTCAACGTGGGCCCTCACCTACGAAGTTACAATCCAAGAGGTCGACGACGCGCAGTTGGCCGAGGCCCTGCGCGTCAGCTCGAACCTGCTGACCCTGCAGGACGACGCTGAGGAGCAGGGGGGCGTCGAGCCGGATGTCCTCTTGCGTCAGGTCGACGCCGACGAAGACCGGTTTGCCGCGGCGCTCAGGTCCGAAGGGTACTATTCAGGCTCGGTCTCGGTCACGGTCGACGGCTTAGCGCTGGACAGTGACGGTCTGCTTGATCGGCTACAGTCGCTGCCCGACGACAGCTCTGTCGCCATCGATGTCTCCGTCGATCCGGGGCCGCAATACATCGTGTCGTCGATCGACCTGGTTTCGAACCTGGAAACCGGCGCGCCGATGACCCCCCTGGTCAACCGGTCGATCCTGCCCTTGCAGCCCGGCGATCCCGCGCGTGCAGTGTCCGTGCTGAACACGGAAAGCTTCATCGTCAGCCGGGTCGAGATGCTGGGCTATCCTTTTGCGGCGGTGCCGGAGCGGCGTGCGGTGGTCGACCTGACCGAACACACGATGGCGCTGACGTTCGAGGGCGTCTCCGGCCCGCTGGCGACGATGGGTCCCGTGACGATCCAGGGCGAGGAACGCACGAACCCGGAGTTTCTGCAGAACCGTATACCGTTTCAGCCCGGCGATCCCTACCGGCCCGAGGAGATCACCGAACTGCGCGACCGGTTTTCCGATCTCGGTATCTTCAGCGTCGTCGATGTCGATCCGGCCGAAGAGCTCAACGAGGACGGTCAGTTGCCGGTAACGGTGACGGTGCAGGAACGGCCGCCGCGCTTCTTCGGCTTCGGTGGCAGCTACGCGACGTCCGAGGGCATCTCTGCCAATGCCTATTGGGGGCACCGCAACCTGTTCGGCAATGCCGAGCAGCTGCGCATCAGCGGTGAGGTCGGCAACATTCTGGAGAACTCGGTCACCGACTACAGCTATCTGCTGGGCCTCAGCTTTACCAAGCCCGACTTCCTGCGGGTTGAGCAGAACCTGAACCTATCTCTGGACGCCACGCGCGAGGTGGACAATGCGTTCCTGCGGCGGGCCGTTCAGGGCACAGCGTCGCTTGAACGGCCGATCACCGACGAAATCACCGCGTCGCTCGGCCTGTCGATTGAGCAATCGCGCATCACCCAGGGCGACGAGACGAATGAGTTCTTCCTGGTCAGCCTGCCGGCGACGGTGAACTGGGACACGGCCGACGACCTACTCGACCCGCACGAAGGCTTCCGCCTGGGTCTCAATTTCCGGCCCTTTCCGTCGTTCTTGGGGTCAAGCAGCGACTTTTACGTCACCCGCCTCGATGGCTCGATCTACGAGGACTTTGGGACGGACGGTGAGTTCGTGGTTGCCGCCAGGGGCGCGATTGGCACCATATTCGGCGACTCGAATGCCGACATTCCCGCCAACTACCGGTTCTACGCCGGTGGCGGCGGCTCGGTCCGTGGCTACCAGTTTCAGGGTATCGGACCGCGCCAGCCCGATGGCGACCCCGAGGGCGGACGCAGCCTGATCGAAGGCAGTCTCGAACTGCGCTGGCGTTTCGCCGGGGATTTCGGCGTCGTGCCGTTCGTCGATTTTGGCCAGGTCTATTCGTCAAGCTATCCGGACTTTGAGGAAGACCTTCAGTTCGGCGCCGGTGTCGGCCTTCGCTATTACACGTCGTTCGGTCCAATTCGCTTTGATGTCGCTTTCCCGCTGAACCCCCGCGATGGGGATGGCGAAGATTTCGCGTTTTATGTCAGTCTGGGGCAGTCCTTTTGATAGAGCTGTCTAGTTGATGCGTATCGTCCGTAAGATATTGATCGGCCTGCTTGGCTTGGTGGCATTCCTCTTGGTGCTGCTGGTTGTCGCCGTGGCCTGGTTCAACACCGGCATCGGTCAGCGGCAACTGGCGTCGCTGATCTCCAGTCTGGCATCCAGCGAGGACAGCGGTGTTGAGATCGGCCGGATCGACGGCTTTGTGCCGTTCGACATGACCGTCGGCGATGTCGCCCTGTCCGATCGGGACGGCCAATGGCTGACCATCGACCGCGCGGCCTTGGACTGGGCGCCCTTCGCCCTGATCAGCGGTCGCCTTCACGTCGTCAGCCTGGAGGCGGGCACCGTGGCCATGCTGCGCCAGCCCGCACCGTCAACCTCCGCCGCGCCCGAGGAACCAACGCCGTTTGAGCCGCCGTCGCTGCCCTTTGACATCGAACTCGACCGGCTGACCGTCGATCGCGTCGAACTGCCGACGGATCTGGTCGGCGAGCCGATGGCGTTTTCGATCTCCGGCGACGCCCAGCTCGGCGAACCGTCCGAGGGCCTGCGCACCGACCTGACCATCGACCGGCTGGACGGCCCGCCCGGCCATATCGGCCTGAACGCGTCCTTTGTCTCAGGCGGTCGCCTGACCTTCGACCTGTCGGTGGACGAGCCGCGCGAGGGCCTGATTGCCGGCTTGGCCGGCTGGCCGCTCGACACGCCCGTTTCGGTCAGCCTGCAAGGCGATGGCACGCTCGACGCCTTCGCCGCGGATCTGGCCGCGACGGTCGGCGATCTGGCATCGGCATCGGGCAGCGCGAGCATCGAGCGCGCGAGCGACGGCCGTGTGTTCAGCCTGTCGGTCCGTTCCGAAATCGCGGGCCTGATGCCGTCCGATATCCAGCCCATGCTGGCGGGCGAGGTAACGGTCGATGTCGAGGGCAGTCTGGGCGACGATGGCGGCCTTTCCCTGGAGACACTGGGTCTCGATGCCGCTGCCGGTCGTGTATCGGCCAGCGGGTCGCTGGCGGCGACGGGTGAGTTAAGCGGAGATCTCAGCTTCACGGCCGGGGCCTCGACGCTGTTCGACTCGATGCTGCCTGACGCAGACTGGTCGGACCTGCAGTTGAACCTGACGTTGGGTGGCACGCGCGAGGCACCAACTGCGACCGTCACGATCGACGCCGATGGGTTCGCAATCGCCGGTTTCTCCGCGGATGACCTATCCACTCGCGTCGACGCCAGCTTGCCGAACGGTCTGGCCGACGCCACGTCGTCGATCGGGTTTGACCTGTCTCTCGACGCCAACGGGTTCGCCATGGGCGACGCGGACCTCGACGCCTTGCTCACGACCATCGATCTCGCGGCCTCCGGCACCGTGGACGACATCTCGACCGTTACTCTCGACAGCCTATCGGCCACCCTGCCGGCGGGAACCGTCAGCGGCAGCGGCAGTGCGCTACTCGACGGCTCGGATATCGCTTTCGATGGGAACATCGATGTTCCCGACGCCAGCCAGTTCGCGAGCCTGTCCGGTCTGCCGCTGAGCGGCAGTCTGACAGTCGATGTGAACGCCCAGATGGCGGGCGATGCCGTATCGGCCACCCTCGATGCCTCGGCGGATGAAGTCAGTTTTGGCCAGCAAGAGGCCGAAGCCCTGTTGGGCGATAGCTGGACAGTGTCTGTCACGGCGGACGGAACCACCGCCGGCACCGTCTCCGATGCAACGGTGTCGGTCGTTGGACAGTCGGCGCGGGCCACGGTGCAAGGCAGTTGGGACGGTTCGGCGGTCGATGGCCAGGTGTCGGCGACCGTCTCGGCACTCCAGCAACTGGTCCCTGATGTGGAGGGCTCGGTCGCTGTCGAGGCCGCCGTGCAGGGCACGCCGGAGGCCTTGGCGACCCAACTCACCGTGACATCGGCGTCGCTGACGGCGGGTGGCGAACAGTTCACGGACATCTCGATCAACGCCGACCTGACCGACGTTCCGTCCGCGCCATCCGGAACGGTCGACATAGCGGCGACGGCCCAAGGCCAGCCCGTCGCAGTGTCGTTGACGAGCCAACAGGTCGATACGTCCGGCACCAGCCCGATTGATCTGGAGACTTTGAGCCTGTCGTTCGGCGGTTTTCAGCTGGCCGGTTCGGTGCGTTTCGATCCGACGACGCTGGCGGCGACGGGCGGGTTGAGCGGCGGGATCGACGATCTTGCATCGTTGAACGACCTGCACGGCCAGGAGATCAGCGGCCAGGCAAGCGTCGATTTGACCCTGGATTGGTCCGAGGACGCGGGTCAGTCGGCCGACCTGCAGGTATCGGCCGATCAGCTAACCGCACCCGGCGGCGTTTCGGTCGGCGCGCTGCAACTCTCGGCGTTCGGATCGGACCTGTTGGCGGTGCCCGGCATCGACGTGACGGTGAATGCCAGCGCTTTCGAGGCCGCGACCGCCGCGATCGAGACCCTCAACCTCAGCGCGGACGGCGTCGACATCCTGGGCGCCGACGGACTTCAAGTGACTGGATCGGCGGCCGGCATTTCGTACACTGGCGTGGGCTCGGTCGGATCGCTTTACTTCGACATCGGGGCAACCGGCCTGTCGGCCGAGCCGGTGATCGATGTGACCATGGATCTGGGCGAGATCGTCATCGACACCGAAGCCCTCGATGCCGCGACCGTGACGGCGACCATTCGCAACCCCGGCGGCGATATGTCCGCCGTGGCGCGGATCGAGAGCGCGGACGCCGATGTGGACGTCACCGCCGACCTGACGGCGGTCGAGGGCGGCCAACGGTTCGACCTGTCGACCCGGTCCGAAATCCGCAATGTCGAAGGCACCGACTTCGCCGCCCTTGGCCGGCAGCCGGTCACCTTGGACCTGTCGCTGCTGATCGGCGACGACGGCAGCCTCAGTTTGGAACAGGCGGATCTGGATGGCGGCGTCGGCACGATAACCGCCACAGGCGGCGTTGCCGCGGACGGCGCATTGAGCGTCAGCCTGACGATCGATGCCGACACGCCGGCATTGGTCCATCCCTACGTGCCGGATGCGGACTGGTCGTCGCTGACGGTCGGCATCGATGTCGGGGGTACGACGGAACAGCCGACGGTGGGCGTTTCGGTCGCCGCGACCGACGTTGTGGCCTCCCGTCAGCAGGTCGGCGCACTGGACCTGACCGTCGATGCCTCGTTCCCGGACGGGCTGGAGGATCCGCAGCCGACCATCGCGTTTGCGACCACGCTTGACGCCTCCGACATGACATTGGCCGACGCGGCGCTGGCACCGCTGGCAACCGCATTGAACCTCTCGGCTTCGGGCCAGATCGACGGGTTGGCCACCGTGACGCTGAGCCAGCTGTCGGTTAACGCGCCGGTCGGAGCGGTCGACGGCACCGGTTCGGCGGCACTCGACGGCAGCGCGATCCAGTTCGACGGCACCGTCAATGTCGCGGACGCCAGCCTGCTGGCCGATCTCGCCGGTCAGTCCTTGTCCGGCGCGCTCGACAGCACGATCGCTTTGTCGCTCGAAAACGACGCCTTCAGCGCCAGCATCGACGCCACGGCCGATGGGCTCGCCTTGGGACAAGCGGTGGCCGATGGCTTGCTGGGCGACAGTTGGCGGCTGACCGTCGATGCCGACGGCTCATTGGCTGGCACGATCAGCCAGGCATCTGTAACGCTGGCCGGCCAATCCGCCGAAATCGACGCCAGCGGCAGTTGGGACGGCGCGAGTATCTCGGCCAACGCGGATATCTCGGTCAGCGACCTTGCCGCCATCGCGCCCGATATCGACGGGTCCGCGCAGGCCAATGCCAGCGTCAACGGACCGCTCGATGCGCTGTCGGCGCAGGTCGCCCTGACCTCAAGCGCGGTAAACGCCAGCGGCGAAACGGTCGAGGATCTCACGCTGAACGCCGACCTCACCGACATCCCGTCGGCGATCACCGGTACGGTGGATCTAACAGGCTCGGTTGGCGGCCGGCCCGTCGCGCTCTCCATTGATTCACGGCCGTTGGACCCCTCTGGCGACAGCCCCATCGACCTTGAGACGGTCAGCCTGCAATTCGGCTCGTTGCAACTGGACGGCACGATCCAATTCGACCCGACGACGCTGGCGGCTGTCGGCAGTCTGGAGGGCCAGGTCGAGGACCTTTCGAGCCTTGACGAGTTGATCGACCAGCCGCTGACCGGCGCGGCGACCCTAGCGGTCACCCTGGATCAGACCGACGAGGACGGCCAGACAGCGCAAGTGCGCATCACCGGGATGGGCCTGGCTTTCGGCGATGTGGCGACCGCCAGTTCCCTCGAGGTCACGGCCGACGGGACCGATCTTCTGGGCACGCCCGGCCTCGACCTGACCGCAGTGGCGCTGGCGGTTGAGGCCGCCGACGTTTCGGTCGAGTCTTTGACCCTGACCGCCAATGGAGACGACATTCTCGGCAGCGACGGCATCCGCCTGCGCGGCTCCGCGACCGGCGCCAGCTACGCCGATCTGGTCAGCGCCGACGAGCTGGAGTTCGACGTTACCGGCCGCGATCTGGGCACGGTGCCCTCGATCGATGCCGATATCGACGCGACGACGCTCGACGTCGCCGGCCAGCGGTTCGGCACGGCGGCGATCGTCGCCACCCTGGATGATCCGGCCGGCGATCTCACCTTCGATGCCTCGGTCGACGGCACCAGCGCGCTGGTCGGCGGACTGGACTTCTCGACCTTGCGCGCAACGGCAACGGGTTCGCCGGCATCGATGTCTTGGACCGTCGACGGCCAGCAATCGGGCGCCGCTATCTCGGGCGCAGGGCAGGTCAGCATTGCGGACACGATTTCGATCGCGCTGGAAACGTTGGCGCTCTCTGCATCGGGCGAAAGCTTCGCTCTGGCCTCGCCCAACACCATCACGATCGGTGAAGACGGCACGATCGATCTGGGCAGCATGTCTCTGTCGGCGGCCGGCGGCAGCCTTCAGGTTTCCGGCACCGTCGCCGATGCGCTGAACCTGAACGTAAACGCCTCGGATGTCCCCCTGCGGCTGGTTGCGCTGGCAGCGCCTGGGGCGGAAGTCACCGGCGTCCTCAACGGCTCGGCCACCATCTCCGGCAGCGCCGACGCGCCGCAAGGCCAGTACGATCTGCGCGCCACCGGCGTCGGCACGCCGCAGACCGAAGCGGTCGGCCTCGGCAGCTACGACGTCTCCGTTACGGGCACCCTTTCGGCCGGCAGCACCCAGTTCGATGGCGAGCTGACCGGCACCGGCAGCCGGCTGTCGGTCACCGGAACCGTGCCGACGGGCGGCGCCGGCAGTGTTCAGGTCACGGGCGAGGGCAGCTTCGACCTTGCGGTCCTGAACCCGTTGCTGGCTGCCGGGGCGGATACGGTCGGCGGTACCTTGGCCATCAACCTGACCGCCAGTGGCAGCATGTCCGACCTGACCGCCAGCGGCACGGTCAATCTGCGCGATGGCTCGTTCCGCAATGCGCTCTATGGTGTGGAGCTGACGGCCATCGAGATCGACATGAATGCCAGCACCGACGAATTGGTGGTGAGCCGGCTGACCGCCCAGACGCCCAACGGCGGGACCATAGGCGGTTCTGGCTCGATTTCCCTGGACCCAAGCCGCGGCCTGCCGGTCGAGGTTCGGGTGCAGGCGGACGATGCGGCGCTGTTGGACATGCCGGCGGTGGCGGCGATTGCCGATGCGGACCTGACCTTCACCGGCAGCTTGGCCCAGGGCGGTGAGCTAAGCGGCACGGTACGGCTGGAACAGGTCGAGGCGCGGCTCGACAATCTGGGCACGGCCTCGGTGCCGACCATCGACGTGATCGAGATCAACCCCGCCACGCCGGAGGAGGCGGAAAGGATCGAACGCGCGCGGGCAGCCGCCGCCGGTGATCAGACGGCGACGGCCTTCGACATCGCTTTGGATGTGGAGGTATCGGCCCCCAACCAGGTTTTCGTGCGCGGCAGCGGCCTGGAGGCGGAGTTCGCCGGCGATTTGACGGTTGCCGGCACGCTCAACGCGCCGTCGATTCGCGGCAGCCTCGATCTGCGTCGTGGCTCCTACGACGTATTGAGCCGGCATCTGGAGTTCACCCAGGGCAGCATCCGGTTCGACGGGCGCCCTATCGACCCGCTGCTCAACTTCGAGGCTACGACCACGGTCGACAGCATCACCGCGACGCTGGCGGTGACGGGCCGCGCGTCGGACCCCGGCATCGAGGTGACGTCTCAACCGCCTTTGCCGCAGAGCGAGATCCTGGCGATCATCCTGTTTGGCCGGGCTTCGGACAGCCTCACGGCGTTCGAGGCGGTGCAGTTGGCGGCTTCCGCCGGCCAGCTTGCCGGCATCGGCGGTGGCGGCCCTGGACTGCTGCAAGAGGTGCGCCAGACCCTGGGCTTCGATCGGGTGGACTTCACGACCACGCCGGGCGGCGAAACCGCCATCGGCATCGGCCAGAACATTACCGACAACGTCTATGTCGAGGTCGATCAGGGGGTGGAGTCGGGAGACAGCGAGGTATCAGTCGAAATCGAGTTGACGCCGAACATCACGGTCGAAAGCGGTGTCGGCACGCGGGGCAGCCGGGTGGGCTTCTCCGTGGAGTGGGACTACTGATACGCGTCCAGCCGGTTCAGCAGCCGGGCCCGCGTTGCCTCGTCGACAAAGGCCGCTTCAAGAGAGGTCCGCGTGAAGCCGAGCAGCGCTTCCTCGTCATAGCCGAACATCGCGCTGGCGTTCGCATACTCCCGCCCGATCGAGCTGCCGAAATAGTGCGGATCGTCGCTCGACAAGGTGCACCGCACGCCAGCCTCGTGCAGGATTGGCAGCGGATGGCGGTCGTGAGACGGGAACACGCCGGTGGCGATGTTGCTCATCGGGCAGACTTCCAAAACGGTGCCGCGTTCGGCGAGCTCGGCCACGAGGGATGGGTCCTCGATCGCCCTCACGCCGTGACCGAGCCGGCTGACCGGCAGGGCATCGAGCGCGCCGCGAATGCTTTCCGGACCACCGAACTCGCCGGCATGCACGTTGCAGCTTAGGCCGGCTTCCTCGGCCGCGATCCTGAAGACGTCGGCGAACTGGGCCGGCGGAAACCCGGCCTCGTCGCCGCCCATGCCAAAGCCGGTCACCAACGGGTGCGGATGGCGCACGGCGTCGCGGGCGACCGCCAGAGACCGGTCCACGCCAAAATGCCGAACGCAGGTCACGATAATCCGGGCCTCGATGCCGCTATCGCGTTTGGCGTCCTCGATGCCCTGCGCGATGCCCTCCAGATGGCCGGCATAGGACAGGCCCGCCAACGCCGCGTGGTCCGGCGAGGACATCAGTTCCGCATAGATGCCGCCTTCGGCCGCTGACGCCATCAGGTGCTCGTAGGTCAGGTCGCGATAATCCTCCGGCGTGCGGATCACGCTGCTGGCAACATCGAAGACCTGGAGAAAGTGCAGGAAGTCGTTCCAGAGAAAATCGCCATCGGCATCGAACAGATCGTCCGGCAAGGTCATCTTGTTGCGCGCCGCCAGGCGCCGCACCAGATCGGGCGTGGCCGCGCCTTCGAGGTGCAGGTGCAGTTCTGCCTTGGGCAGGTGTTGCAGTCGATCGTCACTGGTCGGCATGGGAACGGGGCGGCCCTTTGGTTGTCAGCCCGCCACTATGGCATGGCGACAACCGCCGACCCAAACCCGATCAGTTTTCGTCCTTGGCGCCCGTTTGGTTCACCGGTGCCATCGCCAGCCGCTCGGTCGCCGCCCGGTTCGTATGTCGCCGTGTTTCACGGTGCAGGATGTAAAGCCCGCTGCAGATGACGATCGCGCCGCCGCCCAGGACCCAGCCGTCCGGCAGGTCGCCCCAGATCGAATAGCCGTAGATCAGCGCCCAGATCATGGCGGTATATTCGAACGGCGCCAGGATGGACACGGGGGCGGAACGGAACGCCTCGGTGACGAAGATAACGCCGAAGCCGCCCAGCAGGCCGACAAGGGCCATGAGGGCAAGGTCCCACGGATCGGGCCATACGAACCCAAACGGCAGTCCCAAGCCCGACACCACGATCGTGACCAGTGCCGCATAGAAGACCAGGGAAGCGTTGGTTTCCGTGCGCGTCATGCGCCGGATCAGCACCACCGACAGGGAAAAGAAAAACGTGCCTGCCAAGGCAGCGGCCGCGCCGAGCGTCAGAAACTGGTCGAGGCCGGCCTGGCCCGGCCGCAAGACGACCAGAATGCCGATGAAGCCGATGCCGACGGCGATCCAGCGGTGGCGACCGACGGGCTCGCCCAGCAGCGGCACGCTCAGGGCCGTGACGAAGAGCGGTGAGGCGAAGGCGATGGCGTAGGCGTCCGCCAGCGGCATCTGGCCGAATGCGTAGAAGAAGCACAGCGCTGCACAGGCGGACAGTACGCCGCGCCCCAACTGGCCGCCCAGACGCCGCGTCCGAAGGTCCCGAAACCGGCGGCGAATGGCCAGGATGGTCATCAACGGCAACAGGCCGAACACAGCCCGGAAGAAGACGATCTGCTGGGTGGGGTAGTCGGACGACAGCCATTTGATCACCGCGTCCATGCTCGCAAGCAGCAGGATCGCCAGCACATAAAGCCCGATCCCCCGTGCAACGCGGTCGGCGGGTGCGGCCGCCTCCGCGGTCATGGCGTGGGCGCGGTGACGCGTTTGGCGATCAGCGAGCGCTTCGCGGGTGCTTCGTCGCCGATCGTGAAGGCCCGGCGCACGGCGTCGGTGGCCCGTTCGGCCGAGGCCTCGTCGGCCGCGTGAACCTGGGCTAGGGCCTTGTCGGCCGGACCGACCCGATCGCCGATGCCGGCGATATCGGTCAGACCGACCGCGTGATCAATAGCGTCCTCAGGTCGTGTGCGGCCGCCGCCCATGGCGACGATCGCGATGCCGATCGCGCGCGTATCGACGGCTGTCACGATACCTTCCCGGTCCGCATGGACATCGCGAACGGTTGCTGCCGCCGGCAGGTGATGTGTATGGCGATCGACGAAATCCGACGGTCCGCCCAGGCCGGCGACCATTCGGCTGAAACGTTCCGCCGCCGCGCCACTGTCGATCGCGCGGTCGAAGGCCAGCCCGCCGGCGTCCACATCGCTCGCCAGCTTGCCGAGCACCAGGGCCTCGGCAACCAGCGCCCGCGTCTTGGCATAAAGCCGTTCGTCCCGCGCGCGCCCGGTCAGAAGCTCGACCGCCTCGGCCACCTCCACGGCGTTGCCGGCGTTGGTGCCCAGAACCTGGTTCATGTCGGTCACCAAGGCGACGGTCGGCATGCCTGCGCCGGTGCCGACTTGGGTGATGCTCTCGGCAAGCGCGGTCGCGTCGTCCAGCGTCTCGGCAAAGGCGCCGGATCCGTACTTCACATCCATGACCAGACCGTCGAGCCCGGCGGCCAGCTTCTTCGACAGGATGGAGGCGGTGATCAGGTCGATGGATTCCACCGTTCCGGTCACGTCACGAATGGCATATTTGCGCCGATCGGCCGGGGCGATATCGCTGGTCGCCCCGATGATCGCGGTGCCCGCGTCGCGCACCACCCGGCGCAGCGTGTCCAGGTCCGGCTGGCTTTGATAGCCGGGAATGGCGTCGAACTTGTCGAGGGTGCCGCCCGTATGGCCAAGGCCGCGGCCCGAAATCATGGGGTTGTACCCTCCGCACGCGGCGATCGCGGGGCCGAGGATCAGGCTGACCTTGTCGCCCACCCCGCCGGTGGAGTGTTTGTCCAGGACCGGCCCGTCGAGATGGGACCAGTCCAGCACCTCACCGGAATGGGTCATCGCGCGGGTCAAGGCCACCCGCTCGGCCATGGTCATGCCCTGCAGATAGACGGCCATGCAAAAGGCGGCGACCTGCCCTTCGGTAACGCTGCCGTCGGTCACGCCACCGATGAAGGCGGTGATCTCGTCATCGCTGAGCGTCAGCCCGTCGCGCTTCTTGCGGATGGTTTCCTGGGGCAAAAAGCCTGGCGTGGTCATGGCTCAGCTTCGTTATCTGAATGAAGGGCGACGTGCGAGACTGTCAGCCGCCAGCGAGCGCGGCAAGTGCCGGCCCGTCAATGCAGCCATAACGATCGTGACGTCGCCCTGTTGCCACCAACTGGCCAGGCGCTATTCGCCGTAGGGTATCCAGACGTTCTTCACCTGTGTGGCGGCGCGCAGGAACGCCTCGCCCTCACCGTCGGCCGGGTCCAGCCAGTCGCGCGCGCTGCCATTGTCGACCCAGACCTGTTTCAGGTTGCCGGCCGAGGCACGCTCGACGTCGGCCGAGCCCTGTGGGCTACCGCAATACCAGATGGCGTCGACGGCATCGTGCTTGGCCAGCACCGACGCCAGCGCGTCCTTGTCACCGGTGACGATGTTGACGACGCCGCCCGGCACATCGGAGGTGTCGAAGACCTGATAGAGATCCGTCGCCGACAGCGGATGACGTTCCGACGGCACCGCGATCACCCGGTTGCCCATGGCGATCGCCGGGGCGACAAGGCTGACAAAGCCGAGCAGCGGCGGGACATCGGGGCAGGCGAGGGCCACCACGCCAATCGGCTCGTTCATCGCCAGGGCGACACCACGCAAGGGCGGCGAATGGACCGCACCGTCGAACTTGTCGGCCCAGGCGCCATAGCTGAACAGGCGTGCCACGCTTGCAGCAACCTCGGCCTGGGCGGCCTTGGGTTTGGCGCCGGTCATGGCGGACAGGCGCGCGGCGAACTCGTCGGCCCGCGCCTCCAGATTCTCGGCGATGTAGTAGAGGATCTGCGCCCGGTTATGGGTGCTGGCGCCGGCCCAACCGGCCGCCTTGCGCGCGGCCTCGACGGCATTGCGGATATCCTTGCGGTTGCCGTCGCCGACCTCGCCCAGGATCGTGCCGTCGGGTGCCAGGACCGGCCGGCTGTAGGCGCCGTCCGGCCGGGCCTGCTTGCCGCCGATATAGAGTTTCGGCGTGCGATCGATGGTGAGCGGGCTGCCCTCGGCCGGCTTCGGCTTCGGCAAAGGGTCCGGCTCCGTCCAAGCCACACGCGCCTTATCGCGGCGTGGCTTGGTATAGGCGTAGGTGCCTTCCAAGCCGCCCTCGCGCCCGAAGCCCGACTCCTTGTAACCACCGAAGCCGACGGCGGCGTCGAACTGGTTGGTGGTGTTGACCCAGACCACGCCAGTTTTCAGCTTCGGCGCCACGTCCAGTGCCAGATTGATCGATTCGCTCCACACGCTGGCGGCCAGCCCGTACTCGCTGTTGTTGGCCAGTTGCATGGCCTCCGCCGGTGTGCGGAAGCTCATTGCCGCGATGACGGGCCCGAAGATCTCAACCCGCGCCACGGTCGAGGCGGGCGCGACGTTGGTGAACAGGCTGGGCGGGAAGAAACAGCCCTCGGTCGGCACGGCCCAGCTTGGCTGCCACAGTTCGGCACCTTCCGAAACTCCTTGGTCAACCAGCGTCCGAATACGCTCAAGCTGGACAGGTGCGACGATGGCGCCGATATCGATCGCCTTGTCCAGCGGGTCGCCGACACGCAGGCTTTCCATCCGCGTGCGCAGTTTGGCGACCATGGCGTCGTAGATACCTTCCTGGATCAACAGGCGCGACCCGGCACAGCAGACCTGCCCCTGATTGAACCATATCGCGTCGACCACGCCTTCGACCGCGCTGTCGAGATCGGCGTCGTCGAACACGATGAAGGGCGACTTGCCGCCCAACTCCAAAGTCAGGGCCTTTCCAGATCCGGCGGTCGCGGTACGGATCGCCCGGCCGACCTCGGTCGAGCCGGTGAACGCGATCTTGTCGATATCCGGATGGTTGACGATCAACTCGCCCGTCGCACCATCGCCCGTGACGATGTTGACCACCCCGGCCGGCAGCCCGGCCTTTTCGCACAGTTCGGCAAAGGCGAGCGCCGTCAGGCTGGTGAACTCCGCCGGCTTCAGCACCACCGTGTTGCCCAGCGCGATCGCCGGCGCGATCTTCCAGGCCAGCATCAAGAGCGGGAAGTTCCACGGGATGATCTGACCGCAGACGCCGACCGGCACCCTGTCGGCCAGCTTTGTGTCCATAAGCTGGGCCCAGCCGGCATGGTGATAGAAGTGCCGGGCGACCAGGGGAATGTCGAGATCGCGTGTCTCGCGGATCGGCTTGCCGTTGTCGAGGGTCTCCAGCACCGCCAGCAAGCGGCTGTGTTTCTGGATCAACCGGGCCAGCGCATAAAGATACCGCGCGCGCTGATGGCCGGGCAGGGCGGCCCAGTTGGGCTGGGCCGCGCGCGCCGCCTTCACGGCCGCGTCGACGTCCTTGTCGCCGGCCTCGGCGATGCGGATCAGCGGTTTGCCGGTTGCCGGGTTTGACGTCTCGAAATCGGCGCCGGACTTGGCCTTCACCCAACGGCCGCCAATGAACAGCTTGGTTACGCCCTTGTGCCCATCGATCCAGGCGCGCCCTTCGGCATCGCTTTCGGGCGCCGGTCCGTATTCCATGGTCTCGAAGATTTGCGCGACGGTCATTGTTGGTTCAGCCCACGGCGTGATGGTCGTAGGAGGCGTACCGGCCGGTGATGTGGAACTCCAACTGCCGCTCGATGTCGGCCAGCAGGCTGGAGGCGCCAAACCGGAACAGTCCGGGTTCCAGCCAGGAGCGTCCCAGTTCCTCCTTCATCAGGAACTGAAAGCCCAGCGCGTCCTTGGTCGTCGAGATGCCTCCGGCGGGTTTGAACCCGACGACGTTGCCCGACCAGGCGTGATAAGCGCGGATCGCCCGCACCATGACCAGGGCCACCGGCAGGGTCGCGTTCACGCCCTCCTTGCCCGTCGAGGTCTTGATGAAGTCGGACCCAGCCATCATCGCGACCATGGAGGCGCGCCCCACATTACGCAGAGTCGCCAGATCGCCGGTCGCCAGAATGGTCTTCATATGGGCTTGACCGCAGGCCGCCTTAAACGCCTTCACCTCGTCGTAAAGCGCTTGCCAGTTGCCCGTCAGCACATGTTCACGGGTGACGACGATGTCGATTTCACGCGCGCCCGCCGCGACCGAGGCCTCGATCTCGCGCAGTTTGACGTCCATCGGGTTCAAGCCGGCGGGAAACCCGGTCGACACGGCAGCCACCGGAATGTCGGTGCCGCGCAGGGCCTCGACCGCCGTTTCGACGAAGGTGTGATAGACGCACACCGCGCCGGTCGTCAGCCCGATATCGCCGATGCCCAGCGCCTCGACCAGGTCGGACCGCAAAGGTACGCGCGCCTTGGCGCATAGGCGCCTGACCCGGCCGGCCGTATCGTCGCCGTTCAGCGTCGTCAGGTCGATGCAACTGATCGCCTTCAGCAGCCAGGCAGCCTGCCAGTCCTTCTTCACGGTGCGGCGCGTGGTCAAGGTCCCAGCCCGGCGCTCCACCGCGCTGAGATTGACCCGCACCGTGTCGACCAGGTCGCGATCCAAAGCCGTGCCCGGATTGCTCGGTTCGGCCGGCCATGGCTGTGTCGGTGGTGCCGATGGCTGGCCCGGCAGATGGTGGATTTGCGCGCTGCCGTGCGGTTGGTCCGGCGCCGATTCCTGGGCGGACATGTAAGAGGCCTCTCGTCCTGTTCCTGAAGTTGGTCCGATCATACGCCGCGGCCTGCCGCGACGCCAGCTATCCAAAAGCGCGCACCACCTCCGTCACCAGGCCTTGCAGCCGCTCGCTGGCCTCCGCGGCGGCCGCGAGCGTTTGGTCATGGTTCACCGGCCCGTCAGACAGCCCGACGCCCAGATTGGTGATTACGGCCGTCGCCGTGACCCGCAGGCCGCAATGGCGCGCGACGATGCATTCGGGCACCGTCGACATGCCGACCGCATCGGCACCCAGCGCCTTGATCATGCGCACCTCTGCCGGGGTCTCGAAGGCCGGGCCCAGCCATGCGGCATAGACGCCGTCGGCCAGGGATATGCCCAGGGATGCCGCCGCCTGCCTTTGCGCGGCGACCAGCTCCGGGTCGTACGCCCCGTCCATCGGCGGGAAACGCGGCCCGAAATCCGGATCGTTCGGCCCCGCCAGGGGATTGCCGCCCATCAGGTTGAGATGGTCGGTGATGGTCATCAAACTGCCTGGACCGACAGTCTCGCGCATGCTGCCGGCCGCGCAGGTCAGATAGAGGGCCTCGGCGCCGATCAGCTTCACGGTGCGCACCGGCACCTTCATGGCGTCGATCCGGCCCTCATAAGCGTGCGCCCGGCCGGCCAGGCACGCAACGGGCACCCCGCCGAGCAGACCCAGGATCAGCTTGCCGGCATGGCCGCTGACGCCGATGGACGGGAAGCCCGGCAAGTCATCGTAAGGGATTGCGTGCGGGTCCTCGATCTTGTCCGCCAGCGGGCCCAGGCCGGAACCGAGGATGATGCCCATCCTGGGGATAAAGCCGGGCAGGCGGTGCTGAACAGTCAGCGCCGCCTCGGTCGCATCGGTTGCCGTGCTCATGCGTTCATGTGTCCAGATTATCGGGTCCAAACGACAAGGGCAGCAACTCGTCGACCGTCATCGTCCGGCGCAGCCCTTCCGGGCCGCAGATATGCACCGGCGTCTCCAGCGACGCGAACTCGCGCAAGCGCTGGCGACAGCCACCACAGGGGCTGCACAACATCCCATCACCTGCCTCGCCGCCGATCACCAGCGCCTCCACGATCCTGGTGGCGCCATGCTTGGCGACCATGGAGCCGATCGCGCTGGCCTCGGCGCATTGGGCCTGCGGATAGGCCGCGTTTTCAACATTGCACGCAGCGATCACGTCGCCACCTTCAGTCAGCAGAGCGGCGCCGACCTTGAAGTTGGAATAGGGCACGTGGGCATTTTCGCGCACTTTTGCCGCCGCCTCGAACAGGTCGCCGAAACGAGACGCAAAGGCCATCGTCAGCGTTCCTTGACGTACGGGATGCCGCCTGCCTTCGGTGCCACCGCCTTGCCGATAAAGCCGGCCAGAACGACAACGGTCAGAATGTAGGGCAGGGCCTGGATGAACTGCACGGGGATCTCGCCAATGCCAGGGATTTCGGCGCCCTGCAGGCGTGCCTCGATCGCTCCAAAAAAGCCAAACAGCAGGCAGGTGAACAGCACCGGCCACGGCCGCCACTTGGCGAAGATCAGCGCCGCCAGCGCGATGAAGCCTTGTCCGGCCGTCATCTCTCGCCCAAACGCGGCACCTTGCGAGGTTGAGAGGTAGGCGCCGGCCAGGCCGCATAACAACCCCGTAATGATCACGGCGCGATAGCGCAGCCAGACGACGGAAATGCCGGCTGTGTCGACGGCCGCCGGATTTTCGCCGACCGCGCGCAGGCGCAGGCCAAAGCGCGTGCGATAGACCACCCAGGCGGTAAACGGCACGGCCAGGATGGCGACATAGACCAGAATGCTGTGGCCGCTCAGCAGCTCGCTGTAGATGCCGCCGATGATCGGCACGTCAGCCAAGGTCTCCGCCAGTGGCAGTTGAATGCTGAAGAACCGTTCCGCCTGCAGGATATCGACGAAGCCGTTGGCGAAATCCTGAATGCCACCCATGGCCCAGCTCAGGAACGGTGTCGGCTCGGCCGTGGCTTCGGTCAAGACCTCGCGCACGCCGTCGATCCCGGTCCCTGTCTGATCCGCCTCTTCGGCGGCACGTTCCAGCCGGCCGATTTGGCGGTTCCCCAGTTCCGGGTCGCTGGCAATGATGGTGTCCATTAGCGCTTCAACGCTGCCCGCGTCGGCAACCTCTTCGGGCGGCAAATCCTCAACAGCGTCGATGAAGAACGCGTCATCGCGCGGGTTCAGGTCTAGCCCTGCCTCTTCCAGCCCCTCGGCGATTTCCGTGTCGCTTGGCGGCACCAAGGGCAGGTCGACACCCTCGAACGCCTCCGGGTTCTCCAGGCTGGGCGTTTGGCCGCCGCGCTGAAACCAGGCATGGCCCAAACTGGTTGTCAGGCCGACCGCCAGCATGTTGATCGCCACGCCGGAAACGATCTGATTGCCGCGATAGGTGATGCAGGCAAAGCCATGCAAGAGGGCAAACATGATGCCGGCGAGCATGCCCGCCGCCAGACCGATCAGTACGGAGCCGCTGACCGCCGCGATGGCGGCGGCGGCAAAGGCCGAGATCAGCATCTTGCCTTCAAGGCCGATGTCGAACACGCCCGACCGTTCGGAGTAAAGGCCGGCAAGCGCGGCGAAGATCAGCGGTGTCGCCACGCGGACGGTGGCATCCAACAGCAGGATCAGATCGTTGAAGAGGTCCATCGCGCCGGCCCGCCTATTTCGCCGCCACGGCATCGGCACGGGCACCGCGCCGCTTGAAGAAGTTCTCGATCGGATCGCGGAACATGTTCTCCAGGGCGGCGGCGAACAGGATCACCAGGCCCTGGATGACGACCACCACCTCGCGGGTGATCAGCGGCATTTCGAAGGCAAGCTCGGCCCCGCCCTGGTAGAGCGCGCCGAACAGGATCGCGGCCAGAACGATGCCCACCGGGTGGTTGCGGCCCATCAGCGACACCGCAATGCCGACAAATCCGTAGCCGGCGACGTAGTTCAACAGCAGCCGTTCCTGAACCGCCATGATCTCGTTCAGGCCCACGAAGCCGGACAGTGCGCCGGAGATCGCCATGGCCAGGATCATGTTGCGCGACACCGAGATGCCGCCATAGACGGCGGCCTGCGGGTTGGCGCCGACCGTTCGGATCTCGTAGCCCCAACGCGTACGCCAGATGAAGAAGAACACGGCGACGCAGCACAAGAGCGCCCAGATGAACGACAGGTTCAGCGGCACGCGGCGGAACGGCACGCCGATCGCGGCCAGCATCTCCGTCACCGTGGGCAGGGTCGCCCAGTCTTCGAACGGCACGCTTTCCGGCGATTGCTGGCCCGGCGCGATCAGCACGTTGACCATCAGATAGACCATCACCGCGGAGGCGATGTAGTTGAACATGATGGTCGTGATGACGATGTGGCTGCCGCGCTTGGCCTGCAGATAGGCGGGGATAAAGGCCCACGCGGCGCCGAACAGGCAGCCGGCCACGATCGCGATCGGCAGCAGGACCGGCCAGGGCAGGAAAGCGCCCAGCCAGAGGCAGACGAGGCCGACGCCCAGGCCGCCAATATAGGCCTGCCCCTCAGAGCCGATATTGAACAGGCCGCAATGGAAGGCCACCGCAAAGGCCAGGCCGGTAAAGATGAAGTTGGTGGCGTAATAGAGCGTGAAGGAGATGTTGACGAAGCTGCCGAAGGCGCCGCTGATCAGCAGTTGCACCGCGCGGATCGGGTCCTCGCCGATCACCAGCACGACGAGGCCGGCGAGAATGAAGGCCGCGATCAGGTTGACGAGGGGCACGAGGCCGAGACTGACCCATCTCGGCACGTCGGCCGGTTTGCCGAAACTGCTCACGCCGATGCCGCCTCGACCGTTGCTGCGTCGCTTTCAGCGTCGGGATTGATGCCGGCCATCATCAGGCCAAGCTTCTGCTCGGTCGCATCGGCGGCCGGCATTTCGCCGACGATAAGTCCGTCGAACATCACCAGGATGCGGTCGGACAGGCTCATGACCTCATCCAGTTCGACGGAGACCAGAAGAACGGCCTTGCCGGCGTCGCGCATCGCGATCAGCCGCCGATGAATGAACTCGATGGCGCCGATATCCACGCCGCGGGTCGGCTGGCCAACCAGCAGCACCTTGGGATCCCGTTCCATCTCGCGCGCGACGATCAGTTTTTGCTGATTGCCGCCGGAGAAGTTCGCGGCCTTGAGGAACGGGTTGGGGGGACGAACGTCGAAGTCGGCCATGAAACGCTGGCAGGCCGAGACCACCGCGCCGCCACTCATGAAGAGCGCGCCATTGTAATCGGCCGAACGATGATAGCCGAGGATGGCATTCTCGTTGGCGGTAAAGCTGGTGACCAGCCCTTCGTGGTGCCGGTCCTCCGGCACGTGCCCGAGGCCCAGCGCCCGCGTGGTCGCCGCATCAAAGCCAGCCATCTTGGTAACGTCGCTACCTTCGATAACAACCGTTCCACTGCGGGGCCGCATGGTGCCGGCCACGGCCGCCAGCAGTTCCGACTGGCCATTGCCCGACACGCCGGCGATGCCGACGATCTCGCCCGCCCGGACATTGAACGAAACGTCCTTTACCCGTCGGACACCCAAGCGGTCATAGACGTTCAGGCCATCGACCTGAAGCATGGCCTTGCCGGGGCTGGCCGGCTGCTTGTCGACCCGCAGCAGCACCTTGCGGCCGACCATCATTTCCGCCAGATGTTCACGGTCGGTGTCCTTGGTCGCGACGTTGGCGACCACCTCGCCCTGTCGCATGACCGTGACATTGTCGGTAATGGCCATGATCTCGCGCAGCTTGTGCGTGATCAGGATGACGGTTTTGCCCTGCTCGCGCAGCGTGCCGAGGATGCGGAACAGCTGGTCCGCCTCTTGCGGCGTCAACACACCCGTCGGCTCATCCAGGATCAGGATGTCGGCGCCGCGGTAAAGCGCCTTCAGAATCTCGACGCGCTGTTGAATGCCGACCGGCAGTTCGCCGGTGATCGCATCAAGCGGCACTTCGAGCTGGTATTCCTGCTCCAGCGCCAGCAGTGACTTCCTGGCGGATTCACTGCCGTGCTTCAGTGTCGCACCGCCCTCGACACCGAGGATGATGTTTTCCAGCACCGTGAAGACATCGACCAGCATGAAATGCTGATGCACCATGCCGATGCCGGCCGCGATCGCGTCGTCCGAATTGTCGATCCTGGTTTGTTGGCCGTTGACGAAGACCTCGCCGGAATCGGCGGCGTAAAAGCCGTACAGGATGCTCATCAGGGTCGACTTGCCGGCCCCGTTTTCCCCGATGATGCCGTGAATGGTGCCCTTCGGCACCGTCATGGAAATGTCTTTGTTGGCGTGGACCGGCCCGAAATGCTTGTTGATCGCACGCAACTCGATGGCCGGCGGCAATGCGCCGGCCATCGAACGCGCGTTCGGGTCGTTAGGCATTACGACCAGAGGTCAGTGAGGACGCGCCGGCCGTCACTCCACCGGGCAGCTATTGTCCGCCCGGTAATCAACCACCTCGATGTCGCCATTCATGATGCCGATGATGGCGGAGTTGGCGGCGTTGACCATGTCATGGGTCAGCAGGTCCCAGTTATGCTCGTCGAGTGCATAACCAACGCCTTCTTCGGCCAGTCCCAAGACCTGGATACCCGGCTCCCAGGTCCCTTCATGGCTCGATAGGAACGCGTTGTAGGCCGCGACGTCGACGCGCTTCAGCATCGACGTCAGCATCGTGCCCGGATGCAGATAGTTCTGGTTGGAATCAACGCCGATGGCCAGGTTGCCGGTGTCCTCTGCCGCCTGATAGACGCCCAGACCGGTACCGCCGGCGGCGGCATAGACGACGTCGGCGCCACGGTCGAACTGGCTGCGCGCCAACTCGCCCCCGCGTCCAGGGTCGTTCCATGCGGCCGGCGTCGTGCCGGTCATATTCTCGAAAACCTCGACCTCCGGGTCCGCATAAAGCGCGCCTTGAGCAAAACCGCAGCCGAAAGCACGGATCAGCGGGATGTCCATACCGCCGACGAAGCCGACAGCCCCGGTCTCCGACGCCATCGCGGCCAGCATGCCGACAAGGAACGAGCCTTCATGTTCGCGGAACACGACCGATTGCACGTTCGGCAAGTCGACCACGGCGTCGATAATGGTGAAGTTGGTATCGGGGAATTCGGCCGCCACGACCTCAAGCGCCGGGGCTTGCGCGAAGCCGACGGCGATAACGATTTCCGCGCCGTCCTGCGCCATGCGCCTCAGCGCCTGCTCGCGCTGTGCCTCGTTGGTGACCTCGAACTCGGCGTACTCGACGCCCGTTTCGTCGCTGAAGCGCTCAACCCCGTTGTAAATGCCTTCATTGAAGGACCGGTCGAACTTGCCGCCCATGTCGAACACGACGGCATGGCTGAAATCTTGGGCGCTGGCCGGCACTGCAACCATGAGCGCGGCGACCGCCGTGGCCGTAAAAAGGGTCTTCATGTCCGAAAAAACTCCCTGTTCATACGTCGATATCGGTTGGAAAGCCCACCACACCAGGACTCGGCGCGGGGCCGTCAATCACGAAACCATAGCGCCGATTGTAACTTGACCATAGTGGCTTTTCATCCGCCCCGGCCCTCTGGATCGCATTTGCCGTCAAACGTCTGTTTCAAAGAGGTAACGGTTCGTGATGTGACGGCCTTTGAACTTAGGCCTATATCACGGGGTATGAAGGCCCCGCGATTGCACTTGCCGCACGACATCGCGCACCACCGCGAGCGGGCCCAGCTGCCAATCGAGGAAGTCGTCAATGTCGCGACGCACGCGGCCGGGCTTCTGTTCAGCATTGCGGGCCTGGTGATGCTGTTGGTCTGGACTGCCCAGAACGATGGGGACGCACTTCATTTCGTCAGTCTCAGCATCTATGGCGCAACGCTGATCCTGGTTTTCCTGGCATCGACGCTCTATCACTCGGTGACCTATCATTCCATCGCGTCCTTTTCGCCCTCGGGCGCACGCCTGCGGTCGGCGTTCGAAGCTTTTGATCACACGGCGATCTTTCTGCTGATCGCCGGCACCTACACACCGTTCGCCTTGGTGGGGCTAGGCGGTGGCTGGGGTTGGTCGTTGTTCGGTGTGGTTTGGGGGCTGGCCGTATTCGGCATCGTGTTCCGGCTGGCGCGTCGTCGTCACGACCGGTGGATTGTCGTGCCGATCTATCTGGTCATGGGCTGGATGGGCATTGTTGCGGTCGGCGAGATCGCTTCGGCCATCAGCGTCGCCGGCCTCTTTTGGCTGCTTCTGGGCGGCGTGATTTACAGTGCCGGGGTGGCCTTTTACGCGTGGGAGCGTTTGCGCTTCAACCATGCCATTTGGCACGTGTTCGTCTTGGCCGGCAGTTTCTGCCATTTCCTGGCGATGGTGCTGATCGCCGTGCCCTCGGTTGCTTGAGCTGCTGCTGCCGTTTCGTGCTGCAAGCCGTTGCTGGCTTTGGCGTGACATCCCTGGGGCGACATCATCCAGCGTGATCGACGGCCCAAACCTATGCGACAGTCGGTATTCTGATGTCATCCAATGCGAGAGTCTCTCGGGGTTCAACGTCCCTTTGAGAGGTTAGCGTTTAGCGAGCCATCGCCCGGGAGAATTACTCGAATCCGGTCACGCTGCCGGAAACCCGATTGGCGGACCAAAGCAACGCGTGCTCTCGCCAAAGTCTGATCTCCGGAACCTACTCGATTTCCCGCCATGGCTGTAAACGCAGAAGCATAGTGGTCAGATAGGAAATCCTCTGCCAATAGGCACCGATGGAATTGGTCTATACTAATCTTGTCTTAAGTGGCACGTTCTCCACCATCAGTCGATGTTGTGTGTTCAGTTTTCTAGATGAATTGAGTCGGGGGTTTTCTCGTGGATCCCGCCCGTGCCTACTTGTTGGCAATGGTTAAGCAGAATCGGGTGACGCTGGCCTCACTTTCGCGGGCGCTCGGCCGCAATCACGCGTATTTGCACCAGTTTGTCCATCGCGGCACACCGAAACACCTGCCGGAACGCGTCCGCCGCGAGCTTGCCGGTCTTCTTGGCATGCCCGAGGCCACCCTGATCGCGCCTGAGAAAGCGTCGGTTGGCCGGGCGGTGAATGCCAAGGTGCCCGCTAACGCGCCGGACAGTTTTCCAGCGCGTCTCGCCATGGCGCGGGCGCAATCCGAGTACCCGCGCCCTTCGGCATTCGCCAAGGCGGCGGAGATTGATCAGAGGCGGTATAGCGCGCTCGAAGAAGGCGAAGTTGAGCCGAGTCTTGATGAACTGGACCGGTTGTCGCAAACGTCCGGCAAGACGCTCGACTGGCTGATTCGGGGCGTCGGCGAGACCGACGGAACGATTACGCCAAAAGACGGCAAAGGCGACGCTGCGGCCAGCCAAACCGACTAAATGGGGTGATTGCCGCGAAACATTTTCAGCCAGTAGCAGTTGTAAGTTGTCAATTTGCCTTCGCTTAGCCATATTGTCCAGATATGGTTTGACAAATAGGAAATTTCCTATTGTCTGATCCCTTTCTCTCATTCTGATGGCATAAGGCACGGTTGAAATGGCTAATTCCCCCCGGCGTTTGCGTTCGGTGTCCACAAGCAGCAAGAAAGAAGCTGCTGAGGCGGCGCCCCGTCGACGAGTCGGTCGCCCGCGCTCCGTCGACTCGCCACATCCGATCGACATCAACATTGGCCATCGGTTGCGTCTGCGGCGCACCCTCTTGGGATTGACACAGACCGACCTCGGCCGGCGGGTCAACCTGACTTTCCAGCAGATCCAGAAGTACGAGCGCGGCACCAATCGTATCAGCGCGAGCCGCCTTGTCGACTTCAGCCGCTCGCTGGATGTTCCGATCACTTACTTCTTCGAAGACGTACAGGACCTGCCTCAGTCGCCGATGTCGCCGGAGCTGGCGGCTGCGGAGAGTGCGGGCGAAAGCACTGGCATGAAGCGGCGCGAGACGCTGGAACTGGCCCGCGCCTACTACAGCATCGAAGATCCGCTGATCCGCAAGCGCCTGGTTGGTCTCATCCGCGCCGTTGGGCAGCGCGCCGGCATCGACATCGAAGTGTAAGGCCCACCGGCCGCGAAACCACCTCTGCGCCCATTCAGCCTGGTGACGCTGCGTTCGCTGGGCTGTAGATGTCGCGCAGCCGTTTTGGGCCCATACAGTGGGTCGATCCGGCTGCAAGCGAGCCAATCTCACCTATCTTTGAACGGCCGGGTTCGCGATGGACGCTATCATTCATCGCGACAGAGCCATCTCGCCGCGCTGTTTCGGTCTTCACATGGACCGGCCAGTGTGCGACGACAGCGAACACCACGCCGCGCCCCGCTGCGGCCTGCCCGCTGTAGCTCTGCGATGTCGGACGACTTTGGATATCAACTACCGTAACGGATAAGGATGGCGATGCCCGGCCCGGTCATGCAACCCAAACCATCTCTCAAAATGCTCGGCACGCTGGCCGCCGGCGTGGCCCTTCTGGCGACGGCCGCGCCGATCGGCGATGCCGCCGCACAGGAGGTTCCGCCGCAGTTCATCATCAACCAATCGGGTTGGGAGGGCGGCGCGCGCGCGCGGTCGGAGGCGGGGGATTTCAGCCATTGCGATGTCCGCCGGGCGTTTAACGGCGATCAGGTGCTGATCGTTTCGCTGAACCGGCGCAACGAGATCAATATCGGCCTTGTCGATCCGTCGTTTGAGTTCAGCCCGTCGACGGGCACCAGTACGGTCGTGCTGCAGGTCGATCGCCGGCTGGACGCACGCATCCCGGCGGCCCCTGGGGGCGAGGACATTCTGGTGCTGGCTGCCGGCGACACGCCGGAACTGCTTGATGCGCTGCGGCGCGGCAACGTAATGTTGCTGGAAACCGACTATGGCGCGTTCGAGTTTCCGCTGAGCGGGACGTTCGCCGCGTTCGGCGCCCTGATCGACTGCATTGGGCTCGCCAATCAGATCCTGCCGCCCGAGCCGGAGCCGACCCAGGTCGAAGGCGACGGCCCGCAACGGATCGGCACCAACGCGATGGCCGCGTTGCTTCAGGCGGCTGGTATCGAGGGTGCCTTGCTGGTGCCGCAGGAACAGTTACCGGTCGATGAGATGGAGCTGACCCAGATTTGGCTGATCGGTGAAGTGGTCGGCGGTCTGCACCAACGCGACCGTACGACTGCCGACATCGAGATCCAGGGTTTTCTCGACGACTATCTGGGCATACTTGGGGATCGATGCGACGGAGAGTTCGAGGCCACACCTGGTGAGGTCGAGGTCCTGGACGAGCGCTATGCGTTCGCCCCGGTCGACATGCTTTGCACCGGCGATCTCGGTACCAGTGTCGTCACGGCGATCTTCGTGCTGGACGACAACTTTTACTCGGTGTTTTTCCATGAGGGAGACGAGACGCTCGTCGATGACGTCACCTCGGCAACCGACGCGATAGCCGCATTGGTCCGGCAGCTCGCCGTGGACAGCTTGGCCGGCCCGCCCGGCGACGCCGAAGCGCCGCCAAGCGAGGAAGAGCCCGAAGCTGCCGGCGGGGCAAGCGAAGAGGACGGTGAGACCCCGGCGGTCGACGATGGCGGTGCGCCGGCCGATGACACCGATGACGCCGACACCGATGGCAATGGCGCGGAGGAATCCGCCGCCCCCGCCGAAACCGAGACGGATGGCGAAAGCGCGAACTGAGAGGTTCCGATCCATCCAACGGACTTGCTGGTCTGTCTGCGTTCATCGTCTATGGTAGGCTGTTGAAGGCTGCGTGAACGGCCGCGAAAGGAGGCGGGCGTGAGCAAGACGACTGGACGCCGACCGAAACGGCGCGAACCATCGGCTCGATTGGACGCCGATCCGCAGCAGGTTGAGGCCATCATTGCCGGTCGCCACGGCGATCCCTTTGGCTTTCTCGGGGCGCACGAGGCGGATGGCCGATGGGTCGTGCGCACCTTTCAGCCCGGTGCCGGGGCGGTCGCGGTCGTCGATAGCGAGACCGGGAAAAGCTTGGCGACCCTCGACAGGGTGCACGAGCAGGGCCTCTTCGTCGGTGCCGTTCCCGGCCGGGACCAACCCTTCGCCTACCGTCTTCAAGTTCGCGGGCCGGAGGGCGAAAGCACGCGGGAAGACCCGTTCAGGTTCCCGCCGGTGCTTGGCGATCTCGATGCGCATCTTTGGGGCGAGGGCCGCTACCTTGAGGCCTATGAGCGTTTTGGCGCCCATCCGACGACCGTCGAGGGTGTCGACGGCACCAGCTTCGCGGTTTGGGCACCGAACGCCCAACGGGTTTCCGTCGTCGGCGATTTCAACGGTTGGGACGGCCGCTTGCACCCGATGCGGTTGCGCCACGGCATCGGCGTTTGGGAAAGCTTCGTACCGGGCGTCGGCCCCGGAACGCGCTACAAGTACGAGATTGTCGGCCCGGAAGGGCATCTGACGCCGCTGCGTGCCGACCCGTTCGGTTTTGCCGCGGAACACCCGCCAGCCACGGCCAGCGTCGTCGCGCCGCCGCTTGATCGTGACTGGTCGGACGAAACCTGGATGCAGACGCGCGGCGCGGCCAACGCGCTGGATGCGCCGATCTCGATCTATGAAGTGCATCTCGGGTCTTGGCGACGCGGTCCCGACAACCGCTATCTGACCTATGAGGAACTGGCCCAGGACCTGGTCGGCTACGCCAAGGATTTGGGCTTCAGCCATATTCAGTTGATGCCGATCAACGAATATCCGTTCGACGGCTCGTGGGGTTACCAGCCCGTCGGCTTGTACGCGCCGACCAGCCGCTTCGGCTCGCCTCGGGGTTTTCAGGCCTTCGTGGAGGCCGCGCACGAGGCTGGCCTGGGCGTTCTGGTCGATTGGGTTCCCGGCCACTTTCCGACCGACGCCCATGGCCTCGGCGGCTTCGACGGCACGCATCTTTTCGAACATGCCGACGCGCGCAAGGGG
The DNA here is from genome assembly GCA_039177555.1 of Pseudomonadota bacterium. Lineage (GTDB taxonomy): Bacteria > Pseudomonadota > Alphaproteobacteria > DSM-16000 > Inquilinaceae > JANQGH01. The sequence continues at coordinate 12,116 of JBCDFV010000032.1, read as the reverse complement.
TTCCACCCGGACTGGAACACGCTGATCTACAATTACGGGCGCCGCGAGGTGTCCAACTTTCTGTTGGGCAACGCGCTGTTCTGGTTCGACAAGTACCATATCGACGGCCTGCGCGTGGATGCCGTGGCCTCGATGCTCTACCTCGATTACAGCCGCAACAGCGGCGAGTGGATCCCCAACGCGTTCGGCGGCCGCGAGAACCTGGAGGCCATCGATTTTCTGCGCGCTATGAACACTGAGGTGTTCGGTCGGTTCGCGGGCGCGACCACGGTGGCGGAGGAGTCGACCGCCTGGCCCGGCGTTTCACGGCCGGTCTATACGGGCGGGCTCGGCTTCGGCTTCAAGTGGAACATGGGCTGGATGCACGACACCTTGCAGTATATGAGCCATGATCCGGTGCACCGGCGCTATCACCACAATGAGATGACCTTCGGGCTGCTCTATGCCTTCTCCGAAAACTTCGTCCTGCCGTTGAGCCATGACGAGGTCGTCCACGGCAAACGCTCGCTTTTGGCCAAGATGCCTGGCGACGATTGGCAGAAGTTCGCCAATCTGCGCGCCTATTACGGTTTCATGTGGACCCATCCGGGCAAAAAGCTGCTGTTCATGGGCGGCGAGTTCGGGCAGTGGGGCGAATGGAACCACAATGTCAGCCTAGACTGGCATCTGGTCGCCCAGGATTACGGCCATGGCTGGCGGCCGCATGCGGGCCTGCAAAGCCTGATACGGGACCTTAATCGCCTGTACCGCGACACACCTTCCCTGCATCAGCTCGACTGCGACCCGGATGGGTTCGAATGGATCGAGGGCGGCGATGTCGACCAGTCGGTGTTCATCTATTTGCGTAAAGGGCGCGAGGGCGCGAAGCCTGTCCTCGTCGCGTCGAACCTGACGCCGATCCCACGGCACGGGTATCGCGTCGGCGTTCCGGCCGGCGGGCGCTGGGTCGAACGTCTGAACACCGACGCGACGGCCTATGGCGGCCGCGGGCTAGGCAATTTGGGCGGCGTCGATGCCGAGCCTGAGGGTTGGCACTTCCAGCCCTATTCGATCTCCCTGACGTTGCCGCCCCTAGCCACCGTCGTTTTCGAGCTGGCTTGACCAAGGCCGTGCCGGTTGGCGGCGCTTGACCTGTATCGCGATCGGCCGCAATAAGCGGGCCCAGATCCAAGTGCCCCCAACGCCCTTCTTGCGATGCCCTACACCCCACATCTGACGACGGGGCGCCTGCGTCCCGGCCAGCCCGACATTCTGGGCTCTACGTTCGATGGGCGCGGCGTCAATTTCGCGCTGTTTTCCGCCAACGCGACCAAGGTCGAGCTGTGTCTCTTCGACGACCAGGGCCAGCGCGAGCTGGAGCGGATCGAGCTGCCGGAATACACCGACGAGGTCTGGCACGGCTATCTGGCCGGCGCCCGTCCCGGCCTGGTCTATGGCTATCGCGTGCACGGGCCGTACGAGCCGGAGGCGGGCCATCGGTTCAACCCGTCCAAGCTGCTGCTCGACCCCTACGCGCGCAGTCTCGCCGGCACCTTCCGCTGGATCGACGCGCATCACGGCTATCGCTTGGGCTCCAGCAGGGCCGACCTGTCCTTTGACCGGCGCGACAACGCACGCTCCATGGTCAAGGGCAGGGTCGTGGACTCGGCCTTTAGCTGGGGCCGAGACCGGCGGCCGAGGCGGTCGCTGGCCGACAGCATCATCTATGAGGCGCACGTCAGGGGCCTGACCGCTTCCCACCCGGACGTGCCCAATGGCTTGCGGGGAACGTTTGCCGGCCTGGCGCAACAGCCGGTCATCGATCACCTGCTGGACCTCGGCGTCACGGCGATCGAGCTGTTGCCGATCCACGCCTTTCTCGACGACCGTTTTCTGGTCGAAAAGGAACTTCGCCAGTATTGGGGTTACAACACCTTGTCGTTCTTCGCGCCGGAACCGCGCTTTCTGTCGGGCGCCGGCATCGACGAGGTCAAGACCGTCATCTCACGGCTGCACGAGGTCGGCATAGAGGTCATTTTGGATGTGGTCTACAACCATACCTGCGAAGGTGATGAGCGCGGCCCGACCTTGTCCTTTCGTGGCATCGACAACGCGTCCTACTACCGGCTGACGCCGGACAACAGGCGGCACTATGTCAATCACACCGGCACTGGAAACGCGCTGAACACGGCCCATCCAAGGGTGCTGCAGATGATCATGGACAGCCTGCGCTATTGGGTCGAAGACATGCGCGTCGACGGCTTTCGGTTTGATCTGGCGACGACATTGGGGCGCCGTGCCGAGGGGCCGCCCTGGAACGGCGCCTTCAGTCCTGACGCCGCGTTTTTCGCCGCCGTCCGTCAGGAACCGGCCTTCGCGCACATCAAGATGATCGCCGAACCCTGGGACATCGGGCCCGACGGCTATCGCGTGGGCCAGTACCCGCCCGGATGGTCTGAGTGGAACGATCAGTTTCGGGACACCGCGCGCGCCTATTGGCGTGGCGATGAGGGCCAGCTACCGGGCCTGGCGGCCGTCGTCACGGGCTCGGCCGGTCTCTTCGATCATCGCGGCAGGCGCCCGACGGCGTCGATCAACCTGGTCACCGCCCATGACGGCTTCACGCTGGCCGACCTCACCGCTTATGACCAGAAGCACAATGAGGCCAACGGCGAGACCAACCATGATGGCCACGACCACAACCTGTCATCCAACCACGGTGTCGAGGGCCCGACGGATGACGTGGGCATCAACGACGCCCGCGCGCGGACCCGCCGCAATCTTCTGGCGACCCTGATGCTCAGCCAGGGCGTACCGATGCTGCTGGCCGGCGACGAGATCGCGAACAGCCAATTCGGCAACAACAACGCCTATTGCCAGGACAACGGGATCGGCTGGATCGATTGGGCAGGTCAGGACCGGGACCTGCTGGTCTTTGCTCGGCGGCTGACCGCGCTGCGCAAGGCGCACCCGGTGCTGCGACGGCGTCGGTTCCTACATGGCGACCTGGTGTCCGACACGGGCGTCCCCGATGTCATGTGGCTGACGCCCTACGGTTTGGAAAAGCAATCCGACCAATGGCAGAACCCCATCGCGCGCTCGGTCGGCCTGCTGCTGGGCGGCGCGACGGGCCGGGACGTCACAGACGATGGCAAGCCCGCCGACGACGCGGTGCTGCTGATCCTGTTTAACGCCCATGATGACGTTGTGCCGTTCTCGTTGCCGGTCCTGCGCGGCGGACAGCGCTGGTCCCGCGTCCTTGATACGTCGAGCCCGCGGGCCCGCGAGGGCGATGTCGCCATCGAGATGGGCGACAGCTTCGACCTTCAGGCCCGATCGCTGGCCGTGTTCACCCTGAACTGAGGTCTTGGGCGCAAAGTGGACGATCCAAACGCGACGCTGTTCCAGCTTGCGGCCGAGGCCGGCATCGAAGCCGGCTTTCACGACGCCTTCGGGACCCATCACCCGTTACAGGCGGAAACCGCCATGCGCATCCTCGGCGCGCTCGGCCTGCCGGCTGAAACCGACAGGCAGCAACAAGCCAGCTTGGCGACAGTGCGGGAGCGTCCTTGGCGCCGTGGATTACCGGGATCGCTGGTCGTGCCGGCTGAACAACAGCCGGCGCAGATCCCGCTGCATGTCTACGCCGACTGCGCGATGGCGCGTTGGCAGCTTCTGGAAGAGGGGGGCCAAAGGCATGAGGGCCGCCTGGACCTGCTCGACTGTCCTGTCGAAGACGAACGCGAGGTCGATGGGCGGCGCATGGTTCGGCGCGGGTGTCGGCTCGATGTCGCCTGGCCGGAAGGTTATCACCGGCTGACTGTAACGTTTGGCGAAAGCACGTTGGAATGCGGGCTCATCGTTGCGCCGAAGCTCTGCTGGCTTCCGGAAGATGCGGCACCTGGCCGCCGTTTGTGGGGCCTAGCCTGCCAACTCTATTCCCTGCGCGGGCCGCATGCGAGCGGGATCGGCAGTCTCGGCGACCTTGCGGAGTTGGCCGGGTTTGCGGCTGGCTGCGGCGCGGATCTTGTCGGCCTCAATCCGCTGCATGCGCTGAGCCCGGCGGACCCTGAACGCCGCAGCCCCTATTCACCGGCCAGCCGCGACTTTCTCAACGTTCTCTACATCGATCCGCGCTCGGTACCCGAGGTCGCTGCCAGTACAACGGCCCAGGCGCTGCTGTCGGGTCAACGGCACGCGGCGCTCGCGCAACTGGATCTGATCGACTATCCGGCCGTCACCCGCCTGTTTCTCGAGGTCATGCGCGCCGCCTTTGAGAACTGGCCCCTGGCGTCCGCCGAACGCCATGCCTCGTTCGCTGCGTTTCGTGCCGAGGGCGGCACCGCGCTGGAGGCCTTCGCGCGCTTCATGGCGATCCAGGAGCGTCTGTCGGCCGACAGTCCCGCGATGATCGACTGGCGCAATTGGCCCGAGGACTTGCGGCGGCCGGATGGCTCCTCTGTCGACCACTTCGCGGCCCAACACGCAGATACGGTCACCTTTCACGCCTGGCTTCAATGGCTGGCGGACGAGCAGTTGGCGAAGGCTGCTGGCGGTGCCAACGGTATGGCGGTCGGCCTCTATCGGGATCTGGCGGTTGGCGTCGGGCCGGACAGCGCCGCGGCTTGGGCGGGCAGAGACGCCTTCGCGGCCGGTGTTTCCGTTGGGGCGCCGCCCGACCTGTTGAACCGGCTGGGACAGAATTGGGGCCTGGTGCCGTTCAACCCGTTGGCCCTTGCGGATGGCGGCTATGCGCCGTGGATCCGGTCGTTGCGTGCCAACATGCGACACGCCGGGGCGTTGCGGGTCGATCACGCGATGGCATTGCTGCACGGCTTTTGGATATCGGACGGACTGGACGCGACGCGCGGCGCCTACATTTCCTTTCCGCTGGAACCTCTCACGCGAATCCTGGCCCTGGAATCCCGGCGTCACCGTTGCATCGTGGTCGGCGAGGACCTTGGCACCGTACCGCCCGGCTTTCGCGAGACGATGGCCGAAAGCGGTGTCCTGTCCTATCGGCTGATGCTGTTTGAGCGGGTCGGTGAGGGCTTGTTCGCACGGCCTGAGACCTATCCGGAGAACGCGCTGGTGATGTTTGCGACGCACGATCTGCCGACCCTCGCCGGGTTTTGGTCGGGCGAGGACTTGCACCTTCGCCAACAGCTTCGCCAGTACCCGTCAGACGAGGTTAGGGATGCCGATATTGCCGATCGTGCCGCCGACCGGCGGCGCCTGATCGACGCCCTGGTCGATGCCGGGCTCTGGTCCCACGACGCCCCAGTTCTTGACGCGACGGGAACGCTGTCGCCGGAACTGGCAAAGGCCGTCCAGCTTTATCTGGCGAAAACGCCATCCCGGCTGATGATGGTCCAGTTGGAGGATTTGCTGCGCTTGCAGGAAATGGTGAACCTGCCAGGAACCGTGGACCAGCACCCTAACTGGCGCCGCCGGCTGCCGGTCGACCTCGCAACCCTGTTCTCGTTGCCGGCAACGACGGACCAGCTCGACGCGGTCGACGCCGAGCGCAGGCGTTCTGCAAGTGATAATGGTTCTCATTAACATATTGAAAACAAAGGAAAAAATGGTTCCAAATCCCGATTCGAACGCTATATTCCTGGCAACAAGCCAAGAGGGAGATCGGAAATGCGGGGCGAAGTCGCCGTCATTAAGCAGCTTAACGGCATTCTCAAGAACGAACTGACGGCCATCAATCAGTACTTTCTGCATGCCCGCATGCTGAAGAACTGGGGACTGCTGAAGCTGGCCGACAAGGTCTATGAGGAATCGATCGGCGAGATGAAACATGCCGACCTGCTGATCGACCGCATCTTGATGCTGGACGGCTTGCCGAACTTGCAGGATCTGGGCCGGCTGAAAATCGGTGAAACCGTGCCGGAGATGTTCGACGCTGACATGGGCTCGGAAACCGCTAACCAGACTGCCGTGAAGAAGGCGATCACCGTCTGCGAGGAACTTCACGACTTCGTCAGCCGGCAAATCCTGACCAAAATCCTCGACGATACCGAGGAGCATATTGACTGGCTGGAAACCCAACAGGATTTGATCGGCACGGTCGGCATTCAGAACTATCTGCAAGAGCAGATGTTCGGCGGCGACGAGGACTGACGCCGCCTTGCGGTTCGCGCGTCGTCATCCCGCGGTGTTGGTCGGGATCATCGCCGCCCTGCTGGCGCTGGCCGACAATGTCTATCGACGAGGGCCGCCAACACTTATCGCCGACTGGGCCGCCCTGGTGATCGCGGTTGTGGCGGTCGGTCTGGCGGCCGCGATTGTTTTTGCCTGGGGGCGCGGCAGGCTTCGCCGCGGACGCGCCTGACAATCAGGGCCGGTTTAGCTTCTTCAACTGTGCCTGCAGATCGTCCAGCTTGCTCTGCAAGGCCTCGATGTCTTCCGCCGCGCTGGTGTCGGGCGCGTCCTTCTTGACGTCCGCACCGTCCGTCGCCGCGCTTGTGAAGGGCGAGAACATGCGCATTGTACGCTCGAACAGCGCCAGGTTCTGCTTGCCCATGTCCTCCAGGTTGGCAAACGGGAAGACGCCGCCCATCGTTTCCTGGAAGTAGTTTCGGACGCGGTCCTGGTTCTCCGCAAACGACCGCATGGTATATTCCAGATAGTTCGGAACGATCAGTTCCATGTTCGAGCCATAAAGGCTGATCAACTGCCGCAGAAAGCCGATCGGCAACAGGTTTTCGCCCTTGGCCTCCTCTTCGACGATGATCTGGGTGAGAACGGACCGGGTGATGTCCTCGCCGGTCTTGGCGTCGGCGACCTCGAACTCCTTGCCCTCTTTGACCATTTGGCACAGCGTGTCGAGGGTCACGTAGCTGCTGGTCGCGGTGTTGTAGAGCCGCCGGTTAGCGTACTTCTTGATCTTGATCGGGCTGGCGGTATCCGCCGCCGCATCCGTCTCGGTGACCTGTTTGCCGCCGCTGCTTGCTCTGCTGGCCATGGCCGACACCCTGTACCCCTTAGGTTGCGGCAGAATACCGCAACGCCTAAACGCCCAAGTGGTACAAGACGTTATCAGCCGTGGCAAGACCGGCTGTGCGCCGCAACATGGCCGGCGGGTCTGCCGCTTGCGATGCCTGGTGTCGTTTGGTCACCACCCGCTATACTGTCGCCATGTCGTCGCGCCGTGGCACCAGGCAGACCGAAAGGCCTGCCGCAGACCAGCCAGACCAGCCGGACCAGCCGCAACAGCCGCCGGAAATGGCGGACCTTGCGCGTCGTTACCTCGATCTTTGGCAAGAGGAGTTCGCGGCCATCGCCTCGGACCCCGCTGCGTCGGACGCGCTCAGCCGCTGGTTTGCCTCGTTCGGCCAGCAATGGGCCGATCCGGCGGCCTGGGTGGCGGCCTTCGGCGGCATGAACGTGAACCCGGACAAACAGGATGACCGCAACAGCACAGGCGCCCAGACGCGGGCCCCGTCCGCTGGGTCTTCATCTGGCGACGGCCCAGGCGATGTGGCTCGGCTCACTGAACGCATTGCCGCTCTTGAACGGCAAATGGCCGACCTGGCTGTCGACAAGCCAGCCGGAAGCGTGGCAAGCGCTCGAACAAGACGTCGCCGGGCTGCCCACTGAAGACTGGTTTTCGGCGGTCGAGTGGGCGGTAAGGCAGCGTGCCGACCGGTTCCTGACCGGTCTGGAACGCTATCGGCATCACGCCTACCGACGCGATCTGGCCGAACCGCCGATCCTGTGGCACGAGGGCCAGACCCGCATCCTTGATTATGGTCCCAAGGGCGGGCGGCCATTGCTCGTTGTGCCGTCGCTGATCAATCGCGGCTACGTCCTCGACCTTTCCGCGCGCCGCAGCTTCCTCAGGTGGCTGGCTGGACAGGGGGTACGCCCGCTGTTGGTCGATTGGGGCTCGCCCGATGCCAGCGAGCGCGGCTTCGATCTGACCGACTACATCGCGGGACGGCTGGAACGCGCGCTGAACGCCGTGCTTGAAGCGGTGGGCGGCCCGGTACCCGTGCTCGGCTACTGCATGGGCGGTAACTTGGTGACCGCCCTGGCGTCCCGGCGGGCGCCGGACTTGTCGGGGCTGGTGCTGATGGCCACGCCGTGGGATTTCCATGCCGACGATCCAGAGAGCGCAAAGCGCGTGGCCGCCTTGTACGCGGTCTGGCGCGTCTGGGTGCAGGGGGTGGGCGTATTGCCGGTCGACGCCATTCAGACCCTGTTCATGGCTCTGGACCCCTTGCTGGCGATCAAGAAGTTTTCGCACTTCGCCGACATGGACCCGGATGGCCCCGACGCCGAAGCCTTCGTCGCGCTGGAGGACTGGCTGAACGACGGCGTCCCGCTGGCCGCCCGCGTCGCGGAAACCTGCTTGAGCGAGTGGTATGGCTTGAACAGCCCGGCCATGGGCACCTGGCGGGTTGCAGGACTGCCGGTCGACCCCACGTCCCTCGATCTACCCAGCCTGCATCTGATACCGGCCCGCGATCGCATCGTGCCGCCGGCCAGCGCCCAGGCCTTGGCGACGTCGATGCCCGGCTCCGACACCGTAGAACCGCCACTTGGCCATATCGGCATGGTTGTATCGGGCGCGGCGAAGCCCCACGTCTGGGCGGTCGTCGCCGAGTGGCTGAACAAGCTGCCCACTCGATAACCCCACGCCTTGTGCTCGGTACAACCGGTGTTATCGTTGTCGAGCCAGAAATCGAAACGCGCGCCCGATTGGCCGCGCTGCTGCGATGGTCCGGCGTGGTCCGGATCATCGACCGTCACCAGAGGAGAAGTGATTAATGACCGACGTTGTCATCGCCAGCGCCGCCCGAACCCCGATCGGTACGTTCAACGGCGCGCTCAGCACCCTGCCGGCGCACGAACTGGGCGTGGTCGTGATCAAGGAGGTGCTGCAACGCGCCGGCGTGGCGGCCGAGGAGGTGGACGAGGTCGTCCTGGGACAGATCCTCACCGCGGCCGCCGGTCAGAACCCGGCCCGCCAGGCGGCGATCAGCGCCGGCATTCCGGTGGAACGCACGGCTTACGGCGTCAATCAGCTCTGCGGGTCCGGCCTGCGCACCATCGCCCTTGCCAGCCAGGCGATCCAGTTGGGCGACAGCGACGTCGTGGTTGCTGGCGGCCAGGAGAGCATGAGCCAGGCGCCCCACGCGATGCACATGCGCACCGGCAAAAAGATGGGCGATGCCCAACTGGTCGACACCATGATCCGCGACGGCCTTTGGGACGCCTTCAACGGCTATCACATGGGCAACACGGCGGAAAACGTGGCCCAGAAATGGCAGCTCACCCGCGATGAACAGGACGCGTTTGCCGCCGCCAGCCAGGCGAAGGCCGGCGCGGCCATGGACGCCGGCCGGTTCAAGGACGAGATCGTCTCGGTGACGGTGCCGAACCGCAAGGGCGACATCATCGTCGATACCGACGAACACCCGAAGCCGGATTCCACGGTAGAGAAGCTGGCGCGGTTGCGCCCGGCCTTCGCCAAGGACGGCACGGTGACGGCCGGCAACGCCTCGGGCATCAATGACGGTGCGGCCGCCGTGGTGCTGATGAGCGCTGAAAACGCCGCCAAGCGTGGCATTACGCCGATGGCACGGATTGTCAGTTGGGCGACGGCCGGCGTCGATCCCGCCTACATGGGCACGGGTCCCATCCCCGCCAGCCGCATGGCCTTGGAGAAGGCCGGCTGGACGCCCGGCGACCTCGATCTGATCGAGGCCAACGAGGCCTTCGCCGCCCAGGCCTGCGCGGTCAACAAGGATCTCGGCTGGGACACCTCGAACGTGAACGTAAATGGTGGCGCCATCGCACTTGGCCACCCGATCGGCGCCTCGGGTGCGCGGGTGTTCGTCACCTTGCTTCACGAGATGCAAAAGCGCGACGCCAAGAAGGGCCTTGCCACGCTGTGCATCGGCGGCGGCATGGGCATCGCCATGTGCGTTGAGCGCGACTGAACGAATAAGTAATCCCGGGGGCAGGGTAAAACGCCCCCGGGGTCATAACGTAATCAACAGGGTGGGGAGCTTGAGATGGGGAGAGTTGCGATCGTAACGGGGGGAACGCGCGGCCTTGGCGCGGCGATCTCCACGGACTTGAAGGATGCCGGCTACAACGTTGCCGCGATCTATGGCGGCAATGACGAGGCGGCCGCCAAGTTCAAGGAGGCCACGGGCATCCCGGTTTACAAATGCGATGTCAGCGATTTCGACGCTTGCAAGGCGACGGTCGCGAAGATCGAGGAAGATCTCGGGCCGATCCAGGTTCTGGTCAACAATGCCGGCATCACCCGCGACGGCACGCTGCATAAGATGAGCCACGAAAAGTGGCAGGCGGTGATCGACACCAATCTCGGCTCGTGCTTCAACATGTGCCGGTGCGTCATCGACGATATGCGCGAGCGCAAGTTTGGCCGCATCGTCAATATCGGCTCGATCAACGGCCAGGCCGGCCAGTACGGCCAGGTAAACTACGCCGCGGCAAAGTCTGGCATGCATGGCTTCACCAAGGCCCTGGCGCAGGAAGGTGCGGGCCAGGGCATCACCGTGAACGCGATCGCGCCGGGTTACATGGACACCGAAATGGTTCGCGCCGTGCCGCCGAACATCCTGGAAAAGATCGTCGCCAAAATCCCCGTCGGCCGCCTTGGCCGCGCCCGTGAGGTGGCGCGCGGCGTGCTGTTCCTCGTCGACGACGAGGCCGGCTTCATCACCGGCTCCACCATCTCCATCAATGGCGGCCAGCACATGTACTGATCCGCCAGCACGATTGTTGGTAGTGGGCGCGGTCCTTGGGGCCGCGCCCTTTTTAAAGGAACGCCCGGTCGACGAAGAAAATCACGGAGCCGATGGCGGCGGCGACCAGAGTGCCGGAGATGCGGACATATTGCAGGTCCGGCCCGACCGCGAGTTCCAGGCGGCCGACGACGGTTGACGTGTCCCAGCCCTTCACCACGTCGGCGACGAAGCGGCCGATCGCCGCGCGCGATGGCACCACCATGGCCTCGACGAGAGCCACGGCGATGTCATTGACCTCGCGCCTTGCGTCTTCGTCGCGCTGCAGCGCCGTCGCCAGGCCTTTCAGGGCCGTGCGGACCGCGGCCTTCGTGGCGGAGTCGCGATCGGCCAGGTCCGACACGACGGCCCGGCGCAAGCCATCCCAGAGATCGCCCAGCACTGCCTTGATCTCCGGCTGGTCGAGCAGGCGGTCCTTCGCCGCCTCGACATCCTCCTGCGCCGATGGGTTGGCCGGCGCCGACTGGCGCAGGTCGTAGGCGTAGCGGCGCAGCGCCTCTTCAAGCCGGCCGCGCGTGACGCTGCCCGGTTGCGCCAGCTCGTTCAGCCAGTCGCGCAGCGCCTGGGTGATGCCGCGCGCCATGCGCCGGTCGATCTGGCGCGGCATCCACCAGGCGGTGCGCTTTTCCACCGCCTGGTGGATGCCCTGCTCATGCCGGTCGAGATAGCGATGCCCGGCCTCGGTCAAGCGGTCGATCAGAACCGCGTGGTGGTCGCCGGACAGCAAGACATCCAGCGTCCGCCCCAGCAGCAGGCTGAACCGGGCCCGGCGCAACTGTTCACCCAGGGTTCGGGCGAACAGCCCGCGCATCTCGTCGCTGTCCAGGCCGGCGACCATCGGTGTGATCCCGTCCGTGATGCGGTCGGCCACCAGGCTGGCGTTGGCGTCGTCGCTGAGAAAGCGGGCCAGTCGGCTCGCCGGGTCGGCGGCCTTCAGCCGCGCGGCGATCAGGGCCGGGTCCAAAAAGTTCTTCTCGATGAAGCCGCCCAGGCCCTCCGCGATGCGGTCCTTGTGCCGGGGCACGATGGCGGTGTGCGGTATCGGCAGCCCCATGGGCCGGCGGAACAGGGCCGTCACCGCGAACCAGTCCGCCAGCGCCCCGATCATCGCCGCCTCGGTCGCCGCCCGGCCCCAGGCGATCCAAAAGCTGTCCGGATCGTACCAGACGCTAAGCGCGATGAAGGCCAGTGCCGCGGCGACCAGCAGGCCCGTTGCCAGCAGGCGATTGCGGGTCAGCAGGCGTCGCTGCGGGCTGTCGGTTTCGGCGATGGGTTCCATGGCTCGGGGATACCGGCTATGTGGTGCCCAGTAAAGCCATCCTCTTGCGTGTGCCCCACAACGGC
>JBCDFV010000031.1:0-47138 GCA_039177555.1 Pseudomonadota bacterium | reverse complement strand
GGGCCATCTGACCTGCGTCGGCGCGCCGCGCGACCGGATCGACGCGATCGCGCGCCGGTATTGGGACATGGGCGTGCGCCACCTTGTCGCCCTGCGCGGCGACCTGCCCGACACGGACGCCGCCTATCAGCCCCGCCCCGACGGCTATGCCTATGCCGCCGATCTGGTCGCGGGCCTGAAGCGGGTCGCTGACTTTGAAATCAGCGTCGCCGCCTATCCGGAGGTGCATCCCGCGGCGATCAGCACGGCGGCCGACCTGGAGAATTTAAAGCGCAAGGTGGATGCCGGCGCCGATCGGGCAATCACCCAGTTCTTCTTCAACAACACCGTCTTTCTGCGGTTTCGCGATCGGGTCGCGGCGGCGGGCATCACCGTGCCCCTGGTGCCGGGCATCCTGCCGATCAGCAACTTCGCGCGCGCCCAGACGTTCGCCGAGATGTGCGGCGCCAGCGTTCCGGCGCGCATGCACGCGCTGTTCGACGGGCTCGACGACGATCCGGAGGCGCGCCAGCAGCAGGCCGTTGCGGTGGCCGCCGAACAGTGTCTGGATCTGCGCCGGCATGGCGTCGACGCGTTCCATTTTTACACGCTCAACCGCGCCGAACTGACCTTGGCGGTGTGCGCGGCGCTGGGCCTGCGCGCTAAGGCCGCGAGCGTCGCCGCCTAATCTGCCATCGGCTGCAAGACATGCCAGAGGACCCTCACCGTGCCGCACATTCTTGATGTCTTGAACGAACGCGTTCTCTTGAACGACGGCGCCATGGGCAGCCGCGTTCAGGCGATCGACCTGGATGTCGAAGCCGACTATCTGGGCCAGGAAAACTGCACCGAGATTCTGACCCGCTCGCGGCCCGATGTCGTGCGCGACATCCATCTCGGTTATCTGCGCGCCGGCGCGGATTGCGTTCAGACCAACACGTTCGGCGGCTCGCCGATCACGCTGGGTGAGTTCGGGCTGGCCGACGACGCCTTCGACCTCAACAAGCGCTCGGCGGAACTGGCGCGCGAGGTGCTGGAGATCCATCAGGCAGAGGTCAAGGACGGTCGCGACCGGTTCGTGCTCGGCTCGGTCGGGCCGGGCACGCGGTTGCCCAGCCTCGGCCATGTCGCCTATGACCCGTTGGAGCAGGCGCTGACCGTCCAGTCGCGCGGCCTGATCGCCGGCGGCGTCGATGCCATTTTGATCGAGACCTGTCAGGATCCCTTGCAGATCAAGGCGGCCATCAACGGCGCCAAGGCCGCGCGCCAGGAGGCGGCGACCGACACGCCGATCTTCGTCCAGGTTACGGTTGAGACGACCGGCACGCTGCTGGTCGGCGCCGATATTGCGGCGGCCACAACGGTCGTGCACGCCATGGGCGCTGATCTCATGGGGCTGAATTGCGCCACCGGGCCCCAGGAAATGGCCGAGCATATCAAATGGCTCGCGGAAAATTGGCCCGGTCTCATTGCAGTACAGCCAAATGCTGGCCTGCCTGAGCTGGTGGATTGCTGCACGCACTATCCGTTGACCCCGCAGGAACTGGCCCAGTGGCTCCAACGCTATCTGCGCGAGGACGGGCTGAACCTGATCGGCGGTTGCTGTGGCACAGACATCGAGCACATTCAGGCGGTGGACGCCATGCTGCGAGACATGGCCGAGGATGGCTACCGGCCCCGGCCGATGGCCCGGTCGCCGGACTGGGTGCCGTCGCTGGCCTCGCTCTACAGCCAGGTGCCGTTGCGCCAGGAAAACGCCTATTTGTCAATCGGCGAACGCTGCAACGCCAACGGGTCGAAGAAGTTCCGCGAGCTGCAGGCGGCCGGCGATTGGGAGGCTTGCGTCGCCATCGGCAAGACCCAGGTGAAGGAAGGCAGCCACACGCTGGATGTCTGCACCGCCTATGTCGGCCGCGACGAAATCGCCGACATGACCGAGGTGCTGACCCGCCTGACTGGCGCCGTAACCGCCCCGCTGGTCATCGATTCGACGGAGTATCCAGTGCTGGAGGCCGGCCTGAAGCTCTATGGCGGCAAGGGGGTCATCAACTCGATCAATTTCGAGGATGGTGAGGAGCCGGCGGCCGACAAGCTGAAGCTGGCCCGCAAGTATGGCGCCGCCGTCGTCGCCCTGACGATCGACGAAGAGGGCATGGCCAAGGATGCGGAAGCCAAGCTGCGGATCGCCCATCGGCTCTACGACTTCTCAGTCAATCAGCATGGCCTGCCGGCGCATGATCTGATGTTTGATCCGTTGACCTTCACCATCTGCACCGGCAACGAGGACGACCGCCAGCTTGGTGTCGCCACCCTGGACGCGATCGAGCGCATTGCCGAGGAACTGCCCGATTGTCAGATCATCCTAGGCCTGTCCAACATCTCGTTTGGCCTGAACCCGGCAGCCCGCCATGTCCTGAACTCGGTCTTCCTGGACCATGCCCTGAAGCGCGGCCTGACCGGCGCGATCGTGCATCTGTCCAAGATCATGCCGCTGCACGCCATTCCGGCCGAAGAGGTCAAGGCGGCGGAAGACCTGATCTTCGACCGTCGGGCGGAGGGCTACGACCCGCTGGAGGCCTTCATCGCCCTGTTCGAGGGCCGCCAGGGCCAGAAGGTGGAAAAGCGGCCGAAGGCGACCACGGTCGAGGAACGGCTTAAGGACCGCATCGTCGACGGCGACCGACAGGGTTTGACCGACGACCTCGACGTGGCGCTGAAGACCTATCCGCCGCTCGACATCATCAACAGCCATTTGCTGGACGGTATGAAAGTGGTCGGCGACCTGTTCGGCGCCGGCAAGATGCAGCTGCCTTTCGTCTTGAAATCCGCCGAAACCATGAAGACGGCGGTGGCCTATCTGGAACCGATGATGGAGCGGGTCGAGGGGCAGGAAAAGGGCACGATCGTCCTGGCCACGGTGAAGGGCGACGTTCACGACATCGGCAAGAACCTGGTCGACATCATCCTGACCAACAACGGCTACAAGGTCGTCAATCTCGGCATCAAGCAGCCCATCGCCTCGATCATCAGCGCGGCGAAGGAACATGACGCCGATGCGGTCGGCATGTCCGGCCTGCTGGTCAAATCGACCGTGGTGATGCGCGAAAACCTGCTGGAGATGACCCGCGAGGGCATGGACGTGCCCGTGTTGCTGGGCGGTGCGGCCTTGACGCGCGGTTATGTCGAACAGGATTGCCGGGCCGCCTATGGCGCCGGTCGGGTCGCCTATGCCCGCGATGCCTTCGATGGGTTGGATCTGATGGCCAAGGTCGCCGACGGCGCCTTCGACAGCCACATCGAGTCCCGCGAGAAGAAGCGCCAGGGCAAGCCGTCGAACCAGAACCGCAAGCTGGGCCGCGCGGTTCGGCCCGTGGTCGATGTCGACGTGGAGACCGCGCGCTCCCGCCGCAAGCGCCTGACCGACGACGTGCCGGTGCCCTTGCCGCCCTTCTGGGGTGCCCGCATGGTGGAACGGGTGCCGCTGAAGTCCCTGCTGCCGTTCTTGAACGAACGCATGCTCTATCAGCTGCAATGGGGCTATCGCAAAGACGGCAAGCGGCTGGGCGAGTATATGCGCTGGGCACGTTCGGAGTTGCGGCCGATCCTGACCGACCTGATCGACCGGTCGGAGGACGAGAACATCCTGCAGCCGCGCGCCGTCTACGGCTATTGGCAATGCGCGGCGGAGGCCAACGACGTCATCCTGTTTGAGGAGAATGGCGGCACCGAGGTCGCCCGCTTCACCTTGCCGCGCCAGTCGAAGGCCGACGGCGAATGCATCGCCGACTTCTTCCGCGATGTCGATGACGAGGAACGCGACGTCATCGGGTTGCAGGTCGTGACCATGGGCCAGCATGCCTCGGACGTGGCGCGCGACTGGTTCGCGGACAACAAGTACCAGGACTACCTCTACCTGCACGGCCTGTCGGTCGAGATGGCCGAGGCGATGGCGGAGTATGTTCACAAGCGCATTCGCGCCGAGCTGGGCTTCGCCGCCGAAGATGACCGCGACATCGACCGCATGTTGAGCCAGGGCTATCATGGCAGCCGCTATTCCTTCGGCTATCCGGCCTGCCCGAACCTTGAAGACCAGATCCCGCTGCTGGCCTTGCTGAAGGCGGACCGAATCGGGGTGGAGATCAGCGACGAGTTCCAACTGCATCCCGAACAGTCGACCAGCGCCATCGTCGTGCACCATCCGAAGGCCAAATACTTCACGGTCTGACCGGGCGGGCGTCGACGGCGGAGCAGCCATCACCGATTTGTCGCTTGGACAAGGCGGGCCGAGTGGCTTAAATCTTCCGCCCATGTACAGACTTGCTTTGATTGCCGGCGCCGTTCTCGTCGCCGGTCTGTCCATCAGCCCGCCGGCCTATGCCGACTGCACGGACCCAGCGTCGCCCGAGGTGAACTGGCGCCGATGCATCTTCGACGGCCAGGATTTCTCCGGCGTCGACTTGGCGCAGGCCCAGATGCGCGACGCCTCGTTCCGACGGGCGGTCCTGGACGGCAGCGACCTTACCGAGGTCGATGCGTTTCGTGCCCGGTTCATCAATGCCAGCATGATCGACGTGATCTTGGACGGCGCCCGCCTGTTCGATGCCGACCTGACCGGGGCGGACCTGACCAACGCCTCGTTCGTGGGCGCGGATCTCGGTTCGGCGAACATGGTCGGCGCAATCCTGGTCGGCGCGGATCTGACCGATGCCAACCTGGCGCGCACGGGATTGCGCAATGTCGACCTGTCGGGCGCCACCTGGATCGACGGCGAGCGGGTCTGTGCCGAGGGGTCGATCGGCCGCTGCAACTGAGCGCGCGGCTGCGTTTGTTTGCCACACGGCGACGAGAGACTGGCAAGCAAACTATTGAGAGCGTACACCTGACGTACTGATTCACCTTCGTCAGCAGCGTGGCCGCGCATGTGATGCTTCCTCGTCGCCCGGTCAGATACGTGCTCGTTCGCGTCCAGCGATTCGTACGCAACGATCAGCTGATCCTGGCCCTGTTGGCGGTCGTGATCGGCACCGGGGCTGGTCTGGGCGAAATCGCCTTTCGCTATCTTCTGCAAGGCGTGCAGTTCGCCGCCTTCGGCTCCAGCGCGCAACGCATCCTGCTATGGGTCGAGACCTTGCCCTGGTGGCATATCGTGCTGGCGCCGACCCTGGGCGGCCTGGCGATCGGACTGTTCATCCGCTACCTGATGCCCGGCGGCCGGCCCAGAGGGGTGGCGGACGTGATCGAGTCGGCGGCCTTGCGCGACGGCCGCATGTCGGTGCGCGCCGGCCTTGGCGCCGCGATCGTCAGCGCCGGCTCGCTGGGTGTCGGAGCTTCGACCGGTCGCGAGGGGCCTGTCGTCCATATCGGGGCCACGATCGGCGCCTGGCTGGCCAAATCGCTGGGCCTGTCCAGCCGCATGACGCGCACCCTGTTGGGCTGCGGCGTCGCGGCGGCGGTTGCCGCCAGCTTCAACGCGCCGATCGCCGGGGTGTTTTTCGCCCTTGAGGTCGTGATCGGCCATTATGGGCTGGGCGCGTTTGCCCCGGTTGTGCTTGCGTCGGTGACGGGCACGATCGTCAGCCGTCTGCACTATGGCGATTTCCCCGCCTTCGTCCTGCCGGCGGAGTTCTCCATCGTGTCCTTCTGGGAGTTTCCGGCCTTTGCCATCCTGGGCATCGTTTCGGCCGCGGTGGCGGTGGCCTTCATGCGGGCGACGTTCGGCGTCGAGGATCTCGTCAAGCGCCTCGCCATTCCGCGGGTCATAAGCCCGGCGATTGGCGGCCTGATCGTCGGCGTCATCGCGATCTGGTTTCCTCAGGTGATCGGCGTCGGTTACGAGGCGACGGACCAGGCCCTGCGCGAGGCGCTGCCGATCTGGCTGCTGCTCGTCCTGATCGTTGCGAAGATCGTCGCGACCTCGGTCAGCCTGGGTTGCGGCTTTGGCGGCGGGGTGTTCAGCCCGTCGCTGTTTTTGGGTGCCATGACGGGCGGGGCGTTCGGCTATATCGCCTCGCTGCCGTTTCCTGAGCTGAGTTCGGGCGCCGGTGCCTACACCCTGGTTGGCATGGGCGCCGTCGCCGGCGCCGTGTTGGGCGCGCCGATATCGACCATTCTGATCATGTTCGAAATGACCTCGGACTACGGTCTCACGATCGCGATGATGGTCGCCGTCGTCATCGCCTCGGTGTTGACCGAACAAGTGGGCGGCCGCAGCTTCTTCCAGCTTCAGCTCGACCGGCGGGGCATCAACATTAGAGGCGGGCGAGAGACCAGTCTGCTGGCCGAGGTCAAGGTCGGTGACCTGATGAAGGATGACTTCGCCCGGATCAGGCCCGAGGCCAGCTTCGACGATTTGCGGGAGGAGTTCCACACCGCCCGCTATGGCGAGGTCTTCGTCATGGGCAAGCGGGGTGATCTGGTCGGCGTCGTGACGCTCGCCGATCTGGCGCATGCCGAACCTGCCGACGGCGAAACCACCTGCTCCGCCGCCGACGCCTGCCGGGCCAACCAACCGGTCCTTGCCGTGGGCGACGGTCTGGCCAAGGCCATGGACCTTATGGACAAGGCTGGCGAAAGCCACATTCCGGTGGTCGACGATCCCGAATCCCGCTGCGTCGTCGGGGTCGTGCACGAACACGACGTCATGCTCGCCTATCACCGTGCGCTGATGCGGGCGCGGGCGGAAGAACTCGGTGAGCCGCAGAACAAGCGTCGGGCCAAGAGGCGGGCCAAAAAGCAGGCTTGACGAACACTGACGGATTTGGAATAAATCCGATATCGGATTTATTTGGCTGTTTTACCATGGCGACGATAATGACCGTCCGCCTGGCGCGGCCCGAAGACGGGCCGGCGCTGAAGGCGCACCTGACCCGTTTGACCGAGTTTTCGATCCGCGAGCCGGACGAAAGCCCGGACTGGCTGGAATCCCCCGAGGCGGACTTGGAACGCCTGCTCGGCGACGGCGACCGCATCCATCTGCTACTGGCCAATGACGAGATTGTCGGCTCGATTGGCCTGTCACGCGGCCGGCGCTATCGCGTGCGGTCCCTGGCGACGCTTGGCATCGGCATCGAGCAGGGCTTCAAGGGGCGCGGCTGGGGCAGCTGCATGATGGATCTGGCCGAGGCCCAGGCGCGGGCCGACGGCATGCACAAGATCGAGCTGTTCGTTCGGCCCGACAACGATCACGCCTTGGCGCTTTATCGACGGCACGGCTTTCAGGAGGAAGGCCGTCTGGTCGGCAGCCAGCAGATCGACGGCCGGCCGGTTGACGACATCGTCATGGGCAAGCGGCTGCGTGCCTTGCCGCCGCCCGTATGGTCCGATCCGGCACTGTTGGACCGTAAGGAAGACGGCAAGGAGGCGACCCCCGTCGTGCGGCGCCCGACGCCGGATGACGCCGCCTCCTTCCTTGAGTTTCGGCGCGCGCTCTGCCGTGAGACGCGGGGTCCGATGCTCGATCCCCGCGACACCCTGCCCGACGAGGGCGAAATGCGGGACCAGTTGGCCCGGCCGGAAAACTCGGGGCGTCTGTCGCTGGCCGCGTTTTGCGGCGATAAGATGGTGGCGGCCATCGGGGCGGAGGCCGGACCTTACCGACGGCTCGCGCACGCCGCCTCGATGGGGATGGGCGTACTGCGCCCCTGGTGGGGTAGCGGTGTGGCCGACCGGCTGATGGACGGGGTGGTCGATTGGGGTGAACGGACCGGCAAGCGCCGGCTGGCCCTGGGCGTCTTTGCCCACAACGAACGTGGCCGGGCGTTTTACCGCCGTCACGGCTTCGTTGAGGAAGCGACCTCAGGCGCCCATGCCCTGATTGATGGCCGCCCGGCCGATCTCGTCCGCATGGCAAAGCCGCTGAAATCATCCTTTGAATAGCTGGTGAATAGCCGGGCATAACCGCTTCGGCGGCGGCCCGCGCGTGCTATATCAGGGGCATGAGTGATTTGCCCCTGCACGACGACCCGCTGGCCGCCCCGGCGCCGGTTGCTGACTATCCTTATCTTGCCGGCCTGAACCAGGCTCAGCGCGAGGCGGTTGAGGCCTTGGACGGCCCGGTTCTGGTTCTCGCCGGCGCTGGGACGGGCAAGACGCGGGTCTTGACCACGCGGCTTGCCCATCTGCTGGTCACGCGCAAGGCCTTTCCGGGCCAGATCCTGGCGGTAACCTTCACCAACAAGGCGGCGCGCGAAATGCGCGACCGCGTCGGTGACCTGCTGGGCGCGCCGATGGAGGGCTGGTGGCTCGGCACCTTTCACGCGCTGGCTGCGCGTATCCTGCGCCGTCATGCCGACCTGGTGGGGCTGAAGTCAAACTTCACCATCCTCGACACCGACGACCAGATCCGCCTGATCAAGCAGTTGCTGGAGGCGGAGAACATCGACGCCAAGCGCTGGCCGGCCCGGCTGGTCCTGGGCGTTATCGAACGCTGGAAGGATCGTGGCCTGACGCCGGACAAGCTGAAGGCGGAAGATGCCGGCGACGTCGCCGGCGGGCGCATGGTTGAGCTCTACAAGGCCTATCAGGCACGCCTTCAGGCGCTGAACGCCTGCGATTTCGGCGATCTGCTGCTGCACAATCTGACCGTGTTCCAGGGCCATGCCGACATCCTGGCCCGCTACCACCAGCAGTTCCGCTACATCCTGGTCGACGAGTATCAGGACACGAACGTGGCCCAGTATCTCTGGCTGCGCCTCTTGGCCCAGGGCCACCGCAACCTGTGCTGCGTCGGTGACGACGACCAGTCGATCTATGGCTGGCGCGGGGCGGAGGTCGGCAACATCCTGCGGTTCGAAAGCGACTTTCCCGGCGCCAAGGTCATCCGGCTGGAACGCAACTATCGCTCCACCAGCCACATCTTGGGCGCCGCCTCCGGCCTGATCGCCAACAATCGCGGCCGGCTCGGCAAGACGCTTTACACCGAGATCGATGGCGGCGAGCCGGTGACCGTGCGCAGCATCTGGGACGGCGAAGAGGAGGCGCGCTGGATCGGCGATACGATCGAGGATCTGCAGCGCAAGAAGGTCGATCTGAACGACATCGCCGTGCTGGTCCGCGCCAGCTTTCAGATGCGCGAGTTCGAAGAACGGTTCATCACGCTGGGCCTGCCGTACCGCGTGGTCGGCGGCCCGCGCTTTTACGAGCGGATGGAGATCCGCGACGCCATGGCCTATCTCAGGGTCATTGCCCAGCCGGACGACGATCTGGCCTTCGAACGCATCGTCAACACGCCCAAGCGCGGCATCGGCGCGGCAACGCTTCAGGCCCTGCACCAATTGGCGCGTGCCGCCTCGATCCCGTTGACCGAGGCTGTCTGGCGCCTGGTCCAGACCGATGAGATCAAACCGAAGGCGCGCGGCGCCCTGAACGCCCTGATGCTCGACTTCGAACGTTGGCGGGAGATGGCGGCGCGGGCGCCGCACACCGAGCTGGCCCAGACCGTGCTGGACGAGTCCGGCTATACCGGCATGTGGCAGCAGGACAAGTCGCCGGAGGCGCCCGGACGCTTGGAGAACCTAAAGGAACTGGTCGCCGGCATGGAGGAATTCGAGAGCCTGGCCGGCTTCCTGGAACATGTCAGCCTGGTGATGGAGACGACCGACAGTTCGGTCGGCGCGCAGGTCAGCCTGATGACCCTGCACGCGGCCAAGGGGCTGGAGTTCGCCCATGTCTTCCTGCCCGGCTGGGAAGAGGGCGTGTTTCCCAACCAGCGGGCCATGGACGAGACCGGCCTTGCGGGCCTGGAGGAGGAGCGGCGGTTGGCCTATGTCGGCCTGACGCGGGCCAAGGAACGCGCCTATGTCTCCACCGCCGCCAACCGCCGCATCCATGGCCAATGGACGTCGACCCTGCCGTCGCGCTTTGTCGAGGAACTGCCTGAACCGCATATCGTGCCGGACAGCGAACCCGGGCTCGGCCGGGGCTTCGAGGCGCCGACCACGCTGTGGCGGGCGCCCCGGCAGACGGGCTTCATGCGCCGCGAGGCCGTGACCTTGGAGGGCGTGGCCTATGAGAGCGCGCCGCGCGAACGGCCGTCCCAGCCTTTCGGCCGCGGCGACCGGGTGTTTCATCAGAAATTCGGCTACGGCACGGTCCGGGCCACCGACAACGACAAGCTGACCATCAATTTCGACCACAGCGGCGACAAGAAGGTCATGGACAGCTTCGTCGTGCCCGCCGATCAGGCCGGATGATCGGCGATAGTCGCTAGACCAGCGCGTCCAGCGCACGCACGCCGGCACTGTCCGGGAACACGAACCGCTCAAGGTCGCGCGTGGGCAGCCCGTAGTGGCTGGCCAGTACGCCCTTGAACAGGGCGCGTATGTCGGCGGTCGGCGCCAGATCGCGATCCTCGTAAAGCCGGTTCGTACCCAGCCCGGGCCAGTCGGCCACCACCCGGCCGCCGGCGACCGCGCCGCCGGCCAGGAAAGCAGCCGTCGCCGTACCGTGATCTGTGCCGCCGCTGCCGTTCGGCCGTACCGTGCGGCCAAATTCGGTGACGATTATGATCGCCGTTTCCGGCCAGACGGGCGTTAATCCGGCCTTCAATCGCGCCAAAACCGCATCCAGCCCGCCCAGCGCGCGCGACAAGGCGCCATTGACTGTGCCCTGCGCGATATGTGTGTCCCAGCCCGGCGCATCCAGCACGGCGATGCGCGGTCCGTCCTCGGCCGTCAGCATGCCGGCTGCCGTGTCCGCGAGTTGCAAATAGGCCTCCTGCCGTCCACCCGCCGGCTCCGTGTCGCCCATGGCGGTGCCCGCCAGCATGTTGGCGCGGCGGCCCTCCGCCAGCGCATCGCGGAACAGAGGATCGCCGGCATAGACGTCCGCCAGCCGGTCGAGCAGGCTAAGATCGGCGGAGGGCAGGGCGGATGGCGCCCAGGACATGACCGGCGTCTCGCCACGCAGCACCAGCGGCACAGACTGGCCGACCGCCAGACCCAGCCGCTGCTCGCCGCCGATCACCGATAGGGCGCGGTTCAGCCAGCCGTCCGGGCTGGACCCCAGGCGGCTGTCGCCGGCCTCAAGCAAGTCTTGCCCGTCGAAATGGGAACGCTCGCGATAGGGCGAGGCGACCGCATGCAACGCCAAGGCATCGCCCCGTCGATACCAGTCGTGCAACGTGATCAGCGCGGGGTGCAGGCCGAAAAACCCGTCGAGATCCAGCACGCCGTCCTCGCGGCCGGGCGGCGCCAAGGCCAGATCCTCGCGCAACGACCGATAGTCCGGGTCCGCGTAGGGCACGACCGTCGACAGCCCGTCCATGCCGCCGCGCAGGATGACCAGCACCAGGCGCTTTTCCGTCGGCGCGTTGGCCAGGACCAGCCGTGTGGGCAGGGCGCCGACCGCTAGCCCGCAGGCGGCGCCGGCCAAGAGATGCCGTCGGGTCAGATCGACCATGTCTATCTCCTTTGAAATTCCGGGCTGCTGAGGACCAGGGCTATGCCCTCCAGCGCGCTTGGCGCGCCGTCGACGTGAAACTGCGTAGTGGCAGAGACCAGCGGGCCGACCGCCGTCTCCAGCAGCCGCCTGGGGTCCATGGCCCGTTCTGCCAGGCCGGCGACCGCGACCGACCAGTCGATGCGCCGCATCAGCGCCTCCGGCCCCAGCCAACCGGCCGCATCGTCAGGCCAGCCGGCGGGGGACGGGGCGGTCCAGGGCACCTGGCCCAGCAGGCGTAAGGTCGCGGCGGTCCGCTCGTCCGCCTCGCGAACATCGAAGGCGCGCAAGGCCGCGATCAGCAGGTCGTTCGGCGTTCGTACCTTGGTCAGATGCGGCTGCCAGGCCTCCGGCAGGTCGATCAGGGCGCGGTAGACGGCGGCCAGATCGCCGTCGGTGTCCAAGAAGGCTTGGCTCAGGGTGTCGATCGCCGAAGTGGGCGGATCGTCGGCGATGAAATGGCGGGCCAGCTTCGTCGCGATATGGCGCGCGGTCGACGGATGGCTGGCCAGCAGGGCCAGCGCCGCCTCGCCCTCGGCCTGGCCGCCTTGAGAAAACGTTTGGCCCAACAGCACCTTGTCGCCCGGCTCATGGGCCAGATCGTGATAGCGGAAAGTGCCGGGGTCCGGATCGCGCAGCCGGCTGACGCTCCAGCCCGTCAGGATCTGCGCCAGCGCGATGACATCGTCTTGGGTGTATCCACCATCGACGCCGAGCGTGTGCAGTTCCAGCAGTTCCCGCGCCAGGTTCTCGTTCAAGCCGCGGCCTGTTCGCCGCCCGGCCGGGGAGTTCGGCCCGAACGAGATCACGTTGTCGAGATAGAGCAGCATGGCGGGGTGGTGCACCACCGCGCTCAGCATGTCGGCGAACCGGCCGGTGACATGCGGGCGCACCGCCTCGTCCTCAAACGGCTTGGCCAGGCTGGTGACCTGGGGCCGGTTGACCGCGACGGTGAAATGGTTGGCCCAGAAATGCACCAGCCGCTCGGCGAACGGCGTTTCGGTTCGGATGGCGGTGTCGATGCGCTGGTGGACGTCGGCCCGGACCTGGCGGCGCACCTGTTCGCGAAAGCTGGTCTGTGCCGTGCCGGCCTCCCGCGCCTCCAAGAACGCCACCAGCCGGTCCTGGTGGCCGACGCTTGATGAGCGGTCGGCGCCACGGGCGATGTTCTCGATCAGCCAGCCGGTCGGGTAGGCCGCCAAGGCGTCGATCTCTCCCGTCCGTGGCCCGAGGCCGAATCGAACCAGCGCGTGGGCGGCATCAATGCGTGACATGGTCTTGCACTCCCGCGATTGGCCTGGGATGGTCGCGGCCGTTTTGAGTTCGAACGCGCCAACAGGCAAAACCCGTCGCGTCTTTTTGAGGAGAGTGGGGCCATGCGGTTTGGGCGAACGGTGCCGAGCGCGCCGGAAGAGAGGGCCGTCTGGGCCGTGCGCTTGATCGCGCCAGCCGCCCTGACCCCCGCGATTGACCGCCTGTTCGACGACGGCTTCGTCTCGCTGTCCGTCTTTGAGGCGGACGAGGCTGGCAACGTCGCGGCGGAGGCCTGCGCGACCGAACCGCCCGATCGCGCCATGTTGGAGGCGGCACTGGCGGTGGCGGCCAAATCGGCCAATCTGGCGCCGCCGCCGCTGCAGATCGAAAAACTGCCTGCGACGGATTGGTTGGCGGCCAGCTATGCCGCCTTTCCGCCGTTAACCGTCGGACGCTTCTACATTCACGGCTCACACGATCCGGAACCCGCGCCGGCGGGCAAGATCGGCTTGTGCATCGATGCGGCGACCGCGTTCGGCTCCGGCGAGCACCCGACGACCGCGGGCTGCCTGATCGCGATCGATCGGCTCGCGAAACGGCTTCGGCCGAAGCGAATGCTGGACATGGGCTGCGGCACGGGGATCCTGGCGTTTGCCATGGCGCGTCGCTTTGCGCGCCCGGTCGTCGCGGCCGATATCGATGCGGAATCGGTGCGCGTTGCCCGCGTCAACACGCAGGTGAACCGCCTGCAGGGGCGGGTCCGGACGATCCTAAGCGCGGGTTATGGTAACCCGTCGGTCGAGGCGGGCGGCCCCTACGATCTGATTGTCTCGAACATTCTGGCACGCCCGCTCTGCCAGATGGCCGGCGATTTGAGGCGCCATCTGGCGCCTGGCGGTACGGCGGTCCTGGCCGGCCTGTTGCACCGGCAAGAGGCGCAGGTGCTATCGGCCCACCGCGCGCATGGCCTTTATCTCACCGCGCGGATCAGGGTCGGTGTCTGGCCAACCCTGATCCTGCGGGCCGGGCGGCATTAAGCGGCGCCGGAAATCTGGTTGCGGTTTCGATTGGCCGCCTCGGCGAGGCTACGCCGGATCGCGCCGTCGGGCAGGATTTCCTCAAGCTTTTCGGGCCCCTGCCAGATCACGGTTTCGACAAGGCCGCGGGTCAGGCCGATATCCTCGAGCTGACGGTCGGTCATGCTCATCAGTTCCAGATAGGCGTCACCGCGTTCACGGGCCTGCCGGCCGATGCCAAAGGCCCGGGCCAGCGGGTTCAATAGGGCTGCAAGCAGCATGGTTCGTTGTCTCCTTGTCCAAAGGATGAGACGGTGTCTGTCCCGATCTCGCCGGGACTGCGGTTTTGATGCCTGGTGGGTGCCGACGCTCGTTCGTCGATCACGGCGCTAGAATGGGTCATTCCACGCTGTTGAGAATCCATAAACTACGCAATGCTGCACTGCAGCATCGGCATATGGTTTGGCACGGCGTTGCCGTCAACGTCATGGACTCTCACGCAAAAATGGATACGCGAGCCGTCCCGTGCGGGGCGGCTCGCGTTCCGGTCGCCGGCGCCGTCCAGGGAGGAGGAAGACGGTTGCCGGCGGCTAACTCTTGGGCGTTAAGGCTTCAAGCAGCCTTTGCCGGGCGCGCGTTGGTGTTCGCGCTTTGGATCGCGCCGTCGGGGCATACGGTCCGGACAGCGTCCGGCCCGCCCAGAACCACGGCGCGGACCGTGCCATGGGTCAAGCCGATATCCTCAAGCTGACGCTCGGTCAGCCGGTTCAGCAGGTCATAGGTCCGGCGTTGGTTCTTGGTGAGTTCGTCCATGCCGAAAAAGACACCGACGCGGTTGAGTAGGGTCGAGATATTCGTCTGCATTATCCAGGTCCCTTTCCATAAAGGGGGTTGCGGCCAGTTGGGGTCCTCACCAACCACCCAGGGGCTAATTCCCGTAGGCTTCGGCTGCGACATTACCCGGTCGATCATTGGGTTTATGTGTCGTACGGGGTGCTTTGTTCGTTCCGTCGACGCGCCAGAGATAGTCCCAATCGCCAAAAACACATCGTGCTTTGTTGCGGTGCAGCATTGATCTTTCTGCATGGTGTTGGGCATTGCTTCTGCATCGGCTGTGCCATGCGCCGGGCCAGCTTGCATGCGCCCGCCCGTGGCCGTAGCTTGGCTGCCGCCCCTTGACGACAAGAGACAGGCCGCACCCATGCCGGACGCCTCAGACGCGATGAAGACCGACCATGCCGACCGTTTGAACAGGCTGCGCGCTGCGCTGGCGGGCCAGGCTCTCGACGGCTTCGTCGTGCCCATGTCGGACGTCAACCTCAGCGAGGCGGTCCCGGACGGCGCCCGCCGGATCGAATGGCTCAGCGGCTTTGGCGGCTCCGCTGGCGTGATCGTCGTGCTGGCGGACAAGGCGGCGATCTTCGTCGACGGTCGCTACACGGTACAGGTTGCCGAACAGGTCGATAGCGGCCTGTTCGAGATCCACCATTTGATCGAGGAGCCGCACCTGGAATGGGTGGTCCAGCAACTGCCGAAGGGTGGCAAGCTGGGTTACGACCCGCATTTGCACACACCGCGTTGGGTCAACAGGGCCGAAGCGGCGTTGGAGCGGGCGGGCAGCACCCTGGTCGCGGTGGCGTCGAACCCGATCGACGATCTGTGGGCGGATCAGCCGCCGCCACCCTTGGCGCCCATCGTGCCGCATCCAGAAACCTATGCCGGCAAATCCTCGGCCGACAAGCGGCGGGAGGTGAGCGCGCAGTTGGCCAAGGACGGCGTCGACGCGGCGGTGCTGGGCGCGCCGGACTCGATCGCCTGGCTGTTGAACATCCGCGGCGCCGACACGCCGAACACGCCCTTGGCCCTGTCCTTCGCGATCCTGGGCAAGGACGGCCTGGTCGACTGGTTCGTGGCGCCGGAGAAGCTGACCGACGCGCTGCCACCCCATCTCGGCAACCAGGTCGGCATCGAGGCACCGGACGCCTTGGGCGCGGCCCTGGACAGGCTGGGCCAGGACGGCAAGCGGGTCGCCATCGATCCTTCGTCCGTCAACGCCTGGATCGCGCAACGGCTGAAGCAGGCCGGCGCCAAGGTCGTCCGCTCGGCCGATCCCTGCGAACTGCCGAAGGCGCGCAAGAACGCGGTCGAACTGCAAGGCGCGCGGGCGGCGCATCTGCGCGACGGCGCGGTCATGGCCAGGTTCCTGGCCTGGTTGGCCGAGGTCGGCCCGACCGGCACCGTCACGGAGCTTGACGCCTCAAGGCACCTGCACGACCTGCGGGCGGCCGATCCGATGTGCAAGGACGACAGCTTCGAGGCGATTTCGGCCTTCGGCGCCCATGCGGCGCTGGCGCATTATCGTGTCTCGCCGGAAAGCGACGTGACGCTTGAGGCCGGCAACGTCTATCTGGTCGACAGCGGTGGCCAGTATCTCGACGGCACCACGGACATCACGCGCACCATTGGCCTCGGCGCGGTCGGCGACGAGATCAAGCGTGCCTTCACGCTGGTGCTGAAAGGGCATATCGCTATCGCCACGGCCAGGTTTCCGAAGGGAACCGCCGGCCCGCAGATCGATGTGCTGGCGCGGCAGGCGCTTTGGCAGGCGGGCCTCGACTATGACCATGGCACGGGCCACGGCGTTGGCAGCTATCTCGACGTCCATGAAGGGCCGGCCCGCATCTCCAAGGCGCTGAACACGGTGGCGATGGAGCCGGGCATGATCCTGTCGAACGAGCCCGGCTATTACAAGGCGGGCGGCTATGGCATCCGGACCGAGAACCTGGTCGCCGTCATTCCCTGTCCGGAACTGGCGGGGGCGGAAAAGCCCTTCCTGGCCTTCGAGACGCTGACCCTGGCGCCGATCGACCGCGCGCTGGTGCTGCCGGATCTGCTGACCGCCGATGAACGCGCCTGGTTCGACGCCTATCACGCCCGCGTGCGCGCCGAGATCGGGCCGTTGGTCGAGGGTGAGGTCCGGGCCTGGCTGGACGCGGCGACCGAACCGCTGGCATGAGTTTCGCGCCGCTGGCCGATGGCGACCGCATCGCCATCGTCTCCCCGGCGGACTGGCTGGAGCCGGACCTGTTGGAGGCCGGCTGCGCGGTCTTGCGTCAAGCCGGCTTCGAACCGGTCGTCGATCCGCAGAACGATTTGCGCTGGGGCCGGCTGGCCGGACTCGACGACGAAAGGCTGGCGGCGCTGCACCGCGCCTATGGCGACCCATCGATCAGGGCCATTCTCTGCGCGCGCGGCGGCTATGGCTCGGGCCGGATCGCCGAGAGGCTGGATCTGGATCTGATCCGCGCCAATCCCAAGCCGCTGATCGGCTACAGCGATCTGACGGCGCTGTTGCTGGCAGTCCACGCCGGCACCGGCCAGAATCCATGGCACGGCCCCATCCTGAGGGATTTTGCGCGCGCTCTGCCTCATGGCTGTCACCAGCTGATCAAGCGTCTACGTGGGCTGCCCGATCCGGACGGCATGGCCGGCCTTCTCGCCCAGGCCACGGTCCTGCGGCCGGGAATGGCGAGGGGGCCGATTGTCGGCGGCAATCTGTCTTTGCTCTCGGTATCGATCGGAACCCGCCGCGATATCGACACGGACGGCAAGATCCTGTTCGTCGAGGACGTCGACGAGGCGATGTATGCGGTCGACCGCATGCTGACTCATCTGTACCAGGACGGAAAGCTGCGCGGCCTCTCGGGCCTGATTGTCGGCGAGCCGGTGGCAATCAGTCAGGAAGGCGAGGACTTCCCGTTCGACTTCGCCGGCCTGATCGAACGGCGCTTCGCCGACGCGCCGTACCCGGTCGTGACCAACTTCCCCTGCGCCCATGGTGGCGACCGCATGGTCCTGCCCATGGGTGGAGAGGCGGAACTGAGCGCCGATACGGACGGCGTCCGGCTCTCCCTGGCGTTTTAGCGTGGCGCCGTTAGGCAGCCCCTTGTTCACAAGTCGGTCAACTTGACTTTCAAAACTGGCCGTTCAATTCCCATATCAAGTGTCGATCCCGACAGTCAGGAGACCAACCATGACCCAGCGCTATGCCAAAACGCCGGAGGCGGTGGCCGCGTTAACGCGCGAGCAGCACGACATCACCCAGAACAACGGCACCGAGCGCCCGTTTCGCAACGAGTTCTGGGACCACAAGGAAGACGGGCTCTATGTCGATGTCGTCAGCGGCGAGCCGCTGTTCGCCTCGACCCACAAATATGACAGCCAAAGCGGCTGGCCCAGCTTCGTGCGGCCGATCGAGGACAGCCACGTCGTCGAGATCGAAGACCGCAGCCACGGCATGGTCCGCACCGAGGTGCGCTCGAAGCATGGCGACAGTCACCTGGGCCATGTCTTTCCCGATGGGCCGGGCGAGACGGGCCAGCGCTACTGCATCAACTCCGCCGCGCTTCGCTTCGTCCCGGTCGCGGACCTGGAGAAGGAAGGCTACGGCGACTACAAAGACCTGTTTGAGGAGGGCTGACATGCGCGAGACAGCCATACTTGCCGGCGGTTGTTTTTGGGGCATGGAGGATCTGGTCCGCAAGCTGCCGGGTGTGATCAGCACCCGTGTCGGCTACGCCGGCGGCACGACGGAAAATCCGACCTATCGCGAGGTCTGCACCGGCCGCACCGGCCACGCCGAGGCGCTGGAGGTGGTGTTCGACCCGGCCCAGGTGTCCTATCGGGAAATCCTGGAGTTGTTTTTCCAGATCCACGATCCGACGACCAAGGACCGCCAGGGCAACGATGTCGGCTCTCAATACCGCTCGGCCATCCTGGTCACCGACGAGAGCCAGGAGAAGGTCGCGCGCGAGACCATCGCGGACGTCGAGGCGTCGGGCCTCTGGCCCGGGCCGGTGGTAACGGAGATCGCCAAGGCCGGGCCGTTCTGGCAGGCGGAACCGGAACACCAGGACTATCTGCAGCGCTATCCCCACGGCTACACCTGCCACTTTCCGCGGCCCAACTGGCGCTTGCCGCGGCGTGACGTGGCTTAGCGACGCGACAGATTAGGTCTGCCGTCTGCGCGTAGGTCCGATTAGAGGCGTGTCAGCGCCTCGGCATGGATCTGCGCGCAGTCGATGACGTCGAAGCCGCACTCGCGGCCATCGAAGGCCAAGAACAGGTCCGTTCCGCCGAGAATGACGGCCTCGGCGCCCTGATCGTCGCACAACCGCTGGCCGATTTCGAAGAATAGCGACCGCTGACTGTCGGTTGCATGGCAGGCGAAGGCCATGGCGAGATAGGCGTCGTGGCAGGCCTCGAAATCCTCCCCCTCCGGCACCACGATCTCCGCGGCGTCGATGGCGCCGTAAAGGCGGGTTCCCGTCACCAGCTTGGTGCCCAGAATGCCCACCCGCTTCAGCCCCTTTGCCGCGATCGCCGCGTTGACGGCCGGCAGCGCGCTGATCACCGGCAGGGGTGACAGTGCCGTCAGCTCGTTCACGCAGAAATGCCCCGTCATCGAGGTGATCGCGGCGGCCTCGGCCCCGGCGCCTGCCAACCGCCGTACCAGCGGCAGGAAGATCTCCGCCTGACGCTGCGGATTGTTGTCGCCCATGTTGCGCACCAGATCGCTGGTTTCCGCATGCACGATGGTGAGGTCGAGCTTCTTGCCGGCCGCCTCGTGCGCCGCGATCAAACAGCGGTAGTAGTGTTCGGTCGCCGCCGGGCCGATGCCGCCGATCAGGCCAATATGCATATCGCTGCTCCGGAAGGTGGGTGTTTGCTTTGGCCCGCTTAACACGGCCGGCCCGCTGTTTGCTTTGTCGACATTGGTGCCCTGCCTTGCGCGGTCACGCTCAGGCATCGCCGCGCCAGCTTCACAAAAACCGGCGATAACC
Organism: Pseudomonadota bacterium; assembly: GCA_039177555.1. GTDB lineage: Bacteria > Pseudomonadota > Alphaproteobacteria > DSM-16000 > Inquilinaceae > JANQGH01. Next base: position 27,610 of record JBCDFV010000031.1, on the reverse strand, counting down.
TTCAGGTCTTCCCTTGCGAGGTTTCCTATCTAGCCGCTCGTTCGGGCGTTTCGCGGCGGAGTCTTCCGGTGCGGGGCGCCTGCTTCTTTTGAGGAGATGAGCATGGCTACGATGATTAAGGCGGCTGAACCGACGTTGGACCGTGTCGACGGCAATTGTGAACAAGCACCCGAACGGCCGGTCGGCCTGCCCGGTACGACGGTGCCGCTGGCGCAGCGTTTTTCGCGCATGCTGCGCCTACACCGCGAACGGCAACGGGTCGCGTTGGAGCTGAAATCCCTCAGCGATGCCCAGTTGAAGGATCTGGGCTTCCATCGCTCGGAAATCAGTTCAGTTCTGCATGGCGCGGGTCACGACACCAGCCGGCGCCTCTATGGCGCGGACGCCGCCGGCTGGCCGACGGGCTCCAAGGCTCGCTGAGTGCCGATCCTTGCTGAGTGGCGGCAAGGCTGAGAACCGCGGATCATGAACGCACTGACCTTACCCGACATGCGCATGTCGTTGCAGAACGCCTTGGATCAGGCGCTCGCCTTCGACGGGGCGGTGCATGGCGGTGTCTTGACCGTGGCGACGGCCGAGGATCGCGTATCGCTGGTCACCGGGCTGGCCGATCCACGGCATTACCGGCGCATGCAGCCGGACGATCAGTTCCACGCCGCCAGCATCACCAAGATGATCACGGCGACGACGGCGATGCTGCTGGTCGAGGACGGCCTGCTCGATCTCGATCGCGGCATCGGGGCCTATCTGCCCGCCGCCACGATCGCCGGTCTCCACCGCCATGGCGGTCAGGTCTACGAAGACCGGCTGACGATGCGTCGGCTGCTCAGTCACACCAGCGGCGTGGCCGACTGCTTCGGCGACGGCCCGCCCGACGCGAACGGCAATTCGCCCTTCATGGCGGCGCTTTTGGACGAGCCTGATCGGCTGTGGCAGCCGCATGAGGTTCTGGACTGGACGCGGCGGAACCTCTCCGCACGCTTTGCGCCCGGCGGCGGCTGGCACTATTCGGACACCGGCTATGTGCTCGCCGGGCTTGTCATCGAACGCGTTGCCGGGGACACGCTGCACGATGTCATGCGGTCAAGGCTGTTTGCGCGGCTGGGCATGCACAACACCTACATGCTCCATCGCGAGGCGAGGCGGCCGGCGAACGCCGCGCGGCCCGTCTCGATGCCCGCCGTGGGCGACATCGCGTATGGGGCCATGCGGGCCACCTCGGCGGATTGGGCCAGCGGCGGGCTGGTCACCAACGCGGCCGATCTGACGCTGTTCATGCGCGCCTTTGCCGACAAGCGGATTTTCAAGAAAGATGCCTGCCGACGGCAGATGCTGCCCTGGATCGAGACGGGCGAACGCGGGGTCTTCTATGGTCTCGGCCTGCGGCGTTTCGATCTTTCCACCCTGGGATTGCCCGGATATGGCGGGCTTTGGGGCCACACCGGGTTCCTGAAGGCCTTCGCGCTCTACTGGCCGGCCATGGATGTAACGATCTGCGGAACGTTGAACCAATCGCGCGCCCGTGGTGTGTTCTCGCAGTTGCGGCCGGTTGCCGAACTGGTACCGGCCGTTTTACGGCTTTTGGACGGAGACCAGCCGATGAAGGGTGGGGTTCTCCACAAGGGATAGAAGGAACACCGACATGGCGGGCGATGTAGCAACCGGCAACGCGAACGAGGCCCTGTTGCGATCGGCCGCTGAGGCCGCGATCGAGTTCAGGCAAGGTGTTCCTGATCGCCTGCACCGCCCGGAACTGACCTACCCTGAGATGCTGGACCTGTTTGACGGGCCGACACCGGAGAAGGGTGAGCCCGCGGCCCAGGTCATTCAGACGTTGGCGCGAAACGCCGATCGCGGCCTGATGATGCCCACGGGCGCGCGCTTTTTCGGCTGGGTGATCGGGTCGTCGCATCCCGTCGGCGTTGCCGCGGATTGGCTGACCAGCGCCTGGGGCCAGAATGCCGGCAATCACCAGGCATCGCCGGCGGCGTCGGCGGCGGAAACCGCCGCTGCGGGCTGGCTGCTCGACCTTCTGGACTTGCCGCGCGAAAGCTCCGTCGGCTTCGTGACGGGCGCCACCGTTGCCAACTTCGTCTGCCTGGCGGCGGCACGCACCGCCGTTCTGGCGCGCGAAGGCTGGGATGTCGAACGGCAGGGTCTGTTTGGCGCGCCCAAGGTCTCGGTGCTCATCGGCGATGACGCGCACGCCACCGTGTTTTCGGCCCTTCAACTGCTTGGCTTCGGCCATGATCCGGTGATACGGGTCGCGACCGACCAGGCCGGCCGCATCGACGCCGACGCTTTCGATGCCGCGTTGGCGACTACCGAGGGGCCGGTGATTGCCATCGCCCAGGCGGGGCAGTTGAACACGGGCGCGTTCGATCCGTTCCTGCGCTTGGCCGAGGCCACCCATCGTCGCGGCGGCTGGCTGCATGTCGACGGCGCGTTCGGCCTCTGGGCGCGGGCCAGCAAGGACTATGCCGGTCTCGCGGCCAGCGTGGACGGTGCCGACTCCTGGGCGACCGACGGCCACAAATGGCTGCAGACGCCGTATGACAGCGGCTATGCCATCGTCAGAGATGCCGATGCCCATCGTAAGGCGATGACGATCGCCGCCAGCTACCTGCCCACCTCGGCTGAGGATGAGCGGGACCCGACCCACCTGGTACCGGAACTGTCGCGTCGTGCGCGCGGCTTCCCCACTTGGGCGATCCTGCGCCATTTGGGCCGTGACGGTATCGCCCAGATGGTGGCGCGCCACTGTCGCATCGCGGCCCAGATGGCTGATCGGTTGTCGGCCGAGCCAGGCGTCGAGATCGTCAACCAGGTCCAGTTGAACCAGGCCATCGTGCGGTTCGGGGCGGATCGCCCGGACGCCGAGGGTGATACGCTGACCCAGGCGGTGATCGACCGGGTGCAACAAGACGGTGTCTGCTTCGCGGGCGGTGCGCGCTGGCGGGGCCGATGGGTCATGCGCATATCGGTTATCGGTTGGCCGACGACGGAGCAGGATGGCGCCCTGTCGGTCGAGGCAATCCTGGCTGCCTGGCGCGCCGTCTGCTAGATCGGGTCCGGACTTGACAGCACGCATCAACGGAACCCGTCGCGATGGATTTAGGCTTGAAGGGCAAGGGCGTCATCGTTACCGGCGCCAGCAGGGGAATCGGCCGCGCCATGGCCGACTGCTTTGCCCGAGAGGGCGCCAACGTCTCGATCTGCGCGCGGGGGGCTGAGGCGCTTGAGGCGGCCCGGCAAGATCTCGCGACGCATGGCACGTCAATCCATGCTGCCCCGTGCGATGTCTCGGACCCGGACGCGCTGGCCACCTACGTCGCGCAGGCCCAAGAGGCACTCGGCACGGTCCAGGTGCTGGTCAACAACCCCACGGGTGCCGGCGACAGCGAGAGCGACGAGGGCTGGCGGCGGAACTTCGACGTTGACCTTATGGGCGTTGTCCGCGTGTCGCGGCTGGTGACGCCGATGATGATCGCGGCCGGCGGCGGCTGCATCATCAACATCTCGTCGGTATCCGGCGAGATGCCGTCGACGCGCTCGCCGGGCTACGCGGCCATCAAGGCGGCCGTCATTCACTACACCACGTCGCAGGCCAAAGCCCTGGCCCCGCACAACATTCGGGTCAATGGCATCGCCCCGGGGTCGACGTTTTTCGATGGCGGCTTCTGGGATGTCATGAAGGCCGAACACCGGGACATCTATGACGCGACAGTGGCCAGCGTGCCTTTTGGCCGGCTCGGAACGGTGGAGGAGATCGCCGATGCGGCCGTCTATCTGGCGTCGGAGCGCGCGCGATGGATCACCGGCCAGACCCTGACGGTCGATGGTGGGCAGAGCCTGCGTTGAACTGTTCCACGCGCTGCCGCTGGCGTGACCGCGAGCGCGCGGCGACGACCATAGTATTGGCGCCACGCCGGCAGGTGTTCATTTGGCTTGAATCCCGACCGGCCCAAGGCGACCATTAAGCGGCCGGCGTCCGCACGGTTCAGGTCTTCAGTCCGAGGCACAGCTCGCATGCCCGACGTCAACAGAAGGGCCATCGCCGCCGGCGCGGTCGGCAACGCCCTGGAATGGTACGACTTCGCCGTCTTCGGTTTCTTCGCGCCGGTGATCAGCACCCAGTTCTTTCCGGCGGACGACCCTCTCGCCGGCCTGATCAATACGTTCGGCGTCTTTGCTGCGGGCTATCTCATGCGCCCGATCGGCGGGTTTCTGTTCGGCCATCTCGGCGACCGGCTGGGGCGCCGGCGCGCGCTTCTGATCTCCATTGTCGCGATGGCCGTGCCGACCAGCTTGATCGCGGTGTTGCCGACCCATGAACAGGTGGGCGCACTCGCGGCCCTGCTGCTCGTCATCCTGCGTCTCGCGCAAGGCGTCTCGGTCGGCGGCGAGTTCATCGGGTCGATCACCTATCTGGTCGAAATGGCAACGCCCGGTCGCCGGGCCTATTTCGGCAGCTGGTCTGTCTTCAGCACGGTGTTGGGCATGCTGGCCGGGTCCGCTGTGGCGGCACTGCTGCACCTGATCCTGACATCCGAGCAAATGGCCGATTTCGGCTGGCGCTTGCCCTTCCTCGGCGGCGTGGTGATCGGTGTGGTCGGGGTCTGGCTGCGCCTGCATCTGCGCGAAACGCCATCGTTTCAGGAACTTCAGACATCGGCGCGGGTGGCCGTTTGGCCGCTGGGCGACGCGATCCGCCAGATGCCGTTCCGCATGGTTCAGATGGCGGCGATGGTGATGCTGCTTGGCGTCGGTATCTACGTTCTCTTCATCTGGATGCCGACTTACCTGACCCATATCGTCAGCCCGACCGTGCCGGGGGCGCTGACGATCAACACGCTGGCCATGGTCGTGCTCGTGGCGCTGATGCCCGTCGCCGGTCTGGTCGCCGATCGGGTCGGCTACAAGCCGGTTCTGGCGGCCGCCATGCTGGTCGCCGCCATCGTGGTCTACCCGTTGTTTTTGTGGGTCGACACGGGCGCGCTGATCGCGGTCATCATCGCCCAACTGGTGTTCGCAATCTTCAGCGGCTTTCTGCAAGGGGCAACGCCGGTCGCGATGGTCGAGCAGTTTCCGGCGCGGCTGCGCTACAGCGCCATGGCCACCGGCTATAATCTGACCATCGCGATCTTCGGCGGCACCGCCCCGCTGGTCGCGACCTGGCTGGTCCAAGCGACCGGCGATCTGGCCGCGCCCGCCTGGTATCTCGCCGCCGTCGCCGTAATCAGCCTTATCGCCACCCTGACGCTGAAACGACGGACGGACCTGGAGTGGGATACTTGACCGTTAGAGATACGGCAGCCACTCCTCGGTGAACTGGCAGACATCGATCCGGTTGCCGAACGGGTCGTGGGCGGTGAAATAGCTGACCGCGCCCATGTCGCTGGTGTCCGAACAGTCGGTGCCGCGTTCGATCAGCTTTGTCCGCACGCCCTCGATGTCGTCGGTGCGGAAATTGATCAGGCCGTTGGCCGTGAACCCTTGCTTGGCCTCCGGGCTGAGGAACAGGCAGAGATGGGTGGTCGTGTCCAGGCGATAGATCGCCATGAAACCGTTACCGTCCTGTCCGGGGATGATTTTGGCCGGCTTCAGTTCCAACACGTCCTCATACCAGTCGCGCGCCTTGTCGACGTCCGGTACGCCGACGATGGCGGCGTGGAAGTTCTTGAAGATCCCGGTGTTGGGCTCAGTGCTGAGCGCAGCGCTGGTCATGGGTTTGATCCTCCCTGATCGTTCGGTTTGAAACCGGCGGTCAGCCGGCCGAAGGGGCGTCCCACAGGGTGCCGCCGGTCAACGGGTCCACGGGCACATGCTTGCCGGCGATGGCAGCCTGCAGCCGTCGCAGGTAGACCGACCAGCCGTCGGCCTCGCGCGAGCCCTCTAAGAGGCCGTGATGGGTCAGGGCCAGGCGCGTGCCGTCCTGGTCCGGCGTCAGGGTCACCTGCACGGTACCCGATGCGCTCGGCACCTCATCGCCGCCCTCCCAGCCGATCGTGTAGACAAGGCGGTGCGGCCGATCGACCTCGAAATATTCGCCGGTCGAGACGAAGTCGGCGCTGTGGACGATACGAAAGCGCCCGCCGGGGCGGGCCTCGATCTCCGCCTCAACGCCCATCCATTGCAGCAGCTTCTTCGGCTCTATGAAAAAGTCGAAGACATCCTCCGGGCTCGCATCCACCCAAATCGTCTTCTCGATGAAGGGCTGGGCGTCATCCATGTTTCCGCCCTTCGCGCCGGCGCCGGGCACGCGCCTCCGCCGCGTCCTTCAGAACCTCCAGCTTGCCGTCCCAGAACTGGTCCAGAAAGGCGCGCAGCTTGCGCATTTCGCCCTGATCGGTCCGGCACAGCCGCTTGGTGCCGACGCGGCGCACGGTCAGCAGGCCGGCCTCGGCCAAGGTCTTCAGGTGCTGGGAGACGGCGGGACGCGTCAGGTCGAAGCCGGCGGCGATCTCGCCGGCCGTCACCTCGCGATCCCACGCCCGGTATAGGATCGCCCGTCGGGTCGGGTCCGCGATCGCCTTGAGTTGAAGGTCCATAACCTAATGTTAAAGAGTCTTTTCGAAAGCAACAAGCTTCGAAAGCATCTTTCTTCATCAGACGTTTCGACAAAGCGCGCATTTAAGAAAACTTGTCGAAATCCTTCAGGTCTTGCCGATGCGGTTCTGTTGTGTTGGCGCTGCCGAAATCGGGTCGCGTGGCGGGCCGGCCCGGCCCGCTGACACTTGGTTAAGAGGTTCAGTAAAATGCCCTACGACAACGGCTTGCCCGCCGACGCCAAGCAAAAGGCCGCCAAGACCTACAACGCTGCCGCTGAGCACTTCGATACCGCCCCGGTGGCGTTCTGGGCGCGCTATGGCAGGCACACGGTGGAACGTTTGAACCTTCAGCCCGGCGCAAAGGTGCTGGACATCGGCTGCGGCACGGGCGCGTCGGTCTTCCCGGCGGCGGAGGCTGTCGGCCCTACCGGCACGGTCGTCGGCATCGATCTGGCTGAAGACATGATACGGGTTGGTCGGCGCCACGCAGCCGAACGTGGTTTCGACAACGTCGCCTTCCAGGTCGCCGATATGACCGATCTCGACCATCCGTGCGAGAGCTTCGATGCCGTGGTCTGCGTCTTCGGCATCTTTTTCGTGCCCGACATGGAACGCCAGGTGGCGGACCTATGGCGGCTTGTCCGGCCGGGCGGCAAGCTGGCGATCACCACCTGGGGCGGCGACCTGTTCGAGCCCGCGTCGACCGGCTGGTGGCAGGTGATCCAGCGTGAGAGGCCGGACCTCTACGCGCCCGCAAAGCCGTGGACGCGCCTGACCGATCCCCATGAACTGCGCCACTTGTTGGCGTCGGGTGGCGTAACGGGGGCCAAGATCGTCAAGGAGGACGGCCACCATGAACTCCATCAGCCCGAGGACTGGTGGGCCATCGTGCTGGGGTCCGGCCTGCAATGGACCCTGCTGCACATGGACGAGGCCGAGGTCGCTCGCGTGCGCGCCGCCAACATCGCCTGGGTCCGGGACAACGGCGTCAAGAAGGTGGATACCGGTGTGCTCTACGCGGTCGCGACCAAGCCCGTTTAGGCGGGCACCATGACATGGACCGAGAAGCGCTCTTGCGCATCGGTCCATACCTTCAGCGGCCGCCAGCCGCCCAGGCCGGCGAGCTGGTGGAAGCCGGCGACGGTGAACTTGTAGGAGTTCTCCGTGTGGATGGTCTCGCCAGCCTCGAATGCTACGGTCAGGTCGCCGATCGTGACTGTCTGGTCGACGGTGCTGACCAGATGCATCTCAACCCGCCCAGCGGCCTCGTTGTAGGGCGCGTGGTGCCGGAACCGGTCCAGGTCAAAGTTGGCGCCAAGCTCGCCGTTCATGCGGGCCAGCAGGTTCAGGTTAAAGGCCGCCGTAACGCCGGCGCCGTCATTGTAAGCAGCCTCCAGCGTCGCGCGGTCCTTGGCCAGGTCGGCGCCGATGATCAGCATGTCGGCGCCGACCTCGCCATGCATGCGGGCGAGAAACTGCCGCGCGTCGGCCGGCGGCAGATTGCCGATGGTGGAGCCGGGGAAGAACAGCACGCGATGCCCGTCGCCCGATCGCTCCGGCAAACGCAGCGGCTGCATGAAGTCGGCGGCCACGGGGTGAATGGCCAGATCCGGATGCAGGGCCTGCAGATCCTTCGCCGCGGCCGACATGTGTTCGGCCGAGATGTCGATCGGGATGTAGGTCGCAGGCTCGACCAGGGCGGAGAGCAGCAGCCGGGTCTTGATGCTGGCACCGCTGCCCAACTCCGCCAGTTCCGCCCCAGGGCCAACCAGATCTGCGATCTCGGCGGACCGGTCGCGCAGGATCTCCGTCTCGGCCCGCGTCAGATAATACTCCGGCAGTTCGGTGATCTTGTCGAACAGCGCCGACCCGGCCTCGTCATAGAAGTATTTCGGCTCCAGGCTTTTCGGCGTTTTCGTGAGACCGGCCTTCACCGATCGTTCGAAGTCGGAAGGGGCGGCGCCCGCGTCGGCGAGCCTCGAACGCTGGGTTTGTTGATCAGGCATCAGATGTCTTTCGCCAGCCGGAGGCCGGAAAACTGCCAGCGTTTTTCCGGCTGGAAGAAGTTGCGGTAGGTTGCCCGCAAATGATCGGGCGGCGTCGCACACGATCCGCCGCGCAGCACGTATTGGCCGTTCATGAACTTGCCATTGTATTCGCCGACCGCGCCGTCGGGCGGCCGGAAGCCCGGGTAGGGCGTGAACGGGCTGCGCGTCCATTCCCAGACGTCGCCATAGAGCTGGGCCAACCCCTTGGAATCGCTCGACGCGGGTGCCGGGCGCAGCCGGCCGCTGTCGGCGAAGTTGCCGGTGATCTCCACATCCCGCACCGCCCGCTCCAGCTCATACTCCGTGGGCAGGCGGGCGCCGGCCCAGCTGGCGAAGGCGTCGGCCTCGAAATAGGAGATGTGCGTGACCGGTGCGGCGGGATCGACCGGCTGCATGCCGCGCAAGCTCATCGACCACCAGCCATCGTCGCGCTGTTCCCAATAGAACGGCGCCGTCCAGCCCTCCTGCTGCACGGTCGCCCAGCCGTCCGACAGCCACAGGGTCGCGGTGCGGTAGCCGCCATCCGCCATGAAGGCCAGCCACTCCCCGTTCGTGATGCAGCGCGAGGCGAGCGAGAAGGGGCACAGCACGGCCGCGTGCGCCGGCCCCTCGCAGTCGAAGGCGAAACCGTCGCCGCCATAGCCGAACGTCTCGGTTCCCCCGTCGAATGCGGTCCAGGACAGGTCGGCCGCGTCGACCTCACCGACGGCCAGCGGCTCCGGACTTTTGAAGGCAGGCCGCAGCGGGCTTTGGGCAAACAGGTGCAGGATGTCGGTCAGGAACAGTTCCTGGTGCTGCTGCTCGTGATTGAGGCCGAGCGTCATCAGCGCCCCGACCTCGCGATCGACATCCCGCTCAAGGAACGACGCCATCGCCGCGTCGACATGGGCGCGATAGTTCTTCACTTGGTCAAGCGATGGCCTTGTCAGCATGCCGCGTCGGGGTCGCGGCTGGCGCGCGCCGACGGCTTCGTAATAGGAGTTGAACAGAAAGCCGAACTGGTCGTCGAACAGCCGGTATCCTTCCATGGACGGCGCTAGGACAAATGTCTCAAAGAACCAGGTCGTGTGTGCCAGATGCCACTTGGCCGGGCTGGCGTCCTCCATCGACTGGACGGTGGCGTCAGCGTCGGAGAGATCGGCCGCAAGGGCCATCGTCGCCCCTCGGATCTGCGCGTAGCGCTGTGCCAGATCGCTGGTCCGGGCAAGGGAAGCAGGCCGTTTCAGGGACATTGTGGGGGTCTCCCTAGTCGGTCGTTGTCAAAACGTCCACGAGCCTCAAAGGGCGTCTGACGGCCCTGTTATCCAGCATATGGGTTGCGAAGTTGACGCGTAACGTCCCAATATTGACTTCTGGGCACTCAAGAACGGTACACCCTCATGGATTGGGACGATCTGAAGGTATTCCTAGCCTTGGCGCGCGGCGGTTCCGTGCGTGTCGCGGCCCAGGCGTTGGGCGTCAGCCACTCCACCGTCGCCCGCCGGATCGAGGGTTTTGAGAAGGCGCTGGGCGTGCGCCTGTTCGACCGCATGCCCGACGGCTATGTGCTGTCGGCCCTGGGCGAGCAGATGGTGGACCGGGCGGAGCGGGCGGAGTCCGAACTGCTTGGCCTCGAACGCGAGGTCTCGGGCCAGGACGCCAAGCTGGCCGGACGCATCCGCGTGACCATGCCGGCCCCGCTGGCCTCCGACCTGCTGATGCCGGACCTGGTTCGGTTCGCGCGTATCTATCCGGATATCGACCTGGACCTGGCGATCTCATCTGACATCTTCGACCTGTCGCGGCGCGAGGCCGACGTGGCGATCCGGTTTGTCGAAAAACCGGCGGAACATCTGGTCGGGCGCCGCTTGCCGGAGTTTTGCGACGCCGCCTATGCCGCGCCCGGATACATCGAAGACAACAGCTTCGCGGGCGACCGTCCCACGGGCCGCTGGATCGGCTGGCAGGACGAGATCGCCTTTCCCCGCTGGGTGCGGGACAGCGACCATCCGAAATGCAAGACCAAATGGCTGGTGCCGGAGGTGATGATCCAACGCGCCGCTGCTCGCGCCGGCCTGGGCATCGCGCACTTGCCCTGCTTTCTGGGCGACAAGGACCCGGATCTGCGTCGCGTGCCGCCCGGGCGCACAAAACCGGCCCGGCCCGGCTGGGTGCTGACCCATCCGGCGCTGCGCACCACGGAGCGTGTGCGCGTCTTCGTCCAGTTCATCGTCGCGGCGATCAACAACTATGCCGATCTGGTCGGCGGCCGCCAGCCTGTAGCAGGCGCCGAAGCGGCGAACGCTTAAGCCATGAAAACTCTGTCGGTATATGTCGGATTGAGTTCGGGAGTTCCGTCCTATGATCGATTGGTCGCGTGAAGGGAGATCTGCAAGATGCTCTACTCAATCCTGATTTACGGCACCGAGGGGCTGTTCGACAAACTGTCGCCGGAGGCACAGGAGGCGCTGCTGGGCAAGCATCGGCATTTGCAGGAGACCATGCGCGACAAGGGCAAGCTGGGCCCGTTCGCGCGGTTGATGCCGACGACAACCGCGGTCGCCATTCGCGGCGGCGGCAAGGCCCCGCTTGTCACCGATGGCCCTTATGCCGAGACCAAGGAGGCCCTGCTCGGCTTCTACATCGTCGAATGCGACAGTCTGGAAGAGGCGATCGAGGCGGCGAAACTGCTGCCGCTGGATGTCGGCACGCTGGAGGTGCGGCCGGTCAGCTGGTTCGGGGGTGAGCATCTGCATGCGGGCGCCTGATGGCTGATACCAGCTGGATCGGGGCCGCCCTGGCGGCGGCACGGCCGCGTGCGGTCGGCGCGCTGATGCGCCATTTCCGCGATATCGACCGGGCGGAAGACGCCTTTCAGGAGGCCTGCATCCGGGCACTGCGGGCCTGGCCCGACAACGGGCCGCCGGCGGACCCCACCGCCTGGCTGATCTTCGTCGGCCGCAATGTCGCCATCGACGATCTCCGGCGGACCAGCCGTTTAGGACCCCTGGCCGAAGACCACGATGTCGCGGTGCAGCCCGACATGGAAGGCTATCTGGACGATCGGGACTATCGGGACGACGTCTTGCGCCTGCTGTTCGTTTGCTGCCACCCCGATCTGTCCGTCACCGACCAACTCGCCCTGGCCCTAAAGATCGTCGCGGGCCTGTCGGTGCAGGAAATCGCCCGGGCCTTTCTGGTCGCGCCCAAGGCCATGGAACAGCGGATCACCCGGGCCAAGCGCCGGGTGGGCGCCGCCGGGCTGCCGTTCGAGACGCCGTCGACGGCTGAGCGCACGCAGCGGCTGACCGTTGTCACCGCTATGATCTACCTGATGTTCAACGAGGGCTATGCCTCGGCCGGTGGCGACGCGCACATCCGTGTCGCGCTGTGCGACGAGGCCATCCGGCTGCTCCGTCTGTTGCTCGGCCTGTTTCCGGGCCAAAGCGAGGTCATGGGCCTGCTGGCGCTATGCCTGTTCCAACACTCCCGCCACCGTGCCCGGCTCGACCGCGACGGCGCCTTGGTCTCGCTTGACGATCAGGATCGGTCGCTTTGGGACCAGGCCGCTATCCGGGAAGGGCGCGTGCTGATCGAAAAGGCCCTGCGCAAGGCCAGCCCCGGCCCCTATCAGATCCAGGCCGCCATTGCCGGCGTACATTGCGCCGCTGCCAGCGCGGCGGATACCGATTGGCGTGAGATCGACCGGCTGTATGCGGCCTTGCAGGAGTTCGATCCGTCGCCGGTCGTGACGCTCAACCGCGCCGTCGCGGTGTCGAAGGCGGACGGTCCGATGGCAGCGCTGGCGATGATCGAACCGTTGTCGCAAGCGCTTGATGGCTACTTCTATTTTCACGGTGCCAGGGCCGCCCTTCTAGAGGAGCTGGGCCAGCTCGATCAGGCACGATCGGCATACCAGACCGCGTTGACCCTGTGTTCAAACGCCGTCGAAACGGCCCTGGTGGAAAAGCGGCTTGCGGGCTTGGACAAAAAAACCGCCGTCCCTGTCGGATAGCGATGATCGCGTTCGTCCTAGGGTCATGGCCACGCGAGGTGGTCCATGCAACCAAGGAGACGAGACGATGAGTGGCAACCCGATGGCGACGCACGGTGCGGCGAGCTGGATCGAGTACAAGGGCAAGGACACGGCCGCGGCGCGGACCTACTATCAGAAGGTGCTGGGCTGGAACGTGGTCGAGATGCCGATGAAGGATGGCAGTTCCTATCCCGGGATCATGGTGGGCGAGGCACCGATCGGTGGCTTTTCGCCGATGCCGTCCAATGGCGGCGCCTGGCTGAACTACATCACGGTCGATGATGTCGACCACCGTTTCAAGACCGCGATCGCGGAGGGCGGCACGGCCCTGCAAGACCCGATCTCCATTCCCGGCGTCGGCCGGATGGGCGTGTTCAAGGACCCGTTCGGCGCGACCCTGGCCGTGATCACCTACGAGCAAGCGGCGGCGGAGTGACTGTCGCCCCCTCCACCCAGCCCCCGCGCGGCTTCCGTCGGGCGGGGGCACCCATCGATAAGGGACCGAGCCGATGGTCGATGATGCCACCCTGATACAGATGCGCGCGGCGCTCGCCGGCCTATCTGGCGTGACCGAAAAGCGCATGATGGGCGGCGTCTGCTTTCTGGTGAACGGCAACATGCTGGGCGGCGCCAACAAGGGCCGATACATGTTCCGCGTCGGCAAGTATCAGGAGGCCGAGGCGCTGGCGCGCCCGGGGGCCAACCCGATGATCCAGGGTGGGCGCAAGCTGGGTGGCTTTGTCTGGGTCGACGCTGATGGCTGCGATGCACAAACGCTGGCCGACTGGATTGCGCTGGCCCTACGGTTCGCCGGCAGCCTGCCGGCCAAATAGCGGAAACGACGCGGCCGGGTCCGGCGGGCCTCAGACCAACTTCCCATGCATGCTTAGCATGCCAGACGGCTATCTTTTGTGCGTTGCAACAGACATGTTGCGGCGCACATTAGACGCGAGCATCAACACCGTCTCGTGGCCGAGGATACCGATGGCAACAGCACACACACTTTCACAGTCGACGCGCATCGCCCACACGCTTGGGCATGGCATTGCCCAGCTCTTCAGGGGTGTCGTGGACTTCTTCGCCCTCATGAACCGGGCGACCGTCGCGGTGGCCGAGTATGACCGGCTGTCGCAACTGCCGGACGAAAAGCTCGCCGCGCGGGGCCTGAAGCGTTCGGATATCGGGCGCGTCGTTCTCGAACGGCTTTAGTCCGCTCAAACGCGCTCGTCGGCGTACAGGTGGGTGAGGGCCTCGATGTCCCACTCCGCCAGACGTGCGCCGGCCTGACCGGCGCTTTCCATGAAGCCCAGCAAGGCCTTCGCGGGGTCGGCCTCGGCTCGCATCGCGTCGTAGGAATAGATCGCAAGCGCGCTGCCGTTGCTGTCGATCCAAGCGGCACCCTCGGGCTCTAGCGCCGTTTCCGCCAGGCCCTTCGGCTCCGGATAGGTGTAGGAATAGAAGGACGGCATCGGTGCGTTATCGTCGCCGGGCCAGAAGCCGAAGCTGATCACCTCGTGTGAATAGGCCTCCCGGTCCGACTGGGTGCGCGCATTTTCGAGCGGCGCCCGGCGGCCAGAAAAGCGCGTCAGGGCCAGGTCGAAACTGTGCCAATAGAGATGTACCGGCGTTGACTTGCCGTCGAACCGGCCGCGAAACACCTCCATGATCGTCGCGATCGAACTGATCGCCTGCCAATAGCGGTGCACCGCGTCAGTGTCGTAGGCGCTGTGCTCACTGTCCGCTTCGAACGGCGTCTTGCTCTTGTTGTCGTACGGCATGGTGTTGATGGCGAGAGTGACCCCCAACCGGTCCAGCGCGGCCATGGTTGCGGCGTAGAACTCGGCCACGGACTTGCCCGGCACGTCGAACGCCGTCCGGTCGCCGTCGCTTGAGCTTGCGACGACCTGATGGTCAATCATGTCCAACACGATCTCGAAACTGCCATTGCCGTAGGGAACCCGGCCCGTCGTCAGGCCACGCACCGACGGGTACAGCGTGACATGCCACCAATGGTTCAGCTTTGGGTGCGCCGCCATTCTGATCTTGCCGATGATCTGGCAGAAAAGATGCAGCGTCTCCTTGGTATCAACCCAGGCGTCGTAGGGCAGGGGCGGCAAACCGGGCGCGGCTTTTGCGTCTAGCATGATTGGCTGGTCATCTCTGTTTTTCGGCACGATCACCGATTTCAGCAGATGTGGCCCGAACACGCAAATATGCGCGCATGATAGTTGCGTGACGGTTACCAAAGACGCGGTTTTGCGACCATCAGGCCGAACACCGCGATTAAGCCGATGAAGGCCGGCCAGCCAAGCGCGAACCACCAGCGCATCACCGTGTGGTAGCGCGGCGGCAGAGGCTCTCCGTTTCGGGCCGCTGCCGACGCCAGCCTTTCGGCTTCGATCTGCAAAAAGACGACCGGCAGCCAGCAGCAGAAGGCCAGGATGTAAAGGCCGTAGCTGACCACCAGCCAGGGCGACCAGAGATCCCACCCCGCCAGCCAGACCAGCCAAAACCCCGTGACCGGCTGCGCGATGCCCGCCGGCAATGTGAACAGCCAGTCGGCCAGTACGGTGTTACGCGCGGCAAGCGCGATCTGGCTGGCGGTGCCGCGCTTATGCGTCAGCCAAAGATGGAACGCGGTGCCTATGCCCGTGCCGAACAGCACGGTGCTGGACAGGATGTGCAGCCATTTGATGACATCGTAGAGAGTCATGTGACTGGTCGTGGGCCGGAAGCACTTATCGCTTGGCTACTTTTTCAGTTGGAAGCGTGCACGATACTAGGGCAAGTTCGAGCAATACGGGTAAGGATCGTCGAGCGCGAAGACAACAACGTGATCATGGGCGAACTTCTAAACAGACAGACGATGTCGCCTGACCGTCTCGACGCCGAGGCTCACGTCGCCGCCGCGTGGATGCTGTTTGCCGGTTAGCAATAACTCCCCAACCATCACAAAAGAAGAGGATGAGCCCATGAAGCAGGCGGATTTCGTCATGATCTGCGTCAACGACTATGGCGGACAGATGCGCGGCAAGGGCTTCCCGGCGTGGGAACTGGGCGCCCGCCTGCATACCGGCATGGGCATTGCGCCGACCAGCATGATGATCACCACCTTCGGCGATATTATTGACACGCCGTGGGGTCCGCGTGGCGAGTTGCTGATGATGCCGGACGCGGAGACCGAGGTCTCCATCACGCTGGACGACCGGCCGCCGGAGCGTTTCGTGATCGCCGATCTGACCCATCTCGACGGCACGCCTTGGGCTGGCTGCCCACGGTCTTGGGCCCGGCGCGCGCTGGAGGCCTTGGAGCAAGAGGCCGGCGTCGTGTTGAAGTCCGCCTTTGAACACGAGTTTCACTACTCCGGCGCCGAATTGCGGCTGGGCGATGCCTATCTCTTGGACGGCATGCGGGTGTGCGGCGACTTTCCGACGGCCCTCTTGCAGGCGCTGGCCGAAAGCGGCATCGAGCCGGAGAGCTTTATGCCGGAATACGGGCCGCAGCAATTCGAGGTGACGTGCAAACCGGCGCTGGGCCTGGCATCGGCGGACAGGGCGGTAAAGCTGCGCGAGATCGTCCGTTCGATCGCGCGACATTATGGCCACAAGGCCACCTTCTCGCCGGTGATGGCCAATGGCGCGGTCGGCAACGGCACGCACATCCATTTCAGCCTTCAGAACACCGACCACAACCCGATCAGCTATGATGCCACGCGGCCGGACGCGATTGGCGCGAAGGCGGGCCAGTTTCTTGCCGGCATTCTGCGCGATATGCCGGCGATCGTCGCGCTGACGGCGCCCAGCGTCGTGTCGTACGAGCGCATGAAGCCCGATCGCTGGAGCCCGACCTACAGCAATCTCGGCGACAAGGACCGGGAGGCCGGCCTTCGGTTGTGCCCGATATCGACCTTTCCGGGCAGCGACCCGGAGGTGCAGTGCAACTTCGAATACCGCGCCTGCGACGCGGCCGCCTCGCCCTATCTGGCGTTGGGCGCCCTGGTTTGGGCCGGCCTTGGGGGCATTCGCGACAAGCTGCCCGTGCCGCGGGCAACAACCGACGATCCGGAGAAGCTGTCGAAGGGCGAGCGTGCCCAGCGCGGCATCGTGCGCCTGCCGCAAAGCCTGCCCGAGGCCCTGGATAATCTCAGTTCGAGCGAGCGCGCGAAGAGTTGGATGGGCGAGACCTTGATGGAGGCCTATCTGGTCCACAAGCGCAGCGAGCTGAAGGTGCTGGAAGGCCTGTCACCGGATGAGCAGGTCGATCGTTACACGCAGGCCTACTGATCGAGCCGACGGATCGGCCAGCGGCACGCTCACTCCTGGCGCTCGACCGATTTCACGATCGTCAACCGGTTCACCGCGCCGTCATGCTCGTAAGCCAGATCGTCGGCAAAATGCCGGACGAGGTGCAACCCCAGGCCGCCGATCTTCCGGTCGTCCAGCGAGGCCTCCACGTCCGGGGGCGGCACTTCCAGCGGGTTGAACGGCTTGCCGTCATCCTCAAGCACAAGCTCGAGCCTTGAATCCGAGAGGCGCAGCCGAACCTGGAGGTGATAGTCGCGATCCTCCACGCAGCCGTAGTTGATGGCGTTGCCAACGACCTCGTCGAGGATCAGGTTCAGTTGGCTGGCGAACGCTTTGTCCAGCCCATTCTCGGCCGCGAACCGGTCAACCGCCTCGGCCAGGCGCGTGATCTCGTCAAGGTCCGCCTTTAGGGAAACCACCAGTTCTGGGGGCTTTTCGGCATCGTCGTTCACGGCCGCCTGCCCGCCGCCAAAGGCCGATCCGAATTTGAGCACGACACAGGTGATGTCGTCGGACTGAGGCGTCCCCTTTGCATGCTTCTCGACGCCGTCGAGCACGCGGTTGCACATCTCCTCGGCGGGCAACGGTCCGGCCTCGTCCAACAGCACCTTCAGCCCGTCGACCGCAAACGGCGTGCCGGTGTCGTCGAACGCCTCTGTTACGCCGTCGGTGTAAAGCACGACCGTATCTCCGGACTGTAGATCGACGCTGGTCTCGTCGTAGGTCGCGTCTTCCAGGACGCCGAGGGCCACGCCGCCCAGCAGCGGCAAGGCCTCCGCGGGCGTGCCGAGATGCTTCAACAGCGGCGCGTCGTGCCCGGCATTAGCGAAGGTAAACCGGCCGGTTCTGACGTCGACGACACCGTAGAACGCCGTCACGAACATCATGGTCTCGTTGTCTTCGCTCAACACGCGGTTGACCTCGGCCAGCACCTTGGCGGGCGACGGTTCGTGCATGGCGGTCGACTTGATGAGGGTGTAGCTGACGGCCATCATCAGGGCCGCCGGCACGCCCTTGTCGGAGACATCGGCCACCACGATGCCGACCCTGTGGGTGTCGAGTTCGATCAGGTCATAGAAGTCGCCGCCGACCTCGCGCGCCGCATGCATGTGGGCGAACAGGCGCAAACCCTCGATCGACGGCACATGGCTCGGCAGGATCGAGAGCTGGGTTCGCTGGGCGATGGTCAGCTCGTCGGCGATCTGGTTCAGGGTGCGCTGCAGGGCCTGGTTTTTCTCGTTCAGCTGCTGGGTGCGTTCCGCCACCATGCGATCGAGGATCTCGGTTCTGGCGTGTACCTCATGCGCCATCTTGGTGAAGGTGCGCGCCAGGTTGCCCAGCTCGTCCCGGCGCTTGGCCGTGGGCGCCAGCGCGGCCTCGTCGAATTCGTCGTTCTCGAACCGCGCCGCGGCGGCCGTCAGCCGCAGGACAGGCTCGGTAAAGCTGCGCCTGACATAGATCCAGCCGATGATGATGGCGCCGATAACCGCGATGACATTCACCCACAAGAGCAGGCGGCTGCTGAACTCCGCCTCCGCCTCCGTCGCGGCGATGGCCGTCAGCGTGCCGTTCTGCGCCCCCTGGACGATGCGGCCCACGCCGGTCGACATGCTCGCGGCGACCTGCCGGCTGGTGGTGGCCAGCCTTTCCGCCTCCGCCATCTGCTGGATGATGAGATTGCGCAGGTCGATGATGTTGTCGTCGCCCTGGCCCAGCTCGATCATCTCTTCGAACGCGGCTTCGATCGCGGCGGCGTCGGGGGCGTCGCCGAAGTTGGTCATGGCGGTCGCGAACCGGTTCAGCGAGGCGTCGAACCGCTCCCGCAGTGGCCTCAGCAGGGCCGCATCGGGCGTGACCGACCCCTCGGTCAGAAGCCCGATGGCAAGATTGGCCTCCGCCTGCAGTTCGGTCAGTGCGCCGAATTCGGCGAGCGAAGCGGGGTCGACCCGGTCTTCCAGCGGCACCGGCGCGGTATCGTCCAGCGATCGATAGCCCGTGACCATGTAGAAGGTCATTTCGTCGACCAGGGGCCCGATCAGATCGATCAACTCTCGTTGCAGGGCGGCCGCCCGCGCCACCTCGGCGGCCATTTCTTCTTCCTGGTCATGCAGCACACCGATCGCTTCGCCCAGTTCGGCCAGCGTTTGCGACAGGCGGCGGTTCTCGCCCCATAGCGTGGCCAAGGGGCTGTAGTCGCTGCGGTCGATCGAGGTGCTGCCCATTGTCGCCTCCAGCTCTTCCAGCTGTTGGACGAACCCCGCCTGCAGTTCCTCAAGGTCGGCGATAGTGCCCAGGCGCTCCGCCTCGTCGGTTGCCACCAGCAGCCTGGGCACGGTGGACGCGATCAGCGCGCTTTGGCGGGACAGGCGCAGCGAAATGGTGATGGCCGGCAGATATCGGTTGGTAATGTCAGCCTGGTGGTCGCTCTGGTCGATGAAAGACAGCCAGGCAACAAGGCTGGCGACCAAGGTCAGCGCGACGGCGCCGCCGATGGCAACGTAGAGGCGCGCGGCCAGGCCGAGGCGTGTCTTCGGCGCCTTCAGAAACGTCCGCATCACGGCACGGCCCGGTCCAGCGACACCACCTCACCGGTATCGTCGATGATCGTCAGGAACACCGAGTCCGTGCCCTGATTGTCGGTCGCGCTGAAATCGAAAGTGAAGCCGTCGATCTCGAACTGCCCCCGCTCGGTGAGGACGGTCAAGAACTCCTCCCTGGTCGGCGTGTCGTTGAGCGACTCCAGCACGGTGATGACCAGCCGGCCGGCGATATAGCCTTCCAGCGAGACGAAGCTGGGCTCGTCTTGCCCGGTCGAGGCCAGCATTGCCGATCGATAGCGATCGAGGATGGGCACGTCGCCCCCGTCCGGCGGCGGCACCACCTGGCTGATATAGGTGTCCGGCTCCACACCTTCGGGCAAGGGGCCCAAGGCCTCGGCCAGGGCCAGACTGCCGACGAAGGAGAGGCTGACGAAGATGGTGTCCAGATCCAACAGCCGCGCCCACTGGATGAACGCCGCCGTCGGCTGGTAGGCGCCGGCGATGATGACAGCCTCGGGCGCCCCCGCCCGGATCGCCAGCAGGGCCCGGCGAACGGCGGTGGTGTTGCGCGGGTAGGCGCCCTCGCTGACAGTGCTTAGGCCGCGCCGCTCCAGCGCCTGGCGAACCCCGGCCAGCCCCGCGCGACCGAAGCTGTCGTCCTGGTAGAGGACTGCGATGTTGCGCATGTCCCTATCCGTGACCAACCAGTCGACGATCTGTTCGGCCTCCTGAAAGTACGACGCGCGGACGTTGACCACCCCGTCCAAGGCGGGATCGCGCAGGAACTCCGCACCGGTCAGTGGGCCGATGAACGGTACACCGGCCGCCGCCGCAATCGGCGCCGTCGCCATGGAGGTCGGGGTCCCGACCGCGCCGATCAGGGCAAAAACCTGGTCCGTGTCGATCAAGCGTAGTGTGTTGGCGATCGCGGTTTCGGGCTCATAGCCGTCGTCGTAGCTGATCAGTTCCAGCCGGCGGCCGTGAACGCCGCCCGCCGCGTTGACCTCGTCGAACGCGGCCACGATGCCCTCGCGGATCTCTAGGCCCAGCTCCGCCGCCGGCCCTGCCAGTGCGGCGGACTGTCCGAACACGATGCGATCGTCATAGACCCCGGGATCGGGCGCCTGTGCGCCGAACACGATGCGACCCCCCGATGCGGCAGAGCCGGACGCCTGTTGGGCGTGCCCGCTCTCCGCCCAAGCGGCGATCAGGAACGCTGCCAGCGCCAGTAGACCGTTAACCGACAAGATGAGGGGCTGGCGGACCACCGGACCGGCTCCTAGTGCTCGAACAGCAGGTGGAGGGTGTTTTGGTTGTCCCGCCGTGTCGCCTCGGCCTTGGTGGCGGCACTTCTGATCAGGAAGCCCGACAGGCGCTGCATCTGATCAGCTTCGTCATCCATGTCGGCCAGGCTGGGCGCGGCCTCCGGCAGCGGCAAGGCGGGGCCGGTGTAATGAATGAAGATGTCGAGCCTGAACTGGTCGAAATGGGCGTCGATGCGAATGTCCTCCGTCAAGCTGCCCGTCCGGGCCGATGCCTCCACGAACTCAACCAGGGCGGTTGTCGCATGCTGAATGATATCGCGTCGCGCGCCCCAAAGCGCCCCCTTGTCGTGCAAAAACTTCACCACGGCCGCTTCCCTGTCCTCATCTGGTTCCAGGACAAAGTCGGCACGCCGTTTGACCCCGATCCGAAAGATGAGATTGAGGCCGATCGCCGTCACCGTCGCCAAGGACAGGGACGAAGCCGCAAGCGACCCCAAGGTCGGATCGAGATCCGCGTAAAGCGAGGGCAGAATATCGACGCTGAGCCCGGCGATGATGGAGGCGCCGACCACGAAGATCTTGCGCGTGTCCATCAGACGGCTCATGACCAGCTGCATGCCGGACACGATCATGAAGCACGCCACGAACACCAGGACCGCGCCCTTAACCGGCCCCGGCATCAAGACGAAGACATGGGCCAGGGCCGGAACGAACGCCGCGAGAATGAAGATGGCGCCGGCGCTGAAACCGATCCAACGGCTGGTCACGCCGGTGGCCAGCGCGACGCCAAGGTTGCTTGACGAGGTCGCCTGGCCCATGCCGCCCATCACGGCCGAGGAGATCACGGCAAGCGCGTCCGCCAGAACGCCCTTGCGGATCGACCGCATTTCGGGCGCCACCCAATCCTCGTCATTGATCTTCTGCGCGGTCGACAGGTCGCCGACCGCCTTCACGGTCGACGCGATACCGGCGATCAGGAAAGGCAGGATCAGCGTGGCGTCGAAGGACATCGCCACCGGCAGACCAATATCGGGCACGCTGAACAGCCCGCTATCGCGAAACTCGTCCACCACCGCGTTCGGCACGATCTGCAAGCCGAATTCCAGCGCATAGCCGAACGCGACGCCGATCAAGACGCAATAGAGGCGCATGAAGGGCGTGCCCCAGACCGACAGCCCGAACATCACCAGCAGGGTGCTGACCCCGGCGAAGGTTTCAAGCGCCGTGCTTTGCGTGTCGCCCGGCGCGATACCGGCGATGCTGGAAATGCCCGGGCCGATCAGGGAGATCCCGACCATCGCGACGATGACACCGGTGACCTCGGGGGGCAGCAACGCCCTCAGCCGGTGGATAATCCGGGACAGCAGGGCCTGAAACAGGCCGGCCAGCAGGGTCATGCCGAAGACCAGGGACAGGCCGCCGGTCTGCGCGGCCAGCAATGACGCCGGATAGAAGGTCGGGCCCGGCAGGTTGGGGCAAAGATAGCCCGAGCCGACGGGGCCGCGCTTCAGCGACTGCAGGATCGTGCCCAAGCCCGCCGCGATCATCGAGACGCGTACCAGGTTGGAGGCGACGTCGACCGAATCGGTCGCGGCGTAGGCGATCAGCGCCGCCAGCACCAACCCGCTCGACATGGCGAAGCAATGCTGCACGCCCATGCCGACGGCCATCGGCAGCGAAATCGGATCGTCGACGGAAGCGATCAGGTTGCTGGGGCGACGAGCCGGCTTGCGCATCGGGCGTTCTACCGGGCTTCGTGTGACCAGGCCGGATCGACCGGCGTGGCGCCGGGCAACGTGTCGGTTGAACAGGAAACCGCTTTGGCTGTCATGGCGAGGACGCCTACTCGGCCGCGATGGCCTCGTTGAGCGTTTGATGGGTTGCGAGAATTGATGATAGGCCCGTCACCTCAAAAACCTGGGTGACGGTTTCGTTCATGGCGCAGACCGCTAACGTGCCGTTGTCGCGCTTCAACAGCTTGGCGAGAACCAGCAGCACCCGCAAGCCCGCGCTGCTGATATAGTCCAGGTCGGCGAGGTCGAGTACCACGCGACGGTTGCCGGCCTCGATGCGCGATCGCACCTCTTTTTCGAACTCGGCCGACGTGGCGCTGGTCAACTGTCCGGCAGGGCGCAGGACGAGGAATTCGCCCTGCGTCATCTCAAAGAGCTTCATGCCGCCTCCCTAGTGCATTGCAAAACATCATAGGTGCACAGCTGCGGGCAGGCTACCGCTAAGGCAGCTACACGATGAAGCAGGCGCATCCGTCCGGCATCTCGGTCGGCGCCTAGCGGTCCGGATCAAGCGTTGATTCGTCGGGGGGCGGCGCAGCGGGTTCCGCGTCTTCGGTTCGGCTGCGCGGTGTCGCCAGCCTCAGCTTGGAAAGATGCAACGGGTTCGGCTTGACGCCGTCCATCGCCTCGCCGCGCGTGTACCATTTCTGCCACTTCTGCTCGACGGCGGCCGGCTCGTTGTCGGCCAGATCCTGGTTGAACTTGGTGCGCGCCTCGCGCCAACTGCGGAAACCGGTGGCGACCGCTGGGTCGTCCGCGATGGGCACGATTTGGGGCGTCAGACGGTCAAGCGCGCGATAGGCAACCGGCGTGATGAAACAGAACGGCTCGCCTTCGTCGAAAGTTACCCGACCAGGCCGGGTGAACTGCCAGTTCATCGTGAAGGTGAAGTCCAGCCAGTCGGTTTCGATGATGCCGTCGAGGGCGCCAATGCCGTCCTTCAGCCTGTTTGGCGCGCCGCGTGTCCAGATGCCGACGCCCGCCTCGGTGCGGAACAGATAGCCAGGATGGAACGTCAGGATACCGTGCCCGAAATGCGAGCTTGCGAACCGGTCATTGCCCCAAGACGGATCGTCGATTTCGACGACCAGATCCTCGATCATGTCGCCGCCGTTCCAGTCCGCGGTGAGCCGGGTCGGCGCCAACAACTCCCACCCCATCGCGTTGGCGATGGATAGCGGCAGGCACCGGTAGGCGAACCGCTCGTCCGTGTCGTCCATCCACTGCCGGGCCGCCCGGGCGGCGACGATCCTAGGGGCCGTGTCGCGAATTTGATAACAGGTGAGCGTTTGAAATGCCGGGCGCATGCCGTCCATGGGCGCTGACCAGTTCTTCCGCGAGTTCCGCTTGGCCGCCGATCAGATTCGTGTGGCGACAGGTTGAGGCGGCGTCATCGAGGCGCGGCAGGCTAACGCGTCGGGCGCCAAGCCCGGTCCGGACCTGGCGCCCTACGGTTTGCGAGGTACCGGACTAGAGGCTGCCCGGGCTGGGCGGAGACGGCGGATGCGGCTTCTTCGCGAGGCCGCTGGCGACTTTGGCGGAGGCGTTGCCAAGAACGACGTCATTGGCGTCACGCCCGTCAGAGACGGCTTGCTTGAGGACTTCGATGCGTTCTGCATTCTCGGCCCGAAGGGTCTTCATCTTCGTTGTCACCGTATGCTCCTCTTGACATTTCTCGCTACGTCTGGCGCCGAAGCGCCGAAACCACATTGGACATGATCCGTCTCCAAATCCAGAGCAAATGTTGTTCTGGTGGTATTTCGGCCTTGGCCAATGACGCGAAGTATCGGTGACAGGTTCGGTATCATTAGTAGAATGTATCAAATCATGTCAGAGTTTTGACGAAGCGGCTGACTTCCGGCAGTAATGTATCCGATGTATAGGGAGGGCGGGATGGCCAACGCAATGATCCTTGAGAACGCATCGGTTTTCGACGGGACTGCGTCTGAACTCGCCGAAGGTCAGTCGGTCATCGTCAAAGGCGATCGGATTCAAGAGGTCACCGATCGGCCGGTCGATGTCGCAGACGCTCAGCGTTCCGATATGCATCGCCGCCGCCGTTTGGGAGGTGAAGAGCTGGCGCAAATACGTCATGGCCCACGCCTATACCGCCGAGGCGATCGACCGCTGCATCCGGCTGGGCGTGCGCTCGATCGAGCACGCGAACCTGATCGACGAGCCGACGGCGGCCTTGGCGGCGGCGCACGACGCCTTCGTCGTGCCCACGCTGGTGACCTACGAAGCGATGGGCAATTTCGGCGCCGAGGTGGGCCTGCCCAAACATGCACTCGATAAGCTGCACATCGTGGCCGACGCCGGCCTCAAATCGCTCGAGATCCTCAAGCGGGCCGGGGTGAAGATGGGCTTAGGCACGGACCTGCTGGGCGCCCTGCGCCAGCATCAGAGCCGTGAACTCTCGCTGCGCGCCGAGGTCTTGAGTCCCGCCGAGATCTTGATCTCTGCGACCTCGACCAACGCCGCCCTGGTTCAGCGGGAGGGCGAGCTAGGCGTGGTCGCGCCGGGCGCTCTCGCCGACCTGCTGATCGTGGACGGCAATCCGCTCGACAACATCAACCTGCTGGAACATCAAGACCGCCACCTCGATGTCATCATGAAGGGCGGCGCCTTCGTGAAGAACCGGCTCGCCGTCTAGCGCGCGTCGCCAATCGCCTGCAGGAATGGTGTGATCAGCAAGGGGGCGAAGGGCAGCAGGGGGTCGATCTGCCAGTCGCTGTAAGCGCCCTCCGCGTCCAGCAGGTTCATGGTGCCGAGCATCCTGCCGTCCCATTCCACCGGAATGTTGATCACCGACCCACAGCCCAGACTGGCGATCAACTCATGGTCGAAGAAGGCCCATTTGATGTCTTCTGCCGTGCGGCCGAGGTAGGGCTGGCGCCCTTCCAGCACGTGGCGCCCCCAGCCGGTGAAGTCGCCCAGCTCCTTGCGGCCGCCGACCGGATAGGCCTCCGGCTGGTTTGAATAGACGCGCGCCGCCTCGTTGCGCGGCGCGTCCAGAAACATCAAGGTGAACAGCTTGTGGCCGACCAGGGCATTGGTGGCATCGGCAAGCGCGTCGTACAGCACCTTCGGCTGCCCGTCCTGAGCCGCCGCCTCCGCACATCGGCTGAGGTTCGAGACAATATCGGCGTCGGTCACGGGCATTCTGATCTCCAGATCTTCAATGGCTTCGGCGGTTTCGTCGTGGGGTCGACAACCCCAATTCGCTTGAGCGGGCAGGCCGTTCGGGCACCAGGCCGCGAGGGCGGAAGCGCAAGGCCAGGATCAACAGAAGGCCGACCGTGATTTCGCGCATGGCCGCGACCTGGACGATCGACAGGCCGGGGATCACGTCGTGGACGAACCGTGTGCCTTCCAGCACCGCGACCACCAGGGCCGCGCCCAGGACAGCGCCCAGCATGTTGCCCGGCCCGCCGGCGGTCAGCGCCAGGAAGATGTAGATCGTGATCAACGGCAGGAACATGTCCGGCGCGATGTAGCTGTGATAATGGCCGAACAGGGCGCCCGCCAGGCCCAGCAGGCCCGCGCCGAGCGCAAACGCCTCCAGCCGCAGCCTTCCGACCGGCTTGCCGGCTACCGCCGCCACCACGTCATCGTCGCGAATGGCGCGCAGCGCCCGGCCGTACGGCCCGTTGGCCAGGTTGCGCAGCAGGATGACGACCACGATCAGGACCACGATCATCAGGCCGAGATAGAGCAGGTTGAAGTCGCGCGGCGTCAGCTCGCCACGCAGCGGCCCCGGAATGTCGGAAATGCCGTCGGGCCCGCGCGTCAGCCAGATCTCGTTGGTCATGAACAGGCGGACGCTTTCGCTGAAACCCAGCGTGATGATCGCCAGATAGTCGCCGCGCAGCCGGAACGTGATCGCGGCCAGCAACAGGCCGCCGCCGGCCGCGAAGATAAAGCCGAGCACGACGCCGATCAGGATCGGCAGTTCGCCGCTGGTCGTGGCAATGGCGCTGGCATAAGCGCCCAGCGCGAAGAAGCCGGCCATGCCCAGATTGATCATGCCGGTCAGGCCCCAGGCGACATTGATGCCCAGCGCCAGCAGCGCATAAATGCCGATGGTGACGCCGATCGAGGCCAGATAGCTGATCATTGCCGCTTCTCCCCCAACAGGCCCTCGGGCCGGAAGATCAGCACGACGAGAATGGCCAGGAAGCCGACCGCGCTCTTATAGGTCGGGTCGAGGATGACCAGCGACAGTTCCTGCCCGATGCCGATGACGAAGGCCCCCAGCACCGCGCCCGGAATGCTGCCCAGCCCGCCGACCACGGCGGCTGCAAAGATCGACAGGATAAAGCGGAACCCGGTCAGTGGATCGATGGCGGTGCCCAGGCCCTGCAGGATGCCGCCGACGCCGACCAGCCCCATGGCGATGAAGATGGCCAACCGGGTCACGGTGCCGGACGGAATGCCCTTCAGGGCGGCAAGCTGCGGGTTGTCGGCCACTGCGCGCATGGCCTTGCCGAACCGGCCGTAGCGCAGAAACACGAACAGCAGCGCCATAATGATGGTCGCCAGGATCAGGTTTTCGATCTGCTGCGGCCCGACGCGGATGCCCAGGAACCGCCAATCGCGGACGATCGGTAGATCGTAACCGCGCAGATCGTTGCCGAAGCCGAACCGGATCATGTTTTCCAGGACCACGGTCAGTGCGATCGACGCGATCGCCGTGGTCAAGGCGCCATACGGCCGCATCGGCCGCAAGACGATGTCGTCGGCCAGGACGCCGACGATCCCGGAAATCACGAAGGCCGCGACGACGGCCACCAGGATCGGCAATCCCAGCGGCACATTGGCGACCCAGCCGGCGAACGCGCCCAACGTCGCGATCGAGGCGACCGAGAAGTTCGGAAAGCGCAGCACGGCGAAGATGGTGGTAAAGCCGATGGCGGGCAGGGCCAGCAGACTGCCGTACAGCACGCCGTTCACCAGCAATTGCGGGATCAGTTCCATCCCAACGGGCTGCTTTCGTTACACGGGAAAGGGTGGCGGGTGACCGCCGGCCACCCGCCGCACGTGAGAGAACCTAGACGGTCTCGAAATCGACCGGCTGGCCGTCCTGGATCTGCC
>JBCDFV010000030.1:0-53620 GCA_039177555.1 Pseudomonadota bacterium | reverse complement strand
TGCCCCACTGGCCGATCGAACGGCTGCGCCGCAGCCGGCGCCGATCCGAGCCTGGGGCGGGCCGCACCTCCGGCGCGCCTGCTGATCACGTTGATCGGGCGCCCTTCGCCCTGATCCAGCCCGATCGCGGGATCTTGCGCCTTTACGCGCTGAACCGGTCGGCGGCCGAGCAGGGGCTTAGCATCGGCCAGGCGCTGACCGATGCCCGCGCCCTGATCCCGGACCTTACGGTTCACCAGGCGGAGCCGGAGGCGGATGCCAAGGCTTTGAAGCTACTTGCCGATTGGTGTGGCCGCTACACGCCTTGGTCCAATACCGACGGCGACGACGGGCTGTGGCTGGACATAACCGGTTGCGCCCATCTGTTTGGCGGCGAGGCTGGGCTGGTCGACGATCTGGTGCATCGATTGCGGGATCTGGGCTTCACCGCCCATCCCGGCCTGGCCGATACGCCCGGCGCCGCCTGGGCGATTGCCCGCCATAGTAACAGCCCGATCGCCGATCCGGGCGAGCAAGACCAGGCTTTGGCCCCGTTGCCGGTGGAGGCGCTCCGCCTGGACCCGGACAGCGCGCTCTTGCTGCAACGGCTGGGGCTGAAGACCGTCGGGCCGCTGCTCGACCTGCCGCGCGCCACCCTGGAACGCCGCTTCCGATCGCCCGAGGAAGGCGAGGCGGTGCTGACCCGCCTCGACCAGGCGATGGGAAGGCGTGACGAACCGCTCAGCCCGCTCCATCCCATCCCCGCCTTCACCGCCCGGCTTGCCCTGGCCGAACCGGTGCTGACCGCGGAAGGCATGGAGGCGGTGCAGGACCGGCTGCTGGCGCGCCTGTGCCGCGATTTGGCCGAGGCCCAGAAGGGCGCCCGATCGCTGACCTTGCACGCTTACCGGGTCGATGGCGAGATCGCGCGCATCGCCATCGCCATGGGAAGGCCGGCGCGCGACCCACGCCATATGAAGCGCCTGTTCCAGGAAAGGCTGGAGACGATCGATCTCGGTTTTGGGGTCGAAACCGCGCTCTTGACCGCCGATCTGGTGGAACCGCTGCTGCCGCGCCAGATCGCCTTGCAGGCCAGCGACCGCCGCGCCTCGAACGATGCCATCGACCAGCTGGTCGACCGGCTGGCCAACCGGTTGGGCGACCTCCACATCCGCCGGCTTCAGCCGTACGAGAGCCATATCCCGGAACGCGCCCAACACCGTGTGCCCGCAACACAAGACGGTGTCGGCTGGATCGATCCGACCCGGCCCCGGCCGCTGCGCCTGCTGGACCGGCCGGAGCCGATCGAGGTGATCGCCGAGGTTCCCGAAAGCCCGCCCAAGCAATTCATCTGGCGGCGTGTCGCCCGAAGGGTGCTGCACGCCGACGGGCCGGAGCGGATCGAGCCGGAATGGTGGCGCCAGATCGGCCAGCCGGTCCAAGAGCGGGTGCGCGACTATTACCGGGTCGAGGATCGTGAGGGGCGGCGCTACTGGCTTTACCGGGAAGGCCTCTATCAGGCGGAAGGGCAAAGCGGCAAGCCGGCCTGGTTCCTGCACGGCGTGTTCGGATGAGGCCATGACCGGCTACGCCGAACTTCAGGTCGCCAGCAATTTTTCGTTCCTGCGCGGCGCCTCCCATCCTGACGAGTTGATGCTGACGGCGGCCGCCCTTGGCCTGCGCGCCATCGCCGTGACCGACCGCAACACGCTGGCCGGTGTCGTGCGTGCCCATACCGCCGCCAAGCAGGCCGGCATCCGCTTCATTCCCGGCTGCCGGCTTGACCTGCGCGACGGCCCCAGCCTGCTCTGCCTGCCGACCGACCGGGCCGCCTATGGCAGGCTCAGCCGCCTCCTGACCCTGGGCAAAAGGCGGGCGGAAAAGGGCGCATGCGACCTCGACCTGGCCGACGTCTACGACCATGCCGAAGGCCAGATCTTCATCCTGATCCCGCCCGAAACCTGGGAAGACGCGGCCTTCACCGCCGAGGTCACCGAGATCGCGTCCCGGCTCAACGCGCCCTGTTATCTGGCCGCCCACGCGCTTTACCGCGGCGACGACAAGGCCCGGATCAACCGGCTGGCCGCGATTGCTGCGGCGGCCGGTGCGCCCTTGGTCGCCACCGGGGATGTCCACTATCACCATCCCGACCGGCGTGCCCTGCAGGACGTCCTGACCTGCATCCGCGAACATTGCACCATTCACGAGGGTGGCTGGCACCTGCACGCCAACGCCGAACGGCATCTGAAACCGGCGGACGAAATGGCCCGCCTGTTCGCCAGCCACGAACAGACCGTGGCCCGCACACTGGACATCATGGAGGCCTGTCGGTTCAGCCTGGACGAACTGCGCTACAACTATCCCGACGAGCCCGTGCCGCCCGGCAAAACCCCGCAAGAGCATCTGGAGGATCTGACCTGGGCGGGGGCCGCCCGCCGCTTCCCGGACGGCATTCCGGTCAAGGTGCGCGAGACGCTGGTCAAGGAACTGGCGATCATCAAACGACGCGACTACGCGCCCTATTTCCTGACCGTGCACGATATCGTGCGCTGGGCGCGCGAGCAGGGCATTCTGTGCCAGGGGCGCGGCTCGGCGGCCAACTCGTCGGTCTGCTTCTGCCTGTGGATCACCGAGGTCAACCCGGTCGAGATCGACCTTCTGTTCGAACGCTTCATCTCCGAAGCCCGCGACGAGCCGCCCGACATCGATGTGGATTTCGAGCATGAGCGGCGCGAGGAGGTGATGCAGTACATCTACCGCCGCTATGGCCGCGAACGGGCCAGCATCGCCGCCACGGTAATCTCCTACCGCTCGCGCAGTGCCGTGCGCGAGGTCGGCAAGGCGATGGGCCTGACCGATGACGTTACAGGCGCGCTGGCCGGCATGGTCTGGGGTTGGTCGGAAGAGGGCGTGCCGGACGAGCATGTGCGCGAGGCCGGGCTGGACCCGACCGACCCGATGCTGCGCCGGACCTTGGAACTGACGGCGGAGTTGATCGGTTTTCCACGCCATCTGTCCCAGCATGTCGGCGGCTTCGTGCTGACCCAGGACCCGCTGAGCGAAATCGTGCCGATCGGCAACGCCGCCATGGACGACCGCACCTTCGTCGAATGGGACAAGGACGATCTGGACGCGCTGCACATTTTGAAGGTCGATGTGCTGGCGCTGGGCATGCTGACCTGTCTGGCGAAGTGCTTTGCGCTCGCCCGCCAACATTACGACAGGAAATTCACCCTGGCCGGCTTTCACCCGATGACCGACAAGCCGACCTACGACATGCTGCAGCAGGGCGATTCCGTCGGCGTGTTCCAGGTCGAAAGCCGGGCGCAGATGAACATGCTGCCCCGGCTGAAGCCGAAGGATTTCTACGATCTGGTGATCGAGGTCGCGATCGTCCGCCCCGGCCCGATCCAGGGCGACATGGTCCATCCCTATCTGCGCCGGCGGGACGGAATAGAGCCGGTGGACTATCCGTCGCCTGACCCAGCCCACGGAGAGCGTGACGAACTGGAGCGCATTCTGAAAAAGACCCTCGGCGTGCCGATCTTTCAGGAACAGGCCATGCGTATCGCCATCGAGGCGGCCAAGTTCGACGCCGGCGAGGCCAACGATCTGCGCTATGCCATGGCCACCTTCCGCCGGCGCGGCACCATCGAACAGCTGGAGCAAAAGATGGTCGGCCGCATGATCGAACGCGGCTACGACCCCGACTTTGCCGCCCGCTGCTTCAACCAGATCAAGGGGTTCGGCGAATACGGCTTTCCGGAATCCCACGCCGCCAGCTTCGCCCTTCTGGTCTATGTCTCGTCCTGGCTGAAATGGCATTACCCGGAGGTGTTCGCCTGCGGCATCCTGAATTCCCAGCCCATGGGGTTTTATGCCCCGGCCCAACTTGTGCGCGACGCGCGTGAGCATGGCGTCGAGGTGCGGCCGGTCGATGTCAATCACAGCGATTGGGACTGCACGCTGGAACCCACCGAGGGCGACCGTTGCGCCGTGCGGTTGGGCATGCGCGAGGTCGACGGGCTGGCCGAGGAAATCGGCCTGGAAATCGTAAAGGCGCGGGGCACGGCCTATCCCGACCTGCCGACCCTGTGGCGCCACGCCGGCGTGCCGGTCGCCAGCCTGGAACGGCTGGCGGCCGCAGACGCGTTCGGCTCGCTGGGCCTCGACCGGCGCCAGGCGCTGTGGGAAGTCTCCGCCATCAAGGCCGTGGCCCCCTTGCCCCTGTTCGCCCACGCCGATGCCAGGGAAGAGGCTGAAGAAGAGCCGGTCGCACTGCCCGCCATGCACCTGTCCGAACAGGTGATGGTCGACTATCAAACCCAGCGCCTGTCCCTAAAGGCGCACCCCATGTCCTTCCTGCGGTCTTACTTCGCCGCGCGCGGGGTCACGGCCAACCGTGACCTGATGGGCATGAAGGACGGCCAGCGCGTCTCGGTCGCCGGCATCGTCCTGGTCCGCCAGCGGCCGGGTACGGCCAAGGGCGTGATCTTCGCCACCTTGGAGGACGAGACCGGCGTGGCGAATGCCGTGGTCTGGCAGCATATCTTCCAGACCCACCGCAAGGTGGTCATGGGCAGCCGTCTGGTCCTGATCCACGGCAAGGTCCAGCGCCATGAGAATATCATACATGTCGTCGCTGACCGGCTGCAGGACATGTCCGGCCTGCTCGCCACCCTGTTCGCCGGCCAGCCGCCCGGCGCCAACGACCAGCCGGAAACCACTCCAAGGCGCCCGCCGCCCAGCCTGCACAAACATCCCCGCAACGTCCGGGTCATTCCGAAATCGCGCGACTTCCATTGATGCCGACCGTTGAATCCTTGTCGGCCACCGCTACCGAGGCTATACGGGCCGCGGACGGTCCGACCGCGATACCCAACAAAAGGGCGCCGCACAATGCCCCAGCCGAAGGCGGAGACCACGGGTCTGAGCCGGCAATTGGGCCCGGTGGCCATGATGTTCACCGGCCTCAGCATCATCGGCTCCGGCTGGCTGTTCGCGGCGCTCTACACGGCCCAGTTGGCAGGGCCGGCCGGCATCCTGTCCTGGGTCATCGGCGGTGTCGTCACCCTGGCCATCGCGCTGGTTTATGCCGAACTGGGCGGCATGCTGCCGGTCGGCGGCGCGCTTGCCCGCATCCCGTACTTCGCCTTCGGTCCGCTGGGCGGCTTCATGGCCGGCTGGCTGTGCTGGGCCGCCTTTGTGGCGACCGGCCCGCTGGAGGCCATCGCCGTTCTGGACTATGCCAGCAACTATCTGCCCTGGCTCAGCGTCAACATTGAGGGCGAGCGCGTCCTGACCTTCGGGGGCGTGCTGGTCGCCATTGCCCTCTTGGCGCTGTTCACCGCGGTTAATCTGCTGGGTGTCAAGTACTTCGCCCGCGCCAACACCACCATCACCTTCTGGAAACTGCTGATCCCCGTGGTCGCCGCGATCCTGCTGATCGTTTACGGTTTTCGGTGGGAGAACTTCACCGAATTCGACGGCTTCGCCCCCTATGGCGCCACCGGCGTGATGAGTGCGGTGTCCAGCGGCGGCATCATGTTCGCCTTTTACGGCTTCCGCAGCGTCGTGGACATGGCCGGCGAGGCGCGCAATCCCAGGCGCGACGTGCCCTTGTCGATCATCGGTACCGTCGTCTTCTGCATCATCTTCTACATCCTGTTGCAAATCGCCTTCATCGGGGCGATCCCGGTGGCCCATCTCGACACTGGCTGGGCCGGCATCACCGAGACGGCCCCTGGCGGCCCCTTCGCCGCGTTCGCCGCGATCCTGGGGCTGCAATGGCTGGCGATCCTGCTCTACGCCGACGCCATTGTCTCGCCGGCGGGCACGGGCCTGTCCTTCGTCGCCTCGACCGCGCGGGTGAACTACTCGATGGCCAAGGCCGGCCAGATCCCCAACATCTTCCAGCGGCTCAACCGCTTTCACGTGCCGGGCTGGAGCCTCGTCTTCAACTTCCTGATCGGCATCGTCGTCGTCCTGCCGCTGCCGGGTTGGAACGAGCTGGTCGAGTTCATCAGCACGGCCGCCGTGCTGTCCTTCGCTTTCGGCCCGGTCGCCCTCTTGGTCATGCGCCGGCAGGAACCGACCCGGTTCCGGCCAGTTCGGCTGCCGATGGTCACGACCTTCGCGACGATCGCCTTCGTGCTGGTCGGCTTCGTCGTCTATTGGACAGGCTGGCAGACCAATTGGAAGATCATGCTCGTCGCCATGGCCGGGCTCTTGATCCTGGCCGTCACGCGCCGGATGAAGGGCGGCGGCGTCGAACCGCTTCAACTCCGCGCCTCGGCCTGGCTGTGGCCCTATTACGCCGGCTTGGCCATCATGTCCTATGTCGGCAATTACGGCGGCGGGCTGGGGCTCATCCCGAACGGTTGGGACCTGCTGATCCTGGCGGTTTTCTCCCTCATCATCTTCCGCCTCGCCATTGTGCTGCGGCTGGAGTCCGGTGTGGTCGACCGGCTGATGGCGTCAGGTCGGGCGGAGCTGGAATCAGCCGAAAGGGCAGAGGCATGAAGCTGGACCGGCGCCTCGATTACACGAGCAGACCGTCTAGCCGGTCCTCCCGTTCAGCCCGTGCCTCGCGGTCGGCGGGATCACCATAGCCGGCGCCGCCGGCCGTCAGCACAGCGATACGATCGCCGGCCTGCACCTCGGTTCGGGCGGTGCCGACCCGGCGTTCTCGATTGGTGCCGGGAAACAAGACAACAGTCGTTGGTTCGGGCTCGCCTCCACCGGCCAGACCCCACGGCCGTGTCCTCGTCTTCTTCGCCACCGTCAGGAACTCGCCGTCGGCCGTGAACACGATGTCGCGGCGTAGGCCCGGTCCGCCCCGAAAACGCCCGCTGCCGAACGACCCCGGGCGCAGTTCCAGCCGGTCCATGCGCATCGCGGTTCTGCTTTCGAGAACCTCCACCGGTGTGTTGCGCACGACGCTTTGCGCCAGATGGCTGCCGGCCAAGCGGCCGTCATGGCGCACGGTGGCGCCCCAGCCCACCGATTCGTTGTTCGAGATCGCGTAGGCTCGTCCGCTGTCCGGATGCGTGCCGATCATCATGAACCCGGGCACGTCCCCGCCGGAACAGGCCTGAATGCGCTCGGGCATCGCCTGTGCCAAGGCCTTGAAGATCAGCTCCAGCGCCACGATGCCGGTCCATTGGGTGAAGGTCGGTGCGGGATAGACCGCGTGGAACAGCGTGCCTGGCGCCGCCTTGACGCTTAGCGCGCGCATCTGCCCACCATTGGTCGGCTCGAACGGTGAGGTCAGTGCCTTGAACGCGACCTTGGCCGTGGCCAGGGTGGACCCGAAGGGCAGGTTGACCGGCCCCTTGGCGGCCGGCGCTGAGCCGTCGAAATCGACCTCGAACCGACCGTCGCGATGACGTACCGTGACCGCCATGCGGATCGGCACGTCGCCGATACCGTCGTCATCTAGCCAGTCGACCGCGTGCCATTCGCCCTGCGGCAGGTCGGCGAGGCCGCGCGCGGTGATCCGCTCGCCATAGGCCAGCAGGGCGTCCGTCGCCTGCCGCAGCCGGTCGGGGCCAAATCGCTGCAGAACGGCTTGCATCCGTCGCTGCCCTGTCGCCAGCGCGGCAAGCTGCGCATTCACGTCGCCCATCACCGCATCCGGCATGCGGGAGTTGAAGCGGATGATGTCGACGAGTTCCTGGTCGAGCCGTCCGGCCTTGACCAGCTTGGTGCCGGGAAACACCAGCCCCTCCTGGTGCATGTCGGTGCTGTCGAGCACATAGCCCGGGTCCTTGGCGCCGAGATCGAGCCAATGGGCGCGGATACACAGATACGCAACCGGCAGGTCGCCCGCATCGCTGAAGACAGGCGCGATCAGCGTGGCGTCATAGGTGTGCGCGGCATTCCAGTAGGGATAGTTGGACAGCACCACGTCGCCGGGCGCCAACCGATCGACACGGACGAAATCGATCACCTTGCGCACGGCGTAGTCATTGGCGCCCAGGAACCGTGTCAGGCCGGGCGCCTCGGTAATCAGGTCCAGATTGCGGTCGTAGATCGAGATGCCGAAATCGCGCACCTCGTAGATGACCGGGCTGAACGCGGTGCGCATCAAGGTCGTGCGCATTTCCTCCGCGACCGACAGCAGCGTCGCGCGGACGACCTCCAGGGTTGCGCCGTCGACTGCGCCCGTGTCAGCCATCGTCGGGCGACGCGCCATAGACGGTACGCGCGGCGTCCGCTGAAACGTATCCTTCCGCTACATCCTCGCGAACGCGCTGGCGGTCACGCTTGGCCGGGTCGCCGTAGCCGCCGCCACCCGCGGTCAGCAGGGTAACCCGATCGCCGGCGGCCACGGCCGTGCGCTTGGTCGACACGCGCCGCTCGCGCGCGGTGCCGGGAAACAGGATGACGGTGTTGGGATCGGTCTCGCGACCGCCTTCCAAGGCCCAGGGCGGACTCTTGGTCTTCTTCATCACGGTCAGGAACTCGCCATCGGTCAGAAACCTGATGTCCCGATGCAGGCCGAGACCGCCGCGATACTGTCCGGCGCCGCCGGAGTCGGGCCGCAACTCCGCCCGTTCGATCAGCATCGTCGTCTTCGTCTCCAGCACCTCCAGCGGCGTGTTGCGCACGATGCTTTCGGACAGATGGATCAGCGCGCTGGCCCCGTCATGGCGCGGCGTCGCGCCCCAGCCGACCGGATCGTTGTTCGAGATCGCAAACATCTGCCCAGTGTCGGGATGGGTGCCGATCATCATGAACCCTGGAACGTCGCCGCCGGACGACGCCGCCATCCGGTCCGGCATGGCCTGCGCCAACGCCTTGTGGATCAGCTCCAGCCCAACGATGCCGGTCCACAGCGTGAAAGTCGGCGCGGGGTAGACCGCGTGGAACAGCGTGCCCGGTTCGGCCTTCACCTTCAGCGCGCGGGTTTGGCCCGCGTTCGACGGCCGGTTCGGCGAGGTCAGGGATTTGAACACAACCTTGCACATGGCCAAGGTCGAGCCGAAGGGCATGTTCACCGGCCCGCGCGTGGCCGCTGCGGAACCGGCGAAGTCCACCTCGAAGACCCCGCCCTCGATCGTGACTGTCACCTGCATCGCTACCGGATCATCGCTGATGCCGTCATCGTCGATGATGTCGCTGGCCGTCCAACTTCCTTGGGGCAGGTTCGCCAGCGCCGCCGCCGTCGTCCGTTCGCCATGGTCCATGATCGTGGCGATGGCGGCGTCAAGGCGCGGCCGGGTGAACTTCGCCACGATCTCATGCAGCCGCCGCTCGCCGGTGCGCAGCGCGGCGACCTGCGCGTTCAGATCGCCGATCACCAGATCCGGCATGCGGGAATTGAAGCGGATCAGGTCGATGATCTCGTCATTCGACTGGCCGCGGCGGAACACCTTGGTACCGGGGAAGACCACACCCTCCTGGTGCATATCGGTGCTGTCCAGCACATAGCCGGGGTCTTTTGCCCCCAGATCCATCCAGTGCGCCCGGATGCACAGATAGGCGAACAGGCGCCCGTCGCTGGGGTCGAACACCGGCGCCAGCAACGTCGCGTCATAGGTGTGTGCGGCATTCCAGTAGGGATAGTTCGACAGGATGATGTCGCCCGGCTCGACATTCTCCGGCCCGACATGCGCCATCACCTTGCGCACACTGTAGTCGTTGGCGCCCAGGAAGAAGGTAAGGCCGGGCGCCTCGGCGATCAGATCCATCGCCGCGTCGTAGATCGAGATGCCGAAATCCAGCACCTCGTAGATCACCGGGTTGAACGCCGTGCGGATCAAGGTCGCCCGCATCTCGTGGGCCGCCGCCGTCAGATAGCTCTGCACGACCTCGACCGTGGCGCCGTCGATGTCAGTCCGCGCGGCCATATCAAGCGCGCTCGGCGGCGGTGACGAGCAGATGCCCGTATCGGTTCACCTCAAGCCGCTGGTCGGACTGGATCACGGTTACCGACGTGCCTTCGTCGACCATCGCCGGCCCGTCGATCCGGTCGTCGGGCGCCAAGCGCGCACGGTCGTAGACGGCGAACGGCGTCATTGCCCTGCGCGCGAAGCAATAGGCCGGACGCTGGTTGATCAAAGCCCGTTCTGGCCCTCCATCAGCGCGCTCCACTTCCGCCACCGTCGGACTGCGGCCGATGCCCAGCCCGCGCACACGCACATTCAGGATCTGAACCGGCGCCTCCATGGCGTGGCCGTACCTCGCCTCATGCAGTTCCTCGAATACCTGGCGCAAGGCCGCCCGATCGATCGCGCTGCCGACCGCGACCGTCAGCGCATGCTCCTGGCCCATATAGCGCAGCTCAAGCTGCCGCTCCGTCGCCGCGTTGTCGGCCCCGATCCCCTGATCGGTCAGCGACGCGCGCGCGTCGGCCTCCATGGCCGCGAACAGGCTTTCCAGATCGTCGGCCGAGACATCATCCAGCAGGCGCAGATCGGTGCGGGCATAGTCGTTCACGATGTCTGCACCCAGCATGCCCCAGGCGGAAAAGCCCGACGGCACGATCGGCACGATCACCTCGCGAATGCCCATGTCGCGGGCGACCAGCGGCGCCAACAGCGGCCCGGCGCCGCCGAATGCCAACAGCGAAAATGTCGCCGGGTCGCGGCTGCGTTCGACCGTCACCTGGCGCGCCGCACCGACGGTGCGGGCTAACAGAACATCGTAGATACCGGCGGCAGCGGCCTCGACATTCATGCCGAGCTCGGCGCCAATCCAACGCTCGATCCCGCTGCGCGCCGCCGCGACATCGAGAGTCATCTGGCCTTCCAGGAACCGGTCGGGATCGACGTAGCCGAGGATCAGCGCGGCGTCGGTCACCGTCGGCCGCTCACCGCCCCTGCCATAGCAGATCGGGCCCGGCTCAGCGCCCGCGCTTTGCGGGCCGACCTTCAACAGCCCCTCGTCCGTCCAGGCGATCGAACCGCCACCCGCCCCGATCGTACGGATGTCGTAGGTCGGGATCAGCAGGGGGTAGTGCTCCAGTTCGGCCTCGTGGGCCGTCACCGGCTGGGCGTTTTCGATCAGGCAGACATCCAGCGACGTGCCGCCGACATCGAACGAGATCAGATCGTGTCGGTCCAACAGGTCGGCCATGAACGCGGCGCCGATGATGCCGCCGGCGGGGCCGGAGAGCACCGTCTGGGTCGGCGATGCTTTCGCCGCCGCCGTCGTCATCGCGCCACCGCCGGAGCGCATGACCAGGAACCGCCCGGCAAAGCCGCCATCGCTGAGCGCCTCCGACAGCCGATCGATATAGCGCTCGAAGATTGGCCGGATATAGGCGTCAAGCACAGTGGTGCTGGTGCGCTCATACTCGCGATGCTCCCGCGCGATGTCCGACGAGATCGAGACCTTCACCTCCGGGTATTGCGCGCGGATGATTTCCGCCGCCCGCTGCTCATGGGCTGGGTCTCGAAACGAGAACAGAAAGCAGATCGCGATCGCCTCGACGCCCTGCTCCTCCACCAAATGGCGGGCGGCCGCGCGTACGCCGTTCTCGTCCAGCGGCTCAAGCTCGCGCCCCTTATAGTCGAGGCGACAGCCCACGCCCGCGATCCGCCGGCGCTTCACCAGCGGTTCGGGCGGCTCGTACTGAAAGTCATACATGTGGTCGTCGGGCACATTGCCGCGCCCGATTAGGAAGATGTCTCGAAAGCCGTCATTGGTGATGATGCCGGTGACGGCACCGCGCCGCTCCAGCACCGCGTTCAGGCCCAGCGTCGTGCCGTGAATGAACACCTCCAGCCGGGCCAGGTCGGTGGCCAGCTTGGCGATCGCGTCGGAGACGCCACGCCAAGGCTCGCCCGGCGTGGTCGGCGCCTTGGCCAGCCGGAAGGCGCCGGTCGTCATGTCCAGTTCCACGGCGTCGACGAAGGTACCGCCGATGTCGACGGCCATACGCAAATCTTGGTCAGCCGCCATTGCCAGCGTGCCTTTCGGATACGGTCGGGAGGGAGGGGACGGCCGCCAGCAGGCGGCGCGTGTAAGGATCTTGCGGCGCCTCGAACAGCCGGTCGGTCGGCCCTTCCTCGACCACGCGTCCCTCCGACAGCACCATGACGCGGTCGCAGATCGACCGCACGATGGCGAGGTCGTGCGACACGAACAGATAGCCGCGATCGCGCCGCGCCGTCAGGCGCCGGATCAGTTCCAGGATTTGGGCCTGGATGGTGACGTCGAGTGCCGAGGTCGGCTCATCGAGCACGACGAGGGCCGGGTCGATGACCAGGGCGCGCGCGATGCCGACACGCTGGGCTTGGCCGCCGCTCAACTCGTGCGGCCGGCGTTTGCGATAGTCGGGGCCGAGGCCGACATCGGTCAGGATGGCGTCGATGCGCCGGTCCTGTTCCGCCCTGTCGAGCCGGATCAGCCGTAACGGATCGGCCACGATCTGGTCGACAGACCGGCGCGGGTTCAGCGCGTCGATCGGGTCCTGGAAGACCATCTGCATGCGATTTCTGAGGTGGCGCAGGCGGCTGCGGCCCAAGCCCGCCAGGTCGATCCCGTCGATCATCACGCGGCCGCGCGTTGGCTGGATCAGCCCCATGATCGTGCGCGACAGGGTCGACTTGCCGCAACCGCTTTCGCCGACGATGCCCAGCGTCTCGCCCTTGCGCAACGACAGGGAGACATCGAACAAGGCCTGGTGGCCTTGGCGGCCAAACCGTGAGCGATAGACCACGTCGGCGTTTTCGACCGCCAGCAGCGGCCCACCGTCGTCAACAGGCGTGCCCGTTGCGGTGCGCGCCCGGTTGATGTCCGGCACAGCGGCGACCAGTCGCTTAGTGTACGGGTGCGTGGGCCGCGTGAGCAGTTGGTCCGTGGGGCCGATCTCCACCAGACGTCCGGTTTCCAGCACCCCGATGCGATCGCAGATCGCAGCAATGGCGGCCAGATCATGCGAGATCACGATCACGCCCCGGTCCTTGCCGGCCTGGGCGGCGATCAGGGCCAGGATGTCG
This sequence comes from Pseudomonadota bacterium, assembly GCA_039177555.1. Taxonomy (GTDB): domain Bacteria; phylum Pseudomonadota; class Alphaproteobacteria; order DSM-16000; family Inquilinaceae; genus JANQGH01. Next base: position 40,691 of record JBCDFV010000030.1, on the reverse strand, counting down.
CGGGTCAAGGTCACGTCCAGCCCGGTGCTGGGCTCGTCAGCCAGCAGCAGGCGCGGCCCGCAGGCGAGCGCCAGGGCGATCATCACCCGCTGGCATTGCCCGCCCGACATCTCGTGCGGAAAGGCGCCCAGGCGCCGTTCCGGCTCCCGGATGCCGACCTGCTTGAACATGGCCAGCGCCGCGTCCCACGCCTCCGCCTGATCCATGCCGGCATGGGCGTGCAGCCGGTCGACGATCTGGTGCCCGACCGTGCGCGCTGGGCTCAGCGAGGATCGCGGTGTCTGAAAGCACAAGGCCGCGCCGGCGCCGCGATGCTGGCGCAGGGCTTCGGCATCCATCGCGAACACATCGCGTCCGTTGACCCGCACGCTGCCGCTGACCCGCGCGCGGCCTGGCAGTTGGCGCACGATCGAACGCGCCAGCATCGACTTGCCACCGCCGCTTTCGCCGACCAGGCCGAAGACCTCACCGGCGGCGACCGACAGCGAGACCTGATCCAGCGCCCGGACCGTGCCGTTCGGCCCGTCGATATCGACGGTGAGATCGCTGATCGCCAAGACATCCATGCCGGTCATCGCCGTTGCCCCGTTCGCTGCAACAGACCTTCGCCGATCAAGTTGAAGCCGAGCACGGTGATGAACAGGGCCAGGCCCGGGAACACGGAGGTCCACCAGCGCCCACCGACCACGTCGGCCGCCCCGGTCGAGATCATTGCCCCCCATTCGGCCGTCGGCACCGAGACGCCGAGGCCCAGAAAGGACAGGCCGGCTAGCATCAGAATTGCCCAGCCGCAATTCAGGGGCGCGATCACCAGCAGGGGCGTCAACGCGTTGGGCAGCAAATGGCGGAACAGGATCGACAGTCGGGAATTCCCGGCGCATTCCGCCGCTTCGATATAGATGTGGTTCTTCAGCGAGCGCACCTCGGCCCGCATCAACCGTGCATAGGCGGGCGCGTTGATCAGCCCGATGGCCAGAATCAGCGTGTGCAGGCTGTTGCCGAGCAAGGCCGCGACGGTTAGGGCCAGGATGAACACCGGGAACGCCTGCACGATGTCCAGCAGGCGCATCGTCGTCTCCTCGACCCAGCCGCCCGCATAGCCCGTCGCCAGCCCGATCGTGCCGCCGACCAGAACCGCCAGCGCGACGGAGGCGACAGCAACGCCCAGATCGATGCGCGCGGCGAACAGGATGCGTGACCAGATGTCCATGCCGTTGCCGTCCGTGCCCAGCCAATGGCCTGGGCCCGGTGGTTCCAAAAAGGCGATTGGGTCGATCTCCGTCGGCCCCCATTGGCTCAGCCATGGCGCGGCGACGGCGCCGACCAGGACGATCAGCAAGATCAGCGATCCGGCCGCGATCAACCCGTCGCCGCCGCGTCGGATCCGCTTGGCCGGCGGGTGGGTCAGGTCGTCGACGACGGCCATCAGACCTCCACCCTGGGGTCCAGAGCCGCCTGCAACAGGTCGGCGATCAGGAAGACCAGAACGTAGAAGGTGGCGACGACCAGGACGTAGGCCTGGATCACCGGATAGTCGCGCAGCAACAGGCCACGCAACGCCCACTGGCCCAGTCCCTGCCAGGAGAAGACGTACTCGACCAGAACGCTGCCCCCCAGCAGGTTGCCGAAGACCAGGGCCGCCAGTGTGGGCAGGCGGATCAGGGTCAGGCGGAACAGATAGGCGAACAACAGCACCCGGTCCTTCAGCCCGTGCGACTCCGCGCAGCGATAGCTGTCGCTGTCGATCACCTCAAGCGCGGAGGCCCGCACGCTGCGCAACAGCGGCGCGGTGATCACGATGGCCAGGGTCAGCACCGGCAGCATCAGATGGTGCAGGGCGGAGAAGAAGGCCGGCAGGTCACCCTGCAGCAGTGTGTCGATCGTGATGAACCCGGTGATCGGCGGCACGGAAAACAGGGGGCTGATCCGCCCGGCCGGCGGCGGCGCCCAGCCCAAGGCCTGATAGAAGATCAAAACCAGCACCAGCCCCAGCCAGAACTCGGGCAGGGAATTCCCGGCCAGCGCCACCACCCGCGCGGTATGGTCCGACGGCCGGCCGGCGCGTCTGGCGGCATAGATGCCGCCGACCACGGCGATGATCAGCGCCAGCCCCATGGCGTAGACGATCAGTTCCAGCGTCAGCGGTACACGCCTTGCCAGTTGTTCGGCCACCGGAGTGTTGGTGGTGATCGACCGGCCGAGATCGCCGCGCAGCACGTCGCCCAGATAGGTGAGGTACTGCGCCACAAGAGGCTGGTCGAGGCCGAAGCGTTCGCGTGCCTGCTGGATGTCGGCCTCGGTCGCCGTTTCCGGCACGATCAACAGCACCGGGTCGCCCGGCAACACGCGGATCAAGACAAAGGTCAGCACGCTGACCCCGATCAAGACCGGGATCAGCAGCAGCAGGCGGCGAACGATGTAGCGGGTGAGGCGCACCGCGATCGATCGTTTCTCAGCGCTCCAGATATCTTAGACGGAACAATCCATCGACCGGCTGCACCCAGCCGGAGATGGAGCCCGACACCGGCAGCCCGAAATTCGGCTGACACAGCACCAGCCAGGGCACATCCTCCGCCAGGATTTCCTGCACCCGCATGAAGATCTCCTGGCGCGCGACCGGGTCGAGCAGGCCGTTCAACTGCCCGAACAGCGCGTTGACCTCCGCATTGTCGTAATTGGCGTAGTTCAGGAACCCGCCCTCGGTCAGCGCGACGGACAACAGGTACTCCACATCGTTCACCCACATCTGGCCGGAGGCGACCTGCAGCGGGATCGTCCGGTCGCGCCGGCGCTGCTGCAACGTTGCCGGATCGACCGTCTCGATCTCCGCCCGCCCGCCGACCTCGCCGAGCGCGTTTTGCAGCAGGATGGCGATGCGCTCCTGCTCGACATTGTCGGTGACGATGACGATCGAGGTGTCGAACCCGTCCGCCAGGCCAGCCTGTTCCAGCAAGGCGCGCGCCTGGTCCGGGTCATGCGCGTAGGGATAGCCGGCATCCGAGTGGCCGGGCATGTCGAGCGGCACGGGGCTGGTCGACCGCCGCGCGTCGCCGTTATAGACGCTGGCGATGATCTGGTCGTAGGGCACGGCATAGGCCATCGCCTGGCGCACCAGCGGATTGTCGAACGGCGGCGTCACGGTCGACATGGGCACGAACACGAACTCGTTGCTGGGTGCGGAGATCACCGTGATGCCCGGCGCGGACCTGAGATCGTCGATATCCCGCCGCGGCAGGCCCAGCGCGATGTCGACATCGCCATTCTGCAACAGCAGCCGGCGGTTCGCCGCGGCCGGAATGATCGGCAGCCGTACGCGCTGCACCGGCGGCTCACCCAGCGGGAAGTCCGGATTGGCCTCCAGCACGATTTCCTGGCCCGGCTCGTAGCCGACGACATTGTAGGCGCCGCCCAGCGGCGGGTTGCGGTTCACCCAGTCGGTCGCCCACGGGTCGTCCGTCGTGGCGTGCTCTTGCACCAGCTGGCTGTCGAAGACGTAGAGCGAGATGATCTGGATCTGCGAGGTCATCGCGCTGGGCTGGGATTGGTGGAAGCGCACCGTGTAGTCGTCGACGACCTCCACCTGGTCCGCCTCAGTCAGGCCGATGATGCGATAGATGCCGGCGACATTGGCCTGGGCGGCAAAGGCGCGGTCCTTTGACCATTTGACGTCCGCCGCGGTCAGTTCGTTGCCGCTTGGAAAGCGCATGCCTTGCCTGATGCCCAGCGTCCAGACCGTGCCGTCCTCGTTCGATTCCCAGGACTCCGCGAAGGTCGGTACCACCGTCTCGGTATCCTGGATTTGGCCGCCATCCACCTCGCGCACGCCATAGTCCAGCATGTAGGGGTAGGTGTTTTTCATCACCGCCAGGCCGATCAGGTCGAAGGCCAGATAATCCTGGTCCCAGCCACCGAGATCACCGGCGATGGCGATGGTCAGCGTGTCTTCATCTTGGGCGAACACCGGCTTGGCGCCGAGGCCCATGGTTGCGACAAAGCCCAGGCCACCGCCCAGTTGAAGGGCCTGCCGCCGGTTCAGGGCGAATTGCGCGCTCGTATCCTTCTGCTCTGTTTGCTTCGTCATGATTGCCTCCTGTTCGTGTGCTCGTTTGTCAGGTCAAGCGGGCTGGGTGGGCAGGCCTTCGCTCTGCCGTCGGTCCAGTCCCATCCATGCGGCGATGTCGGACGGATGACCGCCCAGCAGAATGTCCATCGCGCGGGAGATGTCGCGCTCGATGGCCCGGCGGGCGGCGGCCGGCTGCCGATCGCTCAGCGCCTCGATCGCTTCGCGATGGTGCTGGTCGCCGGTGCCCCAGGCGGTCCCGACCCGCTGGGTCACGATCCGCAAGTAAGGTCCGAACTGCAGCCACAGGCTTTCGATCAGCGGCACCAGAACGTCCGAACCGGCGGCCCGGTAAATCTGAAAATGAAAGACCCGGTTCTGGGTCAGGTTGGGCAGGGCGCCATCCTCGCCTCTCGTGGCCTCGCTTCGCTTGAGCGTTCGTCTCAGGGCTTTCAGGCGCTCTTTCGAGATCGCTAGAGCCGCCAGTTCTGCCGCACGGCCTTCCAGCAGCAGACGGACCTGCTTCAGATCCGCCAGGCGGGCCAGGTCCAGTTCGGGCACCATGACCGATCCGGAGGGCTGCACCGTCAACGCCCGCTCAGCGATCAATTGTCGCAAGGCCTCGCGCACGGGCATCGGGCTAACGCGATAGTCGGTCGCCAGGCGGCGCAGGGTCAGCACATCGCCCGGACGATAGCGGCCATCCATCAGTTCGGCCCTAAGCGCGTCGAACACCCGCCGATGGGCGGGGAGGTTTTCCGTTTGGGCAAGACCGCTCAACGGGTTGCACCCGTCGCGCAGGCGCGCGCGTTGACGACCTCGAGGTCGCTGCCCACGAATCCGTCGGAACCCGCGATCGATTTCGGCAAGTAGGAAGCCCCCCGCAACTACCGCCACGATAATTATCGTTCACAACCGTGATCACAGCCTACGGCCACTCGCGCGGCAACGCAATTGCTCTGTCGCGCCTAACTGGTTGCGAGAAGCACTAAGCGGGCGACGGGCCGAAGGGCTGCCGGCAGGCGCGCTCGACCAGTTCCAGATGGTCCTGGCCATAGAACATGTCGCCATCGACGACATAGGTCGGCGAGCCAAAAACCTTGCGCCGGATGGCCTCTTGCGTGTTGGCCTCGTACTGGTCGGCGACGGCACGGCTCGCCGCGTCGGTCAGCAGTCTTTCGGGGTCGCCGCCGGTTTTACGCGTCAGGCGCGCCAGGGTCTCAGAATCGGCCAGGTCCGCATCGTCACGCCAATGACCTACGAGGAAGGCGTGGGCCAACGCGTCCGTATCGCCGCCTGCCGCGACCGATGCGATCAGCACGCGGTTCGCCAGGCCGTAATCGTTGCTGTGATGGGTCGGGCGGGTGTCACTGATCTCAACCCCCCGATACTCCGCCCAGCGCCAGATCTCGCGCCGGAAGTAATAACGAATATGGGCGGCGTCGCGGTCGCTGAAGGCGGTGATGTTCTGCGCCGCCATGACCCGATGCAGGTCAATCGGATGGTGCACGATGCGCCGCCCGGTCACCTGGGCAATCTCCATCAATTTGGCTGAGCCCAGAAAGGCAAAGGCCGAATGGGCGACATAGAAGTATTCGATGGTGGCGGTCATCCGATTATCCTGGGTCTCGACTACTGGCAACTCGGCTGATAGCGGGGCAGGCCCCAGCCGAAGACAGCATCCCGTCCGGGTGAGCCGAGATCAAGGGCGCTCGACTGCAATGTCCGGATCACGCCGGCGGCGTCGCGCGCGCGGTTGTCGGCGAGGATCTCGGCGACAACGCCGGTGAGATAGGCGCTGGCGAACGATGTGCCCGACCATTCCGACCGGCTGCCTGTGCCCGGCAGGGGCAAATTCACCCCCGGAGCGGCAAAGGTGATGTAGTCGCCGCGATTGGCCTGGCGATAGGGGCGCATCAGCCGATCGACCGCCGAAACCGACAGAACCTGCGAGTAAGCGCCAGGGAAGGCCGGTGCCGCCGTCGGCCCGCCATTGCCGGCGGCCGCGACCACCAGCACGCCCCGGGCGGTCAATGCGTTGATTGCCGCTTCCAAGAGAGGATGGTTGGGGCCGCTCAGGCTCATATTCACGATGTCGACGTCGCGGCCGGCCAACCAGTCGAGCGCGTTGACCAGGGCATCCGTCGTCGCTTCGACCTCGCCGCCGATCCGTTCAAAGACGTCGGCGCCGTATAGCTCCGCGGCTGGCACCAGCCCCGCGAAGCCACCTGCCTCGCCGCCGACCAGCAGGATGGCGATTGCCGTGCCATGGTCGGTGGATACGGACCCCGGAGATTGGGTGAAGCTGGCCGTTTCGATGCGAGATCCGGCCAGCATGGGGTCGGCGCGATTGATGCCGGTATCAACGACACCGACGCGGACGCCGGCACCGCAGGCGGCCGTGGTCAAAGGCCATTCGATCATCACATGGCCAAAGCACTGCTGGTCGTCGCACGGTCCGGCATCAAGCCGATACGTCGCGTTCGGGGCCACCAGGGCGCCGGGGCGCGACGTTCTCAAGGCGCGAAGCGGCACGAACGGATTGGTCCCGGGCGTGGCGGACAGCACGGTGACCGTCAGGCCGAGGTTTGGCAGATTGGTCTGCCGCAAGACGTTGAAGCCGGCCTGGCGAGCCGCGAAGACGTCGGTACCGGTCAAGTTCAGGCCGACAATCTCGCCCCGGGCCGCGTTGAGGTCATCATCGGAGTTGCTGCCGAACGCGCTGTCGTCTTCCGCCTCTTCGTCATCGTCATCGTCATCGTCTTCGTCATCATCATCATCGTCGTCGTCATCATCATCGTCGTCGTCATCATCATCGTCGTCGTCATCATCATCGTCATCGCCACCAGCATTGTCATCACCTCCGCCGCTACCGCCGCTGCCACCTCCACTGCTACCGCCACCACCGCCGCCGCTGCTACCCCCGTCGTCGTCATCGTCATCGTCGTCATCATCGTCGTCGTCATCATCATCATCCTCGTCATCGTCGTCCGCATGGGCGGCGACGATATCGAGGCCGCCATCCCCGAATGGGGCCGCCCACGCAAAGGTCACGACCAGCGAGACGGAGGCGATGCGCAGATACCGTCTGATCTGTCGTCTCAGGCAATCAAGCGGGTCCGAAGGCGACGGGGCAGGGGGCGGAGAAGTCATGGGCAGGTCATCCTGTTTCAGCGAGAGTGCTTCACGGGAACAACAGCGCACGTGGGTGCTTATTCCCTGACCGGTCGCCGTGGACGGCGAAAACTTTTTTCTCGTATATGGGAATAGATGACCGCCAGACCTGTTGTCCACACAACACGGCGGCAGTTTTGAGTCCGGACATTGGGCGGCAGAAGAATGAGCGACACCAGGACCCAGCTAATCGCGATGTTGCCCAGGTTGCGCCGGTTTTGCCGCGGCCTGACCGGGTCGGCAGAGGAAGGGGACGAACTGGTGCAGATGGCGTGCGAGCGGGCGTTGTCGCGACTTCACCAATGGCAGGAAGGTACGCGATTGGACAGTTGGCTCTATCGCATCGCCCAGAACGTTTGGATCAACAAGATGCGACAGGAAAAGACCCGAAACACTGTTCCGGACCTGGATGCCGTATCGGCCGTCGCCGGCGGTGACAGCCGGCAGGACGTTGAAACACGCGACCTTCACCAAAAGACGATGGCCGCGATGCGTCACTTGCCGCCCGACCAACGGGAGGTGTTGGTGCTGGTATGCGTTGAAGGGTTTTCGTACCGGGAGGCTGCGGAAACCTTGGGATTGAAGATTGGCACCGTCATGAGCCGTCTATCGCGGGCGCGCTTGCGCCTTTGGCAGATGGTGCACGGCGACCCCGCAGAGGCCGCGGTGGTTCAGAAAGGATGAAGATGATGACCAGGGGCATTGATGACGAAAAGCTGATGGCCTATGTCGATGGCGAACTCGGGGCCGTCGAACGGGCGGAGGTCGAGACCCTTCTCGCGCGGGACCCGTCGCTTCAGGAACGTGCGGAGATGTTCCGCGAAAGTGCGGACATGGCGCGGCTGGCGTTGGCGGATACAATTCGCGAGCCGGTGCCCGATGCGATGCTGGCGGCGCTGCAGGCGACCGAGCGAGACGGGCTGCTGAAGCGCTTGTTTCGACGCTTCGGCGGCGCGGGCCGCCAGTGGTCGCTGCCCCTTGGCGGGCTGGAACTCGCGACCGCTGCCGGGCTTCTGCTGGTCGTCGGCGGCGTGGTCGGTAGCCAGCTTGGTGGCGATGTGGTGTACAGCGATGCCATGGATCCACGGGTTGCCGACGCCCTGTCGACGGCTGGCAGCGGTACCGTCGTCGTTCTCGATGGTTCCGATGGCGCTGAGGATGTTCTGCCGCTATTGACCTTCGCTAACGCCGATGGGCAGTACTGCCGTCACTACTTGCACCACGGGGCCGGGCCTCAGGGCAGTCAGACCGTGGACGGCGTGGCCTGTTTCGATGGTGGCGGCAATTGGCAGCAGGTCATCACCGTCAGGCTGGACGCGTCCGAGGCCGACGGCGACGGCTACGTCACGGCCAGCGGCGGCGAGTCGGTTCTGGTTGACGATTTCATCGAGTCCACGATCGCGGGTGCTCCCATCGTCGGGCCCGACGAGGCCGAACTCATCGGTTCCGACTGGGCCACGGACAGCGGCTCGTAGCGGCTTAAGCGCGGTTGGGCTGGGGCCGGAAGACGCCCTACCGGTGACTGGCGTTGATGGCGTCCAAGGCATCCGCACCGGGACACAGGTCCACCTCGTCGATCGCATTCAGTGACGTCGACGTCGTGCCGATGAGGTCGTGCAGATCCGCCTCGTTGGGATCGATCGACAACAGGCCGGTGGCCACCCCGCCCGCGTCTTTGATCCGGGCCAGTTCGTGCAGCACGACGCCATGATCGGTCGGATCGTAACTGGCCGGCAGCTTGTGCAGCTTCAGGCTTGAGCCGTCATGTAAGGCCACGTCGATCGAACTGCCGGCCGCGTAGTCGGCACGGATCTCGTCGGCCTCGGCCACCAGGTCCAGTTGGCCCATGGCGGCGTTGTGATCGCGCACATAGTCGTAGCTCTTGGTCGACGCCGCGTGATTGTTGAAGGTGACACAAGGCGAGATGACGTCGATCACGGCGAAACCGCGATAGTGGATCGCCGCCTTGATCAGCGGCACAAGCTGGTCCTTGTCGCCTGAAAAGCCGCGGGCCACAAAGCCAGCGCCAAGTTCGATGGCCAGCGAGCAGAGATCAATCGGATGGAACAGGTTGTCTGCGCCCTTGCGGCCCTTCGAATGCTTGTCGTTGGTCGCTGAAAACTGCCCCTTGGTCAGACCATAGGTGCCGTTGTTCTCGACGATATAGACCATGTTCAGCCCGCGCCGGATGGCGTGGCAGAACTGACCCAGCCCGATGGATGCGGTGTCGCCGTCGCCGGAAACTCCGATATAGACCAGATCGCCATTGGCCAGATTGGCCCCCGTCGCCACGGACGGCATCCGGCCATGCACGCTGTTGAAACCGTGCGACCGGCCGAGGAAATAGTTGGTCGTTTTGGACGAGCAGCCGATGCCGGAAACCTTGGCGACCTTGTGCGCCTCGATATCCAACTCGAAGCACGCCTCGATGATCGCCGCCGTCACCGAATCGTGGCCGCAGCCGGCGCACAGGGTCGAGACCACCCCTTCATAGTCGCGGCGTGTCAGGCCGACAGCGTTGACGGGCAGGTTGGGGTGATGAAATCGCGGTTTGGCAATATGCGTCATGTCAGGGGCTCACCGGGCTTATTCGGCTGCCGACACGTGCCAGCCACCCTCAAGCACGCCGGCAACGGCATCCTCGACAAAGGCGGCGGTCAGCGGCATGCCGTCATAATTCGTGACCTGCACCAGCTTCTCGGCCTCGATGTCGGCTTCGGTAATCAGCAAGTGCCGCATCTGGCCGTCTCGGTTCTGCTCGACCACGAACAGGTGATCGTGTCGATCGGCAAATGCCCTGACCTCGTCGCCGAACGGGAAGGCACGGATGCGCATGTGATTGATCATGTGCCCGTTGGCGGCCAGGTTGGCGATCGCTTCGCGCACGGCCGGATCGGTTGAGCCGTAATTGATGATGCCGATGCGCGAGGTAGCGCCGGTCGTGTTGATGACCGGCTGGGGCACCATCGCCGTCGCGGTCTGGAACTTCCGCGCGATGCGGGCAAGGCTGGCGGCGTGGATCGTGCCGTCCTCGGTATAGCCGCCGGTATCTGTATGGGACGTGCCGCGCGTGAAGTAGGCCCCCTTGTCGGCGTGTACGCCCGGGATGGTCCGGTATGGAATGCCGTCACCATCGACATCTCGATAGCGGCCGAAATCGCTGACCGCTTCCAGGGCTTCGGCGTCGAGAACCTTGCCGCGGTCCGGCCGCCGCGCATCATCCCAGGTCAGGGCATCGACCACCCAGTCGTTCATGCCGATGTCCAGATCGCTCATCACGAAAACCGGCGTCTGCAAGCGGTCGGCGAGATCGAACGCATCGGCCGACAGCGTGAAGCATTCGCCGGGATCGGCCGGAAACAAAAGAACATGGCGCGTATCGCCGTGCGAGGCGAAAGCGCAGGCCAGCACGTCCGACTGCTGGGTGCGGGTCGGCATGCCCGTCGACGGCCCGCCGCGCTGAATGTCGAAGATCACCAGCGGGATCTCGGCAAAGTAGGCCAGCCCGATAAACTCGCTCATCAACGAGATACCGGGGCCGGACGTGGCCGTGAACGCGCGGGCGCCGTTCCAATTGGCGCCGACCGCCATGCCCACGGCCGCCAATTCGTCCTCGGCCTGGATGATGGCCGCACGCAGCTTACCGTCCGGGTCGCGCCTGAACTTGAGCGCATGCTTTTCAAACGCCTCGGCCAGTGAGGTCGAGGGCGTGATGGGGTACCAAGAGGCCACGGTCGCACCGGCATAAAGGGCGCCCAGGGCGGCCGCCTCGTTGCCCTGGATCATGATCTTGCCGGCATTCCCGTCGGCTGTGCGCGCTTGAACCGCCGGTGGGTTCGTGACGCTCGTGTCGGCATAGTCCCAGCCCAGCCCAAGGGCCGCCAGGTTCGGCTCGATCAGCTTGGGCTTGCCCTTGAACTGCTCACCGATCAGGTCGTGAATGACCTGGACATCGATGCTGATCAGCCGGGCCAGCGCGCCCAGATAGATGACGTTCTTGAACAGCTGACGCTGCCTGGGGTCGGCATACTTCTCCGCGCTCATCTTCGCCAGCGGAATGCCGATGACGTTGATGTCGTCCCGGCCGAAATCGCGCGGCCAGGTGTCGTCGTAGATCAAGGTGCCGCCGGGCACCAGGGACGCCACGTCCTCGTCGTAGGTCTGTGGGTTCATCGCCACCATGACGTCGACGCCGTCGCGCCGTGCCAGGTGCCCTGCCTCGCTGACCCGGATTTCGTACCAGGTCGGCATGCCCTGGATGTTGGACGGAAAGATGTTCTTCGGCGCCACCGGCAGGCCCATGCGGAACAGCGCCTTGGCACACAGCAGGTTGGCGCTGGCCGATCCCGACCCGTTGACGTTCGCGAACTTAAGAACGAACTCGTTAAACACAGGGCTAGGCGGCATTGGCGTGCACCGGTGCCGGCTGGGCCTGGCTATCCCAATAGGTGAACTTCTGCATATCCCAGGCCGCGGTCGGACATCGCTCGGCACACAGGCCGCAATGCAGGCACATATCCTCGTCCTTCACCATCACGCGTCCGGTCTTCAGCACGTCGGACACGTAGAGGTCCTGGTCAAGGTTTTGCGCCGGAACGCGCAGCCGCTCGCGCAGATCGACCTCGTCGCCATTCTGCGTGAAGTTGATGCAGTCGACCGGGCAGATATCGACGCAGGCATCGCACTCGATGCACAGCGGTTCGGCGAACACGGTCTGGATGTCGCAGTTCAAACACCGCATGGCCTCGTCGAAGGCCAGCCGCTCGTCATATCCAAGCTCGGCCTCGACCGTCAGCTCCTTCAGCGCCAGCTTCAGGTCCGCGTGCGGCATCGGCACCCGCCGGTCGTGCGAGATGGCATTGTCGTACGACCACTCATGGATGCCCATCTTCTGGCTCACCAGGTTGGTCGTTGGCGGCGGCCGGTCGGCAAGAGACTCGCCCCGGCACTGCAGATCGATCGAGATCGCCGCCTGGTGGCCATGGGCCACGGCCCAGATGATGTTCTCCGGCCCCCAGGCCGCGTCGCCGCCGAAGAAGACGGTCGGCAGGGTCGACTGAAAGGTCTTGCGATCGACCACCGGCATGTCCCAATCGTCGAAGGCGAGGCCCAGGTCCCGCTCGATCCAGGGAAACGCGTTGTCCTGTCCAATCGCCATCAGCACGTCATCGCAGGGCACCACCACGGGCGGCTCGCCGGTCGGCAGCAAGGTCCGCTTGCCGTTCTGATCGTACTCCGCGCGCATCTTTTCGAAGATGACCGCGGTCAATCGACCGTCCTCGATCACGAACTCCTTCGGCGCGTGGTTGTCGAGGATGGGGATGCCCTCGCGCTCGGCGTCCTCGATCTCCCAATCCGACGCCTTCATGTCCGCGCGCGGGCTGCGCACGGTGACTGTGACCTGCTCCGCCCCGAGCCTCAGCGCGGTCCGACAGCAATCCATCGCCGTGTTGCCGCCGCCGATCACCACGACCCGCTTGCCGATACTCTCGATATGCTTAAACGCGACCGACTTCAGGAAGTCGGTGCCGATATGGATGTTCGCGGACGCCTCGGCCCGTCCGGGGACCTTCATGTCCTTGCCGCGCGGCGCGCCGGTGCCGATGAAGATCGCGTCGTAGCCCTCGTTCAAGACGGCCGCCAGGCTGGTGATCTCTTCACCGAAACGCGGTTCGACACCCATCTCCAGGATGCGGTCGACTTCTTCGTCGAGGACGTCGGTTGGCAGGCGGAAGGTTGGAATGTTGGTCCGCATCAGGCCGCCGCCCTGTGGATCTCTCTCGAACAGCACACAGGAATAGCCGAGCGGCAACAGGTCACGTGCGACCGTCAGCGAGGCCGGGCCAGCGCCGATCAGAGCGATCCGCTTGCCGTTCTTCATGCTCGGCACGGTCGGCAACCGATCGTCTATGTCGCCCTTGTAGTCCGCGGCGACACGCTTCAGCCGGCAGATCGCAACCGGCTTTTCCTCGATGCGCGTACGCCGGCAGGCCGGCTCGCAGGGCCGGTCGCAGGTGCGGCCCAGGATTCCGGGGAAGACATTTGATTCCCAGTTGATCATGAAAGCGTCGGCATAGCGACGCTGGGCGATCAGTCGAATGTACTCCGGCACCGGCGTGTGGGCGGGGCAGGCCCACTGGCAATCGACCACCTTGTGAAAGTATTCGGGGTCGGAGGTGTCCGTCGGTTGCATACGCTACCTATTCGACAAAGACGCTATGGTCACTCCAACAGATATAGCGTCCCCCAGACGCGGTCCACAATGCTCTGTAATGATTTTTTCACGAACTGTTCAACGGTTTCCGGAACCAGTCCGCATCCACTGCCAGCGATAGCTTTCAGTCGCGTGCTCAACAATCGCGTCGGCAGAGCTTGGCGCCTGCCGTGCAATCGCCTGTCGCCGACGTCTGTTTACTTGATCGCCTGCGGATTGATTGGCGAGCCGCAGGCGCCCGGCATGTGCAGCGGCGGGGCGGAGAAGAAGAACTCGTAAACCCCGTCCTCGGCGCAATCGGCCGCCAGTTCCTTCAAATAGAAGATCTCGCCCATGGCGATGCCGATCGCCGGGATCACGACCCAGTGCCAGGGTTGGTTGGCCTCGTCGGTTTCGTTTGGCCGGACCTCGCAGCCCCAGGTGTCGGCGCAGATGGCGGCGATCTCTTGCCCGTGAATCCAATAGGCGGTCTCGAACTTCAGGCCCGGCGCATCGCCACCGGCGTAGGTGCCCCATTCGCCTTGCTGCAAGCACCGCTCTTGCTGGCCGGTGCGGACAATGACGAAATCGCCGCGACGGATCTCCACGCCTTGGGCCTTGGCGGTCTGGTCCAGATCGTCGTTGGAGATGCCGTAGCCATCCTCCAGCCAATCGACGCCCTTGAAACGTGCGACATCCAACAGGACTCCGCGCCCGACCGCCTTGTCGCGATAGTTTTCGATGCCGTTCTTTGCTGCCCCGTTGGAGTCGACCAGGCTGGCCGGATAGCCGTTGTACATCTTGTCGTCGAGGAAGATGTGCGCCAGCGCGTCCCATTGGGTCGAGCCCTGCATCGGCATGTTGATCGCGTCGTCGCCGTAGCGCACACCGACCGGCTCATCCTGGTTGCCCGCAACGGCGTCGGTACCGGTCGCCAGCATGGTGTGGATCGGGTTCCAGCGACCGCCGAACAGGCCGGACTGAATCCGCTCCTTTAGCGACAGGCCAAGCGCGAAGACCGCGCCGCGCTTGATCAGCGATGCGGCGTTGACGACGTCCTCCGGCGTCACGAAGTTCAGCGTACCAAGCTGGTCGTCCGGCCCCCAGCGGCCCCAGTTCGACAGCTCCTTCGCCGCTTGGTAGATGGCGTCCTTGCCGACCTTGATGTCCATCGCTTCTTCCTCCCCGTTTTGATCTGCCCGGCCCGACTAAAACTCGGTGCGGTCGCCGCCCTTCAGTTCTAGGATCTCGCGTGCCTCTTCGGGGCTTGCGACGTCCAGGCTCATGCCCTCGATGATCTTGCGTGCCAATGTCACCTGCTCTGCGTTCGACGTCGCCAGGCGGCCCTTGGCGACCCACAACGAGTCTTCCAGCCCGACCCGCATGTTGCCGCCCATGGCGATCGCCATGGCGCCGATGCGCAGCTGTGCCGCGCCGGCGCCTAAGACCGACCAGCGATAGCTGTCGCCGAACAGGCGGTCGGCCGTTCGCTTCATGTGGGCGACGTCCTCCGGATGGGTGCCGATACCGCCCAGAATGCCGAAGACTGACTGGACGAACAGCGGCGGCTTGACCAGGCCGCGATCCAAAAAGTGGCTGAGATTATAGAGATGCGCGATGTCGTAGCATTCGAACTCGAACCGCGTGCCGTTTTCGGCACAGGTCGTCAGGATGTATTCGATGTCCTTGAACGAGTTTCTGAACACCAGGTCCTTCGTGGCCTCCAGATGCTTCTGCTCCCAATCGAACTTGAAGTCCTTGTAGCGGTTCAGCATCGGGTAGAGGCCGAAATTGATCGAGCCCATGTTCAGCGACGCCACCTCCGGCTTGAAGGTCGCCGCCGGCAGGACCCGTTCCTCCACCGTCATGAACGGGCTGCCGCCGGTGGTGAGGTTGATCACCGCGTCGGTGCTTTGCTTGAGCCGGGGCAGGAAGCGCTGGAACGCCTCGGGCGTCTGATCGGGCCTGCCGGTTTCCGGATCGCGCGCATGCAGGTGCAAGACCGCCGCGCCGGCCTCGACGGCCTTTAGCGAGTCCTCGACAATCTCATCCGGCGTGACCGGCAGATGGGGCGACATGCTGGGCGTATGGATCGCGCCCGTTACCGCGCAAGTGATGATCACCTTGCCTTTGGCTGCCATGCCTTCTCCTCCCGAATGACCCGTCGCGCCCTTTTGCCGGCACTTTAGCCAGTGCTGAGCAATGACTCAATTAGGTTGTAGGTCCTGGGCCGCGCTTGAGCCATAATGCCTGGCATGGCCTAGGTCGAACGCCAGTTGGACAATTGCGAGTGCGGTGGGCCCGCGTTGTGTCGGAAAGCAAAGTTCAAAGGTCGCGTAGCGCGCGCGTGTTAGAGGACGAGCGACCCCGTCGGCGGCGCTTGCCATCGCACGAGCGCGAGCAGATGATCCTCGACGAGGCCACAAGGTTCTTCGCCGACAACGGCTTCAGCGCCCAGACGCGCGACCTGGCCGAACGACTGGGCATTTCGCAAGGGCTGATCTTCCGCTACTTCAAGACCAAGGAACAGTTGGTTGAGCGGGTCTATGAGCGCACGTTCCTGCAACGCTGGCGGCCGGACTGGGAAGATGTGATCGCCGACCGCACCTTGCCGATCGAAACCCGCCTGAGGCGTTTCTACCTCTCGTATCTGCGCACGATCGACGACTATGTCTGGGTGCGCATCGCCATGTTTTCGGGCCTGGCGGGCAACAACCTCACCGCGCGCTATGTGCGCGCCCATGTCGAAAAGCTGCTGCGCCAGATCGCGATCGAGGTTCGGATCGAGCGGGGCGACGCCACCGACCGCGACATCGACCGCATCGAGCTGGAGCAGGTCTGGCAACTGCACTCCGCGATCATTTACTACCTGGTGCGCAAGCACATCTTTCACACCGCCGTCGATCTGGACCACGAACGGCTGGTGGATCGCCTGGTGCACACCTTTCTGCGCGGTAGTCTCGACCAGACCAGTGCGGCGCCAGTTTGATCTTCACCCACCGGTGCGATTATTGACTGATTGATCAACAAGAGAGTTCTTTGCCGAAGATCCTGGCGCCGCAATCGTGCTGCTGGTCGGCGCCTACTGAAACTCCCCGCCATAGACCAGTCCGCTATCGTCGAGCTGCGCGAAAAAGCGCGATTGGTCATACCGGAATTCACGGGTGGCGATTTCGCCTGGCAGGACGATCAGCACCTCGGGGAACGCGGCGCGAAGGTCGTCCGGGTGCGGGTGCGTCGCCAGCAGCCGCTGGAAGGCCACCACATCGATCCAGACACCTTCTCCGGCCGCGCGACGGTCTGCGAACTGCTCCAGAACAGGCAGCGCGGCCGCGTCGTTCACCGGCATCGCGGTGCACAGGTTGATCGCGTAGCTCTCCTTCTCTGCCTCCGGCATCGGATGCAGGACGACAGTGACGGCTTCCCCGACAGTCACCGGGGTACCGCAGGCGGCCGTCGTCCCCTCCGTCGAGATGGCCACCGCGTCCGGCATCTCGCCGGTGAAGCTTTGCAGCACGTCTGCCGTCACTCCGAGGGTGCCAAGCTCGGGATTGGACACTTCAATGCCGGTTACCAGCACGTTGGCGACCGGATAGCCCTGGCGCAGCATGTCCTCCGCCGTGGCGGGCAGGCACGAACATGCGTGTGCCGTGGTGGTCGCCACGCCGCCCAAGGCAATCCCGAAGACGATCAAAGCAATGTGTTTCATGATGGTCCCAATCCGGTCAGCGTTTCGCCCCTCGGTAACGGGCGAATACGGCGCCCATGAGACCGTTCCGTCAACCGGTCAGTGCAGCCGGCTCTCAACGCGCGCCCGTTCCGGCGTCAGGCCGGTCCAGGCGTGAAAGGCACGGATGAAGGAATTCGGATCGTCATAACCCAACAGAAACGAAATCTCGCCGCTGGAATAGTGAGAGGTCGTCAGATAGTGGCGCGCCAACTCCTCACGCAACCCGTTCAGCTCCCGCTGGAAACTGGTGCCTTCATCGCCCAGGCGCCGCTGCAGGGTGCGCGTGCTGACCGCCAGCCGCTTGGCCACCGACGCCATCGCGCAGTCGCCGCTTGCCAGGCACTCCATCAAGCACGCGCGGACGCGCTCGCGAAAGCCGGCCTCCAGGCCCAAATCCGCCATACGGGTTTTCAGTTCGGGCTCGAAGACCGACCACATGGCCTCGTTCGCCGTCAGGAACGGCTTGCTGGCGTCTTCGGCGGAAAACGTTAGGCCATCGACCCGACCCTCGGTTACGTCGGTCCCGAAAAACGCGGCGTACTGTTCCGCCTCAGGCAAGGGCCGGCTAAGTTGAACAGTGGTCGGGCCGATGCGCTCACGCGTCGCCAAACGCGCCATGTAGACCAGGAACACCAGCTCCGTGGCGACCAGCGACGTCGGCAGCGGCTTGTCTTTCGGCAGCCCGCCCAGCGTCACCGATGTCTGGCGGTCGGTTTGCACGACATCCAGGGTCAACGGTCCGATCAGCGGTTTGTATTGGGACAGGCGGGTGAGCGCGACGTTCAGGTCGGCGCTGCAGAAGCAGGCAAAGATCGGCGGGCTGAAGGCCTCGACGGAGAAAGCCTGGCCCAGGCGCAGCGGGAAGGCCGGGTCGTCGAACAGCTTGGTCATGCCCTCCCACAGCCGGAAATACTCCTCCGTCGTCAGGGCGGGCGCCTTGCGGTTCAAAAGGTCCAGCGGCAGCCGCGCCTGGCGCAACAGATCCTGCGCCGACAGGCCCAAATCCTTCAGCAGAACCTGCCAGCCGAAATCGAGAATGAACTTGCCGTTTCCGGCCGTCATCGAGCCGGTCCCGTGATCAAGCGGTCGCCCAGCAGTTTCCCGCAGAACAGCATCGCTTCGCGCGCTCCCTCAACGCCTTAGCATTTGCTAACAGCATAGTCGGGAACGAGCGGCATCGCACTCGCAGAACACGCCGATGCGCCTGCAGATCACGCCAGCATGATTGAGCCAGTGGATAGCAGCGGGCGCGCAGCCGGTACCACGCCCCCGCCTTGTCGTCCTTTAGTTCGAAGGCGGCATCACCACGTCGCCACTCAAGTGATCGTTGGTGTAGCCGTCGGTAACGTCGAATTCGGTGATCTCGAACGAGTCCGCGACGAAGCCGTAGGTCGCTGCCATCCGGTCCGGGTCGAAATGGCCGAGGGGTGCGCTGCCGGCACCATCGTCCGTCATCAGTTCGACGACGAGGTCCCAATTTGCGCGCACATCTGCCGGGTCCTGGCTGGCTGCATTGGCGAGTTCCGCAACGCACGGGTCGGGATCGGCGACACAGGCGGCATAGGCGCGCTGGGTCACGTCGACGAAGGCGCTAACGATGTCCGGGTTCTCCGCCAGGTACTCGCCGTTCACGATGAAGGCGTTGCCGTACGGGTTGAAGCCGATGTCGCGCAGGGCCACGAAGCCCATCTCGTCGCCGAAAATGCGCTCATAGATATAGTGCACATTGTAGAAATGGGTCGTGGCGTCGATTACGCCGGATTGCAGCGAGGCGACCTTGGCCTCCGGCGCGATGTTGACGAACTCCACACTATCCGGATCGACATTGATCGCCGCCGCAATCGCCGGCCACATCTGGCGCGCCGCGTCGAAGGGCGGGTTGCCGATGGTGTGACCGGCGAGATCCTCGTAGGTCTCGATGTCGCCGCCACGCACCCAATAGAGGCCGTAGGGCGAGTTGACGTAGAGCGCCATGACCGCGACTACGTCGGCCTCAGCGCCGCGTCCTTGCAGCACGGTCGGCATGTCGGCGATGCCGAACTCCGACGCGCCGACGCCGACGCTCTGCACCGCCGCGCCGGAGCCGCGCCCTTCCTCGATGTCGAGGTCGATGCCGGCATCCTCGTACCAGCCTTGGCTGGCCGCCCAATAGACCGGCGCATGGTCGCCGCCGGCGGTCCAGTTCAGCACCAGGGTGACATCTTCTTGAGCCAGTGCCGGCGTCGCGGCAAGCGCCAGCGCACTCGCTCCCATCAGCGTTTTCAGGATCCTCATCTCGTTCCTCCCTCTCATCATTGTTTGTTGGACAACGGGATCACGCGGCCGATTGCTTGCGGTGTTCGGCCAGGAACTGCTTGGGTGTCATCCCGACGAACCGGTTGAACGCGCGATAGAAACTGGACAGGTCGCCAAAACCGGCGTCGAGGCAGGACAGCATGATGCTGCCGGTCTCCAACAGCCGTTGCTTGGCGTAGGTCAAGCGCAGGCCCGTGACATACTCCACCACCGTGGCGCCAGTGCGCTGGCGGAACAGGTCCGTGTAGCGCCGGTAGGACAGGTTGGCGATCGCCGCCAGTTCATCGACGCGGATCGGGCGAACGAAGTTCGCCTCCAAATGGGCAAGGCTGCTGGCAAATCCCTGCTGGCCGGGGTCGAGCGCGCGCAGCCGGTCATCCTCCGCGACCATGGCGGCGAGGTGGCGCATCAGGTCCAGAAGGCCACACCAGATCGCATCGTCTGCCTGCGCGCCCGGCCGGATATCTTCGAACACCATCTGGCGAAACCGCCGTGTCACCTGCAGCCGGCGATGCGGAGCCGCAAGCGGGTAGGGCTCAAGCGGTGCAAGGGCGGCACGATAACGCTCAAGGATGCGCTCTGACTGCGCGTTGCCGGCGGCGATCCGCTCGTCATAGCAGGCCATGGTCAGCGTCATCGGCTGGCTAGGCTGGTCGGCGAAGGCGTGTGGAATGTCCGCCGGGATGCGCAGCAGATCGCCCTCCGCTAGCGGGCGGTCTTCGTTGTGAAGCCGAAGGACGCCGCCGCCCTGGCGCACCAGGCACAGCTTCTCGAACGGCCAGGTGCCGATCTCCATGGCGAAGTTCGGCGCATGCCTGCTCTCGAACACGGCAAGGTCCCGATCCTCCAACGAGACCGAGACCGGCCGAACGCGCAAGGGGGCGGCATCCGGACCCGGCCCGAAGTCGCCTTCACCCGTTTCGAATGTGCCGATCGGTTTCCCCATTGCCGAATCTGCAAAGTTCAGATTGTCCTGATCACCGAAGATAGCTGCTTTGTTTTCTGCATACAATCGACTTGACGGCCGAGGAACGGTCGCTTGATTTCCTAATTCGCAAATTCACAAGCGAAGATGATCGAGGGGAGGGACTGGCATGACACCCGAACAGCGCGCGCGCTATGTCACCGATGGCCACGTCACGGTGCCCGGTCTGTTTTCCACCGCCGAGATGGATGCGGCAATCGCCGACATCATGGCCTGGGGTGCGGAGTTCCTGGCCGATTTGGACGAGGCCGACCGTGCCTGGTATCTCGACCAGGGCGTCGTCTCCGCCCAGGTCTTGCGCAAGATGGACAACCCGCACTTCCATCGGCCGGCCTTTGGAGAGATCGCGGCCGACCCGCGATTGATCGCCGAGGTCGAGGGCCTGATCGGCCCCGGCGTCAGCGTCTATTTCAGCCAGATCTTCTTCAAGCCGCCGAAAGGCGGCGGGCCGAAGCCGGCGCATCAGGACAACTTCTATTTCGGCCCGAACGACCGCGACGGCGTGGTCACGGCCTGGATCGCGCTGGATGCGGCGACGGTCGAAAATGGCTGCCTGTTCTTCGGTGACGGCACCAATCGAGGCCCGATCCTCGACCATGTGGCGCCGCCCGACAAACCGTACAATCTGCAAATACCCGACGCGGTCGCCAGCGCGATCCCGATGACGCCGGCACCGGTGCCAAAGGGCGGCGTCAGCTTCCATCACGGCAACACGCTGCACCGCTCGTCGGACAACCGGTCGCCGAACTGGCGGCGCGCCTGCGCGCTGCACTATGTCTCCAACGCGACGCGATTTGCCACGCCGGCCCTGTCGTATGATGATGCCGTGGTAACGCGCATCACCGAGGCGGAACAGCGGCAAACCCATGGCGGTTGACGGACAGGATCTGACGGCAGCGCCGGCGCGTGCCGGCACATCGGATGGCGGCGTAGTCGAGGCGATCGGGCGCTGGCTGTTGCGCTGGTGGCCGGCGATCGTGGGCCATGTCGCGTTCATCGCCGCCTGGTGGCTGATCGTCGTTTGGGGCGACATTCCGGCCTTCATCATGCCGACCCCGTGGGCGACGCTGCAGACACTTTGGGACCCGACCTATCACTGGCCGCACCATGTCGCGATCACCGCCGGGGAGGTGTTTGGCGGCTATCTGCTGGCGGTCGTTGTCGGCATCGGCCTTGCCATGGCGTTTTGCTGGTCGCGCGGCTTTGAACGGGGCGCGATGCCGGTTCTGGTAACGCTGAATATGATCCCGAAGGTGGCGATGGCGCCGTTGTTCATCGTCTGGCTGGGCTTCGGCCTGTTTCCCAACATGGTGATCGCCTTCACGATCTCGTTCTTTCCGATCCTGCTGACCACGTCGCGCGGCCTGCGCGAGGTCGAGCCTGACCTGCTGGACCTGGTGCGGGCGTTGAAGGGCTCGCGCTGGCAGATCTTCCGCAAGATCCAGCTTCCCGGCGCGCTGCCCTACATCTTCTCCGGCATGAAGGTGGCGACCGTGCTGGCTGTCGCCGGCGCGATCGTCGGCGAGTTCATGGGCTCGTCCGGCGGGCTGGGATACCTGATGCAGTCGCGCCAGGGCTTTCTGGACACTGCCGGCATGTTCATGGCGGTGATCCTGGTCTCGATCATCGGGGTCGTGCTGTACGGCCTTGTCTTGCTTCTTGAACGCTGGTGCGTGGTGACGGATGCCCGCATTGAGTAGGCCGGTCATGGTCGACCAGGACAGCGGTGCCGACGGCCGGCCGCCCATTATCCGTATGCGCGGGATGAAGAAGATCTACCGCACACGCGGCGAGGAGTTCCTGGCCGTGCAGGATGTCACGCTGGACATCGGCGAGGGCGAGCTGGTGACGCTGGTGGGCCCGTCGGGCTGTGGCAAGTCGACGGTCTTGCGCATCCTGGCCGGCCTGCAGCCCCACGACGAGGGCGAGGTCGAGATCGGCGTGCCAGGCGCCGCGTTCGACGCCGGCCGCGACATTGGTATGGTCTTCCAGCAGCCGCTGTTGCTGAAATGGCGCCGGGTCTTGGAGAACGTGCTGTTGCCGGCGGAAATCCTCGGCCTGCCTATGCGTGAGGCGCGCGATCGGGCGCGGGACTTGCTGGCCATGGTCGGCCTCGCCGGTTTCGAGGACAAGTATCCCTACGAGCTTTCGGGCGGCATGCAGCAGCGCGCCGCCATTGCTCGCGCCTTCGTTCACGACCCCAAGATCGTCCTGATGGACGAGCCGTTCGGGGCGCTGGATGCGTTGACCCGCGAACGCATGAACCTCGAACTGCTGCGCATCTGGGACGAAAGCAAGAAGACCATCCTGTTCGTCACCCACGGCATTCAAGAGGCGGTTTTCCTGGCCACGCGCGTGGCCGTGCTGACCTCCGGCCCGGCCCGCATGGCCGACACCTTCACGATCGACCTGCCGTCGCCGCGGGTGCTGGACATGCACAACGACCCGCGCTTCGGCGCCTATACCCATCGCATTTATCAGCGCCTCGGTCTCTAGGCCCGGCGCCCGTTCCCGCTCGTAAGAAAGCACGCACCATGGCCGATATTCTCACCACCGTCGTCGGTTCGTATCCGATCCCCGCCTGGCTGGTCGCCGCCCCGTCGCGCCAGGCGCTGGTCGACGCTACGCGGGTCGTGCTGGCGACCCAGGAACAGGCCGGCATCGACGTCGTCTGCGATGGCGAGATCTCTCGTTTCGACATCAACCATCCCGAAACCAACGGGATGATCGAATACTTCACCAGGCCGATGAGCGGCATCCGGCCGGACGCGACCTTCGACGAGTTGACCGCCTATCGCCGCGATGCCGGCATGCGCTTTCGTGCCCGGCCGCCGGGGGTGGTCGACGGGCCGATCGGCCATGGCTCACTGGATCTGCCTGGCGCATGCGCGCAGGCACGGGCGCTGACGGCCAAGACCCTCAAATTCACCCTGACCGGGCCGCACATGCTGGCCAAGACCCTGCTCGACAAGCATTACGGGGACCCGGCCAAAGTCGCCCGGGCGATCGCCGAAGTGCTGGCGGAACAGGTGGCGCAAGTCGACGCGGATGTCGTCCAGGTCGACGAGGCCAACCTGCCCGGCCATCCGGAAGAGGCCCGTTGGGCGGCCGAGGCCATCAACATCGTGCTGTCGGCGGTCAAGACGAAGCCGGCCGTTCATCTCTGCTTCGGCAACTATGGCGGCCAGTCGGTGCAACAGGGCACCTGGGCCCATCTGATGACCTATCTCAACAGTCTCAAGGCAGACCACATCGTCATGGAATGCGCGAGGCGACCGCCGGAAGAGCTTGGCGTTTTCAAGGATTTAAGGCCCGAGATTGGCTTCGGCTTGGGGGTGGTCGACATCAAGGATAATCAGATCGAAACGGCTGAGACAATCGCCCGCCGAATTGAGCGCGCCGATCGGGTTCTGGGGGCCGGCCGTGTTCGCTATATCCATCCGGATTGCGGCTTCTGGATGCTGCCGCGCTCCGTCGCTGACGGTAAGATCCGCGCTCTGGTCGAGGGGCGCGATCTTTACGAGGGCAGGGTAAGCCAGGCGGCATGACGCCGGGGGCGGGCCGGCACCTGCCCCGAAAAAAGATCGGCGGCCCAGTGATGGCTATGGTTCTCGATCTATTGACCTCGCCCCTTGACCTTCCAGTGACTAGAACCTCCATGTAGAGGTCGTTCCCAACAGGACCGGCACTGGAAGCGCGACCATGCATCAGGGAGTTCTGACCGAGACGTCGAAGGGGCCGTCGGCGGACAGCGCGCGCGCCCAGACGCTGTACACCTGCCCGATGCACCCGGAGATCGTGCAGGACCGGCCGGGCTCGTGCCCCAAATGCGGCATGGCGCTAGAGGCGATGGGCGTGCCGGCGGCGGACGAGGAAAACGCCGAACTGACCGACATGACACGGCGCTTTTGGGTCAGTCTCGTCCTGTCGATCCCGCTTCTGGTCATGGAAATGGGCGTTCACCTGTTTGGCCTGCCGATCGACGATGTGATCCCGCCGACCATTAACCCCTGGATCCAACTGGTGCTGGCGACGCCGGTCCTGCTTTGGGGCGGCTGGCCGTTCTTCCAACGCGGCTGGGCCTCGGTCGTCAGCCGGCACCTGAACATGTTCACCTTGATCGCGTTGGGCACCGGCGTGGCCTATCTCTACAGCGTCGTGGCCACCGTCGCGCCCGGACTCTTCCCCGAAACCTTGCGGATGGCGGCCGGCACGGTCCCGGTCTATTTCGAAAGCGCCGCGGTCATCGTCACCCTGATCCTGCTCGGTCAGGTGTTGGAGTTGCGGGCCCGCGAGCGTACATCCGGTGCGATCCGCGCGCTCTTGGATCTGGCGCCGAAGACCGCGCGTCGCCTGTCGGATGATGGCAACGAGGAACAGGTGCCGATCGACGCCATCTTGGTCGGCGACCGGTTGCGCGTCCGGCCCGGCGACAAGGTGCCGCTGGACGGCGTCGTGTCGACGGGCACCAGCGCGATCGATGAAAGCATGCTCACCGGCGAACCGGTCCCGGTCGAAAAGTCGTCGGGCGACCGTGTGACCGGCGGCACGCTGAACGGTTCCGGCAGTTTCGTCTTTGAGGTCGACCGGGTCGGTGCAGACACGATGCTGGCGCAGGTCGTGGAGATGGTCGCCGAGGCCCAGCGCAGCCGGGCGCCGATCCAAAAGCTGGTCGACCAGGTTTCGGCCGTGTTCGTACCCGCCGTGGTCGCGATCGCTGTTATCGCCTTCGTCGTCTGGGTTCTTGTCGGTCCGACGCCGTCCTTTGTCTTCGCGCTGATTGCCGCCGTCAGCGTGCTGATCATCGCCTGCCCGTGTGCCCTGGGCCTGGCGACGCCGATGTCGATCATGGTGGCGACCGGTCGAGGCGCCGGTCTCGGCGTGTTGATCAAGAACGCCGAGGCGTTGGAGCGGCTGGCCAAGGTCGACACGATCGTGATCGACAAGACCGGCACGCTGACCGAGGGCAAGCCGGCACTGACCGGCATCGTGCCCGTCGAAGGCTGGCGCGAAGACGACCTGCTGCGGCTGGCGGCCAGCCTGGAGAAGGTTAGCGAGCATCCACTCGCCGCCGCCATCGTCGCGGCAGCCAAGACGCGCTCGTTAGGCTTGGCAGGCGTCGACGCGTTCAGCAGCGAAACCGGGGTGGGCGTCCATGGTATAGTCGAGGGGCGTCCGATTGCCTTGGGGACGGAAAAGCTAATGCTCGAAGCAGGCGCCAACCCGGCGCCGCTTGCCGATAAGGCCGACGCACTACGCAGTGATGGGGCGACCGTCATGTTCGTTGCTATCGACGGCGCGTTGGCGGGCCTGCTCGCGGTTGCGGACCCCATCAAGCAAACGACCCATGCGGCCATCGAAGCGCTGCATGCGCAAGGCCTGAAGGTCGTAATGGCCACTGGCGACAACCGCCTCACGGCCGAAGCGGTTGCCCGACGCCTCGGCATCGATCGGATCGAGGCGGAGGTGATGCCGCAAGACAAGGCCAACCTGGTCAAGGAACTGCAGGCGTCCGGCGCCAAGGTCGCCATGGCCGGCGACGGCATCAATGACGCTCCGGCACTCGCCCAGGCCGATGTCGGCATCGCCATGGGCGCAGGCGCCGATGTCGCGGTGGAAAGCGCCGGCATGACCCTGGTCAAGGGCGACCTGAACGGCCTGCTGCGGGCCCGCGAACTGGCCACGGCAACCATCCGCAACATCCGCCAGAACCTGATCTTCGCCTTCGGCTACAATACCATCGGCGTTCCCATCGCGGCCGGCATTCTTTATCCGGTCTTCGGGCTGCTGCTCAGTCCCATGATCGCCGCGGCCGCGATGAGCCTCAGTTCGGTCTCGGTTATCGGCAACGCCTTGAGGCTGCGCGGCGTCAAGATAGGGGGGTGAGCCCGTGAACATCGGCGAGGTGGCCCAAAAGACGGGGCTGCCGGCAAAGACCATCCGCTATTACGAGGATATCGGCCTGGTCACGGCGGAGCGGCGGCCAAATGGCTACCGCGACTATGGCGAAACCGAGATCCACAATCTCCGCTTCGTGCAGCGTGCCCGTGGCCTGGGCTTCTCTGTCGCCGACTGCCGCGATCTGCTGTCGCTGTACCGCGACCGGCACCGGTCGAGCAGCGACGTCAGGGCGCTTGCCCAGGCACGGTTGCGCGAGGTCGACGACAAGATCGCCGAGCTGCAGGGCCTAAGGGCGACGTTAGATCACCTGGTGAATGCCTGTGCCGGCGATGACAGGCCGGACTGTCCGATCCTGGACGACTTGGCGGGCGACCCGAACGCGACCTGACGCCCCTCTTTAATGGGTCGTCGCCAGCTCGCCGGCGACGGTTGCGTCGATCCAGGCTTGGGTCGACGCCGACCAGCCGGCCGGAAGGCCATGGCCGCCATCGTGCAGGCAAAGCTGCAGGGACGCGTCACTGGCGCAGGTCTGCCAGACGCTGCAGCTTGACGGTGGCACGTCGAGATCGGTGAGATCGGGCGTTACGACACAGGCATTGTTGGCGATCATCACATCGAAACTCTCAAACACGTCGCCCTGCTTGAACGTGTCGCGCAGCCATCTGCCCTCCAGCGGCACGACCGTGTCCGCCGTGCCGTGCGTGTGGCGCATGGTTACCGGACCGGCCTCGCAGGCCTCCGGCAAGGGTTCCCAAAAGGCGCCCGAGACAGGGGCGAAATGGGTGAAGGGCGCACCTTGAAAGCAGGCCAGCGACCAGACCATGAAGCCGCCGGAACTGAAGCCGGCCGCCACCACCCGGTGCGGGTCGACCGGATAGTCGACCGCGAGGTCCTCCACGATGGCGACCGAATAGGCGTCATCATCCGGTTCGGTGCGCGGATTTCCCTGATGGGTCCAGCGGCCGTCCAGACCGTCTGCCGCGACAAAGATGTAGCCGGCATCCGTCCAACCCTCGACCAGGGCCCGATTGCGGATGCCGGCCAGGCCGGACCCTCGAAAGCCGTGATACCAGATCATCACCGGCACGTTAGCATGATCATCAATGTCGGCCGGCAGCGCGACATAGTACTGGCGTTCCGGCTGACCCTCGACCGACAGGGGGCAGGCGACCTCGCCGCCACACCCGCGACCATCCGTCTGCGCCACGGCGCTGAAGGCCAGGAGAGTCGCCGCGATCGTCGACATCGCGATCGCCAACGGATTACGTGCCACGCTCGTCTCCCTATCCTGAACCGCCGTTCAAAAGCCGGTCGATGGCTTCGACGGACGCCAGTTCAAGGATCTCTTCCGTTTCCATTGGCCGCCCAAGCCGGGCCTCCAGCGCCAGCATGATACGCATGTGGCCGAGGCTGTCCCAGCCCTCAACGGTCTCGATCGTACCGTTCGCGGGAACGTGATCGCGCGGCCGTTCGATGGCCTCCGCCACCAGCGTGCGGGCGTCGGTCATGACGGGTTTTCAGCCCGCAGTGCCCGCCACTCGTCGGCCAGCATGCCGAATGCGACCATGTCCGATGCGTCGCCATTGGCGGACCGGCCGCCCTTGCGCAGGACACCCTCCTTCTTGAAGCCGAGGCGCTGGTAGTTGTAGATGCTGGAGAAGTTGCGGCCGAATGGCGTCCCCCAAACACGCGTACAGCCTCGCACGTCGAACAGGTAGTCCAACAGCGCCGCGCGCGTCTCGACGACCAGCCCTTTGCCCCACCAGTCCGTGTCGCCTACGGCCACGCCAATAAAGGCTATGTTGCCGCCGCTGATATTCACGCTTTCGTAGCCGACCAAACGGCCATTTTGCTTGTCGAAGATGGCCAGGATCAGGTGGTTGCGATTGTCGGCTTTTGCGAACCGACGGCGCCAGCGGCGCAGGAGCCAGCCCCCGGCCCGCAGCTCAAGGCCGGCCATGACCTGCTCGTTCTCTGACCAGGCAAAGGTATGGCGGGCAATCCAGCGTTGGCTGACCGATCTTAGATCGAATCGCTCGGTGCTCAGGACAACCGGTTTGCCCCGGTTCCAGCGCAGCCTCATGCTGCCTCCCCCGGCGGCTGCGTGCCGAGGCAGATCGCGGCGACCCGGTCGCGCTGGACCTTGCCGCGATCGCTGCGGGGCAGGCGATCGATGATGAACAGGCGGCTTGGCAAGGCTTGGGGCCGGATGCGGCCGCGGCACCATTCCCGCAGTCCGTCCGTCTCAATCGTCACGCCTTCTTCCGCCACCACCGCGGCGGCCACCGCTTCGCCGGAAACCGCATCGGGCATGGCAAAACCGCAGGCCTCGGCAATCTCCGGATGGCCTTGCAGCAGCAGATCGATCTCCTCGGCCGGGATTTTAATGCCTGCGCGGTTGATTTCGAACTTCGTTCGGCCGATCAGGCGCAAACGGCCGGCCTCGTCGATCTCGCCGACATCGCCCGTATCCAGCCAGCCGCCGGGTAGGCTGCGCGCCGTCATTTCCGGCTGATCCAGATAGCCCAGCATCAGTGACGGCGAGGCGACCAGAACCTCGCCGCGGCCGGTGGGCGCGATGGATCCGTCCGGCACGCGCACGGCCAGCGCGCCGCCCCAGGCTCGGCCAACAAGAGCGTCCACAGGGGCACCGTCCGCCAGGTCGTGGCCGCCGATCCAGTTCGCCGCCTCGGTCATGCCGTACATGTTGACGACATGCTGCGTCCCGGCCCAGGCCGCGATCGCTTGCCACTGGTCTCTCGACAGAGGCGCGGATCCGACATGAACGCGCCGAAGACTGTGCCGTCGCGGTGGCCGGGCCGCGCGCAAGGCAATCTGCCAGATCGCCGGCACCGATGACATGAACTGAACCTCGGCGTCGTCAATCAACTCGCCCAGGCGCGAAAGCCCGGCGATGCCGGCATCCGGCCACAGGATGACGTGTCCGCCGGCAAACAAGGGCGTCAGCGCATTTCCGATCAAGCCGTGTCCGAAATGCAGGGGCAGGGGGCAAAGGCTGGTCGCCAGCGTTTGCCGGCCGATATGGGCGACGTTCAACGCCAGCCGTGCCAGCAGGGCGCGGTGGGACAGCGTGACGCCCTTCGGCGTGCTTGTCGTTCCCGAGGTCATCAACACCAGCGCTGGGTCGTCCAGCGCGGCGTCGTGGCGGACCGGCATCCGCCGGCCTCGGCGCGTCGCGTCCGGGGGCGGTAATGCCGCGGCCCCAGGCGGTACCATCGCAGGATCGGGCAAGGACCAGAGGTGGGGACGGACGCTTTGCTCGATCGTCGCGATCTCGGCCGCCGGCAGCGACGGCGACAGCAACACGGCCAAGGCGCCGCATTGCCAGGCGGCGAACATGTCGATCAGCAACGGCACCGGGCGGTCTGGAACGACGGCGAGCCGCTTGCCGGCGCCCAAGCCACTTGCGGCCAGATCCGACGCGCGATGGCTTGCTGCTTCCTCAAGCTGGACGACGTCAAGGATCGGGCCGTTCGGCCCGTCCTGGACCGCGCCCAATTTCGGCAGCGTCGGAAGCAACATGACCGTTAAGGTCCGGGTCTTTGCATGGGGCAGCTTTGGGGGAAGCCTGTATGGCGTCCGATTATGGCAGAAGTGGAGACGTAATCGAGACCGTTATTGAGGGTTGCTGCCGGTGCGCCGAGTCCCGATCGATTCGGTTGAAGACCGCGGTTGCGACCTCTAGCGCAGCGATGAAGTGTGACCCTTTTTCGCGGTGGGCGTTAAACAAGCCGTCCCGATTGCTGCCCTTCGAACACGGCCTCCAGCGCTGTCCTGGCTGCCTGGGCATCGCCGACCGCACGGAAGGTCGTATCAATTCGCCGTTCTTCCGCAGCCTTGCGCAGATCCTGCATCAAGCCGGAACGTGGGCGTCCGTGTACGGGCGCGATAACCGAGCCGACATCGACGATCTCTTGCCTGGTGTCGCTTGACAGGTCGACCGCTGTCGCCGTGCCGTTCTCGAACGCCAGCACCGTGTGCAGCCCCATGATCCGCACACGCTTCTGCTTCAGCCGGTGGCGCAGGGCGAAGCTGGAATAGATCGAGATGGTCCAGCCCGGCGTGCCGGTCGGTGCCAGCAGGATCACCTCGTGACCCCGGTCGGCAAGCCATTCGGCGGCGGAAAGCACCGACCAGGTACCCAGATTGTCGACCAACAGAACGCGGTGGCCAAGCGTGTCCGGGGCGGCCAGAGCCGCCTCCAAGGTCATGGCCGCGCCGGCCTGCAACGGCATTGCCGCCGGTTCCGCGCCAGTCGCGACCACAACCGCGTCCGGCGCTTCGGCAAGCACATCGTCGACCGTCGCGCGCCGGTTCAGCACCACCTCGACGCCCAGACGCTCCAACGACTGCTGCTGAAACGACAACAGGTTCAACGCGTCGTGCCTCAACGGCATCGCGTCGACCAGCGCCAGGGTGCCGCCGAGCCGTGCGCCCGCCTCCCAAAGCGTCACCGCGTGGCCGCGGGCCGCGGCGGTTAGTGCCGCTTCCATGCCGCCAGGTCCGCCGCCGATGACCAGCAGGCGCCGTTTTTCGGTGGCCGGGACTGATTCTACCTCTGGCCAGTCATCTTCAAGCCCGACCCTCGGATTGACCAGGCAGGTGATAGCCAGGTTCTGCGCGAGGTATCCCGCACAGCCCTGGTTGCACCCGATACAGGGGCGGATCTCGGCTTCACGGCCGGCGATCGACTTCGCGACGATGGCCGGCTCGGCGATATGGGCGCGGGCCATGCCAACCATGTCGGCATCGCCGGCTGCGAGCACCGTTTCGGCCTCCGCCAGGGTGCGAAACTTACATACCGCGAAGACGGCGGGTGGTCGCGGAAGCGTTGCGACCTCTTGCTTGATGGCGGGGGCGAGGCCGCGAAACTCGGCCGCATCGAAGGCCATGTCCGCCATCTGGGTCGAGATCGTATAGCTGCCGTGATAGGCGGAATGGCTGACATTGACGAAGTCGACCTTGATCCTCGTGCAAAGCGTCGCGACGATTTCGCGCATCATCTCCAAGGTCAGGCCGCCAGGCAGGAACTCGTCCGCGCTAACCCGGATGCCGAGGGTCGCATCTTCGCCGATCGCACGCCGGACGGCCGCCAGCGTTTCGGCCGCAAAGCGCATCCGGTTTTCCGCCGATCCGCCATAGGCGTCATCGCGCAAATTGGTCGCGGGGGACAGGAACTGCTGCAACAGATGGCCGTGGGCCAGTTGCAGTTCGATACCGTCGAGGCCCGCCTCCAAGAGATTGACGGCCGTGTCGGCGTGCCCGGCGACCACCTCGGCGATCTCGTTCGCGGTCATCGGGTGCGGCGGCGGCGCCGTCGCGGTCCAGGGCACGGGGGAGGCGCCCCAGGCGGGCGTGCGGGTGTAGTTGCCGTCGATATGCCGGCCGAGATGAATGATCTGGCCGAACAGCTTGGCGCCCGCGTCCTGGACGGCCTCCGCGACGGCGGCGAAATGCGGGATGGCGTCGCGCTCATACCCGTTCACGCCCTGGGCCCGGCCCAGCGAGCTGCGATGCACCCGAATGCCTTCGAAGATGATCAGGCCGACGCCGCCCTCGGCCCGGGCGCGGTGATAGGCCGCATGGCGCGCCGATGGTTTGTTGTCGGCCCCGAAATTGGTCGTGTGGGCGGGCACGAAGATGCGGTTTCGCACGGTGGTGCCGCCGAACGTCAGCGGCTGCATGGCGTGATGGTAATGCTGGTCGTTCATTGTCGACTCCGTCGCACGAGTCATGGTTGTCCCCCTTCTTGCCCCATCTTGCCAGGGCCTGCCCGAACGCTCGGGTTCAGTTGACAGACCCCGGCGATGAACCTAGCATTGTATTAAATATAGGACAGCTTGGCGGCTGAGGTCATCTTCCTTGGCGGCCTGGGCAGGGCGGGAAGCAAATGCAGTCGCAGGTAGCGCACAGCCACCGATCCAGCGGTTCTCCGGGGACACTGCCGCTCACTCAGCGGCGCTGGGACCGGGACGGTCTTGCCGCGCAGGCCGACGACATCTTCCTAAGCGCGCCTGATCCTTTGAACGCCGAACTCCGCTGCATGCTCGATAGGCTGCAGCGTCAAGGGCTCGATCTCGACACCGTCGAGACCGAAGACTGCCTTTTGGCCGCCTTCGCGCCGATTGTGCCGGAGCTTCGGCGTCGGCTTGACGACGGCGCCGGCGTGACCGTTCTTCAGGGCCTTGAGATGGAGGGGCTCTCCGGCGATCAGGCGGGCATCGTCGCGTGGGCGTTGGCGAACCATGTCGGCCGGCCGCTGCGCCAGGGCATCCGGGTCGACCGAAAACTATTCACCGTCACGAATGTCGGCGCCGCCAACAATGATCCGACGCGGATCGGCGCCAGCAACAAGGTGTCGCGCGCCCATTCCGACAATGGCTGCCTGGAAATGCGGCCGCCTTGTTATCTGGGCCTTCTGTGCGCGGAGAACGCGGCCGCGGGCGGCGAAAGCACCCTGATATCGGGGGAAACCGTTTACCAAGTCGTGGCCGACGAGCGGCCGGACCTGCTGCCGCTGTTCCTGCGGCCTTGGCATTTTCGGCCGCCGAAGCTGCACACTTGGCCGGCGGGTCCGGCGACGATTCAGAAGCCGATCCTGGAAATCGTCGGCGACGAGGTGCGCATTCACTATGCCCGCGTGATGATCGAGCCGGGCATGGAGCTGGCCGGCACCCCGCTGACGGATGAAGAACGCGAGGCGCTGGATTGGTTCGACGGCGTGCTGGAGCGGCCGGAACTGGTTTGGACCTACGCGCTGAAGCCTGGCGACTACCTGCTCACCAACAACCTTGCAACGCTGCATGGTCGGCTCGGCTTTGCCGACGAAGGCCACCATCGGCGGGTCTTGAAGCGGGTTTGGATGCGGCGGCGCCACCGCGCCCCATACGAAGACCCGGCCTTGCTGGCCGTCGACCCCGTCGCGAATGGAAACCAGTCCTTATGAGTCGTCGATTGCCCTTAACCGTTGTCGAGCGCGGTGGTTCCAAGCGCCCCATGGATCTGACCCTGGACACTGTCATCAATCTTGGGTCGGCGACGCGCAGCGACGAAGTCGCCAAGCTGCATCGCGACGAGGTCCTGCTGCACGGCGTGCACGTCGCCACCGAGGTGCCCGCCCCGCGCATGTATCCGATCGCTGCCTCGTCGGTCGTCACCGACGACCTGATCGAGGTGCAGACGGAAGAGACTTCAGGCGAGGTCGAGATCGTCCTGATCCTGGCCGATCAGCTTTATGTCGGCGTTGGCTCGGACCATACCGACCGCGCGCTGGAGCGCGCCTCGATCCCTTGGAGCAAGCAGGCCTGCGCCAACGTGCTGGCGCCGCAGGTCTGGCCGTTCGACGAGTTGAAGGACGATTGGGACAGCTGCGTGCTGCGATCCTGGGTCGATGGCCGGCTCTATCAAGAGGTCGGCGTCGATGCCTTCCTCAGGCCCGAGACCGTTTTGGAGATCGTCGCCGAACGGGCGCCCGGCTTCCCCGAGACGAACGCCGCGATCTTCTGCGGCACCATTGTCAGCGTCGACAAGCGTTTGGGTTTCGGCAGCCGGTGGGCGTTCGAAATGACCGACCCGAAGGGCGATCGGCGCATCCATCACAGTTATGATGTCCGCAATATGTTCAGCGCCATTCGACCCGACTATCGCGTGCCCATGCTGACTGGCGCGATCGGGCACGATCTGGCGAAATCCGCGTGAGGGGACGTACGCCCTGATCGTCTGCGGGGTCGGCGGTGCCGGTCCCGGCCAACAACAAAGGAGGCTTGGAGGCTCATGAGAACTGGAATTCGCAACCGTTGGACCGCCCGCTTCGGCACGGCATTGCTTGCCGGTGCCGCGTCGCTGGCGATCATGGCGGCCACACCGTCGAGCGCCGAAACGCTGGTCGTTGCCGCACCGGCGGTGCCGGAAGGCTTTGACGGCGATGCGCTGCGCCCCGGTACCCAAAACGTCGTCACGCAGGTCTACGAAAACCTGGTCCGCTACGGGCGGACCGTGGGCGAGGACGGCCGCACCTATCTCGATCCGGGCGTAATCGAAGGCCATTTGGCTGAAAGCTGGGAAGTCTCTGAAGACGGCATGCGCTGGGTGTTCACCCTGCGCGACGGCGTGATGAGCCCGTACGGCAACGAACTCACGGCCGATGACGTCGTCTGGTCCTGGAACAAGTCGTTCGACCAGCAGCGCACGGGCAACTTCATCGCCCGCGTGTCCAACGTGGAGTCGGTTGAGGCCGTTTCGGACAACGAGGTGGCGTTTAACCTGAACGCCCCAAGTTCGATCTTCCTGTCCGCGCTGACCCTCTACGTGCCCGGCATCTACGACAGCACCGAGGTACGCAGCCACGCGACCGACGAGGACCCGTGGGCGCTTGACTGGCTGGCGACCAACACGGCGGGCTTCGGGGCCTACCATCTCGACACGCTGCGCCCGGACGAGATGGCGGTTTTCGTCGCCAACCCGAACTATTTCCGCGACCCGCCCCACTTCGATCGGGTGATCTATCGCGAGGTGCCGTCCGCCGCCAGCCGCGCCACGCTGCTGCTGACCGGGGATGCGCAGTGGATCGACCGGCCGGCCATCCAGCAGGTTGTCGACTTCGACGGTGACGACCGGGTGCAGGTTCTCGATGCGCCGGGCCGCGCCATGATGGCCGCGCGTATGAACCCGAACTTCCCGCCGTTCGACGATGTGCGGGTGCGCCAGGCGATGAACTATGCCGTCGACCGGCAGGAGATCATGGACAGTGTGCTGCGCGGCACGGGCGACGTGGCCCGGTCCGTCGTGCCGCCGATCGTCGATGGCTACGACCCGTCCCATTTCGGCTACGACTACAACCCCGACCGTGCTCGCGAGCTGTTGGCCGAGGCCGGCTATGGCGACGGCGTCGAGGTCGAGCTTCTCTACTCCGATCTCTGGTGGTGGCTGGAGCCGTTCGCCATCCAGCTGGCGGACCAGCTCGGCGATGTCGGCATCACTGTGTCGCCGGCGCGGATCACCGGTTCGGACATGCGGTCGCGCGGCGCGCCGGCCGTACAGGACATGCCCTTCTTCGTCTTCGAGGATGGGCCGATCGTGCTCGACCCGGTCTATTCGCACTATCTGATGACCCATACTGAGGGCGTGTCCAACCGCGCCGGCTATTCCAGTGCCGAACTCGACGCCTTGATCGACGAGGCCCGGCAGACCCTCGATCGCGATTCGCGTTTGGAACTGATGTCGTCCGCCCAGGAAACTTGGATGAACGACGCACCCTGGATCGTCGTGGCCTATCCGCGCACGTTCGAGGCCATGGCGCCGAATGTCGAGGGCTGGGTCCCGCATCCGGACGATCACGAGCGCTGGTACGATTTGCGCGTTGCCCAATAGGGCCCAAGCGGCCGTCGGCCGGTCGGGCTCTGTCCCGGCCGGCCGATTGTCGATCCGCAAATTGTCGATCTGAAAAAGGGGGGTGTGACGATGGTTGGTGTGCTTAGCCGCACGACAGGTGTTCTTGGCGCGGCCGCGCTGCTTGGTACGGGCCTCGCGGTTGCGCTGCCTGCGGTGACCGCTTCGGCGGAGGAAACGCTGCTGGTCGCCGCCACGGCGGTGCCGGAGGGGTTTGACGGCGACGCGTTGCGACCCGGTACGCAGAACGTTGTCCCACAGGTCTACGAAAACCTGGTTCGCTATGGCCGGATTGAGGGCGAGGACGGCCGCACCTATCTCGACCCCAGCGCGATCGAAGGCCATCTGGCCGAAAGCTGGGAAGTGTCCGAGGACGGCACCCGCTGGGTCTTCACATTGCGCGAGGGCATTCTCAGCCCCTACGGCAACGAATTGACGGCCGACGATGTGGAATGGTCGTGGAACAAATCCTTCGACCAACAACGCACCGGCAACTTCATCGCCCGCGTTTCGAACGTGGAGTCGGTCGAGGCGATCTCCGACTATGAGGTCGCGTTCAACCTGTCGGCCCCCAGTTCGATCTTCCTGCCGGCGCTGACGCTCTACGTGCCCGGCATCTATGACAGCACCGAGGTGCGCAGCCACGCCACCGACGAAGACCCGTGGGCGTTGGAGTGGCTGGAAACGAATACGGCCGGCTTCGGCGCTTACCATCTCGATACGCTGCGCCCGGACGAGATGGCCGTCTTCGTCGCCAACCCGAATTACTTCCGCGACCCGCCCTTTTTCGACCGGATCGTCTATCGCGAGGTACCGTCCGCCGCCAGCCGGGCCACCCTATTGCTGACCGGCGATGTCGACTGGATCGACCGGCCGGCCGTGCAGCAGGTGGTCGATTTTCAAGGCGACGATCGCGTCAAGATCGAGGACTCGCCGGGCCGGGCGATGGTCGCCGCCTGGATGAACCCGAACTTCGAGCCGTTCGGCGACGTGCGTGTGCGCCAGGCGCTGAACTACGCGATCGACCGCGAGGAGATCATCGATTCGGTGACCCGCGGCACCGGCGACGTCGCCATGTCGGTCGTGCCGCCGATCGTCGACGGCTATGACCCGTCCTTCTTCGCATACGACTATGATCCGGACCGCGCCCGTGAGCTGCTGGCCGAGGCCGGCTATGCCGACGGTTTCGAGACCGAGCTTCTCTATTCCGACCTCTGGTGGTGGCTGGAGCCGTTCACGATTCAGGTTTCCAATCAACTCAGTGAGGTTGGGGTAACCGCGACGCCAACGCGGATCACGGGTTCCGACATGCGGTCGCGCAGCGCGCCCGCCGTGCGCGACATGCCGTTTTTCGTCTTTGAAAGCGGCCCGATCATCCTGGACCCGGTCTACACGCTCTATCTGCTGGCCCACAGCGAGGGCGTTTCCAACCGCTCGGACTATTCCAACCCCGAGTTCGACGCGCTGATCGACGAGGCGCGCGAAACCTTGGATCGCGATGCCAGGCTGGCCCTGACCACCGATGCGCAGCGCATCTGGATGGAGGATGCGCCGTGGCTCGTCGCGGCCTATCCGCGCACTTTCGAGGCTATGGCCCCGGACATCGTCGGCTGGGTGCCGTACCCGGATGTGCATGAGCGCTGGTATGATCTGAGCCGTGTTGAGGATTAGCAATGCCGTGGTGAGTACCCGCTTTTCCCCCATAGGTGCTTGAGATGAAGGTCCGCCGGTTTCTTCTGCGCAGGCTGATCTTCATCGTTCCCCTGCTGATCGGGATCGTGTTCTTCACCTTCATGCTGGTGCGCATCGGCGGCCAGGACCCGGTGGAGATGCTGGCCGGGCCGACCGCGACCCAAGCCCATATCGACCTGATCGAACGAGAGCTGGGCTTGGATCAGCCCCTGCTGTCGCAGTTCCTGATCTATATCGGGAACGTCTTCACCGGCAATCTGGGCGATAGCTGGATCAGCTCGCAGCCGGTGCTGGACGATATCCTGCGACGTGCGCCGATCACCCTGGAGCTGTTGTTCTGGGGCGTCGGCCTTGGCGCCTTGATCGGCATTCCGGTCGGTTTGCGCGTGGCCGGCCGGCCGGACAGTTGGTTCGATCAGTGCGCCCGCGTGGTCTCGCTGTTCGGCTTTTCGATCCCGACCTACTGGCTCGGGCTCGTGATGCTGTTCGTCTTCTTCTACCTGTTGGGCTGGGCGCCGCCGGGCATCGGCCGCATCGGTTTGGTGGTCATTCCGCCGGAAACGATCACGGGCTCGTACCTGATAGACAGTCTCCTGACCGGGGATTGGGAGGCGGCGCATTCCGCCTTCTCTCACTTGGTTTTGCCCGTGATGTGCATCGCCATCATCTCCGCCGCGCCGATCATCAAGCATACGCGGGCGATCGCGCTGGAGGTCTATCGCGGCGATGCGGTGCGGTTCGCGCGCGCGTCCGGCCTGCCGCGCTGGGTCGTGCGGCGCATCGTCATGCGCAATTCGACGGTCCCGGTCATGACCTTTGTCGGCACCGAGATCACCGGCCTGGTCGGCACCACCTCCCTAATCGAGTTCGTCTTCGCCTGGGGCGGCCTTGGTCAGTACGGGCTGAACGCCATCATCAGCGGCGATTTCGCCGCCGTTCAGGGCTATGTCCTGTTCCTGGCGCTGTTCTCGGTGATCGTCTTTTTGATCATCGATCTGACCGTGGTCATCATCGAACCGCGCAGTTCGGAGGCCACATGACCACGATCGACCTGCCCGCCGGCCGTTCCGAACGGCGCTGGCCCACCCTGAACCGGCTGGTCGGCGTCGGCCGGCGCAGCCCGACCGCGACGGTCGGCTTCGTGATCGTCGTGACGTTCGCCCTGATGGCGATCTTCGCCCAGTACATCACGCCGCACGATCCGGTCGAGGCCTATCCGCGCAACATCCTGAACCCGCCGGATGCTCAGTTCTGGCTGGGCACGGACGGCAACGGCATGGATATCTTCTCGCGGGTCATCTATGGCGCGCGTTATGCCTTCGCCATCGCCGTGCCGGCGGTGTTGCTGTCGATCGTCATTGGGGTGCCGATCGGCTTGTGGACCGGCTATCGCGGCGGCCTTTTCGACGAAGGGCTGATGCGCTTCTTCGACGCGCTGCGCGTGTTCCCGTCGATCATTTTGGCCTTGGCGGTGGTTGCGGCGGCGGGCCCGTCGGTGATCAACGTGGTGATCGTCATCGGCCTCTTGGACAGCCCGATCTTCGTACGCGTGGTGCGGGCCGAAGTGCTGGCCCTGCGGTCCTCCACCATGGTCGAGGCCGCAAGGGCCGCCGGCAATCCGACCTGGCGCATCCTGCTCGTCCATCTGCTGCCCAACGCCATCCAGGGCGCCATGGCCCAGACGGCCGTGCGCGCCGCCTGGGCCGTGCGGATCAGCGCCACGCTGGCGTTCCTTGGGGTCGGTATCCAGGTGCCGACGCCGGAATGGGGTGTGATGATCCGTCAGGGGGCCGAATACATGGTCACCGGCCAATGGTGGGTCGCAATCTTCCCGGGCATCGCCTTGGTCGTCATGGTGCTGGGCCTGAACATGCTGGGCGACGGTCTGCAAGACCTGCTGAACCCGCGACGGAAGGGCTGAGCCTTGTGGCGTTGTTGAGTGTCGAGGACCTGGAAACCCATTTCGTCTCCCGCAATCTCGATAACGAGGTGCTGGTTGCGCACGCGCTGAACGGTGTCTCGTTTGCCGTGGATCGCGGGCAGGTTTTGGGCCTGGTGGGCGAGACGGGGGCCGGCAAGTCGCTGACCGCACAGTCCGTGATGGGCCTCTTGCGCCCGCCGGCCTTGCGTGTCGGCGGCAAGGCCCTGTTCGACGGCACGGACCTGTTCGACCTGCCGACGGACACGATGAACGCGATGCGTGGCCGGGACATTGCGTTGGTCGTGCAAAATCCGCGCACGTCGCTTGATCCGCTGACCCGCATCGGCGACCAGCTCGTGCGCATCCAGCGGGTGCATGCACAGATCAGCGCCGCCGACGCCCGCAAGCGCGCGATCGCCATGCTGGACGCGGTCGGCATACCGGAACCGATGCGACGCATGCGGGCCTGGCCGCACGAACTGTCCGGTGGCATGGCCCAGCGCGTGCTGATCGCCATGGCCCTGATCAACGATCCCAAGCTGCTGATCGCCGACGAGCCGACGACGGGTCTGGACGTCACCGTCCAGGCCCAGATCCTGGACCTCTTGCGCGACTTGGTGATCGATCGCGACATGGCGGCGATCATCATCACCCATGATCTGGGCGTGGTGGCGCATTACTGCGACCG
The DNA here is from genome assembly GCA_039177555.1 of Pseudomonadota bacterium. Taxonomy (GTDB): domain Bacteria; phylum Pseudomonadota; class Alphaproteobacteria; order DSM-16000; family Inquilinaceae; genus JANQGH01. Next base: position 644 of record JBCDFV010000030.1, on the reverse strand, counting down.
CGTCGTCGTCATGTTCGCCGGCGGTATTGTCGAGGCTGGCCCGGTCGGGGCGGTCTTCGGCCAGCCCTGCCACCCCTATACCAGGGCGCTGCTGGCGGCGACGCCGGAACGGCTGGCGCTTGGGTCCGGCCGCCGCTTTGGCGGCCCGCCGCCGGATCTCTACAATCTGCCGAAAGGCTGCCACTACCGCGATCGCTGTTCCAACGCGACCGAGCTGTGCCAGCAAACGCCGTCCTTCGCCACGGTGGCCAGCGACCACGATGCCCGCTGCCACTACGCTGCGTCGCTGAAGGACCAGCCGCTGTGAACGGCCCTGCGGACAAGGGTGGCAGGCCGGTCTTGCTGGCCCGGAACTTGGACAAGCATTTTCCCGCGCCGGAGCATCAGAAGATCCACGCGGTCAACGATGTCAGCTTCGCCATTGCCGAGGGCGAGGTGCTGGGCATGGTGGGCGAAAGCGGGTCCGGCAAGTCGACCGTTGGCCGCCTCGTCCTCGGGCTGCTGCCCCCAACCGCCGGCACCGTGGAATTCGACGGCAAGGATCTGGCGGCCCTGGACGCCCGCCAGATGCGGGCCAGCCGGGCCGACATGCAGATGGTCTTCCAGGACCCGTGGAGCGCCTTGAACCCGCGCATGGCGGTCGG
>JBCDFV010000029.1:0-53963 GCA_039177555.1 Pseudomonadota bacterium | reverse complement strand
GATCGCCTGGGCCGCCTCGCCGGTCGTTCCGCCGGCGCTCAAGGTCGCCTGATCGGCCGCGGAGAGGGTGATGCCGGCCTGGTCCAGGCCCCGGCCGAGGGCCGAGAGGCTGGCCGCATAGATGATCGCGGTGGCGCCGGCGACGCCGATGGCGCCGATGCCCAGATGGGACATGTAGGCCAGACCACCGGCCAGGCCGGCGCGTTTGGCCGGCACGGCGCTGACGGTCGCGGTGATCGACGGCCCCAGCGCGATGCCCGTGCCGGCGCCGATCAGGATCATGGCCGGCAAGAGGCCGACATAGCCCCATGACGGCGACAGCACCATCACCGTGATCGTGCCCACCGCAATCGCGCCGTAGCCCGTGACCATCAGCCGGCGCGGGCCGATACGTTCATACGCGCGGCCGATACTGACGTTGAAGATCGCCAGGACGATCAACATGGGCACCATGCCGACGGACGCCCACAGGATCGACCAGCCCAACACCGTGCTCATATATTGCGGGAAGTACATGAACAGGAAGAACGCCGCCGGCGCGGCCAGCCCGTTGCAGGCCACCGCCATCATGAACTGGCTGTTGCGCATCATCGGCGGCGGAACCATCGGGTCGGTCACCCGTCGTTCCAGCCACGGGAACAGGGCGGCGAGCACGATGAACAGGGCGAACAGCCCGAGGATCGGCAGCGAGGCCCAGCCCCAATCGGCCCCGACATCCAGGGCATAGAGCAGGGCCAAGGCGGCTATGGCGAGCGTGACCATGCCGGCATAGTCGACCTTCTCGTCGGCCGGCTGGAAGGTCTCGCGGCCCATCACGCGCCAGATCAACAGCGACGACGCCACCGCTAGCAGGACGTTGATGGCGAAGAACAGCCGCCATTCGCCCAGCCCGGCGACCATGCCGGCGATGAAGGGCGAGACGACATTGCCCATGGCCACCGCGCCCAGCAACAGGCCGACGGCGTAGCCGCGCTCGTCCTCCTTGATCGAGGTCATGGCCAGGCCCAAGACGCAGGGCCAGGCGATGGCTGCCCCAATGCCCTGGACGGCGCGGGCGCCGATCAAGACGCCGATGGTCGGCGCCAGGGTGCAGGCGATGGATGACAGCACGAACACCGCCAGGCCGACCTGCACCACCCGCCGGTGGCCGAACATGTCGCCCAGCCGGCCGCCGGCGACCTGCATCATCGCCCAGCCGAGCGCATAGATGTTGATGATCCACTGGCTGGTGGTGATGTCGACGGAGAATTCCTGGCCCACCGGCCCGACCAGCATGAAGACGCCGGTGAAGTCCGTGCCGGTCATGAAGGACGGCACGGCCAGGGTGGCGATGATCGCCTTGGTACGTCCGTCCATGACGACCCCCTCTGCGCAACAGGTCAATTAGACCATAGGAAAACCGCCGCGCACAGATGGAATATCAGAATACTGTTCCGCCAACCGTGACGTCGGCGGCAGTGCAGACGACGAACAACTCCACGCCCATGCCTTCTGATTTGCATGTTCGGTTATGCGTCATTATGCTTTGAAACCTTGGAGGCTGATCACATTTCAAGCGTGTAGTTTTTTTTCTTTTGCCCATAGGTGCAATATTGATTCGGTGGGATCAATGACTTGTTGCGTCGCGCGCTATCGCGCCGGTTCGCGTCGTCTGGCGCCGTGACGAATTCCGTAACGATGACACCTCCCGGCAACCTCAGCGTATCGCTTGTGCAAAGCGACGCGGATAAGGCGCGCTTGGCCCGGTTTCTGTTCGACCGCTTGGTGATTGATTGCGGCGTCCATCGTGATGATGCGGATTACGATCGGCGGACGCTCGAAGGCATACATCTGTCCGGCCGATGCTACGCCGCCTCTCATGGCGATGAGATTGTCGGGTCGATGCGGATCAACGACTTCACGATCATGGTTCCGACATTCTGCCTGACGGCCTTTGAGGTGCTGGCTTACCCAAAGGACGTGCTGCGCCACGGCGCGCTTGTGACGAATGCGGTGGTTGACCAAGATTGGCGCAGGTCACCGGCCTTCGTCAGCATGGCGATCCGCCTGGTGCGAGACGCGATCGACCGCGGCATCCGCATCTTCTTTCTTGCAACTGCCATCGGCAGACGTCTTGGCGTGGAACAGGCTTATGTCTCTATGTACCGCGCCATGGGCTTCCAGCCGTGGCGGCCCTCGGCACCTGTTCCGGGGGTCGGCGAGGGGTCGGTTTTAGTGCTGGATATCGACAAGGAACTGTCGCGTAGCGGCAGCTTGACCGCCGCCTATTTCGGTGCGCACAAGGGGCCGTCGGGCTGACCAGCGGATACTTCGAAGGGGCCGGCCGGCCCGGCGCCGGTAAGGTCGCCTGACGGACCGCAGATACGCGCGTGGCCCCATCAATCGAGTGAGCCGACGAGTGGCATGATTCCGACCCTTCGAACCGAACGCTTGGCGCTGCGTGCGCCGGGCTTGGATGACTTTCCCGCCTACGCGGCGTTCTTCGCCGATGGCGAGGCGTCGCATTTTTATGGCGGCCCTTTGCGCGCGGACCAGGCCTGGCGCGTGCTGGCCCTGGACCTTGGCCATTGGCAACTGCGGGGCTATGGCCGTTGGGCGATCGTGCGGCGTGACACCGGCGAGACGATCGGCGGCTGCGGCCTGTGGTGGCCGGGGGGCTGGCCACGGTCGGAGCTGACCTGGTGGCTGCTGCCCTCGGCGCGTGGCACCGGGTATGCGACCGAGGCCTCGCGCGCGGCCATCGCCTTCGGCTACGACACCTTAGGCTGGGACCTGGTGCAGACCCATATGGACGACGCCAACCTGGCCGCGCGGCGCCTGACCGAGCGCCTGGGCGGGACGATCATCGCCCGCGAGCGGTTTCCGGACGGAAAGGAGCGGGACGTCTTCGCGCTGCCGAGATCGTAGGGGCACCTGTTCGAGGTCGTGCGGTGGTTGTCCGACCGGCTTGAACCGGGCGGGCAAGTCTGATCAGATCGGGGTCTGTTTTCCCCCTGACTTGGAGTGTTCGATGTCGCCGGAGTTTTTGCTGACATCGCTGATCGTCATCATCGTGCCCGGTACCGGCGTGCTCTACACGCTCGCCTTCGGGCTCAGCAAAGGTTGGCGCGCCAGCGTTCTGGCGGCGGTTGGGTGTACCTTCGGGATCGTGCCGCATATCGCGGCCAGCATCGTCGGCCTCGCCGCCCTGCTGCACGCCAGCGCCCTGGCCTTTCAGATCGTGAAGTATCTGGGCGTTGCCTATCTGCTGTATATGGCCTGGAGCTTTCTGCGCGAGGGCGGGGCCTTGCAGGTCTCCGAACGGACGGAGACGGTGCCGGCGACGAAGATCATTCTGAACGGCTTCTTGCTGAACATTCTGAACCCCAAACTGTCGCTGTTCTTCCTGGCGTTCCTGCCGCAATTCGTGCCGGGCACGGCCGCGAACGCCACGGGAACCATGCTGATCCTGGCCGTGACGTTCATGGTGATGACCTTTGTCGTCTTTGTCGGCTATGGGGCCTTTGCCTCGGCGACGCGGCGCTATGTGATCTCCAGCCCGCGTGTGCTGACCTGGCTCAGGCGCGGCTTTGCTGGCGCCTTCGGTGCGCTGGGCGTCCGGCTGGCGCTGGCGGAGCGGTGAGACCTGGCCGCTGAGACGGCGCGCTGCCTGGACAGCAGCATGACATCGCCGAACTCGTGGCTGTGGTAGCCACGGTCCTGCGCCACCTTCGCCGTCCGGCGTAACGTGCCGTCATCGGCGAAGGCGCGCAGCAGGTCGTAGTGGCTTTCGCCGGGCGCGTGCATGCCCGTTAGCACGGCGTCGGGCACGGCGAGCCGCGTTGCGGGGCCGATGCGATTGCGCGCGATGCCGGCGCCGGCAATCACGCCGCCGCTGCTGCTCGCGGCCGCCTCAAGCGCGCGGACCACGGTCGTGCCGAGCGCGACGATGCGGCGGCCGTGCCGTTTTGCCCGATGGATGGCGTCCGAGGTCGCCTCTGGGATGCGATAGGGCTCGTCGAACGGCAGCCTGGCGTCCAGCGCCGGATCACCGGTCGACGAAATGCCGGCCGCATGGGTCAAGGTGGCCAGACGGACGCCGCGTTCCCGCCAGGCGGCAATCGTCCGCCAATCGAGCGCGAAGCCGGCGGATGGCGGCTCAAACGCGACCGGGTCGGCGGCAATGCTGGTCCAGACATCCCACAGCGCCAGCGGGCTCGGCACATGGGCGTATTGGATCGGCCGGCCGTGGCCGGCGAGACCGGCCAGTACGGATGCCGTGTCGCCGACGAAGTGCAGCTCGACGAGCCTGGGATGGTCCAAGAGCCGATCGATGACCACGATCAGGGGGCCGAGCCGCAGCCTGTCGCCGGGGTTCAGGCGTGGCGGCGGGGGCCGGTATTCGGTCTGCGTGCGGTGGTCGCCAGGGCCGAAGGCGATCGCGAGGAAGCGGGTCGGATCGCCGGGAGTGACCCAGCCGGCCAGGCGGATCTCTACCGGTGCCCCCGTGGCCTCGTGGCGGCCGTGCAGGCTGGCCGGCAGGGTCGCGGCGTCGTTGGCGACCACGACGTCGCCCGGGTCGAACAGGGTTGCCAGATCCGACCGGCGGCGATGACGGATCTCGCCATCCCGGCCGACGGTCAGCAGCCTGGCGGCGCGCTGGTCGGGCGTGTCGGCGGCAATCATGCGCTTGCGGCCTCCGGTGCGGATTGTTGCTCCGCCAGGGCAGCGCGGATGCGTTCGATCAGCTCGGCCGCCGCGTCCTCGGGCCGCTTCAGGGTTGCCGGGTCGGTGTCCGGCAGGGCGGCGGCGTGCATGGGCGTGTCCATGTCGCCGGGGTCAACGGCGAGGAAGCGGATGCCCTGGGTTGCGGCCTCGGCGTCCCAGATGGCGCTCATATGGGCGAGCGCGGCCTTGCTGGCGCCATAGGCGCCCCAGTCCGGGTAGGCGCTGACCGCCGCGTCGCTGGAGATGTTCACCACCAGCGCCCCGCGCCCCTCGCGGGCGGAGCTGGCCAGCGCACCGTAGAGCGCCTTGGTCAGGCGAAATGGCCCGATGAGATTGACCGCCAGCGCCTGTTCCAGGTCCTCGCAGTCGGTATCGGCCAAGGGGATCAACGGCACGGGGCCGAGGACGGAGGCGTTGTTGATCAAGATGTCCAACCCTCCGAGCGTGCCGGTGATCTGCAAGGCCAGCGGGTAGATGTCGTCCTTCTGCCCGACATCGCCGACCAGGCCGATGGCCCCAGTCTCCGCGGCGACCTGCTTCACGCGGTCGGCCGTGCGGGCCACGAAGGCGACGCGCGCGCCCGCCGCGCTGAACTGTCGGACAAGCGCCCGGCCCAGGCCCGAAGTGCCGCCGGTGATGGCGATGCGCAGGCCGCGAAACCCGGTGTCGGCGGCCGGTTTGAGATCGGTGGTTTTGGTCATGGTTCGTCCTGTTTTGGTGCAAACAGGCCGTATCGCTACAAGTTAAAGTGAACTTGAAGTCAAGAGGAAAAAGTGCTTTCGTGCGCGCCATGGACAAGGTGCTGACGATCAGCGAGATTTCGCGGCGCAGCGGCGTCGCCGCCTCCGCCCTGCGCTTTTACGAGGAACGTGGGCTGATCACGTCTGAGCGGGCCGGTTCCGGCCATCGGCGCTATCCGCGATCGGTGCTGCGGCGCATCGCCTTCATCGTCTTTGCCCAGCGCATCGGGCTGTCGCTGACCGAGATCGGCGAGGAACTGGCCAAACTGCCGGCCGACCGCACGCCCAAGCGCGAGGACTGGTCGCGTCTATCGGGGATTTGGCTGAAGCGGGTCAACGCGCGCATTGCGGAACTGGAACGGCTGAGGGACGGCCTGACCGCCTGCATCGGCTGCGGCTGCCTCTCGATCGACCGCTGCGAACTCAGCAACCCGCAAGACCATGCCGGCCGCAACGGCCCGGGGCCGCGCTATTGGATGTGAGGGGCCTTTAGCTGCGCGGCGGCGCCTGTTCCATGGCGGTCATGATCGCGCGCGCCATGGGCTTCATTTCGAACAGCTCGTCGTAGGGCAAGGCGCGTATGCAGGGTTGCGCGGCGCCGTCCGCGGTGATGCAGCCATCCCGGCAGAATCTGTCACGGTGGTTCAGATACCAGTGTGCATCAGAGAGCCCCCAGCAAACGATGTCCCTGATGCTTCTTGCCCGCAAAGTCGCGGCCAGGTATTCGGCGACCGCCCGTCCCGCTTCCTGGTCTCGAACGCGTATGCGCTCACGTGCAGTGTCAGGATCAATCGGCTCGTCTTCAGCGTAGTCCTCGACGGCACGCTCGCAGTCCGCCAGGTTCCGACAACTGCTTTCCGGCACACCACTTAGCCAATCGTCAGATGCGCTTAGCTCGGTAATGGCGATCTTGTATCCCATGCCTTCTATCTGGTGCAGGAAGTCTGTCCAATTCGCGGAGATGAAGGTTCGCCCCTGCCAGTGCCTCAAATGGCTTTGAATCCCGACCGTGTCGATCTGGATGTCATTTTCACGACATGTTTCCAAGAACAGCAGCATGTCCTCTCGTTGACCGTCCAACGCCGTGTTGTCGTATGGAAGAACCCAATCGTTGTAGACAAGCTCTGCGTCGGGCTGTTCTTCGCGCGCGATGGCGTATGCGTCGCGGATCAGCTGGAAGCCGTTGTCTCGATAGAGCCAATTGTTCTTCAGCAAGCCTTCGTGGTTGGCGTCCTTGTTCAACGCTTCGTTTACGACATCGATGGAGACGACTTGGTTGCGGTAGCGGCGTGCGACTTGGCGTACGTATGCCAATACCTGCTGTAGTGCCTCAAGCCGATCGGTGTTGGCGAGGTCGTTTAGCCATCGTGGAATTGCCTCCGGCGCGAAGATCAGCGCGTGCGCACGCACCGACGCGTCGAATGAATGGGCCCAGCGGACGATTTGATCGGCATCCGTGAAGTTGGCCGGGCCGAGTTCTTTGTACACATGGTCCATCTTCATCGCGTTCTCCGGTGTGATCAGATCACACTCGCTTTGAAGAAGGCGTTCCATGGCGGGCTGAAAGGTCCAAGGGCCGGCCGCTGAACCAAAGCGGAAGCCGTTGGCGTTGGCGACCTCTTTGATGGTCGGTCCGGTATCCTGCGCCAGCGGCGCTGTCGCGCGGCCGAAAGTCGGTATGGCGAGTGAACCGGCAAGCAAAGTCCGGCGCGTGAGGCCCATGGAGCAACGTTCCTTTCCGACCCGGTTGAGCTAGGCCATCTGATTGGGCGAACCGTCCTCAGCCTACCCCAAAAGTGGGGTTGAAGGGCTCCCCATAGTTCTGCGCTGCCGTTCGCAGCAGGCGTGAACAGGGCTAAGTGGCGGACGATTCAGCGTCGATCTGCTGCCGAATGGCATCGGGCGGGCCGTCCGTTTGATGCTATTACGCCGCCGGCGTATGGCCGTAGTTTTCGTAAGTCAGGCCCATGATGCGTTGGCGAAGCGCCAGGACATCGACGCCGTCGCCGGCCCCGGCTTGCGCGGCGGCGACGGGGACGTGCCGGAAGGTGGATGCGGTCAGGCCGCCGCCATCGCGTCCCAGAACATGCGCTCGTAGCCCTGGATCAGGCGGGCGGCGCGGATGATCTCGCGCGGTTCGACCCCGCGATCGAGATCGTCCTGGATGATGTCGGCGGCCTTGTCGTCAAGCGACGGGATGCCGGCAAAGCCGTCGAGGAAGGCGGTGTCCTCCGCCGTGAAGCCGTAATGCTCGCGCAGGCCCCGGCTGACCTGGCCGCAATTGTAGCCCCAGGCCGACAGGTTCACGGCCAGGCCGCAGGCGATTTCCGCGGCGGACCCGAAACTGGCCAGCCAGGCGAAATAGGCGGCGTAGGCGAAGCCTTGCTCCGTCGGCTCAAACGCCTCCAGATCGTCCTTGGTCATGCCCATCTTGGCGGCCAGCACCAGGATCGTCTTGCGCGCCTCGAACTCCGCCTTCAGGTCGTCGGCGAAGAACGCCGCATCGCGCCGGTCGCCAAAACGGCTGACGAACATCGCGGCCGCCCGTACGTCGCTTTTCCACAGATGATATTGATGCCCGGGAAAGGCCCGCAGCGCCTCGCGGCTGACCTGGCCGGCGCGGACCGCCTTTAAGTATTCGTGCTGGCGGATCTCCCTTTCCGCCTCCGCCAAGGCCGCATGGGTCTGGTTCAGAACGTCTCGTGCGCTTGTCATGGTCGTCGACATCCTCTTGCGATCCGCGCGCGTTGTCTTTGCGGCCGGCACCTGATTTGGCCACAGAATAGCGGCCTGCCGCCGGCGTGTCTTTAGGCTCTCAAACGATCCAACGACGGATCGTCGCCTCCGGACCAACGCCTTTTCGGCGGTCACGGCTGCGGCCTTTCGGCAAGAAGATCATCCAATCGTCAGAGATGGCGATCGACGTCCATGGTCTGGTGTAGCACACGAACGATCAGCGTGTGCCGGTTTGCATGGCGGTAGAAGATGCTGTGGGACTTGTACTCGATGCGCCGCATCTCGGGCGCAAGCCTTTCGGCCGATCGGCCCAGCATCGGGTTGTCGGCCAGCGTTTGAAAGAGCCGGTGAAGGCCGTGCACATAGGACCGTGCCTGCGACAAGCCGAAGGTCAGGACCGAGTATTCGTAGATGCGCTCAAGCTCTTCGGCTGCTTTGCCTGAGAGGCTATAGGCGGCCATCGGCCTTCAGCCGAGCCTCGACCTGCGCCATGATTTCAGGCACCGCCTTGCCGCTGTCGCCGCTGTCCAGCCCTTCTTGAATGGCTTGCCGAAGGGCCGCGACGCTCGATTTTCGTTCCTGGTCCCGGCGGACCAGAGCGCGAATGTACTCACTGTCGTTGGTGAACTCGCCGTTCGAGATCTGGGCCTTGATCCACTTGTCCTGCTTCTCGGTCACCGTGATTGTCTTGCGAACTGTCGGCATATCGCGCTCCTGAAGATATGAAAAAATCATACTAATGGTGCGCTGAATATGCAATGGCCACAGAGTCGATGCTGAATAAGTCAGAAAGCATGGTCGATGGCCGATGCCGGAGTCTCAGCTTGACCTGCATCGAGCGCGAGACAGGTTGATGGCTGGCGCCCGTCTCAATTTGGAAGGCTCCGGTTGTGTCATGAGCGGTTCCGCGGTCTACGTCTCCATCACCGGCCTGCGCATCAAGCGGCCGTGGCATACGGCGCGCTTTATGTGGCATGCGGTGCGATCGATGGGCCAGGCCAAGGGCGCGGATGGCAATGTGAGCGCCGAGGCGCGGACGATCGACGGCGTGCACCACACGCTGACCGTCTGGCGGTCTGAACGGGACATGCGCGCCTTTCTGGTGTCCGGCGCCCATGCCCAGGCGATGAAGGCCTACCCGTCGATCGGCACCGGCATGACCTTCGGGTTCGAGACCGACCGGGTGCCGTCCTGGGACGAGGTGCCGGCGCTGTGGCGTGACAAGGGCAGGGTGGTCTAGCGCCAGGCCTGCGCTTGCTGCCGGTCGACATTCCTCGGGGTGCTCTCCATAGTCCCGCGGCGCCGTTTTGGCGCCATCGCAATCGGCGGGGGAGGCGTTGACGTGGCCGCTGGGCCTGGGCATCAAGTTGGCAGGCCGTTCCTGGTGGCGCTCGGCGGGCTGTTGGCGTTGGCCGCGGCGATGGGCATCGGGCGGTTCGTCTATACGCCGATCCTGCCCTTCATGATCAGCGGCGTCGGCGTCAGCCCGTCCGACGCCGGGCTGATCGCGTCGGCCAACTTCTCAGGATATCTGGTGGGGGCGTTGATCGCCTCGGTCGGCGGCCTGCCCGGCCATGTGAGGCTCTGGTTCATCGCCGCCCTTGCCGGCAGCGCGGTGACGACGGCGGCCATGGGGCTGACCGAGACGACGGTGGGGTTCGTGCTGCTGCGCTTTGCCGGTGGTGCCACCAGCGCGTTTGCCATGGTCTTTTCCGCCACCTTGATTTTGGACCGGTTGAGCGCGGCCGGCCGGGCCGGCCTCTCTGCCGTTCACTTCGCCGGTGTGGGCGCGGGCATTGCCGTCTCGGCCGTTCTGGTCGCGGTGCTGGCGGATCTGGGCGGCGACTGGCGGCTGTTGTGGCTGGCCAGCGGCGTCTTGACCGTGATCTGTCTGGCGGCGGCGGTGATGCTGGTTGCGCCGCGCCACGAGGTCGCGCCGAATGCCCAGGCAGGCGCGGTGCCCAAGCCGCCCGGCGGGCTGCCGGCCTTGATTGTCGCCTACGGCCTGTTCGGCTTCGGCTATGTGATCACCGCGACGTTCATCTCCGTCATGGTGGTCGAAAAGCCGGCCCTGGCGCCGGCGGAGGCTTACGTCTGGCTGGTATTCGGCCTGGCCGCCGCGCCCTCGGTGCTGATCTGGACCCTGCTGGCGCGGCGCCATGGCGGGATTGTCGCCTTCGCCGTCGCCTGCGGGGTGGAGGCCGTGGGCGTCGCGCTCAGCGTCGCCGCGGAAAGCCCGGCGATGGCCTTGGTCGCCTCGGCGCTGGTCGGCGGCACCTTCATGGGCATCACCGCGCTGGGGCTGGTCGAGGCACGGCGCCGGGCGCCGGAGCGGGCCAGGCGCATCATCGCCCTGATGACCGCCAGCTTCGGCCTGGGCCAGATGGTCGGCCCCTGGCTGGCCGGCCTGCTGCGCGAGGGCACCGGCAGTTTCGCCATGCCCAGCTATCTCGCCGCCGGCGCGCTGGTGCTGGCCGCCGCGATCGTGCTGGCCGGCGCCCTACCCCGACACGCTATGCCGCGATAGGCTTGCGCCAATCAGGTGGTTGGCAAGGAGACACGCTGTGACCTATTGCGTTGGCGTTTTGGCGGAGGCCGGGCTGGTCTTTGCCTCCGACCGGCGAACGAATGCCGGCGTCGACCATGTCGCCACGGTAAAGAAGATGTTCGTCTTCGAACGACCGGGCGAGCGGATGCTGGTGCTGCTGACCGCCGGCAATCTGGCGATCACCCAATCGGTGGTCTCGCTGTTGGAAGAAGACTGCGCGCAGGACGACGGCGACAGTTTGATGAGCGCGACCAGCCTGTTCCGCGCGGCGCGCATCGTCGGCGATGCGCTGCGCCAGGTGCACGCCCATGAAGCCGACCATCTCAGCCAGCAGGGCGTGGCGTTCAGCGCCAGCCTGCTGTTGGGCGGCCAGATCAAGGGCGAGGCACCGCGCCTGTTCCAGATCTACGACGCCGGCAACTTCATCGAGGCCTCAGCGGAAATGCCGTTCCTGCAGGTCGGCGAGGCCAAATACGGCAAGCCGATCCTTGACCGGCTGCTGGGCACGGCCACGACCCTGCCGCAGGCGGCCAAGACCGTGCTGTTGTCCTACATGCCGACCCTGGTCAGCAACGTCTCCGTCGGCCTGCCGATCGACTTGATCACCTACGAACGCGACAGCTTCACCACCAGCCAGCGCTGGACCTTCGAGCAGCGCGACGGTTACTTCGAGGCTCTGGACGCTGGCTGGTCGGAGGGCCTGGCGCGCGCTTTTGCCGATCTGCCCGACCCGCCAATGGGTTGAGGTTGGCAGGGGCTGCGGAATCGTTGAGAAGAGTTCGAGATGTCTTGCCTGTAACAACGGTGCTGGGCGTCCTGAGATGGCCGCCAATCAACGCCTTGTCGCCGTCACCCAAGGCCGAGAATGCGAAATTCAGTACCAAAGGTCGCGGGACCGGGCTAATGAAGGGTGGACCAAGATCAGCAAAAACGGCCTCAAATATGAAATACCCGGTATTGCTATTCTCAGGCGTGTCACTTCTTCTCGGTGCTTGCCAGTCATCGTTGCCGGACTCGCCTCGCGCAGCTGCGCCGTCTGACCCAATCCCTGTTAGGGTCGCGTTTCAGGAGTGTGACTATTCGGTTGAGTTGCCATGGTCCGTAGAACGGCTGAGCTACGTTAGTACTCGGGGCACCGATGTGATTGAGTATCGAGCCGATCGTCGGGAAACTGGCAACACCTTGCCAGATTACGCGTACTTCGCGGCGCAGTGTTATGTCACGGACAGCATCGAAGAATCCGACGTACGACAACGCGCGTACGAGCTGGCGCGGTCAAGTGGCGCGAGCGATTACTCGGTCGTGCCGCTTGTCGGCCCGCAGAACCAAAGCGTTTACACCTCGATCGGGCGTGCGGGGTTCCGAGTCATGCAATGGCTAACCCCCGACGACCGAATTGTGGTCATCTATGCGGCGGAGGACTATGCGGACCAAATGTTTGGTTCAATCGAGCCGATATAGCGCTCGTAGGCAAAGGGATGGCCATCGGTTCTACGGTTCTGGCTCATACCTCCCCCGTAAGAAAGTGCAAGATCGGAATCGTGGCCGAGGCCGCGGCGCGGGCGGCTTTGCCGGTTAGGGTGGCGATGCGTAAGGTTGGTTTGGTGATTGGCATGCGGTCGGGCAGGTCGTATGCGTCGAGCGAGATGCGGTCGATCATTTCGGCGTAGTAGGCGGGCGGGAAGGCGCCGCCGAGCACGATCACCTCCGGGTTCAAGAGCTGGACGACGGCGCTGAGCGGTTCGGAGAGCAGGGGCGCGCGGTGGTCGAGCCAGTCGGTCAGCCGGTCGGGGCGCCGGTCCAGCAGGTCTTGCAGGAACGGGTCGGTTAGGTCCGTGAGGGTCACGCCCAAATGGCGGGCCAGATCGGTCAGGGTCGGGCGCGGCCCCGGCTCGGGCAGCATGCCGCCGATATTTCCGGCCTGGTTGAAGCCGCCGCGATACATGCGCTTGCCCGTGACGATCTTGCCGCCGATGCCGTGATCGATGATTAGGTAGAACAGGCTGTCGCGCGGGGCGCCGGGGGCGATGGCCTCGGCATAGGCGGGGCCGTCATTCTCCAGATAGACCGGCACGTCGCGGCGGGCGCGCAGGCCGTCGCCCAGCGCCTTGAACGGGATGTGGCGCTGGGTCGGGGTCAGTTCCGAGATGCGGCCCTTGCGGTCCAGAATGCCGGGCACGGCGACGCCGATGCCGGCGATCATGGTGCGGCGGCCGCCCGCCTGGGCCAGCACCTGGTCGATGGCGGTATCGACCGAAGCGACCAGGCCCGGCGGGTCGAAGTCGGCCGGCGGCGGCACGACCTCGCGGACGAGAACGCCGCAATCCAGGTTCAGCGCCGCCACGTCCAGGCCGCGCGTCGTCAGCTCGACACCGATGCCGATCACGGCATCGGGCACCGTCTTCAGCAACAGTGCCGGCTGGCCCCGCCCTTGCGCCGGCGCGTCCTCTCGCCGTTCGGTCACCAGCCCGTGGTCGAGGAAGCGCCCGACCGCCTTGGACAGCATCGCCTTGGAGACCTTCACGATGCGCGCAATGTCGGCCCGGCTTTGGCCGGGATGGGCGCGGATCCACTCCAAAATGCGCCGTTCGGTCGGCGTCAGGGACGGGGCAGGAAGGCTCATGGGCTGGGTGAACAGGCGGCTTGGGGGGTCGGCGCCGATCGGGCACCAAAACTTAACCTGACCGTCATCGTCTTGAAATGAGTCATCGGGCAAGATATTAAGTACACGATGTGAACTTAATAAGATGGTTCGCGCGTGACCGCAAAGAAATTGCGGCGCTGCGGTTTGGGGAGGCGGGGATGCTGCGTGTCGACGGCGTCACGAAGACGTTCGAGGATGGTTTCCGGGCGCTGAAGGGCGTCTCGCTGAATGCGGGACGGGGCGATTTCGTCACCCTGCTGGGGCCGTCGGGTTGTGGCAAGACGACCTTGCTGAAAGTCGTTGCCGGTTTTCTGACGCCGACGGAGGGCACCGTGTCGATCGACGGCACGGATGTCACGCGCGAGCCGCCCGAACGGCGTGATACGGCCATGTGTTTCCAGTCCTACGCCCTGTTCCCGCACATGACCGTGGCGCAGAACATCGAGTTCGGGCCGCGCCAGAACCGGGTGGCGAAGGACGAACGGCTGGCGCGGCTGAACGCGCTGCTGACCCAGGTCGATCTGGAGGCCCATCAACACAAGCTGCCCAATGCGCTGTCCGGCGGGCAGCAGCAGCGTGTTGCGCTGGCCCGCGCTCTGGCCATGCGGCCAGGCATCGTGCTGTTCGACGAGCCCTTGTCGAACCTGGACGCCAAGCTGCGCGACCAGGTGCGGATCGAAATCCGCGCCCTGCAGCGCGAGCACGGCTTCACGGCGATCTACGTCACCCACGACCAGGCCGAGGCGCTGGCCATGTCCGACCATGTGCTGGTCATGCGCGAGGGCGCGGTGGAGCAAGAGGGCGCGCCGGAGGAGATCTACACCGCGCCCCGCACCAGCTTCGTCGCCGACTTCATCGGTGCGGCCAATTTGCTGACCGGCACGGTGCTGGGCGAGGACGGGCCGGGACGCTGGCAGGTGCGGACCGAAATGGGCACGGTGAAGGTCGCCTCGGACGAACCGCCGGTCGCCTCTTCCGTGCATGTGAGTTGGCGGCCTGAAGACGCGGTGCTGGCGAACGGGTCCGCAAACGGCTCCGGGAATGGTTCTGGGACTGGCGAGAACCTGATCCAAGCGCCGATCGTTGCGCGCGTCTACCAAGGATCGTTCACCGAATATGTGCTGGACGCGCCGGAGCGGCCGGCGGTGTCGCTGCGGGTGCACGCCACCCAGTTCGGCGCGCGTGAGGGCGAAACGCTGGCCTTTCATGTGCCGCCCGACCGGCTGCGCTTCCTAGAGCAGGTGGCGTCTTGAGGGCCCACCCATGAGGCTGCGCCGCGCGGGGCTGATCCTGCTGTTGCTGCTGCCGGGGTTGGGCTTGATCCTGGTTCTGATCGGTTCCGTCATCGTCATGGCGTTCGGCCAGTCGGTCGGCTATTTCGCGCTGACGGGCGAGAGTGGCTTTTCCTGGGAACATTGGCGCGAACAGCTCGACGGCAGGCTGCTGTGGCGCTCGTTCCAGTATTCCGCCTATATCGCGACGACCAGCAGCATCTTGTCGGTCCTGTTGGCCTATCCGATCGCCATGTGGCTGCGCCGGCCGTTTCGCGGTTCGCTGTTCGCCGGGGCCCTGTTGAAGGCGCCCTTGCTGGTGCCGGGGCTGGTCGCGGCCTTTCTGTTCATCAACGTCATCTCGTTCCACGGCTTCTTCAATGAGCTGATGGTCTGGCTGGGCATCATCGACCGGCCGATCCGGATGCAGAACGACCGCAACGGCTATGGCGTCATCTTCCTGCAGGTCTGGAAGAACATGCCCTTCGCCCTCTTACTGCTGACCGGCTCTGTCCAGGCGATCAGCGACGATGTGCTGAACGCGGCGCGCGACATGGGCGCCGGTTCCATCGCGCGGTTCCGCAAGGTGATCCTGCCGCTGACCTTGCCGGCCATGCAGGCGGCCCTGGTGATCATCTTCATCGGTGCCGCCGGCGACTTCTCCTTCCAGGCGGTGGCCGGGCCGACGACGGTCAACTCCATGGCCCAACTCATGGTCCGGCTGAAGGGCGAGTTCGGCGGCTATCACGAGGCGGGCGTGGTCGCGGTCTTGCTGATGGCCCTGGCACTGTTCGGCTCCGTCGCGCTGGCGGGCCTGACGCGTGTGGCCGTGCGCGCGGGGATGAAGGTCTGATGCGTGCCAGCGTGATCAACCGCATCCTGATCGTCGTTCTGATCGGCGTGTGCGTGCTGTGGCTGGTGATCCCGTTCGCCATGGCGATCCTGTGGTCGATCGTCGACCCGTCGCAGGCCTGGAGCTATCCGGACCTGTTCCCGGCCAAGGTCTCGTTCCAGCGCTGGATCGATGTCTGGCAGACCACCGCCCTGCGCGACGCGCTGGTCAACAGCTATACCCTGGCACCGTCGGTCGCGATCACCACCCTGCTGCTGGCGACACCGACGGCCTACGCGATCGGCCGGTTTGAGTTTCCGGGCAAGACGGCGGTGCAGGTGTTGAGCCTGCTGCCCCTGGTCGTGCCCGGCTTCGTCATCGCCGTCTTCATGGCCAGCCTGCTGTTGAACCTGGGCCTCTACAACCGCTTCGCCTCGATCATGTTGGGGCATTGCGTGCTGTTCCTGCCCTACGCCATCCGCATCCTGTCGGTCTCGTTCGCCCTGGTGCGGCAAGACCTGATCGACGCCGCGCGCGATCTCGGCGCCTCGCCCTGGGCAAGGTTTCACGCGGTCTATTGGCCGGCGCTGAAGCCCGGCGTCTTGGCCGCGTTGATCATCGTTTTCATCCAATCGATCGAGGAATTCGCGCTGGCGTTCATCCTCGGTTCGCCCGATTTCACGACCGTGCCGACGATCCTTTATTCGTTCCTCGGCTTCAACTTCGTGCGTTCGAACGCGGCGGTCGTGTCCCTGATTCTGGTCGTGCCCAACGTGGCGCTGATGCTGGTCCTGGAGAGGCTGTTGAAAAGCGCCAATCCCGCCATGGTCAGCGGCAAGGGCTAGGCCGGAATGCCCCCGATATGTTTGACCCTTGAAGGAGTGAGAGCCATGCGTATTCGTTCCCTATCGCTCACCGCCGCGGCGGCGGCCCTGTGCCTGAGCCTGCCGTCCGTCGCCAACGCCCAGCAGAACTTCTCCGACATGTCCTGGGACGAGATCGTCGCCCAGGCGCAGGAGGAAGGCGAGGTCGTCTGGTATGTCTGGTACTTCCAGCCGGCCTATCGCGAGTTCGTCCAGCCCTTCACCGAGGCCACCGGCATCGAGGTGATCATCCCTGAGGGCACCCATGACGGCAATTTCGAGAAGATGCTGGCCGAAAGCGGCCGCGACGAAGGCGACATCGACGTCATCGCGCTGGGCGGCAGCCGGCATGCCTTGTTCGACCAGTCGGAATACTATCACGGGCCGCTGAGCGAGATTCTGCCCGGCGGCGACCAGTTGACCTACGAGCTGGAGGGCGTGGACACCAACGGCTACGGCGTCGCGTTCTGGGGCAATCAGACGGGCCTGGCGTACAACCCGCGCCTGGTCGATTTCGAGGATTTGCCGCAGACCCTGCCGGAACTCGAAGCCTGGATGGCAGAGAACCCGCAATGGTTCGGCTTCAATTACGAGAATGGCGGCTCCGGCCCGTCCTTCGTGCAGTCGATGGTGCGCAACATTATGCCGGATATCGACACCACGGACGGCGAGGTGAGCGAGGAGCGGCTGGCCTCCCTGGCGCCTGTCTGGGACTGGTTCCTGGACCGATCCGACCAGTTCGTCATCACCGCGTCCAACGCCGACAGCCTGACACGGGTGAATGACGGCGAGTTCGCGGTCGTCGCCGCCTGGGAAGACCATCTCGCCTCCCTGCAGGCCCAGGGCGAGGTCGGCGATCACATCGCCTTCTACATCCCGGAATGGGGCCACAATGGTGGCGGCAATCTGAACGGCATTCCGCTGAACGCCCAGCATCCGGCCGCAGCACTGGTGTTCCTGGATTGGCTGACCTCGGCGGACACGCAAACCGCGCTGAACCAGCGCTTCGGCGTCGCCCCGATGCATCCCGACGCCGACGACAGCGCCGCCCTGGTGCCGAACGAGATGCGGGCCTATTCGCGCGTCTGGACGGCCCAGCCGTTCGGCGACGAGATCCGCAACCAGTTCATCGAGAACGTCGCGCTGGAGATGTAGGCGCGGTCGACCGTGGCCGGGCCGGTTCCTCCCCTTGGTCCGGCCACGGGCTTTGCACCTCCCCCAAACCTTCCTTAACGGGAACAGAAGACTTGCAGACTTACCGCGACTTTATCCGCGACCAGGACCGCGCGCCGGCGATCGTCGCCCATCGCGGCGCCTGGCACGCCGCGCCCGAGAACAGCATGGCCGCCATCGAGCAGGCCATCGCGGCGGGCTACGAAATCATCGAGATCGACATTCAGCAAAGCGAAGACGGCGTCTTGTTCGTGCACCACGATGACACGCTGGACCGGATGGCGGCCAAGCCCGCGATCGCGCATACGCTGCCCATGGCCGAGCTTGCCGCCACGCGCCTGAAGGACCGGAAGGGCGGCGACGGCGCGCCGCTGACCGACCAGGTGATACAGACGTTGGAAACGGTCCTGACGGCGACGCGGGGGCGGGCCTATTTCGACCTTGACGTGAAGTACCCGCGCGACCTGGCGGCCACCGCCGAACTGGTCGCGAAGCTGGACATGGCCGATCAAGTCAACGTGAAGGCTGTCGTACAGACCAAAGAGGCTGCCGACGACCTGCGCGCGCTTGAGGCGAGCAACGGCGTGATGGTGAAGCCGATGACCCGGCTCAGCGCCGGCGACGCGGACTTTCTGCTTGGCCTGCTGGAAGGACTGTCGCCCGCCATGGTCGAGATTGAGTTCGATCGTCTTGATACGCTAACCGACCGGCGCGAGGCGTTTCGGCGGGCCGAGATCGCGATCTGGGTCAACACGCTGGATTCCGTCGCCTGCGGAAGCCTGACCGACACGGCCGCGCTCAGCGATCCTGGGGCGGTGTGGGGGACCCTGATCGATGCCGGCGTCAGCATCTTTCAAACCGACGAACCCGAAGCGCTGAGCGCCTATCTGGCCGCCCGGCGGGCGGCGGCCTAGGCGGGCATGTCAAGGATCGATAACGGGTGCTTCGTAAGAAAAGGGTCTACAGCGCCTTCTTCATGAACCAGCGCCGGTGCGTTTCGGGCGTTTGACCGGGCGCGTTCGAGAGCTGGCCAAAGGTTTCGTAGCCCAGCCTTTGGTAGAAGCGCATGGCGTCGGGGCTGGACGTATCCAGCCAGGCGCCGTGGCAGCCGAGATCCCTGGCCTTCGTTTCGGCTTCGTCCATCAGCGCACGGCCCAGACCCTTGCCGCGCTGAGCCTCCGCCACCCACAGGGTCTTGACCAGCAGCCAGCCATAGGACGCGCTTGCCGTCAGGCCACCGACCAGGTTCCCGTCCTCGGATCTTGCCGACAGGACGAATGCGTCGTTGTTCGATTGCGGCAGGGTTTCGCGCAGCGCACGCAGCAGCTCGGCCTCGATCCTGCCGGCGACCTCGGCACCATCCTCTGCGATCGTGACGGTTGGGTCCGGCGGGGCCATGGTTGGCTTTCAGTTCGGGTAGACCGGCACGTTGGCCGGCGGCAGGTTCCGGCCAAGCACCAGGTCAGCCCCTTTTTCGCCGATCATGATGGTCGGCGCGTTCAGATTGCCGGTCGTGATCTGCGGCATGATCGAGGCGTCGATCACGCGCAGGCCCTCGCAGCCATGGACACGCAGCCGACTGTCGACTACGGCGCCGTCGTCGTTGCCCATGCGGCAGGTGCCGCAGGGGTGATAGGCGCTTTCGGCCTGGCTGCGGACGAAGGCGTCGATGTCCTTGTCCGTTTGGCAGTCCGGTCCCGGCGACAGTTCGGCGCCGCGATAGGGCGCGAGGGCCTGTTGGCCGATGATCTCGCGGGTGAGGCGTACGCAGGCGCGCATTTCGCGCCAATCCTGGTCGTGCGCCATCGAGGCCGGGTCGATGATCGGGGGTGCGGAGGGGTCGGCCGAAGCGAGGCGGAGGCGTCCCCGGCTCAAAGAGCGCATCGGGCCGGCATGGGCCTGGAAGCCGTGGCCCTTGGCCGCCGCCGTGCCGTCATAGCGCACGGCCATGGGCAGGAAATGGTACTGTATGTCCGGCCAGGGCACGGAAGGATCGCTGCGGATGAAGCCGCCGGCTTCGAAATGGTTGGTGGCGCCCAGGCCGCGATGGGTGGCCAGCCATTGCACGCCGATCATCGCTTTGTTCAGCGGCCGGGTCGCCGAGTAGAGCGTGGCCGGCCGGGTGCACGCGTACTGTACGTACAGTTCCAGATGGTCCTGCAGGTTAGCACCGACGCCGGGCACCGCCGCCACGCACAGGATGCCGTGTTGGTCGAGCTGGGTGGGATCGCCGATGCCCGACAGCATCAGGAGTTGCGGCGTGTTGATCGCACCGGCCGCGACCAGCACCTCGCGCGCGGCGTGGGCCTTTGCAGTCTCGCCATGGCGGCTGAAGGCGACACCGATGGCGCGCCTGCCGTCGAACAGGATGCGTTCGGTCAGTGCGCCGGTCACCACGCTGAGGTTCGGGCGGCCCATGGCGGGGTGCAGATAGGCGCGGGCGGCGCTGCACCGCTTGCCGTCCTGGACGGTCATGTCCATGCGGCCGAAACCGTCCTGCTGATAGCCGTTCATGTCGGCGGTTTCGGGATAGCCCGCCTGGACACCGGCCTCGATGAAGGCGCGGTAGAGCGGGCTCCAGCCCTCGCCGCCATGGACGTGGAGGGGGCCGTCGGCGCCGCGATAGGCATCGCCGCCGCGATCGTACGTCTCCGCCCGGCGGAAGTACGGCAGCACGTGCTGATAGGTCCAGCCCTCATCGCCGGTGACCTCGGCCCAATGGTCGAAATCGGCGGCGTTGCCGCGCACATAGACCATGCCGTTGATCGAGGATGAGCCGCCCAGCACCTTGCCGCGCGGCCAGTGCAGGCGCCTGTGATCGAGGTGTTCCTGGGGCTGGGTGTGATAGTCCCAGTTGTAACGCGTGCCGTTCATCGGATAGGCAAGGGCGGCCGGCATGTGCAGGCGCCAGTCCCAGCCATGGTCGGGGCCGCCCGCCTCCAAGAGCAGGACCGTTGCCGAGCCGTCCTCGGTCAAGCGGTTGGCCAGGACGCAGCCGGCCGATCCTGCCCCGACGATGATGTAGTCGTACTCAGGGATCGCCACGGCCGGCTGTCAGGTCAGGCGGGATAGGGGCAGTCGACATCGCCCAGCTCGACATAGACGGTTTTCAGCTGGGTGTAGTGCTCGATCGCGGCGGTGCCGTTTTCCCGGCCCAGGCCCGACTGCTTCACGCCGCCGAAGGGCAGCTCGATCGGGGTGATGTTGTAATTGTTGATCCAGCAGACGCCCGCTTGCAACCGCCGAACGGTGCGGTGGGCGCGGGCGAGGTCGCTGGTGAAGACGCCGGCGGCGAGGCCAAACTCCGTCGCGTTGGCGCGGGCCAGCACCTCGTCTTCGTCGTCGAAGGGCAGGATGGTCATGACCGGGCCGAAGATCTCATCGCGGCTGATGGTCAGATCGTCATCCTCGGCGACGAAAATCGCCGGTTCGACGAACCAGCCATCCAGGCCCGCCGCCCGCCGGCCGCCGATGACCAGCCGGGCGCCTTCCGCCACGCCCTGGTCGATGAAGCCGAGCACGCGGCGCATGTGATCTTCGGAGATCAGGGCGCCGACATGGGTTTCAGGGTCCAGCGGGTCGCCGATCTTCAGCTTGGCGGTGCGCGCGGCCAGCGCGTCGACAAAGCGGTCCAGCAGGGCGCGGGCGACGAAGACGCGGGTGCCGTTGGAGCAGACCTCGCCCTGGGTGTAGAAGTTGGCCATCATCGCGGCCGAGACCGCGTTGTCGAGATCGGCATCGGCGAAGATGATCAGCGGCGACTTGCCGCCCAGTTCCATCGTCACATGCTTCAGGGTCTCCGCGGCGGCGGCCATGATTTTGCGGCCCGTGCCGACCTCGCCGGTCAGCGAGACCTTGGCGACGCCCGGATGGGCGACCAGCGCCTGGCCCGCCCCACGGTCGCCCTGAACGATGTTGAACACGCCCGGTGGCAGGCCTGCGTCGGCGAAAGCCTGTGCCAGGGCGCCGGCGGTCACCGGCGTCATCTCCGACGGCTTGAAGACCATGGTATTGCCGCAGGCCAGTGCCGGCGCGGCCTTCCAGGCGGCGATCTGAATCGGGTAGTTCCAGGCGCCGATGCCGGCGCAGACGCCCAGCGGCTCGCGCCGGACATAGCCGAAGGCGTTCGGGCCGAGATCGACCTGTTGGCCGGCGATGGACGCGGCGACGCCGCCGAAATACTCCAGGCAATCGGCGGCCGAGGCGACGTCGACGACCGAGGATTCGGCGATCGGTTTGCCGGTGTCGAGCGTTTCCAGCCGGGCGATTTCATCATTGCGGTCGCGCAGAATGGTGGCGGCGCGGGTGAGAATGCGCCCGCGTTCGGCCCCAGTCATGTCGGCCCAGCCATCGAACGCCTGGTGCGCGGCCGCGACCGCAGCATCGACGTCCTGCGCATCGCCTTGCGCGGCACGGGCGAGCGGCGCGCCGGTTGCCGGGTTCAGGGTCGTGAACCAGCGGTCGGCGGCAGGCTGTCGGGTGGTCCCGTCGATGAAATGGGGCTGGTCGGCAAGATGGGTCATGGCGTTCAGGCGGCGGAGTGGCTTTGGGCGGGCGGCGGGATCTGGCTGTCGAGATAGGCGAGGATCAGGTCCAGCGCGTCGTCGGCGTCGAAATCATCGTCATGCTGGCCGGCGCGCAACCACAACCCGTCGATCAGCGAGGCAAGCGTGGTGGTGACGCGCTGTGCGTCGGCGAGCGGCAGCAAGTGCCGCAAGGGCGCGCGCAGGTTCGACATGGTGCGATAGGTGTACAGACGGCGCAGACGGGCCAGTTCCGGCTGGTGCGGCGACTGGGCCCAAAAGGCCAGCCAGGCGGAGATGACCTCCGGCGTGAACTGGCCGCAGGCGAAATTGGCCTCCAGCACCGTTATGACGCGCGACCTTGGGTCCGGCGTCCGGGCGAGCCGGCGGACGACGTCGTCGCGCAGTTCCGTCAAGACCTGGCGCATGGTGGCGGCGAACAGGTCGTCCTTGTTGCGGAAATAATGGTGGATGATGGGGGCCGATAGGCCGGCCTCGCGCGCGATGCGCTGCATGGTGGCGTCGGCGAAGCCGTGCTTGTGGATCGCCACCATGGTCGCGTTGATCAACTGACGCCGGCGGATCGGCTGCATCCCGATCTTCGGCATTCGCCCTTCTCCTGTTCTTCCGGTCGGCCCTTGGCCGCTGGCCCTTGTCTCTTGGCCGTTAGCCGTTGGCCGTCGATTTCTCCTGCTGGGAGTAGGGGTGCCGTTTTTTTATTGATTAGTCAATCAAGAACCGTATGGTGGTGGATCAGAAATCAATCGGGGACCTGGGGCACGGCATGCCGGTCTGGCATCGCCTTTTGGATCCGCCGTTGCAGGCCAGCCGGATTGGCGCCTTGCTTGGGTGGGTCTCGTGAACAACGCCGCCCCTTCCAACGCCCCGTCTTGGGGCCAAGGGCCGATAACGGGCCGACCCAAAGAGGAGACTTCACGATGCTTCGAACCCTTGCTGCCACGCTGCTGTGTGCGTCCGCCCTGCCGCTCGTGACCCAGCCGGCCGCCGCGACCGACCCGGCGGAATGCCAGACCGTGCGCTTTTCCGATGTCGGCTGGACCGACATCACCGCGACCACGGCCGCGACCTCGGTGGTGCTGGAGGGGCTGGGCTATGAGCCGGAGGAAAGCCTGCTGTCCGTCCCGGTCACCTATGTGAGCCTGGAAAACGGCGACATCGACATCTTCCTGGGCAACTGGATGCCGACGATGGAGGCGGACGTTCGGCCCTATCTGGACAACGGCACCGTGGAGTCGGTGCGCGTCAATCTGGAAGGCGCGAAATACACGCTCGCCGTGCCGACCTATCTGGCCGATCAGGGCCTGACCGACTTCGCCGATATTTCCAGCTTTGGCGACCAGCTTGATTTCGAGATCTACGGCATCGAGCCGGGCAATGACGGCAATCGCCTGATCCAGGACATGATCGACAACGACATGTTCGGGCTGGGCGGCTTCGAGCTGGTCGAATCGTCCGAGCAGGGGATGCTGTCGCAGGTCTCGCGCGCCGCGCGGTCGGAGGATGCGATCGTCTTCCTGGCGTGGGAGCCGCACCCGATGAACGCCAACTTCGACCTGACCTATCTGGCGGGCGGCGATGATGTCTTTGGCCCGGATTTTGGCGGTGCGACGGTCTACACCAACGTGCGGGCCGGCTACCTGACCGAGTGTCCCAATGTCGGCCAGATGTTGGAGAACCTGGTCTTCACCCTGGCGATGGAAAACGAGATCATGGGCGCGATCCTGGATGATGGCGAGGCGCCCAGGGATGCCGCCGCCGCCTGGCTGCGCGCCCATCCGGAGGTGTTTACCGGCTGGGTGGACGGTGTCACGACGTTCGATGGCCAGCCGGGCCTGGCGGCGGTTCGCGCCCATCTCGGCATCTAATCGGATCGGGCGCCTTCGGGATTGAAGCGGGTTTGAGGCGGCCCGCTTCGGTCGACCGTCATGCATGATTGGCTGACAGACAACAAGCTGCCCCTGGGGCGATGGATCGCGGCGGGAATGGACGCCGTGAACGAGAGCGCGGCGGGTGTGCTGAACGCCATCGCCGACACGATCGGCGACGCGGCGGAAGCGGTCATCGACGCGCTGTTGTGGCTGCCGCCGCTGCTGCTGATCGTCATCATGGCCGGCCTGGTGTTCCTGTGGCACCGCAAATGGCAACTGCCGCTGGCCATCATCCTGATGATGGGCCTGATCGTGAACCTTGGCTATTGGGAAGAGACGATCGAGACCCTGACCCTGGTCTCGCTGGCGGCCGCCGTGTGCATGGTGATCGGTGTGCCGGTCGGCATCGCGGCGGCGCATCGGCCCTGGCTGTTCCGCGTGCTGCGGCCGATCCTGGACCTGATGCAGACGATCCCGACCTTCGTCTATCTGATCCCGACCCTGATCCTGTTCGGCCTGGGCATCGTGCCGGGGCTGATCTCCACGGTCATCTTCGCCATCGCCGCGCCGATCCGGCTGACCCATCTGGGCATTACCTCGGTGCCGACCCAGTTGAAGGAGGCGGGCGAGGCCTTTGGCGCCACCGAACGCCAACTCTTGTGGCAGATCGAACTGCCGCACGCCATGCCGACCATCATGGCCGGCCTGACCCAATGCATCATGCTGTCGCTCTCAATGGTCGTGATCGCCGCCCTGGTCGGCGCCGACGGGCTGGGCGTGCCGGTGGTCCGGGCCTTGAACACGGTCAATATCGGCATGGGCTTCGAGGCCGGCCTGTCGATCGTGATCCTTGCCATCCTGCTGGATCGGGTGTTCCGGCCGCCGGAGCGGCGGGCGAGCAAGGCTGCGTCATGAGCGTCGCGGTTTCGTTTCGGCATGTCGACGTCGTGTTCGGCGACAATGCCCAAGAAGCGCTGCCCCTGGTGGACCAGGGGGTGAGCCGGGCGGAGATTCTGGAGCGGACCGGGGCGGTGTTGGGGGCGCGGGACGCGACGTTGGACGTGCCGTCGGGCGGCATCGTCGTGCTGATGGGGCTGTCGGGGTCCGGCAAGTCGACCCTGCTGCGCTGTGTCAACGGGCTGAACAAGGTCACGCGCGGCCAGCTTCTGGTCGAGGGCGAGCACGGCCCGGTTGACGTCGCTTCGTGCGGCCAGGCGGACCTGCGCCGCATCCGCCAGCACCGGGTCGCGATGGTGTTTCAGCAGTTCGCGCTGCTGCCTTGGCGCACGGTGCGCGAGAATGTCGGCTTCGGGCTGGAACTGCGCGGCGCGCCAAAGCGCGAGATTGACGATCGGGTCGCGGAAATGCTGACGCTGGTCGACCTCGACGGCTGGGGCGACAAGTATGCGCATGAACTGTCCGGCGGCATGCAGCAGCGGGTCGGCCTGGCCCGCGCCTTTGCCACCGATGCGCCGATCCTGCTGATGGACGAGCCGTTTTCGGCGCTGGATCCGCTGATCCGCGTGCGGCTGCAGGACGAGTTGTTGGACCTGCAGGAACGGCTGAAGAAGACCGTGATCTTCGTCAGCCACGACCTGGACGAGGCGATGAAGCTGGGCAACCGGATCGCCATCATGGAAGGCGGCGACATCGTGCAGTTCTCCACGCCCGAGGGCGTGCTGTTGAACCCGGCCAATGACTATGTCGCCGATTTCGTCGCCAACCTGAACCCGCTGAACGTACTGACCGCGCGGACGCTGATGACGCCGTTGGAAACCCTGGCGCGCGATGGCGAGACCTATCTGGTTGAGGATGCGTCGGACTGGCGGTTGATGCCGGGCGATGACGGCCTGCGCTGTGGCCGCAACGGTGAGACCATGGCGCTGTCGTCCAGCCCGACGGCGGGACAATTGTTTGCCGTGTCGCCCGAGATCTCGCTGCGCGACGCGGTGGAACTGCACCGGCTGACGCGCGAGCCCTTGGTCGTAATGGATAACGGCAAACCGATCGGCGTGCTGTGCGACACCCAGCTCTTTGACGGGATTCTGAAGCGGATCGACAACGGTACGTGAGATGCGGGGCGTAGGCCCGGATAACCGTGCACCATCGGATCGCCGTGCCAAACTGGATCTCGGCCGCTAAGCTAGACGCCCTGCTATCCAACGCCCCTGTCTCTTGGGCACCCCCGTTTCATTCGGCACTGAAGGAGAAAAGCGGCATGGCATTGCGCGGCATGTCTGGGGCAATTGTTGCTGTCTTGTTGTCGGTTCTGGCGCTTGCGGCACCGGGTTTGGCGCAGGACGGGCCGATGCCGGACCTTCGCGGCGAGTGGACGGGCGAGGCCGAATTCCGCCTGCCGGGCGGGCTGGTTGCGCAGATGCACCGCTTCCACATCGTGAACCAGACCGATGCGCTCATCGACGGCGTCCATCAATGGACCAATGTCGACAGCAGCCAGACCAGCCATGACGGCATCGAATACACCAGCGCCGCCTCGGAGCCGTTTCTGGGCGTAATCGCGCACGATCGCTCGATCTGGATCGTCGAACATGGCGATCAAACGACGTTTCGCATGACCTTGCTGGACGCCGATCGTCTGTCCTTCGTCGCCATGGAGGGCGGTGCGCATCCGCTTGTCGGCCGGGGTGTGCTCACGCGCCAATAGCGCCGGCGGAGCGCCGATGTTCAGGCGCTGTCCCGCTCGATCCTGAACACACCGCCGCTGGTCTCGTCGCGGACATAGTCGATGGCCGTGCCGTCGAAATGGTAGGCCAGCGCGCGGCCGTGGACGGGGATGGCGACCACGTCGGGCCAGAAGGCGGCCAGGCATTCGCCGTTTGGGTCGCGGACGCTGGGAAAGACGATGCCGTCGGCGCCGGCGTCTCTGAGACCACGGGCCAGGCCTTGGGGCAGGCGGTAATCGTCGGGGTCGAGGAACGGTGCGAAGGACGGATCGCCGCCGCGTAGATCGTGCAGGTGTCGTCGGACGGCGCCGACCAGTTCCCGATACTGCGAGAACCAGCCGGGCGCCTGGTCCGTTGCGCGGAAGAAGACCGCGCGGTGGTGCGTGTGCTCGGCAAGCGCGGTCTCGAAACGCTTGGCGGCGTAGTAGGCGCCGAACGTGCCGTCATGGAAGCGGCCGGGCCGGTCGGGGCTGACATGGACGAAGGGCGCCATGACGTTGGACGCGCCCGTGCCGGCCACGCGCCGTTCCGGCGGGATCAGGTCCAGCGCGCCGACGCTTTCGGCCAGACGCGGATTGGTCTTGGCTTCGCCATTACCGATCAGGTCCCAATCGGCGGGGTCGGCGATGTCCTCGAACAGATGGATTGGCGGGTGGCGGGTTGAGATGATGCGGCGCGCATCCGGCCAGTGGACCAGGCGCCTTGGGATTTGCACTAGCCGCGTTCGGCGTCGAGATAGTGGCGCACGCGCATCAGGTCGGTGATGGCGCCGCCCAGCATGATCTGAAGCGCCGTCTTGCCGCCAAAGGTCGCGTTCGGCGCCTTGACCCAGCGATAGGCGCGGGCGTTGTCGCTGAACAGCACGCGCAGGGCCTTGTGGATGCCCATCAGGGTCGACAGGCGGGTCTTCAAATCGACCGACAGGCGCGGCAGCGCGCCCCGCTTCCAGCGCGTATAGGTTGCCGGCGACACCTCGCCCAACAGCGTGCGGGCCTGGGCATCGGTCAGCCCCCAGCGGTCGAACAGGTTGACCGTGGCACGCGCCATCGCGGCGCCCTCGGCATCGCTGATGCGCTGGTCGAATGCGGGTGTTTCAGGTGTGGCAACGGGCACGAGCTGCATGGCAGCGCCCTCCTTTCCCCTGACAATATGGGGGAGAGGGTGATCAAATGAAAGAGAAACGTCTGTATTTGATCATGTGATGGGCCAAGTCAGCTTTTACGCTTCGACAAACGTGCCGCTGCGGCCGTAGGCCTCCTCCTCCGGCGTCAGGTGGGGCGGGTCGTCTTCCAAGGTTGGATCGAAGCTGTAGGTCTGCTCCAGGAACGCGCTGTCGAACACCGCCTGTTCCAGGTCGACGACAGCGGCGCGGCTGTCCCGGATCGCGGCGGTCAGCGCCGGACCGTCATCTTGGCTCAACGCATGGCACAAGGCGCTGCGCAGGGTCGCCAGCGACGAGACCGGCTTCATCAGCAGGTGAACCCGCCACAGACGGTCCAGCGGGATGGTGTCGTGGCCAAAGGCCCGTGCGCGCGCCAGCTCCGCGCCCACGCTGGGCCAGTGGCGGGTGGTGTAGATCGCGTGCTCGTCCCGCCGAAACCACGGCTCGGTCCGCTCGATCGAAGCCGATACGGTATTGTGCAGCTTCCACAGGAACAGGCGCAGCGACGGCCCGTCGGTAATGACCGACAGCTTGTCCTCGATCGAGACACGCAGGTCGGCCCTGCCGGCCTTGTCTGCCTCTTCTGGCTCGCCGCCGAGGCGCGGCCCGAGCAGGAGGTATTCCAGCGGGTACATGTCGATCTCGACATTGCGCACGACATAGAGGTTGAGGTGGTGCCGGCAGTAAGGGCAGGCATAGACCGTCGCGAAGACGCGAAAGAAGTCCTTGAACAGGTCGATCAGGGCGGGCTGCCGGTCGGGCGCGCGCGCCGCGACCAATTCGGCGACCGTATGCAGGAAGCGCCAGGTCGGGCGGCCGATATAGTAGGGAAAGCTGACCCGCATCTGGGCCTGGCGCACGTCGCTGCGGCCAAGATAGACGTCCAGGAACGCGACATATTGCGACAGAAAGCCGGATTCGCGGCCGAATTCCTCGCGCTCACGCCTTTTTTGCACGCCGTTCATATAGTGCCGGGTCAGCCGCCAGGCCTGGCGGATGGTCAGCTTGCGTTCCGGGCTGCAGGCGGGGAAATGCCCGGCCACGTCGGCGCCGTAATGGTCGAACTCGCCATCGTCGCGCGCGGTCGCGAACCAGCGGTCGAGCGCGGCCTCGTCCGGTGCCGTGTTTTGCGCGATGTCGTCGACGCCGGAGACGCTGCAGGCGGCCAGCAGCTTGGGCATGAAATCCTCATACCAATAGGCCGCCGGCATCATGGCGCCGTCGATCGCCTCGTCGCTGGAACTGATCAGTACCCGGTTCCAGACGGCAAGATATGCGGCCGGATCGGCGCCGTCGGTGCCTGGCGGGGCGGCCATCTCGTAATGCAGTTCCAAATGCCGCAGGCGCGCCGCCTCGTGCCTTGCCATGGCGTCCGAGCCGAGATCGCCCAGCGACAGGTTCTTGCGGCGCAGCGTCAGCGCCAGTTCGACGCCCGCCATTAGCGTTTTGGCAACCGACGACTGGGCCGTGCGCTGGTGTTCCATGGCCTCGGCCGCCTCCAGCATCGCCGTGGTTTTGGTCACGCTTGGCCAGTTGGCGATGCGGTCCTGCAGGCGGGCGTATTCCGCGTTCACCGATGCCGTTACCGCGTCGAGCACGGGGAAACAGGCCGGATCGACGACGCCTGAGGCCTTGTAAAGCGCGATCGCCCGGTCAACGAAGGCGACGAAGTCGGGCATCGTGTAGGGCAGGGTGCGGGCCCGCAGATGGGTCATCGCGTGGGCCGAATAGCTCTCGCGAAAACAGCGATAGGCCGCGCCCTGCAGCAGGCGGAACAGGCCGATCTGCATCTGCAACAGGGACGTGCCCTGGCCATAGCTGGTGCGCCGATGGCTGGCCGTTGCGCGGTGCGCGGTGCCGCCGTTCGGCGCCGCCTCGGAAACATCGGTCTCGTCGGTTGACATGTCGGCGCGACGGATGGCGCTGACGAACGGTGTGGTGTGGTCGCGATAGCACGTGTCGTGCCCGGCGTGCCCGTGCGGGACCAGGCCGTGAAACTCGTCGAAGTCGATGCTGCCGTCGCCGTCCCGGTCGACCTCGGCGAAGACCGCGTCGAGATCCTCGTCGCTGACGCTGAACTGTCCCAGAAAGTGCCGCAGCTCGTCCCGGGAGATCCGGCCGTCGCCATTTTCGTCCAGGACGTCGAAGGCGATGCGCGTGCGGCTCTCCGTATCGCCATGCAGAGAGGCCAGCAGGGCCGCGAACTGGGCATGGCCGACACCGTCGCGCCCGGCGACGTCGTCGGTGAGATGCCGCACCTCTTCATCGCTGGCGTCATGGCCCAGCTCGCCCAGCAGACGGTTCAGGCCCGCCAGCCCGACCACGTCCGTGCCGGTGGCGCCCGCGGTCTTGAACCGCAGCCACAACGCTTCGATAGCGTCGGTGTTGAGCGTGCCCGTCATGCGACCGTCTCACCTGCACGTCTGATCAAGGGGGGCCGAGCATTGTGCGCGGCAAAGCGATCCTGGCAAGTCGAATAGGCCGGGCGCGGCCACCTGACGAACCTGCAGCTCAGCACGTGACATCCGACGCCGCGCCCGGGCATCGAGCAGGCTAGGGACGAGCCGGTCGCGAGGAGCCTTTCCAGAACACTCTTAAGAATCGTGGAAGGCGATTGGATTCCCTTAGGACTCCATCGATTGAGAATCGGCCAGCCCCGGTGACGACGAAACCGAGAACGAGGGCGACCCAGATAAACGGGTACTCCCAACCGCCACCATCATTGGCCCAGATATAGCCATTTGCAAAATGGCCCCCGAGGGCCGTCGCGGTAACGAGGTAGACCGCCGTCAGGAGTGCGGCGAGCCGGGTCAGCACACCTAGCCCAACACCAATGGCGGCTGCGAGTTCGCATGCGCCCGCAAGCCAAACAAAGACACCGGGGTAAGGGACGCCCAAGCCCGCAAAGTCCGTTGCCGCCGCCATGTGGGTCTCGGATCCCGCAAAGAGCTTTTCCGCGCAGTGGATCGCAAAACCCAAGCCCACAAGAAGGCGGACGAGGGTCAGTTGCCATTCAAAGACCGTCAGATGGTGTGCGGTACCTGGCGCGGATTGCCGAGCGGACCGGAGATCGTTTCGCGCGACATTCGCGAACTGGGCCAAATAGAGAATGTAGGCGCAAACAAGGGGCACAACGACAATCTGCAGGTCATTGAGCCCGGCGACACGCCAGCCAATCAGCATTGCCAAGAGGCTGAGCAGGAAGCCCGTTCGAAACTCCCGCGAAATCAACAAAGCCGCGGATGCGATCGAGACTGCCAACGATGCAATCAGGAAGAATGCTGCGCTAGACCCAATACCGCCGTGCCCTAACACGACCTCATACAATCCTGCCGCAAGGCTTAACAAAACCACGGCGATCGTTAGCATGTTCAGGCCTTTGGAGTACTCGATGTGCATATCGTGTCCATCGGATTCTGGCGTGCGTCCCAATGACGGTCGACCTCGCGAAGAGATCTGCCCGGCTTGTTGCGTTGGGCAGGTACTCTATCCAAGGTTGGAGGCTTGTCGAATGGCGGTTGCTCAAGTTTTCCGACCATCGCTTGAGTTGTTCCCGACCGGCGGCGTGCGGAGATCGCGAAGCGACGGAAAAGTGCTAGAAGCCCGACCATGCTGAAACTCGACCATTTGACCGTGATCGCGCCGACCTTGGGCGAAGGCGTTTCGCACGTCAGGGACTGCCTGGACATCGACGTGCCGTTTGGCACCCGGCACCTGTACATGGGCACCCATAATCATCGGCTTCGGCTTGGCGACGCGGTCTATCTTGAGATCGTGGCGCTTGACCCGGAGGGAGTATCGCCGGGGCGGCCCCGTTGGTTCGGCGTGGACGATCGGGACACGGTCCGGTCGGACTGGGAGGACGGGCGGCGGCTGCGCGGCTGGGTGGCCAGCACGGTGGATATCGACCGGCAACTGGCCGACCATCCGGGCGTTTTCGGTGAACGGGTCGCCTTGCCCTTCGACAAGCCTTCGTTCAATTTCTCCATCCCGGCGGATGGCTCTCTGCCCCTGGACGGTGCCGCGCCTTCGCTGATCGATCATCGCGATGATCTGGCGTTTCTGGCGAACATTCCCGACTTGGGCGCACGGCTGCGGTCCGTAACGCTTGAGCACCCGGAGGCCACGGCCATTGCGGCGCTCTACAAGCAGCTTGCGATCGATCGCCCACCCGAGGTCATGCCCGGGTCCCGGGTTCGCTATCGGGCCATGATCGAGACACCGGGCGGCCTGCGGGCGC
Organism: Pseudomonadota bacterium; assembly: GCA_039177555.1. Lineage (GTDB taxonomy): Bacteria > Pseudomonadota > Alphaproteobacteria > DSM-16000 > Inquilinaceae > JANQGH01. The sequence continues at coordinate 21,951 of JBCDFV010000029.1, read as the reverse complement.
TAACCTGACCCCAGCGCCTCTCGAACGCGGCTGCGATACGCGCGTCCGACGGGCACCGTCTGCCCGTCCTTCAGCACGATGACCGGCGCGCCGCCGCGATATTCGTAGGCGCCGATCCAGGCTCTCGCCACCCACCATGATCGGTGAACCCGCACGCCGTAGCGGCCCAGTTCCTGGTCTGCGTCGCGCAACGGGGCGCGGATCAGGGTTTCGCCCTTTGGTGTCACGGCCCTGAGGTAGTGGTCCTGGGTTTGCAGCAGCATCAGGTCTTGGCCGATGGCAGCGGGCAGGCGATCCAGCCAGGCCGGCTTGTCTCGCGGAGACGGCTGGTCGGTCGCGACGATCTGGCGCTCCGCCAAGGCGTGGAACAGCGCGGAAACCGCGACGCAGATCACGGCGACGTACGGCAAGAGGACAAGGGCCCCCTCAACGAAGGGGTCGCCGAACACGACCCGATGGAGGCCGGCCAACCAGAGGGTGACGGGAAGGGATCCGGCCAGGCCGCTGCACACGACCAGCAGCGGCAGGTTCAGGCCCCGCCCCTCCGCCAGGGCGGCGGCGGTCGCGGACGGCAGGAAGCCGATCCAAAAGGTGGTCGCGCAGACGGCCAGCCAATAGGCAAGGCGGGCGACAAGCGGCATGTCCGCGAAGGTGCCGAACGGGCCGATCAGCCCGATGACAAGGGCGGCGCCTAACAGCGACAGCCAGAAGGCCGGACGCCGTGCAAGGTCCCTCGCCTCCGCCGCTGCGTACGCGAACGGGCTGTCGTCTGCGACATTCTCCATGCTGTTCGCGCCTCTTCGGTTCTCTGAGCCGGCGACCGGCGTTATCAATCTTTGAACACGGGCTGTGTACGACAATCGAACTGCGCCGACCGCGTCATTGATCCTGGCCAATTGGGATCCTGGCCAATTGCGCGCGGATGGGATGAACGCGGGCGGCGTGGGCGTGCGCACGCCTCAGATCTAACGATGGGTCTTGCCGATGTCTCAACGCGCTTACATGCCGGACTATTTGCGGCTCTTTGCGCTTTTTGGAATCGTGGTCGTGAACGTGCAGTCCATGGCATTCCCGATCCTTGAGGGCTTTTTTGCCGCGTCGCGATCCGACCCCATCGATGAAGGGGTGATCTGGCTGGTCCACGGGTTGGCCTACTTCAAGACCTATGGCCTGTTTTCCTTCATGTTCGGGGTTGGCCTGGCCTTTCAGATGCGCTCGGCCGAGCGCCGGGCGCTGCCTTTCGGCCCGATGTATCGCAACCGCATGATCGGGCTGGCCTTCCTGGGGTTGCTGCACGGTTGTCTCCTGTTCCCGTACGACATCCTGGTGCTGTACGCGGTTACGGGGTCGATCCTCTATGTCATGCGCAACTGGGCGGTGCGCCGCCTGGTGCGATGGGGGATGATCCTGCTGGTCGTGCAAATCGTGCTCGCGTCTCTTTTCTTGCTGAACGCCCCCGCCGATGAAGCGGTTGGCGCGCTTGAACGGCAGATCATGGTTCATGGCGGCTTTGTCGATGTGACGATCTTCCGCACGCTCAGTTTCCTCAACATCTTTCCGTTTCTGCTGGTGCTGCAAGGGTTCTCCGCGCTCGGCTGGTTCTGTCTCGGGCTGGCGGCGGTGAAGTCCGGCCTGATCGACACGCCGGACCACCCGGTTTGGACGCGGGCGCGGCGATGGTTCCTGATCCCGGGGGTGGCGCTCAGCCTCTTTGCCGCCGGGCTTTGGCAATGGGGGCCGTCAGCCGTTACAGAAGCGCTCGGCATGATCCTCGTTCTTGCGGCGGCGCCCCTGGCCACCTTCGGCTATCTGGGCCTGATCGCCCTGGTCGCGAAGCCGCCTGGCCCGCGCTTCGCCCCGTTCCTGAAGGCGGGCGGATCGAGCCTGAGCATCTATCTCGGCCAGTCGATCGTGCTGGCGACCCTGTTCGCGCCCTATGGGCTGGGGCTGTGGGACCGTGTCGGCCCCGCCGTCGCGGTGGTCCTCGCGCTGGCAACGACTGTGGTGTTGATCCTCGCCCTGATCGCCTGGCGATCACGCTTTGCACTGGGGCCCTTCGAATGGCTTTTGCGCCGGATCACGCGGATCGGGGTTCGCGCGCCCGCGGCAGGCAAGGCGCGCGGTGTAGGCGACAACATATGAGGCTGGGGGGCAGCTTTCCGCCACGCCCATGCCCGATCGCCGCCGGCCGGGCCTTCAAACACACCGAAGAGCCGGTTCCGGATCGTTTCAAGCCGGATGGAAGGCTAGACGCTGCCTAAGCTGTCGCACCCAGATGAGGGCCGCGGCACGGGCGTTCGCGCCAGCCCGTCCAAGTGCAGACCGATTTGCAGTGCTTTCGGTCTGGCGCGATCCGGCGCTAGGCGCGGTTTTGGTAGGTCAACAGAACCACGCCGCTGTCATAGGGTTTGGTATCGATCAGCCGAAACCCCTGGGGGCGGGCCGTGTCGCCGAACAGGCGGACGCCGGTGCCTATGATCGCCGGCGCCAGTTTCAGCACCAGCCGGTCGATTAGGCCGTTGGCGAGAAGCAGGCCCGAGAGCTGGCCGCCGCCGCACAGATAGATGTCGCCGCCACTTGAGCGCTGCAGCCGCTCGACCGCGCCCAGCCAGTCGTCGCGCACCACTGTGACCTCGGCATCCTCCGGCAGCGCCAGGCTGCGCGACAGGATGTGGTGGTCCATGTGCGGATAGGCGCGCTTGCCGGGCGTCAGCCCGTAGGCATAGCCGAACTCGTACGTCCGGCGGCCCATGATGACGGTCTCGTAGGTCTGCAGGCGCGCCAGATAGTCGTCGACATGGGCGCCCTCGGCAGGGAACAGGGAAATGTCGTCGTCGGGACCGGCGATATAGCCGTCCAACGACGTCGCGACGTCGTAAACGATGCTTCGCATGGAAAAAGCTCCAGAAAATGTCAGGTCTATAGGCCGCGCTCTTGCTCGGCCGTGCGTCGTTGTCCGGTTTACCGGTGACCCTTGATCATCTTCCTGGGGCTCCTCTGTGAAGGCGCGGTTGTTAGCCGAGACCGATGGCGTTCGTCAACCGGGGATGTGGCCTGGGCTCAAGCCGGTCCGCCGGCGTTGAAGATCACCTTGTGGATGCGCCAGGCGCCGTCGGCGTGCTTGCGGACCAACAGCATTTGATCGTTCGAGGGCGCGGGCTGGTCCGGGGCGGAGCCGGCGACGTCGACCTGGATGGTGTTGGTCACGACGGCGAGGTCGCCCTGCCCGTCGAAGGTCCAGTCGGAAAAGGTGAAGCCGGTGACAGCGCCCAGATCGCCGGTGGCGAACGCGACCAGGGCCGCGCGGCCGACGATGCGCGCATGGCCCGGCGGCATGAGCACGCCGTCCTCGGCCCAGTGGCCTTCCCAGGCGGCCCAATCGCGGGCGACCAGCGCGGACGTCCACGCCTCGATCATGGCTTTGATCGCGCCGGTCTCGACATTCGACAAGGGGGGCATGCTCATGGGGCCGATTGCCTTCCGTGCGTGATCGAGGGTCTGGACGGAAGCCTGCGGCAATTGATGGAGGGCGGCAAGAGATTCCGGCCTCGCGCGTTGCACGCCACGGGACCTGGCGTCCGGGGGCGTCGAGGGGCTATGGTTTGGCCGATGACCCGCGACCTCGCGAGTTGGAAGGACGTGGTTGGGAAGCATCACGAGGATTTTCCTGATCTTACCGTGCGCATTGCGATGCAGATCGCGGAGGGGGATCGGGTGAGGCTTAGGAAGGGCGCCAATACGGCCCGAATGGTTTAACGGCGACAACGTCGCACCGCTGCTCAGATGGTTCGCGGCCCCATTGCGCGTCCCAAGCGACCCCCTCCTCAGTGCTGTAACGGCCACACAATCCACTTAAGAAACTGTCAACAAGGGTTTTTCACCGACAACTCACTATTCTGTCGAACGGCGGAAAGCGTTCGAGTCCTGAATCCAAGACCAGGCGCTATTGCATGCTGGCTTGTCGGTTTGCAATCACTTGCTGTAGGTATTCATCTACAATGCTGGCAGCCAAAGCGGGAACACTATCATCAAGATAAGGTCCGCCAAATATAATCATACCCGAATCATTCGACCACACCAATATTTTATCGCCTAACAATTCCACAGATATAGGTGGGCGATGGTCGAAGTTAAAATGATCAACTATCAATTCTCCGTATCTATGGTCTCCGTATATTTGATTTCCGTAGTCAATGAACACATACACATTTAGCTGCCCGACACACGGACCCCCTTCAGGTATCCTTGCCGCACCTAATCTAATCAAAAGCGCTGGATTTAGAGGTCCATTAAACTGAGGTGAGTTGTCAATCACCACCAGACTTGCTTCTTCGATAGCAGATTGAATACTTTCTTCAATTGTCAACTGATTTGTGAAGCAGCTGTCGGTCACGTCTAGGTCAAGCTGTATGTTGATCGACTGAGCCATCCCCAACACTTGCTCTCTAGTCAGCGAAAGTGTGCGAGTCTCGTCGTCTTGCGCCGAACGATCAGCGTCATTCACCTGAGCAGACGCCGACACGCTCGTGCAGATTACTGCGGCTGTGAATAGCAGCGCTGACACCAACACTGTGACCGAGACGGCTGTGAGCGTCCGATAGCAACCCCAGCAGACCCCAGGTTCAGGCAATTCTATCGTCTCCCACCGGCGCACTCCCGGCCCTTCGAGTTTCATCTGTGTTCGGCGCAATTCGATCTTGATCGAGGGTCCGGAAGGAAGCCTGCGGCAATTGATGGAGGGCGGCAAGAGATTCCGGGCACGCGCATCGCGCGCCACGGGACCTGGCGCCCAGGGGCGTCGGCGGGATATGGTTTGGCCGATGATCGGCGGTGATATGCGAGGTGAACTCATGTCGATAGAGAACAACAAAGCGCTGGCGCGGCGGTCGTTGGAGATGTGGGGTGCGGGCAGTGACGACCGGCCCGAAGAGGTGTTCGCGGCTGATTACGCCAACCATCAGGAGTCCGACATTCGCGGCGACGTGATGACCCGGGACTTGGCGAGCTGGAAGGACGTGGTTGGGAAGCATCACGAGGCCTTTCCCGACCTTACCGTGCGCATCGCCATGCAGATCGCCGAGGGGGATTGGGTAGCGACGCGCTGGGAGTTTTCCGGCACGCATGAGGGCGCGTTCATGGGCGCGGCCCCGACGGGCAAACGCGTGACCTGGACCGGCGTGCAGATCGACCGGTGCGAGAACGGCAGGATCGTCGAAAGCTGGGTCGACTGGGACAAGTACCGGCTGATGCAGGGCGTGGGGCTGTTGCCCGGGCCATGAGCGGGTCGGGATGATCGACCTTCGGGCAAAGGCGGCGCATTCCTATCGCGACGATCCGGCGGTGCCGGCCTTCGACGGCACCGCGCCGATCGTCATCGTTGACGGGGAATGCGTGCTGTGTACGCGCAGCGCGCGGCTGTTGAGCCGGCTGGACAAGAGTGGCACCTTTCGGATCTGTCCGAGTCAAAGCCGGCTGGGCTCTGCCATCTTGGTGCATTACGGCCTGGACCCGGCGGACCCGGACACCTGGCTCTATCTGGTGGATGGCCGGGCCTATAGCTCGATGGACGCGATCATCCGGGTCGGGTGGCGGGTCGGCGGGGTTGGCCGGGCGGCGGTCGTGCTGCGGGTTCTGCCCCGGTTCGTGCAGGACTGGCTCTATCGCCGGGTGGCGCGGAACCGTTATTGGCTGTTCGGGCGGACCGACATGTGCGCGGTGCCAGACGAGGGGCTGCGGCGGCGATTGATCGAGTAGCGCGCCCCAGCGCCTCAGGCCGCCCGTTCGGTTCGTGCGGCCAGGAAATCGTCGATGATGCCGGCGGCTGTTTGGGCGCCCTGTTCGGCCTGGATGGCGCGGCCCAGCGCGGTGGCGCGGTCGATCATGGCCTGCTCGCTGGTTTGCGCGATGGCGTTGGCGAGGGCATCGGCGGTCAGTCGCTTTTGCGGGATCGGCTTTGGGCTGGCGCCGAGGTCGGCGACGCGGCGCGCCCAGAAGGGCTGATCGCCGAAGACGGGGCAGAGGATCGACGGACGACCCCAGCGCAGCGCCTCGTGCGTGGTACCGGCGCCGCCATGATGGACGATCGCGGCACAGCGCGGGAACAGCCAGTCATGCGGGGCGGCCTCCAGCATCAGGATGCGGTCGGACGCAGGCGTTGCCGCCAGATCGCTGGCCAGCCCGCCCCAGCCGGTGGCCAGGATGCCGCGCGCATTCGCCTGGTGGATCGCGCCGACCACGGCGGCGGTCAGCCGGTCGGCGTCCTTTGCCGGCATGCTGCCGAAGCCGACATAGACCGGCGGCGGGCCGCTGGCCAGGAAGCGGGCCAGGTCGTCCGGCGGTGCCCAGTCCGGGTCAGGATCCGTGAACCAATAGCCGGTGACATGGTCTTGCGGCCCCCAGTCCGGCGGCTTGGGCGCCAGATGGCGGCTGTGGGCGTGCAGCTTAGGGACCGCGCCGCCCCTTGGGTCGAAGCCCTCCAAAGCCTGCGGCCAGCGCGTCGTTTTGGGCGTGCCCGCGCGCTTGCGTGCTTTTCGTGCGACCGCGGCGAAGCCGAGGCGGATCAGGCCCAGCATCAGCGCGTGGCTGGCCCGGTTGCCGATGCGCCCGAGATTGCCGACCGGCATGAAGATGGTTGGGAAGGTGCTTGTCGCGACATAGCCGGGCTGCAGGAAGGTCGGCACCGAAGGTGTTCCACGGGCGGCCGCCATGCCGACCGCCGGGAAGGCCTTCGGGTGATAGACCAGCAGGTCCGCCTCGTGCTCGCGGATGATCGTGGCCGTGTCGTCGACCTGCTGGCGCAGCATGTCTTGGGAATTTCGCCAGGCCTTGATCTTGCCGGAGAAGGTGCGCAGCGCCTCTTGGATCTCAGGGCTGGCGATCATGGCGCGGACATCGACGGACAGCGGGGCGGGGTTCAGCCCGGCCGCCTCGATCATGGCCTCGAAACCGGCGCCGGCGGACAGCGTGACGGCATGACCGCGCGCCTTCAGTGCCTGGCCCAGGGCGACGAAGGGCTGAACGTCGCCCCTGGAACCGAAGGTCATGATCAGGATGCGCATCGCGCCCCTCCGCGCTGCCGAGACCCTGCTTATGTGGGAACGCGGCGTCTAAACGGTCTTCGCCGTGCGACGAAAGGTACCGGGACCGACGCCGAAGGCCTTGGTGAAGCGGCGGGAGAAGGACGGGACCGAGGCGTAGCCGCAGCGTTCGGCGATCTCGATCATCGCCAGATCGGAGGTGACGAGCAACGTGCGCGCCTTCATCAGGCGCCAGGCCGTCAAATAGCCGATCGGGGCCATGCCGACCATGGATCCGAAGCGCGCGGCAAACTGGGCCCGCGACATGCCAGCCTCGGCCGCCAGGCCGGCGATGGTCCAGTCCTTCTCCGGCGCGCGGTGCACGGCCGCCAACGCCCGGGAGAGGTGGGTGTCGGCCAGGGCCGCGACAAAGCCGCCGGCGGGTCGGCCATTGGCGGCGACCGAGCGGCGCACGGCCTGGATGAAGATGATCTCCAAGAGCCGGCCAAGGATGCCGGTGGTGCCTTGGGCATCGAGGTCTGCCTCCAAGGTCAGCAAGTTCAGGGCGGCGGTGGTCCATGGCTCCGCGCCGAGATCGGCTGGGCGCAGGACCAGCAGCGGCGGCAGGTTGGTCAGCAAGGGATGGTCGATCGCCTCGTCGAAACGGCAATAGCCGCAGACCAGCGTCGCGCCGCGATCGCCCGCGCCGTAGGTCAGAACGCCGTCGGCGAGCGCGCCCGTCGCGAGGATCTCCGGCAGCGGGCGCGCCGTTGTCGCCGGATCGGCGGAGAGGATCTGGGCGGCGCCGTTTGGCACGATGGCCAAGTCGCCTTCCGATAGCGGGGCTGGCTCCGCGCCGCTGAGGCCGATCCAGCATCGGCCGCGGCGCACGAGATGGAACCGGATGCGCCGATGCTCGGCCGGAAGCTCGACCGAGAAATCGCCGGCCAGAACCGCGCGGAAGTACAGCTCGCCGTCGATCCGCAACGTCGAGAAGACGTCCGACAGGATGTCGTCTTTGTCCATTCCACCGCCAGCTTGAGACGATCGGCTAAATCAATCCGACGAATGGACGATGTTGAAACCGGGCGTCGCTGTCAAGTTCGCCCCAGACAGCGGCGGCAGATAGCAACGGAGAGGTGCATGTCCTGGGAAACCGCGTTCGCGCTCATCGGGTTTGCCTTCGTGATGTCGATTTCGCCCGGGCCGGCGAACTTCCTGCTGCTGGCCTCGGGCGTGAATTTCGGCTTTGCGCGTTCCCTGCCGCTGGTGTTCGGCATCAGCCTTGGGTTTCTGTCGATGGTCTTGCTGGTCGGGCTGGGGCTTGGCCGGCTGTTGGAGACCGTGCCGATCCTTTACACCGCCATCAAGATCGTTTGTGCCGGCTATGTCCTGTATTTGGCCTGGAAGATCGCCCGCAGCCGGTCGATCGGTCCCGATGGTCAGCCGACCATCGAGAAACCGATGTCGTTCTTCCACGCCGCAATCTTGCAGTTGGTGAATCCAAAGGCCTGGGTGGTCGCGGTGATCGTTACCGTGGCCTATACCGACCCGGGCAACCCGCTGACCAGCCTGATCGCGATCATCGGCCTGTTCGCGCTCGTCAACCTGCCGTCGATCAGCGTGTGGGCGGTTTCCGGTGCTGCCTTTCGCCGGCTGATCGGCAATGGAAGGGTGATCGTTTTCGTCAACATCGCCCTGGCGCTGCTGCTGGTCGGGTCGATGGTTCCGGTACTGTTGGGGTCGTTTGAGGGACCGATGTTCGTTCCGTGATGCCACCCGGCAAAGGGCATCAGGGCGATGCGTCGCCTCTTGATTTGACAGCCAGTATTCGATGTCACCATTTGTGCATGGCAGAGGCCCCGGAATTAGCAGCCTGGGATCAGGATCAAGCTTTGGGGGGAGGGGATGAAGAATGCTCGTGTGCACATGCAACTGCGGTTCGGTGGCGTTCGAGATTAAGGCACCGCTGTCGGACATCTATGTCTGCCATTGCAGCATCTGTCGCAGGTTTTCGGGTGGCAATGGACTGCCGGTCGTGATCCTGAAGGACGAAGACTTCGACTGGCTGAGCGGGCACGACGACATAAGAGTCTGGAACAAGCCGGATGCGGAGTGGCAGGCGAACTTCTGTTGTGTCTGTGGGTCCGCGCTTCCGGGAAAGAACGACACCGGAACCATGTTCGTTCCAGCGGGATTGTTGCCTGACGACGTTGGGGATTTAGAGGTCAGGCATCACATCTTTGTCGGGTTGAAGGCGGGTTGGGATGTCATCGGCGATGCCGGCAAACGGCATGAAGGGCCGTTCACGGCGTGATCGGCGCGGTTACGGCTTGAGACGGTGCGATCGTCGGGATTGCGCGGTATCCTGTCGTAGGAACATCGTCCATCCGATGCTTCAGCGGCAGGCGCAATCGGCGTCGGCGCTATGGCAGCCTTCACTGGCTGCCATGCGGACTGGTCTTTCCTGGGCGCTTGCCTTGGGCGTTGGCGCCGCCGACAGTGGTGCCGGCTAGAACCGGCACAACGTCGAAGAGGCGGACCTTGGCAAAGCAGTATCCGGCATTGCGCCCGAAGCATGTCGACTTCATCGGGCGGCAGAAGATCTTCTTCACCGCCACGGCGGCGCCGACGGGGCGGGTGAACGTTTCGCCGCGCGGGACCGACGCGTTTCGGGTGCTGGGCGATGCCCAAGCCTGTTACCTGGATCGGACGGGCAGCGGCAACGAGACGGCCGCCCATCTGTTGGCCAATGGCCGCATGACCATCATGTTCTGCGCCTTCGAGGGCGGGCCGCTGATCCTGCGGCTGTACGGGCAAGGGCGGGTCGACCCCGTGGACACCGACGGCTATCGGCGGCTGCTGGGCCGGCATTTTGACGGTGAAGCGCCACGCGGCGCCCGTCAGATCGTGTCGTTGGACATCGATCTCGTCCAGACCTCATGCGGCTTCGGTGTGCCGCTGTTCGACTATGCCGGCGAGCGGGACGGGCTGGACAAATGGGCGCGCGGGAAGACCGACGCGGAACTGGCGGCCTATCGGCGGGAGAAAAACCGCGCCAGCATCGACGGCTTTCCGACGGGGATTGCCGGCCCCTGAGAACGGCTGCTAGTCGGCGCCGAAGATCGACCAGCCGGTCTCGTCGGTCAGGCGCTTCAGGGCGCGGGCGGCGAGTTGGGAGTTGCCGGTCTCGTTGAGGCCCGGGGACCAGGCGGCGATGGAGGCGATGCCGGGGGCGATCGCGAGGATGCCGCCGCCGACACCGCTCTTGCCCGGCAGGCCGACGCGAAAGGCGAAATCGCCGGAGCCGTCATAATGGCCGCAGGTCAACATTACCGCGTTCAGGCGGCGGGCGCGCGCGGCCGGCACGATGCGCTCGCCTTCCGGGCCAAGTGTGCCGCCGAAGGCAAGAAAGCGGCCGGCCTGGGCCAATTGGCGGCAGGTCATGGCGATGGCGCAGTGGTGGAAATAGACGCTGAGGGTCAAGGCTGGCGGGTGGCGGATGTTGCCGGCGGCGCGCATGAAGTTGGCGAGCGCGGCGTTGCGGAACCCGGTGCGTTCCTCGGACTTGGCCACGTCCGGATCGATGCGGATGTCGTCGTCGCCGGCAACGAGGCGCACGAAGCTAAGGATCTCGCCGATCACCTCGCGCGGCTTGTGGTCGGCCAAGAGAACGTCCGTGACCACGATGGCGCCGGCGTTGATCAAGGGATTGCGCGGAATGCCATGGTCGGCCTCAAGCTGGACGATGGAGTTGAACGGATCGCCCGACGGTTCCCGCCCGACGCGCCGCCACAGCGCATCGCCGACCTTGCCGAGGGCGAGGGCCAAGGTGAAGACCTTGGAGATGCTTTGGATCGAGAACGGCGTGTCGGCGTCACCGGCGGCCACGACGCTGCCGTCGGCGCGCGCGATCGCTAGGCCGAACTGGTTCGGGGCGACCTTTGCCAGTTCGGGGATGTAGTCCGCGACCTGGCCTCGGTCGGATTCGGTGGCCATTTCGGCTGCGATGGTGTCGACCAGATGCTGCAAGTCGTCCATCGCCGCAATCTCACCGTTCAACTCAATGTCCGGTGCCTAGTATCCCGGTTTTGACGTTGTAGTCGACCGCCAGCCCGTAGGTCGGATCGTCGTCGGCGTCGACCACGAGCTGGCCGGCGCGTTTCAGCAAGCGGTGGCAGTCGCTGGACAGGTGGCGCAGTTGCAGCGTTTTGCCCAGCGCCTGGTACTTCGAGGCCAGATCCTCAATCGCCTGCAGCGCCGACTGGTCGACCACACGGCTGTTCATGAAGTCGACGATCACCAGGCCGGGGTCTTGCTGCGGCTTGAAAAGCTCCGCGAAGCCCGCCGTGGAGCCGAAGAACAACGGTCCCTCGATCTGATAGACGCGGGCGCCCTCGGGCGTGATGTGCGCCTTGGCATGAATGCGGGTGGCGTTGTTCCAGGCATAGGCCAGCGCGGAGACGATGACGCCGACGATAACGGCGACGGCCAAGTCGGCGGCGACCGTAACCGCCGTGACCAGCAGCATGACCATGGCGTCGGTCAGCGGGATTTTGCGGAGGATGGTCAGGCTTTGCCAGGCGAAAGTACCGACCACGACCATGAACATGACGCCGACCAGGGCGGCCAGCGGGATCTGTTCGATCAGGCCGGAGGCGACCAGGATGAACACCAGCAGGAACAGGGCGGCGGCGATGCCCGACAGGCGGGTGCGGCCGCCCGATTTCACGTTGATCATCGACTGGCCGATCATGGCGCAGCCGCCCATGCCGCCGAAGAAACCGGTGACCGTGTTGGCCACGCCCTGGGCAATGCATTCCTGTGACGCGCCGCCGCGCTTTTCGACGATGTCGCCGACGAGGTTGAGGGTCAGCAAGCTTTCGATCAGGCCGATGGCCGCCAGGATCAAGGCGTAAGGCAGGATGATTTCCAGGGTCTGGACCGTCAGCGGGACCATGGGAATGTGGAACGCGGGCAGGCCGCCCTGGATCGACGCCAGGTCGCCGACGCGGGGCACGTCGATGCCGAAGATCACCACCAAGCCGGCAACCACGACGATGCCCGCCAGCGGGGCGGGGATGGCCGTCGTCAGCTTCGGCGTCAGCCAGATCACCAGCATGGTCAGGACCACCAGCCCCAGCATCAGGGCCAGCGGCCAGCCCGTCATCCATACCCGCGCGACCTGTCCGGCGGCATCAAGGGCGCCGGCAGGGTCCGGCACCTGGAACTGGGTGAGCTGGGCCATGAAGATTACGATGGCCAGGCCGTTCACGAAGCCGAGCATGACCGGGTACGGCACCAGGCGGATGAACTTGCCCAGGCGGAACACGCCGGACGCGATCTGCAGCAGGCCCATCAGAACCACGGTTGCGAACAGATATTCGACGCCGTGGGTGGCGACCAGCGACACCATGACCACGGCAAGCGCGCCGGTGGCACCGGAAATCATGCCCGGCCGACCGCCGATCAGCGCCGTTATCAGGCCGACGATGAAGGCGGCATAAAGGCCGACCAGCGGGTGGACGCCGGCGACGAAGGCAAAGGCCACCGCCTCCGGCACCAGGGCCAGCGCGACGGTCAAGCCGGCAAGCACCTCGATCTTGATGCGGCCGGGCGTGAAGCCGGCGAGGTCGGCCCCAAAGCGGCCGGCAGGGGACAGCCGGCCGGCGAGCGCCGCCAGGTCAGGTTTGGTCACGTGATACAGATCCGGATTCGGGGGAACGTCAGGTATTTCGGCTTATACCGGACCTACGCGCCGTTGGGAACGGGCTTTGCTGCAATGCACAATGGACGTTTGCGAATGGCTTGACCGGGGGGCGGTTGGCCAACGCCATTCGCCCTCGTGGACCTACTCCAAACGGATGGCGGCGAATTCCTCCGGCACCATCCGGTGCAACAGTTCGTCGATGCGCAGCGCATTGGGGATCAGGTAGGGGCGGCGCGGGTGCAGCCGGTCATTGACCCAATGGGTCGACCAATCGCTGGTGGTGTTGACACAGTCCTCGACGAAATTGACGGTCGGGTCGGTCACGAGTTCGGCCAGTTGCATGCAGCCGTTCAGGAAGATGTCGACATAGGATTGGATGATCGGAAAGTCGGCACTGGGTGGGTGGCGGTGTTCGGGCCGGACCTGATAGAGCCAGATCGACCCGTCCGTGGGCGTGTTGGAGCCGTCGAGCATGGTGATCCGACCGGGGTCAAGCTCGATCCGGCAATAGGCGAACTCGCGCGCATCGCCGGCGGTGAAATCGGCCAGGTCGAAAACCCGGAAGAGGGCCGCCACGATGTGGGCGTCTTCGCGGTCGGTGATGCCGAGCATCGTGGTGCTGAACCCGATCGGTGTGCCGCGACCGCTCCACCGGTGTTCAAAGCCCTCGACGATGATCGGCAGGCTGATGTCGGTGCTTGGCCACGTCCGCTGCCGCGATTGCGTTTCCATCAGGCTGCCGAAGCCGACCACATAATGGACGCGGCTGGGGTCGACCGACGGATAGCAGTGTGCTTCGTCCTGTGCCGGCGCGTGGCGCGGCGCGACCGCCAGGATCAGTAGCGCCAGGCCAGCCAGGACGAAGCGGCCATGCCGCGCGATCGAGACAAGGGTCATCCGGTCTTTCCTCGCAGGTGGACAGAAGCGTCGGAGTTCACTCAGCCGCCAAAGATCGCGGCCTCGGGAACAGTGTAGTATTCAGTGTCGTCGATGCTGATGTACCAAGTGTCGCCATCCTTGCGCGACGTCAGCGTGCCGCTGCCGGGCGTGCTGATGGTCTCCGGCGTGAAGTCCAGGATGCGCTCACGCCCGTCCGGCCGGGTGGTGGTGATGGTGGCAAAGCCCGTGTCGCCGCGCCGAATGCCGGCCGGACAGGACTGATCGTTGCTGGCGTCGCCAAGGGAGCAGGGCAGGAGCGTGGTGGCGTCGTAATCGTCCGTCGTGTAGGGCGCCGTCGGCGACGCGGGCGTGATGCCGGCGAGTTCCTCGACCGTGGTACATGCCGCCAGCAGCAAGATGCCGGCGATCGCCGCATATCTGACCATGGGTCGCCTCCCCTGTCTCTTGGACGAGAGGCGACTTTAGAGTGTGTGTGCGCGATCAGTCCACCGGGTACGGCCCGTCGGCGAATGTCTCGGTGTGATAGCCCTTGATGCCGATGCGGCGGGCAAGGTCGCTGCCGAACCCGTCGCCTTGCCGCAGACGGGCGACGATATCGGCGAAGTCGTGCACCGGACGCCAGCCCAGGCCGGCGCGCGCCTTTGCATTGTCGTAGACCCGGTCAATGGTCGGGAACATGCGCCAGCCGCGCCTGGCGTACTCCGCCTCGAACGCAGGCACGCGGCGGCGGACCACCTTGGGCGCGTCGGTGCCGAGGTCGGCCACGTCGGACGGTTCAAACGGTGTCGTGGCGCTGATGATGTAACGGTCGAAGCCGATATCGGACGCGCGGTCGAGCGCCAGCAGATGTGCGCCCACCGCATCCTCGATGTCGACGCGGCGGAACAGATACTCGTTGGCCTTCAGGTTGGCGTCGTCGTAGGCCTCGCGCTTTTCCCTGCTGTCGTCCGGCTCCGGGAAGAAGCGTGAGGTGCGCAGGATCAGGCAGGGCAGGCCGTGTTTTTGGTGAAAGAGCTGGCAGAGATCCTCCGCCGCCGCCTTGGTGACGCCGTAGATGTTCTTCGGCACCGGGACGACATCCTCGGTGATCCAGGCCGCGGGCGCGCCGGCGGGCGGGGTCAAGGCACTGCCGAAGACGCTGGTCGTGCTAGTGAAGACGAAGGCGGTGATGCCAGCGGCAACGGCCTCTTCCAACAGGTTCAGCGTGCCGGTGATGTTGGTGTCGACGAAGTCCTGCCGTCCGTGGGTGGCGACGTGCGGCTTGTGCAGCGTGGCGGCGTGGCAGACGGCGTCGACACCCTGCATGGCACGCGCCACGCAGGCGCGATCGGCGATCGACCCGATCATGGTCGTGGAGGGCGAACCGTTGATGTCGAGCCCGACGGTTTCATGGCCCGCGTCTTTCAGCGTGTGCATCAACGCCTCGCCGAGATGGCCGGCGCTGCCGGTGACCAGAATTTTCATCCACGTTCTCCGATCGACTTCGTCATCTCCGACCCGGCCGATAGCCCCTGTTTCTCGTCAAGGCCGTCTGTGTGCGATTTCCTTGGATTAAGGTGCCGCACGTTGTGACAGGATCATTTCCCTATCGTCAATCGCTGGCCCGGAATTGCAGATATGACGCCACCCACCCGCACCACCGCCACGCCGCGACGTCCCCGCCCTGGTGCTGAACGGCAAGCTTCTGTCGTACGATTGCGCACTGAAGAAGGACATCGCGGCCTTGGCGGGTAGACGTCAGGAGGCTGGTGGCGCGGTTGTGCCCCGGGGCCAGTTGGGCACGCGGTTCCAGGCGTGGGGCGGGGCCGTCTGGCCGTCTGGGACGAGCAAGTCGGCGACAATGTCGCGGGCCTCGGCCGGCCAGTCGTCCGGCGTCATCACGGCGCCTGCGACGGGATCGGTATCGACGCCGCGCCGTTCGTAGGTCTGGCGGATACGCGCGCGCATGCCGGCGGGCAGCGATGCGAAGTCAGGATGGAACCAGAGCGTCAGCAGGCTGCGTTCCTCGCCCGACCGATTGGCGTGGGCGGCATGCAGCAGGCGCGCATCGCCGACGATCAAGTCGCCGGCCCGGACGGGGACCGATACCTCGTCCGGCATGGTCCCGAACAGCGGATCGTCGGGGTTGTCGACCCGCGAAAGCGCCTCGCCATGGGCCGCCAGCGCCTCGTGCAGCCGGTGCGGCCGGCGATGGCTGCCCGGAATGACGCGCAGGCAGCCATTCTCCGGCGAGGTGTCGGTCAGGTAGATCATGAAGAAGAGTTGTGCCAAGGCCGGCCCGTACGAGATGGGATCATCCCAGCCCCACCAGTCCTGATGCCAGAACAGGGGCGGACCGCCGGGTGGCTTGCTGATCAGGTACCCCGAACTGAAGCGCGGGTCGGCGAAGTGCAAGTCGGCAAAGACGCGCCGCAGGGCACGATGGCCGATGAGGGTTGCATAGGCCGGATAGTCGGCCATGTTGATTAGGCTGCCCTGGGAGCGGTTGCGCGCGCGATGGTCGGCCGAAACCTCGGCCAGAGCCCCGGCCGAGACGGTGCGCGCGTGGTCGATAAGGTCGGCATCGAGGATGCCCCCAATCACGCAATAGCCGTCGCTGGTGAGCTGGTCTCTGGCCAACTGATGTCTTGGCGTGGTCATCATGGCGCCTTCCGTCAATCACCATAGCGTGTCGGTCATGGTCATAGTCCGATGTTGGCCGGCTCTGGTAAACATGCCAGTCGAGACCGTCGGGCGCGGAGGGTGCGTGGGCCAGGCGCGCGAGACGATTTCCCTTGACTGCTGACACTGAACTAGGTATAAAGTCCTTAATCTGCAGTCGTGCGCCCGGCGATACAGGTGTGGTCATGGCTCGTTTGATGGCGCCGATTAGGCTGGCTACGGCCTATATCTCTGATTCTCGAGGCTTGCGCCCTGTTGGGGTGTTGATGGCCATGGCGTCGTTTTTCGCTTGACTGGTGCCACTCAATCAGGTATATATTCCTTAATCTGTGGTATTGCGCCTGGGCGGGCGAGACATCGAGGCGCCGGTTGGTGGTGTAGATCGAACGCTTGCATGCCAGGGCCGATGGCGGGCTGGTTCTGCGGGCTGGTTCTGGAAGTTGGTGAGGGCGTTACGGAACGATGGCTGCCAAACGCACCGCCAATCAAGGTAACGCCAATCAAGGCACGGCTAACAAAGGCACTGGCAACGAAGGCCCTGCTAACGAAGGCATTGGCAACGAACGCATCGGCAACCAGGGCACCGCGAACCGAGGCACCGGTAAGCAGCGGACGGTTTTTCTGGCGGCGCTTGAGCAAGGCTACAGCGTCACCTTCGCGCACAAGAAGGCCGGGCTGGACCGGGTGACGGTGAAGGCCTGGCGGTCCGGGGATGACGGCTTCGCCGAGGCCTGGGACGCGGCGGTGGAGGCGGGTACCGATCTTTTGGAAGATCTGGCGCGTGAGCGGGTCGCCACCGGTGGCGACAGCCTGCTGATGTTCCTGTTGAAAAGCCGGCGACCGGAAAAGTATCGCGAGCGGCACGACCACCAGGTCGATGCCGGCATCGCCAGCGGCGTGCTGATCGCGCCCGCCTCAATCGATCTGGAGACATGGGTAGATCAGGCGGCGCGCCAGACGGCAAAGGCCCAGACGGCAAAGGCCCAGACGGCAAAGGCCCAGACGGCAAAGGCCCAGATAGCAGAGGCCCAGACGGCAAAGGAGACGGCAAGGCTGGCGGCCGATCAGACCCGGCAAACGGACGATCCGGCGCCGCCGACACGGGCGGTCCAGGCGGCAAAGGCAGCGGACGGCGCAAGCCGCACGCCCTGAACCAGCCGCCCCCGGCGGGCGCTGGAAGGGCCACCGCCGAGGACGAAGGGGCGCGGGCGGCCAGGCCGGGTGATCGGCGGGGGCGGGATCGGTTGCCCGTTGCGGCATCTGCGGCATCTGCGGACCCCAAGCGCGGCCAGGATGGTGCGGCCGGGGTGGCGGATGATCAGGCCGGGGCGGGCCAAATGCCGACCATCGTCTGGTCGCCGCAGCCGGGGTCACAGACCCTGTTTCTGTCGTGCCCGGTGTTCGAGGCGCTCTATCACGGCACGCGCGGGCCCGGAAAGACCGAGGCCCTGTTGATGGATTTCGCCCGCGATGTCGGGCGCGGCTTCGGGGCCGCCTGGCGCGGGCTGTTGCTGGCGCGGGAATACAAGGATCTGGATGACGTCGTCACCAAATCCAAACGCTGGTTTCCGGCGATCTTTCCCGGTGCGCGTTTTCTGGCCAGCCAGGCGCACTTCAAATGGCGCTTTCCGGACGGTGAGGAACTGCTGTTCCGGGTTGTTAAGCGCGCGGATGATTATTGGAAGTATCACGGCCACGAATATCCCTGGATCGGCTGGGAAGAGCTGACCAAGTGGGCCGATGGCGGCTGTTACGAGGACTTCCTGACCCTGTGCCGGTCGTCCCGACCCGGCTTGCCGCGCCGCTATCGGGCGACGACGAACCCGTACGGGGTCGGGCACAATTGGGTAAAGGCGCGGTTCATCGATCCGGCGCCGTCCGGTACCGTCATTGGAGACGGGGATGGGCGTGAGCGCGTCGCGATCTTTGGCTCGATCACCGAGAACAAGGTGCTGCTGGCCAGCGATCCCGGCTATCTGAAGACCCTGCAATCGATCGGCGATGCCAACAAGCGCAAGGCCTGGCTGAACGGCGATTGGGATGTGGTCGCCGGCGGCATGTTCGACGACGTCTGGGACAAGAACGCGCACGTGCTGGCGCCGTTCGAGCTGCCGGCCAGCTGGCGCATCGACCGGTCGTTCGACTGGGGCTCGGCCAAGCCGTTTTCGGTCGGCTGGTGGGCGGAAAGCGACGGCAGCGACGTGGTTCAGGCGGACGGTGTGCGGCGGCCTTTTCCGCGCGGCACGTTGTTCCGCATCGCCGAATGGTATGGCTGGAACGGGCGCGCCAATGAGGGCGGCCGGCTGGTTGACAGCGAAATCGCGCGCGGGATCTTGCGGCGCGAGCAGGAGCTGGGCATCGCCGACCGGGTGAAGCCGGGGCCGGCCGACAGCGCGATCTATGACGAGACCAACGCGGACAGCCCGGCGGAGATCCAGGCGCGCATCGGCGTGCGCTGGCAGAAGGCGGACAAGTCGCCGGGCAGCCGGGCGCGCGGCTGGGAAGCGATCCGGCGGCGGCTGAAGGCCGCGACGGCGGCGCGGATGGAAGAGCCGGGCCTGTTCGTGTTCGACACCTGCCGGCATTTCATCCGGACCGTGCCGGTACTGGCGCGTAGTGCCCGAGACCCGGACGACATCGATACAGACGCGGAGGACCATGTGGCCGACGAAACCCGATACCGCGTGCTGGCCGCCAAGAGCGGCCGGGTGCGCGTGCGCAAGCTGGCGGGGATGTGATGGCGGGTGCTGTTGGGGATCTGACTTCGGTCGCCGCGCCCTCCGATGCCTACAACGAAGCGCTCGATCTGTGGTGCAAGTGCCGCGACGTGGCCTTGGGCGAGGAGGCGGTGCAGGCGGCGGGCGAACGCTATCTGCCGCGCCTCGGCGGGCAGGATCTGGCCGACTATGACGCCTATCGGCGGCGGGCCGGGTTCTATAACGCCACGCGGCGGACCATCGACGGGTTGGCGGGGCTGATCTTTCGCAAAAGCCCGGTGGTGAGTGCGCCAGCGGCGGCAGGGGCCTGGCTGGCCGACATCGACCTGGCCGGCACGCCGTTTGCGCGGCTGGCCGAGACGGTGGTCGAGGAAGTCCTGACCGTGACCCGCGTCGGGCTGCTGGTGGACATGCCAAGGGCGACCGATGAGATCGTGACCCGCGCCGACGCGGCCCAGTCCAACATGCGGCCCTTCGCGCGGGCCTATCGGGCGGAAGACATCCTCGACCTCCGGCTCGGCCAGCGCGGCAACGCGACCGTGATTACCCAAGTGCGGCTGCGCGAGAGCGTGGCCGTGCCGGCCTCGGGCGACGAATTCGGCCAGGCGAGCGTCGATCAGATCCGGGTGCTGGATCTGGACGAGGAGGGCTATCGCCAGCGGCTCTATCGGCCGGGGGCGGATGGCGCCTGGCGGCTGGCCGACGAGATCCGGCCGTTGAAGCGGGGGCGGCCGTTGGGGCGCATCCCGTTCTTCCCGATCGGCGCGCGGGGCCTGACGCCGGAGATCGACCGGCCGCTCTTGCTCGACCTGATCAATCTGAACCTGTCGCATTACCGCACGCTGGCGGATCTGGAACATGGCGCCCATTTCGTCGCCTTGCCGACACCGTACGTGTTCGGCGTCGACGATGATTACGCGCCGACCTCCGTCGGGCCGACCGAGCTGTGGCACTCACCGGACAAGGATGTGACGGTCGGCCTCTTGGAGTTCACGGGCCAGGGTCTGGAGGGGCTGGAGCGCCGACGCGAGGCCAAGGAGGCCCAGATGGCGGCCTTGGGCGCGCGCATGCTGGCGCCGGAAAAGCGCCAGGCGGAGGCGGCCGAAACCCTGGCCCTGCGCACAGCCGGCGAAGCCTCGATCCTGGCCGCGCTCGCCAACGGTGCCGGCCAGGCGCTGACCGCCATGCTGACCACGATGCTGGACTGGGGCGGCCTCAGCGGCGAGGCCTCCGTGACGCTGAACCGCGACTTCACGCCAGCGCCGATGAGCGCGCAGGAACTCGCCGCCTGGATGGCGGCGCTGCAAGGTGGCGGGGTGAGCCGGCGGACGTTCTTCGAGGCGCTGAAGCAAGGTGAATTGGTGCGGGACGATTTGAGCTTTGAGCAGGAGGCCGAGCGGTTGGTGGGGGATGGCGTGGTGAAGGGTGAGGAGGCCAGGGCCTAGGTTTTTGGTTGATTAACGATCCGGCGCCATCAATAATATGAAGATATTCCTTTTCCAGACTGGGGCCCGCTGGCGTGCAACTGCAGAGACATTGGCAATGGGCGCTTTTGTTGATTGCGCCGGCCGTGGTCGTTGGATGGCTGCTTTTTCCTGAGCAACGTTCACCTGGTCACGAGGAAGCAAATACTCTTCTCGCCGATGCCCTGGAGCTATTTGACCAGGCGGGATCGGAGGCTGATCCAGAATCGCGACAGTCGTTACTGGAGCATGCGCGGCTAAACCTCAATCGTATCGTCGAGGAAATGCCGAATACTCTCTTGGGTGCCCGGATCGCCGCGGACGACCCTATCGGGTGGCTCAATGCTTACACACAGTTCTTGGCGAATGGAGATGCCTGCGTTCGGGCGATTACGGAAGAATGCGTTCTGGAGTTGGCCGTGCAGGTGGCCGAGGAGCTATTGGTTCAAGAGAACAGTTTCGAGCGGGCGACGCGCTCAAATTTGAGCTCCCCATTTTCGGCTGTTCGACGTGATCCAGTCATAGCGCAAGCATTTTCGACAGAGTTGCTGGAGTTTGTGTTGGAGCGGGATATCTGGTTTCAAAGCCAGAGTTGGCTGACAGCTATTGCTAGCCTGCAATCCCAGTCCGGCGATACGGATGGTGCAATCGCAACAGCCAACACACTAGAAAATGTCGAACAACGCGATGCTCTGCTAGGGTTTCTAGTCGGCGAGATTAGTCAGTCTGTGTCTGGCAGTTTCGATTTCGAAGATGCCCCAAGCAGGCCGGTTGCGTTGGACCTCTTGCGATCAGCATATTCCCTGACGGAATTGATCGAATCCACAGCCGATCGTGACGATGCCCTTTGGAATATTCTATTCGAGCAGATTCGATTTTCTGATGTTCCTGGCGCGCTCGATACGATCGAGAAGGTCAGCCCTGGCTATCCGCGCGACTGGGCACTCGGACGATTATCCGTTTTCTATTCCGAGGCAGGAGACATTGATGCGGCGGTAAATGCAGCAAACGATATTGAGAGCGTCAGAAGGCAGTCACGAGCAATAATGTTGGCTGCTGAAGAACATGGATTACAAGACCCTGGTCTCAGGAGCGGACCTTTGCTTGACGCTCTGTCCGATTTGTCCCATTGGCTCGAAAGAACACCTGACACTGGTGCTCAGTCACGGACCGATCGGCCATACATCATCGCAAATATCTCACAAGCCTATGCAGCGCTTGGAGAATTTGAAACTGCCTTTGAGTTAGCCAGTAGAATTGAGCAAGACAGCGATCTGAGAGCACGCATGACCGCCGAACTTGCCGGAGTTATTGTTCGTTCGAACGGAAATGTCGATTTTGCTCTAGGATCAATCGACATTCAGGATTCCGTTTGGGTTTGATGTGTGATTCATAGGCTTCCAGATTTGCTGGTCTGGAGGCCTATGATGCCCAAACGCTACGAACTCAGCGCCGTTCAATGGCGGAGGATTGAAGGTCTGTTG
>JBCDFV010000028.1:0-54572 GCA_039177555.1 Pseudomonadota bacterium | reverse complement strand
TTTCGATGATGTCATTCCTTCGTCGTCCTCTTTCGGCGCTGGTGGTTCCAGAGAGGGGCTAATGGCGCGCGCTCCTCATCCGGTGTCGATGTTGCTTATGTTAGTGAAAACATACCCGACTGTCGGATCGTCACGGAAAAGGTCATGAATCCTCGTAGCACCGGCCGGTCCGTTGGCTGGTCACGCCGGTCCGACAAATTGTTCGTATGTCAAACAATATCGTTGAAAGGGGAGTTGGATCAAGGGCAGAGTCGCGGGCTTGGGACCGGCCTAGAGATGTCCCGCGGAAGGCGATAGGCTCTTCGGAAATGATAAGCCCGCCGCAAGTTGGCCAGATAGGGGAGGACACCGTCACATGACAATCATGACTTTGCGTGCGTCCGTTTTTGGTGTGTTGGGTGGGGCGTCCGTCGCCGCGATGCTTGCCGGTATGGGACCGGCCGCACAGGCGCAAGACGTGACCTTGCGCGTGCATCACTTCCTGCCGCCGCCCTCGGTTGCCCACTCGCAGTTCATCGAACCTTGGGCGAACAGGGTGATGGACGAATCCGACGGCAGGATCGCGGTCGAGATCTACCCGGCCATGCAGCTCGGCGGCGCACCGCCCTCGCTTTACGATCAGGTGCGCGATGGCGTCGTGGACGTGGTCTGGACCTTGCCGGGCTACACGCCCGGACGTTTCCCGTTGACCGAGGTGTTTGAGCTGCCGTTTGTCGCCGGCACGGCGGAGGCGACAAGCCAGGCGGCGCAGGCGTTCTACGAGGAGAACCTGGCCGACGAATTTGCCGACGTGCATGTTCTGACCCTGCACACCCACGCCCCCGGCACCTTCCACATGCGCGACGAACCGTTCGACAGTCTCGATGATTTGGAGGGCACGTCCGTTCGCGCGCCCACGCGCGTGATCAATGATGCGCTGGAGGCGCTGGACGCCGTACCGGTCGGCATGCCGGTGCCGCAAGTGCCCGAGGCCCTGTCGCGCGGTGTGGTCGACGGAACGGTCATTCCGTGGGAGGTGGCGCGTCCCTTGCGCGTCCAGGAACTGGTCTGTTGCCACAGCGAAATCGATGCCGACCGCGGCTTTTATACCTCGGTCTTTCTGTTCGCCATGAACAAGGACGTGTACGAGGGTCTGCCTGACGATCTGCGGGCGGTGATCGACAACAACTCTGGCATGGCGCTGGCCCAGATGATCGGCCAGGTCTGGGACGAGGCCGAGGCCCCCGGCCGCCAGGCCGCCGTGGATGCCGGCAACCAGTTCGTTGTCTTGTCCGATGAGGTCGTGGCCGAGATGTCGGACCGCACCCAGGGCGTCATCGATGCGTGGGTGGCCAATACGGACGAGGCCGGCCATGACGGCGCCACCCTGCTGGCCCGGGCACGAGAACTGGTCGACCAGTACAGCCAATAGGTCCGCATGGCCTGCCAGCCGCCGGGCGCGGTCTCGGTCGATCCCATCGGCAGGGCGCTTTATCGCGCGTCGGCCGCCTTGGCGGTTCTTGGCGGGCTTTTGCTGGCGGCGATCATGGTCATGGTCGTCGTCAGCATCATCGGCCGCAACCTGGCCGGTGTCCCGCTGTTCGGCTGGCTGGGGCCGGTTCCCGGTGACTTTGAGTTGGTCGAGCTTGGCGTTGCCATAGCGCTGTTCAGCTTCTTGCCCTATTGCCAGATTGTCCGGGGCAACGTTGCGGTCGACTTCTTTGTCGCCAAAGCAAGCGCCAGGACCCGGGCTTGGTTCGCAGTGGCCGGCAACCTGCTTTACACGATCATCGCCGCGCTGCTGGCCTGGCAACTCTTCAACGGTTATCTCGATCGCCTAGGTCCCTACGGTGAGACCACATGGATCCTTGGCCTGCCGACGAAGTGGGGATATCTCTGCGCGGTCGTCGCCACGGTTCTCTTGGCGCTGGTGTGCGCCTACACGGTCCTGAGGTCAATTGCTGAGGCACGGGGCAGCGGAGAGCCGGTCCGGTGATCGGACCCGAACTCGGTGCGTTCGCCTTTGTCGCCCTGTTGGCGTTGCTGGCCCTGCGCATCCCCATCGGCGTATCGATGATCACGGTCGGCCTGGGCGCCTATCTGGTCATGCGCGGGGTTTCGCCGACATTGGCTTACGTTAAGAACACGTCGTTCAGCGCCTTTGCGGACTACGGCCTGTCCGTCGTGCCCCTGTTCCTGCTGATGGGCCAGTTCGCGACACGGGCGGGGATGAGCAAGGCGCTGTTCAACGCGGCCAACGTCTTTCTCGGCCATCGGCGGGGCGGCGTGGCGATGGCGTCCGTCGGGGCCTGCGCCGGGTTCGGCGCCATCTGCGGCTCGTCCCTGGCCACGGCCGCAACGATGGCCCAGGTGGCCTTGCCGGAGATGCGGCGGTTCGGCTATTCCGGCGCCTTGTCGACCGGCTCGCTGGCCGCCGGCGGTACACTCGGTATCCTGATCCCGCCATCGGTCGTCCTGGTCATCTACGCCATTCTGACCGAACAGAACATCGCCAAGATGTTCGTCGCCGCCCTGGTGCCGGGCTTCCTGGCCGCGCTGGGCTATGTGCTGGCGATTGCTGTTTATGTCCGTTTCAGGCCGGATGCCGGCCCGACGGGTGAGCGCGCAGACGCAGTCGCCAGGCGCAAGGCCGTCGCCGAAACCTGGCCCGTGGTGGCGATCTTCCTGCTCGTGATCGGCGGCATTTACGCCGGATGGTTTACGCCGACGGAAGGGGCGGCCGTCGGGGCCTTTTCGACCCTGTTGCTGGCGATCTTCCACGGCGGCATGCGCTGGCAAGGCTTCGTCGACAGCCTGAAGGGCACTGCCGAGGCCAGCGCGATGATCTTTCTGATCATTCTCGGCGCTAAACTGTTCAACGGCATGCTGGCCTTGACCCAGTTGCCCCAGTCCGCGGCGCTGTTCATCGGCGACAGCGGCCTGGCGCCGATGGCGGTGCTGGCCGTTATGCTGCTGATCTATCTGCTACTCGGCTGCGTCATGGACAGTCTCAGCATGATCCTGCTGACCATCCCGATCTTCTTCCCCATCGTCATGGCGCTGGACTTCGGCATGACGCCGGAAGAAACGGCGATATGGTTCGGGATCCTGGCCCTGATCGTGGTCGAGGTGGGGTTGATCACGCCGCCTGTCGGCATGAATGTGTTCATCATCAATTCGCTCGCCCGCGACGTGCCGATGCTAGACAGTTTCCGGGGCGTGTTGCCCTTCTTGCTGTCCGACGCCGTGCGGGTGATTATCCTGATCGCGTTCCCGATCATCACGTTGGGGCTGGTGAACTTGCTGTGGTAGCGAACGTCCCAAGGGCCGCCGGTTCCGTCGATCGCCGCCGCAGGCGCAGCCGGCGTATCGATCACGGCGTGCTGCCCGACCTTGTCGGCTACAACCTGCGCCGCGCGCAGATCGCCGTTTTTCAGAATTTCCGCGCCGCGACGGCGGATTTCGACATCACGCCGGGGCAGCTTGGCGTTCTCATCCTGATCGACAGCAATGACGGCCTTAGCCAGTCGGAACTCGGCGACGCGCTTGGCATCGATCGGTCGACTATGGTGGCTGTGATCGATCGGTTGGAGCGGCGTGACCTGGTCGTCCGGGCACCGTCCCCGGCAGATCGCCGCTCCTACGCGCTTAAGCTGAGCGATACAGGCTCGACCTTGCTGCGCGACATTCTGCCGGCCGTCCTGGCCCATGAGCGCGCGATGGCCGGGGCGCTCAGCGATCAGGAGCGGGCGGATCTGATCAAGCTGCTGGCAAAACTGTCGAACGGTGAGGGCGCCTAGCGCCTGTTACTCGGCGGCCAAGCGCGCAGACTTGCCGGCATGGGCGGCAACCGCTTCGCCGAAGGCCCGAAACAGGGCCGTGGACTCCGTGTTTTCCCAGTAGCGCCACTCCGGATGCCATTGCACGCCGATCGCAAACGCCTTGGCACCGTCGACCCGCACCGCCTCGACCTGGCCATCCTCCGCCACCGCCTCGACCGATAGCCCGTCGCCTAGCTTGCCGATGCCCTGATAATGGATCGAGTTGACGATGATCTCGGACTTGCCGAACAGCCGATTTAGCTCACCGTCCGCCGAAAGGCGCACCGGGTGGGCCGGACCATACTGGCCCTCGGCATCAAGGTCCGGGTCGGGGTGATGGTCGAAGCGGCCATCGACCGATTTCAAATCCTGGTGCAACGTGCCGCCAAAGGCGACGTTCAGCTCTTGAATGCCGCGGCAGATCGCCAGAAGCGGCACACCTTCGCTCAGCGCGGCACGGATCAGGGGCAGGGTGGTCGCGTCCCTGGCCGGGTCGTGGTTTGCGTCGTGGGCGTCGTACGTGTCGCCATAAAGGGCAGGATGCACGTTCGACGTACTGCCTGTGATCAGGACGCCATGCAGCCGGGGCAGCCATTCGCGCCAGTCATAGGCGTCGCCCAGCGCTGGTAAGCCGACCGCAAGCGCGCCCGCGCCGTCGGTGACGGCCCGGATATACTTGTCCCCGACGATGTGAAACGGGTGCAGGCCCACCTGCCTGACGCAGCAGGGTATTCCGACAAGGGGTCGCATAGGGGCCATCTTCCCTTCTTGAAGAATGCGCGCGACCATGGGTCACGCTGTTGTCACTTTGGCCTCAGCGGCTACTGCAACATATATGCGTGCCATGGAAGACGCAGTTCAAGCCCTGCTGGCGTTGAAACTCTGGGTCGTGGGGCTGTGGCTCATTTTTGTTTTCGTTGTGGAACGGCTGCGGCCCCGCGCCCGCCCGCGCCGCGACGAAGGACCGCTCGGCTGGCGCAGGCTGGGGCGGAATGCCGGTCTTTGGCTGGCCAATGTCGGCCTGTCGCCGCTCATCGTCGTGCCGGTGACCTATCTGGCGGCGACGAATTCGCTCGGCTGGCGCGACGCCCTGGCGTGGCCCGATTGGTGGTCGGACTGGTACACCTTGCTGATCGACCTCGTGCTGCTGGACCTTTTCATCTATTGGTGGCACCGGGCCAATCACGAGATTCCGTTCTTGTGGCGGTTCCATCACGTCCATCATCTGGACGAGTTTCTGGACTCGACCAGCGCCGTGCGGTTTCACTTCGGCGAAGTCGTTTTGAGCGCGTTGGTGCGGGCCCTGTTCATCATCTTGCTGGACATACCGCTGGCGGCGGCGCTGCTGTTCGAGACCCTGCTGTTGGCGGCCGCCATCTTCCACCATTCCAACGTTGCGCTGCCGCGCTGGTTCGAGCGGCCGCTGTCGATGGTCATCATCACCCCGTCGATCCATTGGGTGCATCACCACGCCATAAGGCGCGATACGGACAGCAATTACGGTACCCTGTTCTCGTTCTGGGACCGCATGTTTGCCTCACGCAGTCGAACGCAACGGACGCCCGACATGCCGATCGGCGTCGAGCGCCGTCACGACGAGAGTTTGCCAAACCTGTTCGTCGCGCCGTTTCGCGAACCGGACTGACGGCGACGGGGCTGCGGCGACCGGGTGGCTAATTGCCCGCGGTGGGCGCGCGGAACAGACTGCGGGGTATGTCGATGTCCCGCTGAATTGCGTCCAGGATGACCTGCGTGGTTTGGTTCTGGGCGTCGATCACGACCCAACTGGACAGCACGAGCGGGTCGCGATCGAATATCAAGGTGATCTGCCCAGCGGTCGGGTCTTCGGTCTGGATCAGATCGACCTGGATGGCCTGAGGATCCTCGCGCACATCCATGACCGTCACGTTGCCCGATAAACGCACGTCCTCGCGCAGGATGAAGTCGGCCAACGTCGAACCGATTTCGGTGTTGGACCTGCTGTCCATCAACTCGTCGTAGAAATACAGAAAACGTCCGTTCGCGACATAGAGATAGGGTTCGGTGTCGTATTCAAGACGCATGAAGCCCGGCCGCTGAAGATAGAAGTCGCCCTGGGCGACCGATCCGTCAGGTGCCACCTGTGAGAACCGCGCCTGCAGCGTCGTCAGACTGTCCAGGTAGCTTTGGACGCGTGTGACCAAAAGCTGATCGTCCAGACTAAGCGCACCCTGCGCACCCGCAGACGATGTCCATCCGATGCAGGCGGAGACAAGAGCGGCGGCGAGTAGCGAGCGTCGTTTCATCATCGTTCGGATCATGCAGTGTCCGTTGCGGCGCTTTTACGGCGTGGCCGAGGCCATGATGAGGATATCGTCGGGCCCCAATACGCCTTCAAGCAGCGTTCCAGTTGGAGTGTTTTACGACCCGGAAGGGCCGGCCGATCAACCCGTCTGCGTCTCGGGCGATGATTTCGGTATCGACGATCGCGCCCGCATCCAGGCGGATTGTCGGATTGGCGCCCATCCGAGCCGGCACGAAGTGCTCGGTTCGGCCAGACGCATCCTGTTCGATCAAAACCCGCCGCATCTTGCCGATCTCTCGGTCTAGCAACCTGTCGAGACTGTTCGCGCCGGCCTCACGCAGCCGTGCGGCCCTCTCGCGTCGCACGTTGGGAGAGACCTGCGGCATCCGTGCCGCAGGCGTGCCCTCGCGTGGGCTATAAGGGAAGACGTGCAGATAGCTGAGATCGCAGGTCTGAACCACATCAAGCGTGGCTTCGAAGTGCGCGTCGGTTTCAGTTGGGAAGCCGGCGATCAGGTCCGCGCCAAACACGATGTCCGGCCGTAAGCGGCGCGCCCGGTCGCAAAGATCAAAGATGTCGGCACGCAAATGTCGGCGCTTCATGCGTTTTAGGACAAGATCGGCGCCGGCCTGAAGGCTGAGATGCAGGTGCGGCATCAACCGCGGCTCATGCTCGATCAGGTGCCAGAGAGCATCATCGATTTCCACCGGGTCGATTGACGACAGCCTGAGGCGTGGCAGTTCGGGAACGCAGGCCAGCAGCCGGCGGATCATTTGGCCCAGGGTTGGC
Source organism: Pseudomonadota bacterium (assembly GCA_039177555.1). Classification (GTDB taxonomy): domain Bacteria; phylum Pseudomonadota; class Alphaproteobacteria; order DSM-16000; family Inquilinaceae; genus JANQGH01. Next base: position 47,699 of record JBCDFV010000028.1, on the reverse strand, counting down.
CGGCCCGGCAAGTCGCTGCCATAGGATGTGACATCGACGCCGGTCAGGACGATCTCGTGATAGCCCGTTGCGACCGCCTGGCGCGCCTGATCAACGATGGACCCAATCGGCACCGACCGGGATGGCCCGCGACCGAACGGGATGATGCAAAAGGTGCAGCGATGGTCGCAGCCATTCTGGACCTGCAGGAAGGCGCGCGTTCTGCCGTCAAAGCCGGCGACCATATGGCCGGCCGTTTCCCGCACGTCCTGAATGTCCAGGATGCCGGCGCTTTCCCCGTTCACCGTCTGCCATGTTTCCGGCAACAGCTTCTCATGGTTGCCGACGATCCGATCGACCTCCGGCATGGCCTGATAGCGTTCCGGCGTGATCTGGACGGCACAGCCGGTTACGACGATCTCGGCATCCGGCCGTTCGCGCCGTGCCCGCCTTATCGCCGTGCGCACACGCCGCTCCGCCTCGGCCGTGACCGCGCAGCTATTGATGACCACCGTGTCGCCCGCGTCGGCCTGCACCAGATGGGACTGGATAACCGCACTTTCCTGGCTGTTCAGCCGGCAGCCAAAGGTGACGACGCTCGGCGAAGCCGTCACGCCACCCAACGCTGTTTCAGCCGGCCTGGGCATCGTCGGTCGGCCAGTTGCCTCGATAGGCCAGTTCGGTCGGGCCGGTCATCAGGATGTGGTCCAGATCGCTGGCATCCAGCCAAAGCCTGCCGCCGTCGAGATCGATCGCCATGCGCGGGGTGGCGAGCTTGCGTTTAACGGCGGCGGCGGCCGAGGCGCAAGCGCCGGAACCGCAGGCGAGCGTGACACCGGCGCCCCGCTCCCAAACGCGCATGCGCAGGTGATCGGGTGCGATCACCTGCACGAACTCTACGTTCGTGCGCGCCGGAAACAGGCTGTCGGTCTCGATCAACGGACCCAGCCGCTCGATGGCGACCGCTTCGGCGTCGGGAACGAAGAACGCGCAGTGCGGATTGCCGATCGAAACGCCGACCGGGTCGGTCAGGTCGTCCAGCGCGACTGGCAGATGGGCCGTGTCCGGAACCGCGTGGGCCAGCGGAATGTCCTGCCAGCCGAACCGGGCCGGGCCCATATCGACCGTGATCATATCGTCGTTCGCGCGATTGCAGGCCAACAGGCCGCCGCGCGTCTCGATCACCGCCTCTTCAGTGCTGGACTCGCCAAACACCAGATCAGCGACGCAGCGCGTTGCGTTGCCGCAGGATTCTACCTCGCTGCCATCGGGATTGAAAATGCGCATGAACACGTCGCCACGCTGCGACGGCTCCAGCACAATCACCTGATCACAGCCGACACCCAGGCGCCGATCGGCCAGTTTGACCGCGAGTGTTTGGTCAACCCGGCCGACGGCTGCCCGATCGTCAATGACAACAAAGTCGTTGCCCAGCCCGTGCATCTTCAAAAACGGAATACCCATGGCCGCAGATATAGGCCGGAATCCGTTTCAATGCACCGGACCGCAGACGCATGGCGCCCTTGCTTGTCTCGCGAGGGTTACTTCCGCCCGCCGGACTGGGGGCTCTCGAAATTGTCCATGATCCGGTCGATGTAGTTGCCCATTTCGTCGGACCTTTGGGCCTGTTCGGCCGATGCGGAGACAACCGCGATGCCGCGATCCATGATGCAGTAGACGATGAAAAGGGCATCGGCCTCGTAGGTTTCGGCCCACGCGGCACTGGATGTGCGCGAAAGGGGCGACAAACCGGTTGCCGACAGCGCGGCATCGCCTCGGTTCAAACACGTCTGCAAGTCCATGCCAGGCGGCAGGTCCATATAGTTGATCGACGTCGAAACCGCGCTGGCCGTGCCGGCCGTCAAGCCAAAGGCGGCAAACGCCATCGTTGCGAGAACTCGTTTCATGCCAAAACCCCTGTCTAGCCGAAATTCGGTCGAAAGACCGCCGTTGAAGAGGCTTGATTGTTCGGACCGAGGGCTAAGAGGTCAAGCGGTCAAATTTGCCAGTTAACAGCTTGCTGACGGTCCGTGGCATCGTCCGCTTGGGGCAGGCGGGACCGGTTGGTGACCATGCGGTCATGCAGTTCCGTGATCGTTCGGCTGCCGGTCTTGACGAACAGAAATGGGAAGAAGCCGTGCAACAGACAGGCAAATCCGGCTCTGATCATGGCGAAGGCGAAGGAAAACGCCATGCCCATATGCTGCCAATAGGTCTCGCCGACGGACGACGGATGGTCGGTGAACAGTTTTGACAGCATGGCGCTCGCATTCCTTCCGCGTTTATGTCGGCGAAACGATAGCTCGACTTCCAAGGTAGTTTTGTGCAAACTAGACTAAGAAACAGCCAAGACTCTGACAGTGTGTCCTACGTTATGGATGCAATTGATAAAAAAATTCTGTCGTGCCTGCAGCGGGATTCCAGCCTCTCGGTTGCCGATATTGCCGAACAGGTGGGCTTAAGCGCGACCCCGTGCTGGCGCCGTATTCAGAAGTTGGAGAAGACCGGCGTCATCCGCCGCCGGGTGGCCTTGCTGGACCCGGTGAAGTTGAATGTCGGCACGACCGTGTTCGTCACGATCAAGACCCACGAACACAACGCGGAATGGCTGGACCGGTTCGCGACGGCCCTGGACGCCATACCCGAGGTCGTCGATTTTTACCGGATGAGCGGCGAGATCGACTATCTGCTGCGCCTGGTCGTGCCCGACATTGCCGCGTATGACGACGTCTACAAGCGGCTGATCGCGGTCGGCGGCCTGTCGGACGTGACCTCCACCTTCGTCATGGAGGAGATCAAACACACCACGGCCCTGCCTCTGTCTTACGTGAAATAGGCGGGAAAGGGCTGCGGCTCACACGATACGATTGATCAGGTTCTCCAAATACTCCTGACGCCCCGAAACCGGCACCGGCGCGGGTTCTGCTTGCGCCCGATCGGCCAGGGTTTCCAGGCTGCGCTCCCCGGCCAGTATGGCACGGCCTTCTTCGTCGCTCCAACCCGCGTAACGGTCGCTTATGAAGCTGTCCAACGTGCCATCTTCGATCAGCCGCCCGGCGGCCAGCAGCCCCCTGGCCAAGGTATCGATGCCGCCGATATGGGCATGGACCAGGTCCAGCGGATCGGTGGACTGGCGCCGCAGTTTGGCGTCGAAGTTGAAGCCCCCGGTCGTCAGGCCACCGGCCCGGACCACCCGGTAAAGGGCCAGCGTGGCCTCGGTGACGTCATTTGGAAACTGGTCGGTGTCCCAGCCGTTTTGCGGGTCCCCGCGATTGATGTCGAACGACCCCATCAGGTCGTTGGCGATCGCGTAGGCGATGTCGTGCTCGTAACTGTGGCCGGCCAGCGTGGCATGGTTGACCTCGATGTTCAGCTTGTACTCGCCGACCAGATCATACCGCTGCAAAAAGGCATGCACGGTTGCCGCATCGTGATCGTACTGGTGCTTAGTGGGCTCCATCGGCTTCGGTTCGATCAGCAGCGTGCCTTTGAAGCCGATCTTGTGCTTGTGCTCCGCCACCAGCGCCAGAAAGCGGCCCAGCTGGTCCGCCTCGTGCCGCATGTCGGTGTTCAGCAAGGTGTCGTAGCCCTCGCGCCCGCCCCACAGCACATAGTTGGCGCCGTCGAGCCGATGGGTGACCTCCAGGATGTTGCGCACCTGTCCGGCGGCGTAGGTAAAGACCGCAGGGTCCGGATTGGTCGCGGCGCCGGCCATGTAGCGCCGGTGCGAAAACAGGTTGGCCGTGCCCCACAACAGCTTCACGCCGGTCCGGTCCATTTCCCGTTCCATCAGTGACGCGATGCGATCGAGATTGCGGCGGGACTGTTCGAGGTCGTCGGGCAGCGGCACGGCGTCGACGTCGTGAAAGCAGAAGAACGGCGTGCCAAGCTTTTCGAAGAACTCGAAAGCCACGGCGAGCTTGTGTTCGGCCAGTTCCATGGTGTCCGGGTCGCCGGCGCCGGCGAACCAGGGCCGGTCGAACGTGCCGGCGCCGAACATGTCGCTGCCGGGCCAGCAGAAGCTGTGCCAGTAGCAAACCGCCAGGCGCAGATGATCTTTCATCGGCTTGCCCAGTACCAGGCGGTCAGGCTCGTAGTACCGATACGCCAGCGGGTTGTTGGTGTCCGGCCCCTCAAACGGGACCCGGTCGATGTCGAAGTACGGGGCAGGGCTCATGGCCGTTGTGTTCCCTATTTCAATCGGACAGTTGCTGGGGTGCGGAGAAACGGTCGCGCAGATCGCGATAGAGGGCAGCAAAGGTGGCGCGCCTCGGGGCCATTGAGTGGGTCAGGGCGGCATCCGGCTCCACAGTCTCCCTGATCGGCGGCGCCGTACAGACCTCGCTGACGGGCTCGCCCGTCGCCGCCAATCTGGCAAGCCGCGCTGCGCCAAAGGCGGGGCCGACATCGCCCCCTTCGTGGTAGTGCAGCGGCCGGTCGAACGCCGACGCGATCATCTGGCCCCATCCTGTCGAGCGAGCGCCGCCGCCGATGACCGACAAGGCGCTGACATCCGTGCCGGCGGCTGTCAGGACGTCCAACCCGTCCGCCAGGGCGAAGGCAACGCCTTCAAGCACCGCGTAGGCCATCTGCGCGCGATCGGTCGAATGGGTGAGGCCGAACAGGACGCCTTGCGCGTTGGGATCGTTGTGCGGCGTCCGCTCCCCCGAAAGATACGGCAGAAACAGCGGCAGTGTGTCGGAAGGATCGATGGTCTCCGCTGCCGCGATCAGGCTTGCAACACTGTCGAAGCCGAACGCTTTGGCGGCCCAATCGAGACAGCTCGCCGCGCTCAAGATCACCGCCATCTGGTGCCAGCGGCCCGGCAGACAGTGGCAGAAAGCGTGAAGGCCATTGTCCGGATCGGGCCTGAAGCCGTCGCTGACGGCGAAAACGACACCGGATGTGCCCAGTGAGACGAAGGCTCGGCCAGGGTCGACGATACCGATGCCCGCCGCGCCGCCCGCATTGTCGCCGGCGCCGCCGGCCACGGGAATGCCGGCGGGCAGGCCCATCTCCGCCGCGATATCGGATCGCAAATGGCCGGCAATATCCGATCCCTCGGCCAGCGATGGCATCGCCTGCTCATCAAGACCGGTGGCATCCAGCAAGGCCGGTGACCATCGTCGGCCGCCGACATCCAGCCACAATGTGCCGGCGGCATCCGACATGTCGCTGATGGCCTCCCCCGTCAGCCTTAGTCGCAGATAGTCCTTGGGCAACAGCACGCGCCTGACGCGTGCGAAGATTTCGGGTTCATGGTTCTTTACCCAAAGCAGCTTGGGCGCGGTGAACCCGGGCATCGCGCGGTTGCCGGTGATCGTCGTCAGATCAGGAACCGTGCGCTCAAGGGCCGCGCATTCGGCGAAGCTGCGGCCATCATTCCACAAGATGGCCGGCCGCAGAGGGTTGCCGCCGCCGTCCAACAAGGTGGCGCCATGCATCTGGCCGGACAGGCCGATTGCCCGCACGTCGGCCAGTGGCCCAGAGTGATCGGCCCGCAGCGCCGAAAGCGCGTTGATCGCCGCCTGCCACCAGGATTCCGGATCCTGTTCCGACCATAGCGGCTGGGGCCGTTCGACGGTCAACGGTGCCGATGCCTGTCCGATGATTGCCTGGGCATCGTCGACCAGGATGGCCTTCACCGCCGACGTGCCGAGATCAATTCCCAAATACATGCCCGCTCCCAATTGGTGCGCCAACGACGATGCGATCCAGTCCGCGACCAGGCAGGCCCTTAGCCGCCATCGGGGGCGTCGGCGGCCGGCCTTGTCGATATGCTCGTCGCACGCCGGCTACCGGTGAATCAACGTCCCCGCGCCCCCGTCGGTAAAGATCTCCAGCAACAGAGCGTGGGGCACCCGGCCGTCCAGGATGACGGCGCCGCCCACACCGGCCTTCACCGCCGAGACGCAGGTTTCGATCTTGGGGATCATGCCGCCCGAGATCGTGCCGTCGTCCATCAGCGCCTCTGCCTTGTCGACCGGCAGGTCGGTGATCAAGGTCTTCGCCTTGTCGAAAACGCCGGTGACATCGGTCAGCAGGAAGAAGCGGCTGGCGTTCAGCGCGCCGGCCACGGCCCCAGCGGCCGTGTCGGCGTTGATATTGTAGGTCTCGCCGTTCTCGCCAATGCCGATGGGGGCGATGATCGGAATGAACGCGCTCTTCGCAAACACCGACAGAATGTCCGGGTTCACCGCCGTCGGTTCGCCGACAAAGCCCAGATCCAGGACCTGTTCGATATGGCTGTCGGGGTCGCGCTTGGCGCGGCGCAGCTTGCGGGCCGAGATCAGGGCGCCGTCCTTGCCGGACAGACCGATGGCCTGGCCGCCGACCGATTGCACGGCCGAAACGATCGATTTGTTGATCGATCCCGACAGAACCATCTCGACGATGTCGACCGTATCCTGATCGGTGACGCGCAGCCCGTCGATGAAGGTCGTCTTGACGTTCAACCGTTCCAGCATCTGGCCGATCTGCGGGCCGCCGCCATGGACGACGACGGGGTTGATACCGACCTGCTTCAACAGCACCAGGTCGCGGGCGAAGTCGTGCGCCAGGCCGGGGTCGCCCATCGCGTTGCCGCCATACTTGATCACGAACGTGGCGCCGGAATAGCGTCGCATGAAGGGCAACGCTTCGGACAGGGTCTTGGCCTTTTGCAGCCATGCATCGCCCGGGGCGGCGTCAGCGAATACCGGTTTGTCTGTCATGGAACGGCCGAGGCTGGTGGCGAGGAAGGCGGAGGTTAGCAGCTTGCGCGGACGAAATCAGCCGGGCGGCGCCGGTTCGTTGGCCAATGTCGCGACGTCCGCCCGCATCTGGTCGAGCCCCAGTGACTTCGCCGCGCTGGTTGCGAGCGGTTCCGGCAAAGCGGCGGGGTGGCGTTTCAGGTCCTCGCGCAGGCTCGCCACCAGCGCGTCCAGGTCTGCTTGAGAGACCTTGTCGATCTTGGTCAAGACGATGCGATAGGGCACGGCGGACTGGTCGAGAAGGGCCATGATCTCTTCGTCCGTCGCCTTGGGGCCATGGCGCGCGTCGATCAGAACGTAGGCCCGTCGCAAGGTGACGCGGCCGCGCAAATAGGCGCGCAACAGCTTGGTCCAGCGTGCGACCAGGCTTTTCGAGACCTTGGCGTAACCATAGCCGGGCAGGTCCACCAAAGTGAGGCGCCTGCCCAGATCGAAAAAGATCAGCTGCTGCGTTCGGCCCGGGGTGTTGGACGTACGGGCCAGGGTTTTGCGCCCGGTCAAGGCGTTGATCAGCGAAGACTTGCCCACATTGGACCGGCCCGCGAAGGCCACCTCCGGCAAGCCGGCCGCCGGCATCTGGGCGACTTCGGCAACCGCGAAACGAAAGTCGCAGGCTTGGGCGAACAGGTGGCGGCCGGTCTCTAGCGCGTCTTCGGTTTCGGTCGGCGGATCGATCATCGGTTGGCCGGTCCACGGCCGGTAACAGGTGCGGAAGACTAAGTGCGGCGGCTGCCGGTGCGGCGCCCGTTGCGGCGATTGCCGCCGCCGGACGGGCGCTTGGCGTTCGAACCGCTGCGCTTGCGCTGGGCGCCGCCTCCGGTTCCGGTCGGCTTGTCGGCGTTGGCCGGTGCCTTCTTCTTCGCCTGGGCATTTGCCGTGCCGGTGTTGGCGGCCTTTGCCGCCGGCCTCTTCTTGCGCTGCCCATTCGCCTGGGTTTTGGCGGCACCGCCGTTGCCGGCCTTTGCCGCGGGCTTCTTCCTGCGCTGCCCGTTGGCCGGCTTTTCGCCGTCCTCATCCTTCGACTTCTTGCGCTGGACCGATGGCGGCGCGGTCGTGGTCAGCGCCGATTGCTCCAGTCCGCCGCCGATCTTCACGCCCATGCGCTTCATGATCACCCATTGCTGGAGGATCGACAGGGTGTTGTTCCAGGCCCAGTAGATCACCAGACCGGCCGGGAAGGTCGACAGCAGGAAGGTGAAGACGAAGGGGAAGGCGCCGATGATGCGCTTTTGAATCGGGTCCGTCGGCGCGGGGTTCAGCTTTTGCTGCAGGTACATCGTGACGCCCATGATGATGGGCCAGGCGCCCAGCACCATGAAGGACGGCAGATAGTCCTGCGGCGTCCACGGCAGCAGGCCGAACAGGTTCCAGATCGAGGTCGGGTCGACCGCCGAGAGATCCTGAATCCAGCCGAAAAACGGCGCGTGGCGCATTTCGATGGTGACGAACAGCACCTTGTACAGCGCGAAAAACACCGGGATCTGCAGCAATATGGGCAGGCAGCCGGAGGCCGGATTGACCTTCTCGCGCTTGTACATCTCCATGACCGCCTGGTTCATCTTCTGGCGGTCGTCCTTGTAGCGGTCGCGGATTTCGGTCATCTGCGGTTGCAGCGCCTTCATCCGCGACATGGACTTGTAGGACTTGTTGGCGAGCGGGAAGAACAGCAGCTTGATAAAGACGGTGAAGACCAGAATCGAGACGCCGAAATTGCCGATCAAGCCGTGAATGATGTTCAGCGCCCAGAACACCGGCCGGGTCAGGAAGTAGAACCAGCCCCAATCGATCGCCAGGTCGAAATTGTCGATCCCCAGCGTCGTCTCATACATGTCGATGACATCGACTTCCTTCGCCCCGGCGAAGAGATGATTGGTGATCTCGACGCTGCCACGGGCCGGTACAACCATGGTGTCGGCGGCAAAGGTCGCGAAGTACTGGTCGCGCGACGCGGGTTGTGAGTGGGCGAATTGTGCCTGGATCGCCGTTTGCTGGTCCGGCACCAGGGCGACCATCCAATACTTGTCGGTGAAGCCCAGCCAGCCGCCGGTGCTGTCGGTTACGATCTGGCCGTCATCGACCAGGTCGCCATAGTCGTATTCGTCCAGCGTGCCGTTGAAGACCCCGTAAGGCCCTTCATGCAGGATGAAGAAGCCCAGCACCTCCGGCGTGCCGAAACGCATGATGCGGCCAAAGGGGCGAAGGGCGACACCGTTGACGGACTGGTTGAAGACCCGCTGGGTGACGGTGAACATGTAGTCCTGGTCGACCGCCACGACCCGCTCGAACGTCAGCCCGGCGCCATTGTCCCACGTCAGGGTTACCGGCTGGTCGAATGTCAGCACGTCGGCGTCGGCCGTCCATTCGGTATCGTTCGTCGGAACCGGTATCGACGGATCGGTCGGCGCCCAGCCGAAATCGGCATAATACGGGTCGGGCGCGTTCGGCGGCGACAGCAGGGTCACCTCGGGACTGTCGGGGTCGACCGTCTCGCGATAGTCGGCCAGGGTCAGATCGTCGATCCGCGCGCCGACCAGCGACAGCGACCCGTGCAGACGCGGCGTGTCGATGATGACCCTCGGCACCGTTGCCAACGCCTCGTCCCGATCGACGGTCTGGGCCAACATCTCCTGAACCAGCGCCTGGGTGTCCGTGCCGGGCGCCACCTGGGCGTTCGGCGGCAGGCCGGTGAGGCCTTCGCCCGCGATACCTTCGGCAATGTCGGTTGCCTGGTTGACGACCTGCTGTTGAGCCTGGCGCGGTCCCTCGACGAAGATCTGGAATCCCAGCAGGATGGCGATGGCCAATACGACCGCTATGATAAGATTACGCTGGTTATCCATCAAAATGACTGCTCCAGGAAACGGGCGCCGGTCACCGCCAGTGTCCGGGCGGTGTTCGGGGCGCGCTATTCCTAACCGTACCGCACGGCCGGTTCAACCATTGGCCGGCAGCGGTACGCGGTTATTTGCCAAGTTCGGCTGGTCTCGCGGGGCGATCCGGCACCGGATCATAGCCGTGGCCCCCCCAGGGATGACAGCGCGCCAGTCGCCGCAGCGTGAGCCACCCCCCTTTAAAGGCCCCGTAACGGTTGATGGCCTCCAGCGCGTATTCCGAGCAAGTGGGCCGGAAACGGCAGCCATGCCCCACCAAAGGCGACAACGTGTAGCGATAGGACAGCACCGCACCCTTCATCAGCCAGGCAAGCGGGCTGGTCATCGGCGGCGACCTGCACCCAGCCCCAGCTTGGTCAGGCTCGCGGCCAGATCCTGTTTCAGGGTTTGATAGGGCCGATCGACGGTGGCGCGACGGGCGATCAGGACAAGATCCAAACCGCCGGGCAAGTCGGGCACCGCCGACTGCGCCAATGACTTAAGCCTGCGCTTCGCCCGATTTCGTGCCACCGCGCCACCAACCTTACGGCTTGCGGTGAAGCCCAGCCGGACGACACTGCGTGACACGGCCTCCGAGGGGGTCTTCGCGACCTGTACCACCATGCCCGGCGTCACGGCCTTGCGTCGGCCGCCGGCCAGCCGCAGGAAGTCTTCCCTGCGTTTCAGCCTGTCCGCGCGTTCGGCCATTGGCGGCGCATTGGGGTCGCGTGGCTCAGGCGCTGAGGCGCTTGCGGCCCTTGGCCCGGCGGTTGGCGATGACGCGACGGCCGCCGACGGTGGCCATCCGGGCGCGAAACCCGTGCCGGCGCTTGCGAACCAGTTTACTCGGCTGATAGGTCCGTTTCACGGCTCTATCTCCTCACAAATTGCGGCGACCGCCGGATCGACCGTCGTCGGTGTTACGGAAAGGCGCGGCTTTTAGCCGTTCATCGCCCCTGCGTCAACGGTCATATAGGATGGTTCGAACCCACTGCACGTCCTGTTTTTCACCCAATGGTGACTGGTTGTTGAGCGGATGGGCTGCTAGCTAAGAACACAGCGCTATGCACCAAAAATCTCAGAACGCCGATCGCGGGAAACCGCACCAATCTACGGCGACAATTGACGAGGACACTGTGAGCACCACCGACGGCCAGGCCATCCCTGGTATCGCCGCGCCGCGGCCCGTTTGGCAGCGCTTCGTACCGCTTGGCCTGCTGATCGCCGCCTTAGTCGCATTTTTCGCCTTCGGCCTCGACAGGTACTTCACGTTCGAGATGTTGAGCGAACACCGACAGATGCTGACGGCTTTCGTCGCCGATAACGCCGTGTTGGCGTCGGCCGTGTTTTTTGTGGCCTACGCGGTCGCCATCGCGGGGTCCATTCCGGTCGGCCTGCTGCTCAGTCTGGCGGCGGGCTTCCTGTTTGGCGTCGTTTGGGCTGGGCTGTTGGTCGTGACCGCGGCGACGGTTGGCGCAACAGCGGTCTTCCTGGCCGCGCGAACGGCCCTTCGCGGCGTTGTCGAGCGCCGTGCCGGCGGCTGGATCAAACGGCTGGAGGGTGGCTTTCGGGATAGCGCCTTCAGCTATCTGCTGACCCTGCGGCTGATCCCGATTGTGCCGTTTTGGCTGGTCAACCTGGTGCCGGCACTGCTGGGGGTTCCCCTGGTCACGTTCGTCTTGGCGACCTTCATCGGCATCATCCCAGGCACCATCGTCTTCGTGTCGGTCGGCAACGGGCTGGGCGCCACCCTGGACCAGGGCGGAACACCGGATTTGTCGATCATTTTCGATCCGCCTATCCTGCTGCCGCTGATCGGGCTGGCCGTGCTGGCGCTGTTGCCGGTGGTGTACAAGCGGGTCCGCCAGCGGCGACAGTAGCCCGGGGCGCTATCCGGGCCGCTCGGCTTTGCGGCCGGCTATCCCAAGCATTTCGCGTGCGAGAGACAGGTCATGGCGGAGACAATGAAGACCGACCTATGCGTGATCGGCGCCGGTTCCGCGGGCTTGACCGTGGCTGCCGGCGCCTCGCAGATGGGTGCCCGTACCGTACTGATCGAGCGCGATTTGATGGGCGGCGACTGCCTGAACACTGGCTGCGTGCCGTCAAAGAGCCTGATCGCCGCCGCGCGAACGGCCGACACCGTTCGACAGGCCGGCCGATTTGGCATTCGAACGGCCGAACCGACGATCGATTTCGGCGCCGTCAACGACCATGTCCGCCGGGTCATCGCCGCGATCGAACCCAACGACAGCGTCGAGCGCTATGAGGGGCTGGGCGTTACGGTCCTGAAGGAACAGGCCCGCTTCACCGGCCCCAACAGGCTTGTCGCCGGTGCGACCACGGTGGAGGCGAAGCGCTTCGTGATCGCGACCGGGTCGCGGGCCGCCGTGCCAGGCATCGAAGGTCTCGACCAGGTTCCCTATCTCACCAACGAAACCATCTTCGGCAATCGCCAGCTGCCCGAGCATCTGGTGATCATCGGCGGCGGTCCGATCGGTCTGGAGATGGCCCAGGCGCACAGACGGCTGGGCAGCCAGGTCACGGTGCTGGAGGTCGGCAAGTTCCTGTCCAAGGACGATCCGGAGGCTGCCGCCGTCGTTTGCGGCCAGCTGCGGCGCGAAGGGGTCACCTTGCGTGACAGCATTGAGATCGCACGGGTCCGACCGTCCGACGGCGGCATCGTTGTGGAGTTGGCCGACGGCGCGCACATCGACGGCAGCCATCTGCTGGTCGCCGCCGGCCGAAAGCCCAACATCGACGCGCTTGGCTTGGAAGAGGCCGGCATTGAGGCCACTGCCTCGGGGGTCACGATCGATGCAAGGCTGCGGACCACGAACCGCCGCATCTATGCCGCCGGCGACGTGGCGGGCGGGCCGCAATTCACCCACATTGCCGGGTATCACGCCGGTATCGTCTTGCGAAACGCCCTGTTCCGCTGGCCCGCCAAGATTGATCTGGCCGCCTTGCCATGGGTGACGTTCACCGATCCCGAACTTGCCCAGGCGGGCCTGACCGAGGCGGCGGCGCGCGACCGCCACGAAGACATCCGCATTCTGCGCCACCCGTTCGCGGAAAACGACCGGGCCCTGACCGAGGCGCGGACGGACGGCTTTGCCAAGGTCATCACGACCAAGCGCGGCCGCATCATCGGCGCCACGATAGTCGGCGCCCATGCCGGCGAACTGATCCACCTGTGGTCGCTCGCCATCGCCCGCAAACTGAAGATCGGCGCCGTCGCGACCATGATCGCGCCCTATCCGACATTGGGCGAAATCTCCAAGCGTGCGGCTGGCAACTACTTCGCGCCCGCCCTGTTCAGCGACCGGACGCGCCGGCTGGTTAAGCTGTTGCTGCGGTTCGGTTAGGCGGTCGCACTGTTGCCTGCTATAAGGCCGATTCTGATGGAGATCTGCGCGTAAGGGTATATGGGGCGCTTGTCTTTCCTCCGCAGCCTATCGGCGCGTCTGCTGGTGCTCACGATCTTCTTCGTGATGCTGTCCGAGGTGCTGATCTACACGCCGTCGATCGCGCGGTACCGCGAGGAATGGCTGCAGGGAAGACTGGCCGCCGGCCATCTGGCCGCGCTATCGGTGGCGGCAGCACCGGAGCGGATGGTAACCGTCGATCTGGAGCGTGAGTTGCTCGACCAGGTCGGGGCCGCGATGATCGACATGATTCGCGGCGACGAGATCAGCTACATGCTTGGCGATGAGCCGATCGGTCCGATCGCGGAAACCATCGACCTTGAAGACCAGTCCGTGGTCAGCTTGATCGTCGACGCGTTTCAGGCGCTGTTTCAGGGCGAGGACCGGATCATCAGGATTCAGGGCTACAGCCCGAACGATCCTGAGACTTTCGTCATGGTGGTCTTGAACGACGCGCCGATGCGCGCCGGCATGATCGCGTTTTCCTATCGCATTCTGGCGCTGTCGATCATCATTTCGCTGATCACGGCATCGCTGGTCTTCCTGTCGCTGCGCTGGCTGATGGTGCGGCCGATGGAGCAGATGACGGACCGCATGATCGCGTTCCGCGACGATCCGGAGGACGACAACGCCACGGTTCCCGACACGCGCCGTCGTGACGAGCTCGGCGTCGCCGCGCGCGAACTGCGCAGCATGCAGGTCGCCCTTCGCCAGGCGCTGCACCAAAGGGCGCGGCTTGCCGCCCTCGGCACGGCGATGACCAAGATCAACCATGATCTGCGCAACATTCTGGCCACCGCCAGTCTGGTTTCCGAACGGCTGGTCGAGAGCGACGACCCGTCCGTTCGCCGCACGGCGCCGAGGCTGTTGGAATCGCTGGACCGCGCCGTCGGCCTGTGCGGCCAGACGCTGGATTACATCAGCGAACGCGGCGCGCCGTTGCAGCGCCAGGCGATTGTGATCACCGATCTGCTTAACGGCGTGCGTGCCGACCTGACCGATCTGTTGGACGAGGAGCGGCAGTTGATCGACGAGACCCCGGCCGATCTGTCGGTGTCCGTCGATCGCGACCAGATGATAAGGGCGCTCGACAACATCATCCGTAACGCCTTTCAGGCGGACGCGACGATCGTCACGGTCGGTGCCAGGCAACGCGGCAGGAATGTCGACATCTTGATCAAGGATGACGGGCCCGGCCTGCCGCCGCGGGCGCGCGAACACCTGTTCAAGCCCTTTGCCGGCTCCGCGCGGCCCGGTGGCACCGGCTTGGGCCTGGCCATCGCCCGAGAGATCGCCATGGCCCATCGCGGCGACCTTGCCCTGGCCAGCAGTGGCGCGGAAGGCACGACGTTCAGACTGACGGTTCCGAACGGTTAGGTGCTCGTTCATCCGATGACCTGGAATCCCGATCAATACGCCAAGTTTGCCGGGCCGCGATTGCAGCCAGGGCTCGATCTGATCAATCGGCTGCCTTTGCAGGGTCCCATCCAAGCGGTGGTTGATCTCGGTTGTGGCACCGGCGAACTGACCGCGTTGCTGGCCGATCGCTATCCCGAGGCATCGGTCGCCGGGCTGGATTCCTCGACGGCAATGCTGGAACAGGCGCGCGGCCAGTTTCCCGACCGCGTCTGGGTCGAGGGTGACATCGCGCAATGGCGGCCGGAGCGTCCTGTCGACCTGATCTACTCTAACGCGGCCTTGCAGTGGCTGCCCGATCATGACCGCCTCATGCCGGCTTTGGTCGATTGCCTGACCAAGGGCGGTCTCCTGGCGGTGCAGATGCCGCGGAACTTCGGCGCGCCGTCGCACGCCCTGATGCGCGATGTGGCAAGCCAGCCACGCTTTGCCGGTCGAACGAATCTGCGCAGCGAGCCCGTGGCCGATCCGGGTTTCTACGATGCGCTTTTGTCGCGCCTGGTCAACGAGATCGAGGTTTGGGAGATCGAGTATTGGCACCGGCTGACCGGCGACGAACCGGTCTATGAGTGGGTCAAGGCAACCGGTCTGCGCCCCGTGCTCGAAGCCCTAGAGGGCGATGACCGTGAGGCCTTTTTGTCGGACTATCGTCAGCGCCTGCTGAAGGCCTATCCGAAGCGCGCGGACGGCATCACCCTGTTCCCGTTTCGCCGCCTCTTCCTTCTGGCAAAACGCTGAGGCTTGCTAGGACGTCTTTCGTTCGCTGAGCCAGACCACTGGACAAGGCTCCATCGAAGGCGCGGCCGTGTGCGACGCCACCGCATCACCGCCCAAGGGCGGCCTGATGGTGATGCAACCAAAACGTTCGGCGGTGGCCGACATCGCCTGACGCAAGACCCGGTTCACCTTTGCCGGGTCGATAATGTCCAAGACGCGGATCATATCGATGGTCAAGACCCGGCCGTCGTCGAAATCATCGTCGATGCGGTAAAGAAACAGACCGTTGAGATAGCCGCGAAACTGGACCGTCACGATGCCCGCGCTGTCCTCCGCGGTGCTGAGCGCGGAACGCGCCAGCTGGCGCCATTCGTCCAGCGTCGCCGTGGCGTCGTCGGCCTGAACAAGCGGGAAGGCCTGATCGATCCGATCCGACGTCAAGGGGGTGATGAGCCAATCGCGCGCGTCCGCCATGGGCCTTTGCCTTGTTACTGACTGGCCCGACAGCCCATCAAACTCCACGGGCCGGTTCTTTGATCCATATCAAGCAATGGCCAACGCCATTGCCGGCCGCGGCGGCATTTCACCGCACCTCGACTTGCGCCCAAGCGTTGTTTTGGCTTAGCTTGCGAGGCTTCAAGCAGGGAGTGACGATGTCCGTAAGCAGGCCATTCGCGGCCGACAATCGCCAGCCAGACCCCGCGGTTCAGCCAATGCATCCCTGCGGCGCCTGTCCCGTGCGCAGCCTCTCGATCTGCGCGGCGCTCGATTACCACGAGTTGGACCATCTGGCCGAAATCGTCATCGCGAAAAACCACCAGCCGCACCAGACGATTTTTGCCGAGGGCGACGAGGCGACGGATCTGTTCAACGTTACCGGCGGGACGGTGATGCTTTACAAGCTTCTGGCCGACGGCCGCCGCCAGATCACCGGCTTTCTGTTCGGCGGCGACTTTATGGGCCTGTCGGTGGGCGGCGTGTATGCCTATTCGGCCGAGGCGATCACGCCGGTCAGCATCTGCCGCTTCCCGCGCAAGCGCATGGAACAGATGCTGGACGACTTCCCCAAGATGCAGCGCAGGCTGTTCAGCATGGCGTCGAACGAACTGGCGTCGGCCCAGGACCAGATGCTGCTGCTCGGCCGCAAGACGGCAAAGGAAAAGCTGGCGTCCTTCCTTCTGAACCTGTCACGCAGGGCCGTCAGGCGCGGCCAGCCGGACAACCCGATTACGGTGCCGATGGGTCGGGCGGATATCGGCGACTATCTGGGCCTAACCACAGAGACGGTCAGCCGCACGGTAACCCAGCTGAAAACGGCCTCGATCATCCGATTGCTGGACGGGCACAAGATCCAGATTGTCGATCGCGAGGCGCTGGAAGACATCGCGGAAGGTCTGTGAGCCGAACCGGCTGCGCCGCCCCTCCATCGCGCCCTTGATGGCATCTCCAGGACCTCGCAACGCCCTGACCGACATTGACGGCCTGCTGGTCGGCAATGCCCAGGACGCAGACGTGCGCTCTGGCGTGACCGTTGTGCTGGCGGACAAGCCGCTGATTGCGTCCGTGGACGTACGCGGCGGTGCGCCGGGAACCCGGGATACCGACCTTTTGGACCCGTGCCGGATCTCCGCCGGTGTCGACGCGATCGTGTTGGCAGGCGGCTCGGAGTTCGGGCTGGAGGCGGCCTCCGGCGTGTGCGCGGAGCTGTCGGTACGCGGGCGGGGGGTCGATGCCGGCCCGGTGCCCATCCCGATCGTGCCGGCCGCCATCCTGTTCGATATCGCCTATGGCGGCGACAAGAACTGGGGCGCAACGCCGCCCTATCGCGCGCTCGGCGTGGCCGCGCTGAACGCTGTCGCGCCGGACTTTGCGCTTGGCAACGCGGGCGCCGGCCTCGGCGCCAAGGCTGGGCGCCTGAAAAGCGGGCTGGGTACGGCGTCGATCATCGATCCGGTCAGCGGTATCACGATTGCCGCCCTAATTGCCGCCAATCCGCTGGGCAGTTCCGTCGTCCCGGGTTGCGACAGCCTTTGGGCCTGGAGCCTGGAGCGTAACGGCGAACTGGGCGGTCAGCCCGTCCCGACCGGTCCGATCGCGGCGAATGCGGACGCCGAGTTCGACAATCCGCTGGCCAGTGTCGGGGCCAACACGGTCATCGGTGTGGTGGCCACGGACGCCGACCTGTCGAAGCCGGAGGCCCATAGGCTGGCGGTCATGGCACAGGACGGTTTTGCCCGCGCGATCCGACCATCGCACACGCCTTTCGACGGTGACGTGCTGTTCGCAATCGCGACCGGTCGTCGAGGGCTTGCCGAAGGGGACAGGCCGCGGTCGATCGCGCGGCTGGGTACGTTCGGGGCGGATGTGGTGGCGCGCGCGATCGCACGCGGTGTCTACGAGGCGGAGAGCCTGGGTCGGTTTCCGTCCTACCGATCGCGCCACGGCCACGCGCTGACAAGGGCCGGTGGCGCGGAGTAAGACTTGAAACCAGACCGCGCCGCTGCGCATCCTACGCCCTCGGGCCGCGTGGGTGGCCTTTGCGAATTATCTGACATGAGTGGGAGGCACGATATGGGGACGGTTCGTAACGCGCTTTTGGCGTCCGCTGTGACGTTGGCGCTCGCCCCGGCACTGGCGCAGGCCAAGACGGATCTGATCGTCGGCATGAATCTGGAGCCGCCGACCCTGGACCCGACGACCACGGCGGCCGCTGCGGTTGACGAGGTGACCTACGCCAACATCTTCGAGGGCCTGACGCGGATCAACGAGAATGGCGAGATCCTGCCGGGACTGGCGGAAAGCTGGGACGTTTCGGATGACGGGCTGACCATCACCTTCAATCTGCGGCAAGGCATCGAATTTGCCGACGGCAGCCCGTTCAACGCGGATGATGTCGTCTTTTCGATCGGCCGGATCATCGGGCCGGACAGCGTCAGCGGCAAACCGCAGCTGTTCTCGTCGATCGCGGATGTTCAGAAGATCAATGACAATACCGTCGAGATAACGCTTTCCGAATCCGACGGGCTCGTCCTGTTCAATCTTGGCCAAGGCGACGGCGTTATCGTCAACGAGGCGACGATCGACGAGATCGGAACCAACCCGATCGGCACCGGCCCCTATATGGTCGACGAGCGGGTCGAGGGCGATCATATCACGTTGGTGCGTAACCCGAATTACCGCGATCCGGACGCGGTCCATTTCGACACGGTCGAGTTTCGCTTCATCACGGACTCAGCGGCGATGACCGCAGCCATGCTGGCCGGCGATGTCGACGTCTTTCCGAACATCGGCGCGCCGGAGGCGCTGGCGGCATTCGAGAACGACGACCGCTTCGAGGTCATCGTCGGCACGACGGAGGGTGAGACGGTCATGGCCGCCAACTGGCGGCGCGAACCGTTCAACGATCCGCTGGTGCGCCAGGCGATCATGCACGCGATCGATCGCCAGGGCCTGGTGGACGCCGCCATGTTCGGCTATGGCACGCCGATCGGCACGCATTTCGCGCCCCACAACCCGGCCTATGTCGACCTGACCGGCCTTTACCCCTACGACCCGGACCGTGCGCGCGAGTTGCTGGCCGAGGCCGGCTATCCCGATGGTTTTTCGACCACCTTTGTCTTGCCCCCGCCCGCCGCCTACGCCAGGCGCGGCGGAGAAGTCATCCAGGCTTATCTGGCGGAAGTAGGCATCGATGCCGAACTGGTGCCGGTGGAATGGGCGCAATGGCTGGAAGGGCCATTCCGCGGCTACGACTATGATCTGACGATCGTCAGCCATACCGAGCCTCTGGACATCGGGATCTACGCGCTGGGCCCTGACGACTACTATTTCGGCTACGACAACGCGTCGTTTAACGCGGTGATCGACGAACTGCGGGGCGAATCCGACCCCAGCGCCCGGGCGGCCGACTACGAGGAGGCCCAGCAAATCATCGCCGAGGATCTGGCCAGCATCTTCCTGTTCCAACTGCCGCAGTTGGGCGTGCGAAACGCGAACGTTCAAGGCGTTTGGGCCAACCGGCCGATCCAAGCCAACGACATCACGGGGGCTTATTGGCAGGAGTAGCCGCTAACCCCCAGACGACGCGCCGGGAGGCTCGCCCGTGCTGAGCTTCCTGGCGCGCAGATTCTTGACGCTGGTCGGCACGGTCTTGGCCGCGTCGCTCATTGTCTTCCTGGTCCTCGAGGTCGTCCCCGGCGATCCGGCGCTGCTGCAGTTAGGGATCGAGGCGAGCCAGGAGGTGGTCGACCAGCGACGAGCGGAAATGGGTTTGGACAGGCCCGCCGTGGTTCGCTACGTCGATTGGATAGCGGGTCTGCTAACTCTGGATTTCGGCAGTTCCTTCACCTACGAGACACCGGTCGGACAACTGATCGCCCAGCGCCTTACGGTTACGTTGCCCTTGGCCTGTATGGCGCTGGTTGTTTCGACGCTGATCGCCATCCCGCTCGGCATGTTCGCCGCCGCCAATCGCAACCGGGCCGGCGACTACGGCGTGATGACCTTCAGCCAGATCGGCGTTGCGGTTCCGAACTTCTGGTTCGGCATCTTGCTGATCCTGCTGTTTGCCGTGCATTGGCAGGTTTTCGACACCGGCTTTCCGGGCTGGGACGAGGGGTTGTTCGCCGGCTTGAAGGCCCTGGTGCTGCCGGCTGCCGCGCTTGCACTGGGGGAGGCGGCGATCCTGGCCAGGATCACCCGATCGGCCGTTTTGGAAACCATGCGCGAGGACTATGTGCGCACGGCGCGGGCAAAGGGACTGAGCCGCTGGCAGGTCATGACCCGGCACGTGCTGCGCAACGCGCTGATCCCGATATCGACGATCGTGGGCCTGCAGTTCGCGCTTCTGCTGGCCGGGTCGATCATCATCGAGGAGGTCTTTCAATTGCCCGGGCTGGGCAAGCTTCTGATCCAGGCCATCGGTCAGCGCGACTTTCAGGTCATCAAGAACGCGGTTGTCTTGTTCGCCGCGCTGGTCGTGTTCGTGAACTTTCTGGTTGACGCGCTGTACGCCGCGATCGACCCGCGCCCAAAACAGGCCTGACCGGCATGCTACGCCGCGCGCTTCAGCATCGCAGCTTCCTGCTTGGCGTCATCCTGGTCGGCCTCATGGTGGCGGCGGCGTTGATCAGCCTGATCTGGACCCCCTACGCGCCGGAACGCATGCGGGTCGGGCCGCCTTTCGCGGGGCCAAGCTGGGCCCATTGGCTTGGCACCGACTCGTTCGGCCGCGACACGTTTTCGCGCGTCATCGTGGGTGCGCAGAACTCGATCATGGTCGGCGTCGTCGCTGTTGGGATCGGCCTGATCGTCGGCGTTCCGCTGGGTATTGCCGCTGCGGCCTATCGCGGCTGGTGGGATGAAGTTCTGGGGCGGATGGTCGACCTTACCTTCGCCTTTCCGGCCATCCTGACGGCGGTGATGATCACCGCGCTCATGGGTCCGGGCGCCGTCAATTCGATCCTGGCGATCGGGATCTTCAACATCGCGGTGTTCGCCCGGGTGTCGCGCGGTGCGGCGCTGCAGGTGTACGGCCGTGAATTCCCGCGCGCCGCGTTGGCGCTGGGGCGCGGGCGATCTGACATCGCGATCCGACACATCCTGCCCAACATCGCCTCAGCCCTCATCGTGCAGGCGACGATTCAGTTCGCCATTGCCATTCTGGCGGAGGCGGCCCTCTCCTACCTCGGCTTTGGCACCCAGCCGCCGCACCCGTCTTGGGGCAAAATGCTGCTCGACGCCCAGAGCATGATGTGGATCGACTGGACCCAGGCGATCTACCCCGGCGTCGCGATCGCGCTGGCCGTGCTGGGCCTCAACCTGCTTGGCGACGGCCTGCGCGACCTGCTGGACCCGAGGCTGCGGGTATTCCGGGTCGGATAGTGAACGGCAAGCAGTAATTCTACCGAAACGGCATTATTATTGGAAACTCGTTACTTTTCGGCTTCCTTTGTTTTGACCGATTCGGCACATAGCGTGGCGATCTGCGGAAGTGCCGGGAGGTTATGCGGATGATCAAGTTCGTGGTTTTGGTCAAGCGCAAGGAAGGCATGGATCGGGCCGAGTTCGCCGATTACTGGGTCAACGTGCATGGTCCGATCGCGTCACGTATTCCCGGCCTGAAGGGCTACCGCATCAGCATCGCCCACGAGGTTCCGTTCCCGGAGGACGCCATACCGTGGGATGGGCTGGTCGAGATCTTCTTCGAAGACGGCGACGCCTTCGAGGCCGGCATATCCAGCCGCGAAGGCGTTCTTGCCATCGCCGACGTCGATAACTTTGCCGAGCGCAAGGGTTTCCTTCTCACCGAAGAAACCGTGATCGTTCCACTTGATGAAGATCCCTTGTGCGCGCCGCCGCGAACCCACTGATTGAGGTGTTCGTCGCCCAGTCGTGACGATCAACCGATGCCCAGATAACCGCCGTCGATGATCACGCTGGTGCCTGTGATGTAGTCTGCCTCGTCAGACGCCAGGTAGGCCGCCAACCCTGCGACCTCGGCCGGCGACGCCCCGCGACCGGCCGGAATGCCGGCCAAGACCTCTGCCATCTGGTCGTCCGGGATGGTCTTCACGGCGTCCGTCTCGACCAGGCCCGGCGCGATGGCGATACACCGAATGTCCGGTGCGTGGTCGATGGCCAACGAGCGGGTCAGCCCCAGTACGCCGCCCTTTGCAACCTGATAGGCCGAGAACGCCTTCTCGCCCAAAAAGCTCTGGACGGAGGCCGTGTTCAAAATGACGCCCTTGCCGCCGCGCGCCACCATATGTCGGACCGCTGCCTTCGCCCCCAGCCAGTAGCCGCGCAGCGAAACCGCGATCGTGCGGTCGAACTCGTCTAAGGTCTGGTCGTCGATGGTGCGATAGACGCTCCAAAACGCATTGTTGTGCCAGACATCGATACGGTCGAAGCGCTCAATGGCCGCCTTAGCGATCGCTTCGGCGGCGTCGTCCTCGCCCATGTCGGCGGCAACGAACAGGGCCTGACCGCCCTGTTGACGGATCGACGCTGCCGTGGCGCTGCCGCCTGCCTCGTCGATATCAGCCACCACCACGGCCGCGCCCTCGGCGGCGAACCGTTCGGCACACGCTTCGCCGATGCCGGTCGCGGCTCCTGTCACGACGACCACGCGGCCCTTGTGCCTGTCCTGGACAACGATATTGCGCATCGATCGCTCCCGGTCTTAAGGCCGTTGATGGCCTTTGGTGTTAATGTCGATCGCATAGAGCGAGGTCACGGCCGTCACGAACAGTGTCGACCTCTCGGGCCCGCCGAAACAGCAATTGGTCGCCATTTCAGGGATGAAGATCTTGCCGATCAGCATGCCGTCGGGCCGATAGACGTAGATCGCATCCTTGCCGGTGCAAAAGAGCCGGTCCTGCTCGTCGATCCGCATGCCGTCGGGAACCCCAACCTCGATCTGGGCGAACACCTCGCCCGCCGACAATGACCTGTCTGCGTTGACGGCAAACCGCATGATCCGGCGATACTCCTCCGACGAGTTGCCGATATAGAGATGGCGCTCGTCGCTTGTGAAGCAGAGGCCGTTGGGGTGGAACACCGTGTCGGTGGCGATGGTTATCTCGCCGGTTTCCGGGTCAAGGCGAAAGACGTTGTAGGCCGCCTGCTCCTGCGCCGACAGGTCCGGAAAGCCGGGCAGTCCGTAGGGCGGGTCGGTGAACCAGATCGCACCGCTGCGGTCGACCACCAGATCGTTCGGACTGTTCAGACGCTTGCCGTCCCAGCGGTCCGCCAGAACCGTGATCGACCCGTCTGTTTCCGTGCGCGTGACGGCACGGCTTTCATGCTCGCAGGTCACCAGCCGGGCGTTATGGTCCAGATAGTTTCCGTTCGCCTGGTTGCTGGCCTGCCGCCAGACCGAAAGCCCGTCGGCGCGCGACCAGCGCATGATGCGGCTTGCCGGGATGTCGCTGAACAGCAGCGCTTGATCGGCCTCGATCCAGACCGGACCTTCGGTGAACGTCATGCCGCTGGCCAAGCGTTCGACCGAGGCGCCAGGCTTGACGATGCTTTCGAAAGACGCATCGCGAACATCAAAGTCGGTCATAATGTGAATGCCCTCCCTTTGCCCCGTCTTCACCGCCGAATAGGATGGGACCGTGCGGGGCGGACAATCCGAGCGGGGCGGGGTCGATGATCAAGATGGTGGTGCTGGTAAGGCGACGGCCGGATTTGGACCAGCGCGCCTTTGCGGACTATTGGATCCAACGCCACGCGCCCTTGGCCGCGCAAATCCCGGGCATGCGCGGTTATCGCATCAACGTCGCGCGCGACAGCCAGCTGGATGAGGGCAGGGCGCCGTGGGACGGCTCCGCCGAGATCTGGTTCGACAACCGCGCTTCGCTTGATGCCGGGCTGGCGAGTCCCGAGGGCCAGATCGCCGGTGACGATGTGGCGAATTTCGCCGAGCGACTGGAGTTTCTGCTGACGGACGAAACGGTCATCCTGCCGCGCAAATGATACCGCCAAGGCGCAGGTGTCCCGCATGTCTGGTCAGCGGTTGCCACGCGTCCAGCGATCCAGCAGGACGGCGGCGATGATGATGGCGCCCTTGATGATCAACTGGGCGAAGTAGCTGACGTTCAGCAGGGTCAGCCCGTTGTTCAAGGTGCCGATCAGCAACGCCCCCATAACCGTTTTGCCCAAGGAGCCCCGGCCGCCGGCAAAGCTGGTTCCCCCCAGAACGACGGCGGCAATAGCGTCGAGTTCAAGGTTGCGCGCGCCTTCCGCCAGACCGGTGCCGAGCCGTGCCGTCAGCAGGATACCGGCGCAGGCCGTGACCAGGCCGGCGAGCGCGAAGACGGCGATCTTCACCCGAACGGCGTTGACCCCAGACAGCCGCGCGGCCGCCGCGTTGCCACCGACGGCATAGACGTAGGCGCCGAAGCGGGTGCGGGTCAGGACCACCCAGAGAACGACGAAGATGCCGGCGGCGAACCAGATCGAGACGGGAATGCCCAAGGGCTCCGCATCGGCAAAGATTTCCAGCATCGCGTCGGACTCGATCGGCACGGCGGTCGATCCGGTCAGCAGAAAGGATATGCCGCGCAGCGCCGACAGCATGCCCAGCGTCACGATGAAGGACGGGATCTGGCCGATCACGGTCAAGCTGCCCGAGATCAGGCCCGACACGAGACCGACGGCCAAGCCGCACAGAAGGGCCAGAGGCAAGGGCCAGCCTTGCGTGAGTAAGAGCGCGATAACGACGCCGACAAGCGCGGCCAGCGAGCCGATCGACAGGTCGATCTCGCCGGACAGGATGACGAAGGTCATCGCAAACGCGGCCACGAACAGGACGGAGGTCTGCTGGCCGATATTCAGGAAGTTGGTGACGGTGAGGAAATACGGGCTGGCCAGGCTGAAGACCAGGACGACGATGGCGAAGGCGACATAGATGCCCGACCGGCTGATGAACCGGCGAACGGAGGCGGCGTCGGTCATGGTGATGCGTCCATCTGCGGGCGGCCTGTCTGGCGGTCTTGGCCAAAGGCCAGCGCCATGACGGCCTCTTCACTGGCGTCCTCGGCATCAAGCTCGCCGGCGATGCGACCTTGGTGGAAAACGGCGATGCGGTTGCTTTCGCGCAAGATCTCGGGCAGTTCCGACGAAATCAGAATGACCGCCACGCCTTGAGCGGCAATCTCCCGGATAAGGCGGAACACCTCCGCCTTCGCCCCGACATCGATGCCACGGGTCGGCTCATCCAGGATCAGAACCTTCGGGCCGAGCGCCAGCCACTTGGCGAGTACGACCTTCTGCTGATTGCCGCCGGACAGGAATTCGATCTGCTGATCGGGCGAGGGCGTGCGGACGCCCAGCTTTTCGACCCATTCGGCAACGAACCGCCGTTCCCCCTTCCGGTCCAGCAGGCCGCGCGTTTCGAAGCGGGGCAGGGACGGGAGAGCCAGGTTTTCGGCAACCGTGTGGATCAAGACGAGACCCAGGCCCTTGCGGTCCTCCGGTACGTAGAGAATGCCTGAAGCAATGGCGTCGCGCGGCGTGTGAACGGTTCGCCTGTCCCCGTTCAGCAGGATCTCACCGGCGCTGTGGGGCTCCGCCCCGAAAACCGCCAAGGCCGTCTCGGTCCGGCCCGACCCGACCAGCCCGGAGAAGCCCAGGACCTCGCCCGCCTCGACCGCGAAGCTGACGCTGCGCACCCTCGGGCCCGCCTGCAAGTCGCGCACCTCCAGCACCACCGGCGCGGCGTCATGGGCCGGCGCCTTGGCGCTGGTGTCGATGTCCCGACCGACCATCAGGGCGATTAAGTCCTGCTCGGTAACGTCGCCGATGGGCTTGGTGGCGACCCATTGCCCGTCCCGCAAAACGGTCACCCGGTCGGCGAGCAAGAAGATCTCTTCCATACGGTGGGAGATGTACAGGATCGCCACGCCGCGCTCCTTCAGGCGGCGGACCAGGTCGAAAAGCGCTTCTTCTTCCGACCGTGTCAGGGACGAGGTCGGCTCGTCCAGCACGATAATCTTCGGATTGCCGACCAGCGCACGGGCGATCTCCACCATCTGCTGCTCGCCGATCGCCAGGTCTTCGACCATGGTCCGCGCGTCAATGTCGAGACCCAGCTCCGTCAGGATCGCTTGCGCCTGGCGGTAAAGCGCGCGCCAGTCCACCAGTCCGCGCCTGGTCGGTTCGCGCCCAAGCAGGATGTTGCGACCGACATCCAGGTTCGGCAGGATCGTCAGCTCTTGATAGATCA
The DNA here is from genome assembly GCA_039177555.1 of Pseudomonadota bacterium. Lineage (GTDB taxonomy): Bacteria > Pseudomonadota > Alphaproteobacteria > DSM-16000 > Inquilinaceae > JANQGH01. The sequence goes on along the minus strand of JBCDFV010000028.1, from coordinate 21,805 downwards.
TGCGTACGCCGAGCGAACGCCCCGCCTCGGGCCCGTGGATCTGCACTTGGTGCCCGTCGATCCGAACGGTACCCTCGTCGGCTCGATAGGCGCCGGCCAGGATCTTCATCAAGGTGGACTTGCCGGCACCGTTCTCGCCGATCAGCGCATGCACCTCGCCGGCCGAGACGTCAAAGCTGACACCGTCGAGCGCCGTCACGCCGGGGAACCGCTTAACGATGCCTTCAAACGAGACGACGGCTTTGGTCACGCGCGGCCCCATTGAGGGAAAGGGGGCCGGCGGCGGACACCGTTTGGTTCCGCCGCCGGTTCAGGTGGCAAGGTCGGCTTGGCTCAACCCGCCCAGGGAGGATCGGCGTCCGGATAGAGCCGATTCCACATCTCCTCGACATTATCGTGGGTCACGAGAACGGTCGGTACCAGAATATCGGGCTGCACCGTCTCACCCAACGCGTTCTTGCATAGCGCATCGATGCCCGCGCGTCCGGTCAGGATGCCTTGCTGGCCGGAAAGCGCGCGCAGGATTGGTTGTCCGTTCTGCAAGGCAGGTTCGCCGGAATGGAGCGCCTGCATGCCATCGCGTTCGGCATCATAGCCACACAGCAGGATCTCGCGGTCGGATTCCTCGATGGCCCGCCAGGCGCCCGGAATGGCTCGACTCCAATTGGCGAAGATGCCGTCCAGATCTGGGTTTGCCTGGATGATGTTCTGAGCAGCGGTCAGGGCTTCGTCTTGGCTCCAGACGCCCTGCATGGCAACCATCTCCGCCCCGGCCTGTTCGATGGCGTCGATCGAGCCCTGCTCGCGGTCGCGAATGGTCTGCAGGCCCAGCGGGATCGAGATCACGCCGATACGCTTGCCGGCACCGCCGCCGAGGGCGTCCAGCAACGCCTGTGTGCCTTGGAAGCAGCCCTCGTAGGACGCGGAATTCATGACCGACAGCACATCGCCACGGCTCGGCGGGCCGCCGACGACGACTACCGGCACGTCTTGGCGGTTGGCCTGGCGAATGGCCGACGAGATCGAGTCGCTGTCGACCGCGATCATGAAGATGCCGTCGACCTGCTGCTGCAGCAGGGATTCGATATCCGAAATCTGCTTGGCGGCGTCGAAATTGGCGTCGCTGATCAACAGGTCGATGTCGTACTCGCTGGCTGCCAGTTCACCGCCTTCGACCACCGAGTTGATGAAGTCGTCGGTGCGGTGGTTCATGTTGAAGCCCAGGCGCAGGCCACGCCCCCTGATTTCCGCCACCTCTTCGTCGGTCAGGATCAGAGATTCCGCCGTGCTGACCTGGGCGCGAGCCCGACGTGGCAGATAGAGGTTTGCCGCCGCACCCGCGCCAACCAAGCCCATGGTGCCCAAGACTTGGCGTCTGGTTGCACGCCCAAGACCGTGTTTCATCGCCTTCCTCCCCGATATGCCCTTGCAGAACCGTTGGTCCGCAAGATTGGTTCGCGTGTGGCCTGAAGACTGAAACAAAAACGTTTTTGTAGCAAGTGGATTCATGCGCTTGCGGACTCTGTCTCGTATCGTTCTTGGTTGCGCAAAGCGCCTTGGGTGGTGCGCTGCGCTGGCCTACACTGGTGCGAAGCCGGCGCGAAACTTGCGTCGAAGCCAGTCGAAATCGAGGGAGGATTATCATGCGTTCGGTTCGCGTTGGCCTGATGGGGGCCGTTGCCACATTCATGGCCCTTGGCGGCACGGCCTTGGCGCAAGAGTACACCCTGCGCCTGGCGCACTATTTGCCGCCGACCCACAACCAGGCCGCCAACGTGATCCCGGACTGGGTCCAGCGGATTGAAGATCAGTCGGACGGGCGGATCGCGATCGAGGTCTTTCCCGCCGGTCAGTTGCTGGGCATCGCCGACATCTATGACGGTGTCGAGGCGGGGGTGGCGGACATCGGTTGGGGACTGCCGGCGATCCAGCCCGGCCGGTTTCCGATGCTGTCGCTGATGGAACTGCCGTTCGAATTCCAAAGCGCGGAACAGGCGAGCCGCGTCGCCATGACCTTGCTTGACGAGGGTGTGTTGGACGACGAGTTCGACGGCGTCGTGCCGCTTTACATCCACACCCATTCGCCTGCCGGCGTGCACACCCGCGAGGCGCCGGTGACCGCGCCCGGCGACCTTGACGGTCTGCGCATCCGCTTTCCATCGGCGCCCGTGCGCGAAATGCTGACGGCCTGGGGTGCCGATCCCGTTGGTGTGCCGGCACCGCAGGTTTACGAGAATTTGGAAACCGGCGTGCTGGACGGTGTGGCCTTCCCGTATGAGGCGATGAAGGGTCTGCGCCTGGGCGAACAGGTCAGCTACCACACCGAATTGCCGCTCTACACCCTGACCTTCTACATGATCATGAACCAGCAGGTGTTCGACGACCTGCCGGAGGATCTGCAGCAGGTGATCCTGGACAATTCCGGCATGGACGAGGCGATCGCCGTTGGCCGGTCATGGGACGAGGAAGACCAGCGCGGCCGCGACTACGTGCTGGAGTTAGGCAACCAAATCACCGTCATTCCCGCAGAGGAGCTCGCGTCCTGGCGGCAGCCCGTGGATGCCGCGATCGCAGCCTATCTCGATGGCCTGGAGGCTGAAGGGCACCCCGCGCGCGAGGTCTACGCGCGCATCCAGGCAATCGCCGCTGAGTAAGCGACCGCACCCCTCTGACCGAAGACACAATGCTGGCGGCCGCGGAACGGGCAACCGCCTGGACAACGCGGGCCATGGCGCTGGTCGGCGCCGTGGCGCTGGCGCTCTTGATGGTGCTCGTTACCGTTATCGACGTTGTCCTGCGCCAGGCGGGCCTGGCCATTCCGGGCGCCTTCGAACTGGTGACCTTGGGCATGCGCGTCCTTGTGGCGCTCGCCATGCCGTACGCGTTCTGGACCGGCGGACATGTCGCGGTGGAGCTGTTTACCGACCGGCTGCCGGACCGGCTGAGGGCCGCGATCATCGCCCTTGGCCTAGTCCTCGCCGGGCTGGTCATGGCGCTGCTTGTCTGGGCCTCGTGGGGTCGCGCCGCCAATGCGCTTAGGCGTGGCGACATCACGGTCGATCTCGGCATGCCAGAGATCGTGTTCTGGATCCCTCTTCTGGCCGGTGCGGCCCTGTGCGTTCCGGTCGTGGCGTTGATGGCCGTCCGACAGGGGGGCATCGCATTGGGCATGCTCGCACCGAAGCCCGGGCGGACCGCATGACGCCCCTGGTCATCGGCATTCTGTTTACCATCCTGCTGTTCGTCCTGATCGGGTTCAGGGTACCGGTTGCGGTGTCGATGCTGGTCGCGGCGATCGGCGGCATCTTGGTGATCCAGGGCTGGCGGGCTGCCGCGTTTCAGCTTGGCGCTGTCCCGTTTGCCTCAACCGCGTACGCGCTGTCCGTCGTGCCGCTGTTCGTGCTGATGGGCGCGTTCGCCGCGCGTACGGGGCTGGCGCGTGAGCTCTATGACGCGGCCAATGCCATGACCGGGCATCGGCGTGGCGGGCTGGCCATGGGCACGGTTGCCGGCTGCGCCGGCTTTTCGACCATCTGCGGCTCGTCGCTGGCGACCGCGGCGACCATGGGCGGCGTGTCGCTGAAGGAGATGACCCGCTATGGCTATGACAACCGGCTCTCGTCGGGCGCGGTCGCGGCGGGCGGCACGATCGGCATCCTGATCCCGCCTTCCGTCAGTCTGGTGATCTACGCGATCTTGACCGAGCAGTCGGTCGGCGCCCTGTTCGCCGCAGGCCTGTTGCCGGGCATCCTGCTGACCGCCCTGTTCATGGTCACGATCTGGGTCTGGGCCCGTCTACGACCCAGCACCGCGCCGCGATCGGACCGGCTTCCTTGGCGCCAGCGCTTGCAGGCCCTGGCCGGCATATGGGCGGTTCTGCTGCTGGTCTTGCTGGTCATCGGCGGCATCTACACCGGCTTCTTCACGCCGACGGAATCGGCCGGTATCGGCGCGTTTGGCACGTTTCTGATCGGCCTCGCGCGCCGGCGCTTCACCGCCAAGATCCTGATCGAATGCCTGTTGGAGGCGTCGGTGACCACCGCCATGATCTTTCTGATCATCTTCGGCTCCAGCCTGTTCTCCACGTTTCTGACCGTTACGGGCATCACCCAGGCGCTCAGCGCCTTGACCAGCCAGTCGGGACTGGCGCCGATCACCATTCTGCTGCTGATGCTGCTCGTACTGATGGTGCTCGGCTGTTTCATGGACAGCCTGGGCATCGTCCTTCTGACCGTGCCGGTCTTCTTTCCCGTGCTGATGACCCTGGATTTCGGCATGGGCGCCGTCGAAACCGGCATCTGGTTCGGCATCCTGCTGGTGATGACCGTGGAGATGGGGCTGATCACGCCGCCGGTCGGCATGAACGTCTTCATCGTGCGCGGTGTGGCGCCCGACATTCCGATCGGGCGGATCTATGCCGGCGTGCTGCCGTTCCTGATCGCCTTCCTCGCCGCGATTGCGCTTATCCTGCTGCTGCCGGAGATCGCGCTGTGGCTGCCGGGTCGGTTGGGCTGAGGACTACTTGACGATCAGATCGACGGTGGACTTGGTCAAGGGCTCGCACCCGGTGTCGGTCACCAGAACCGTATGGCCGCTCGTGGCGGCAAGTCCCGCATCGCTGTCGAACAGGATGATGTGGATGAAGAACACCATGCCCGGCGCCGCCTCGACCGGGTTGCCGTGATAGAGCATGGGCCAGTCCATCCAGTTCGGCGCGAAGGTGGTGCCCAGGGAATAGCCGCAGGCGTTCATGCGATGCTCCCCGAACCCGGCCCGGTCCAGCGTGTCGGCATGGGCGTCGAACACGGCCCCGATCGGCTGGCCGGGTCTTAGCGCGTTCATCGCCGCATGGAGAGCATCTACCGCGGCCTGGTGCATGGCGACCTGCCGCGCGGGTGGTGCGCCGACCCGAACCGTGCGCATCAAACAGGCGTGGTAGTGCCTGTAGGTGCCGGCGATCTCCAGCATCAATTGGTCGTCCGGATCGAGGTGGCGCCGGCCCGTGAAGTAGCGGCACATCAAGGCGCCGGGGCCCGACCCGATGATGTGTTCGTTGGCAGGATCGTCGCCGCCGCCACGCCAGACCGCCCCTTGCAACTCGGCCAGGATGTCGCCTTCGAAGGCGCCGGCATGGGTTGCGTCCACGGCCTTGTCGTAGGCCTGGTCGACCAGTTCGGCCGCCCGACGGACATAGGCGAGTTCGGCGTCGCTCTTTACCAGCCGCAGCCGACTGACCAGGGACGAGGCGCCCTCGGTGCTGGCCAGGTCGGCCAAGCCTTCCAGCAGCCGAAAACCCAGCGCGGCGGTAAGGCCATAGGCGTCCCATTCAACGCCCAGGCGCGCGTCGCGCAAGCCCATTTCCACGAGAATGTCTCTGAGATCGTCGACCGGGTTCGCGCCGGCCCGGTCGGTCCAAACCCGAACATCCTCGATCACCGAGGTGAAGTGCGCTTGTCGCCGATCCGGCGCCCTGGTCAGCAGGGTCATGCCGCCGTCGGCGGTCAGCACCAGGCACTGGAAATAGACATAGCCGAACGTGTCGTAGCCGGTCAGGTAATAGAGGCTTTCCTGGCGAAACAGCAGCAACGCGTCGAACCCATGGTCGGTCATCGAACGGCAGGTGCGGGCTCGTCGGTCGGCAAGTTCTTCGGCGGAGAAGTGGATTGGCATGACGTGGGACCATCGAATCGGAGGTTCTCGGAGGCTTAGGGCCCTGGCGCATATTCGGGCAACGTGGCGATCTCGACCGGCCGGTCGATGCCCTCAAGCTTTACGGCGGGCAGGGCGTGCATCGGCTCGCTGACCAAATCGGCAAGCTGCCGCGACAGCAACACCGGAACACCCAGCCGCTTGCATTGCCCCTCCAATCGGCTGGCATGATTGACGGTCGGGCCGATCACGGTGAAGTCCAGCCGGTCCGGCGCGCCGATATTGCCGTAGATGACCGGCCCGACATGCAGCGCGACGCCGAATTCCGGGTCGGGCACACCGGCGGCGCGGCGCCGTTCGCGGTCGGTATCGATCGCGCCGCGTGCCGATCGCACGGCCTTTAGCGCCCTGTCCGCGGCGGCACGCGGGTCGTCCAGGGTCGGGAAGATCGCCAGCAACCCGTCGCCGATGAACTTCAGGACCTCGCCGCCGAACGCCTTGATCGGCCCCGCCTGGCGTTCGAAATAAGCGTTCAACAGCGCGATGACCTGATCGCCGGGCAGCCGGCCCGACAATTCGGTGAAACCCCGAATGTCCGATACCCACAGGACCGCGTCGATGGTTTCGCCCGCACCCCGTGTCATCGCGCCTTCCAGGACGCGCGCAGCGCTGCGTCGGCCGAGATAGGTTTCGGCCACCACCGACAAGGTCTCGCGCTGGACTAGCACCTCTAGCGGCGTCGCCAGTCGGGCGGCCAAGTCTTCGAACAAGGGTCGCTCGGCTGGCTCTGTGCCCGACCATTGCAGGATGTGCCGGCTGCCGTCGCTGAAGGTCAGCGGCGTTACCAGCCCCGGCTCGGCAGGTCCGCCGCCATCCGCGAGACCGGGCAGGCTGGCGCCCAACCCGGTGTGAAAGACGAACCGTTCCGCCGCCCGGCCGGTCTCGGCGCTCCAGTCGACGGTGATGCGGGCGAGCAGGGGATTGAGCGCCGCGACCTCAAGGCTGGCCGCCGACAATCGCAGGCCGCCTTCAATCGCCCTGTTGCACACGCCCGCCAGCAGGGCGGGGACGGAGGGCGAGCGCGCGGCCTCGGTCGCCAGCCAGTCATGCAGGGCCGTCGGGTCGGGTAGCGCATTGGCGGCTGATGTGTTCACGGATCCAAGATATTTCGTTGGTCGGCAAAATGCGAAAATGTAAGTTGACAGCTACGTAAGTGAGTTCTTACATATAGCTCATGGATGAAGCGTTGAAAGCGCTGGCGGATGGAACGCGGCGGCGGATCCTGGCCCTGGTATCGCAGCAGGAGCGCACGGCGGGCGACATTGCCGGCCACTTCACGGTCAGCCGGCCGGCCATCTCGCAGCATCTGCGCGTGCTGCTGGATGCGGGCCTGGTCTCCGTGCGCGGCGACGGCACCAAACGGTTCTATCGCGCCGATGCCCTTGGCTTGGACGCGCTGCGCAGCGAGATGGAGACGCTTTGGCGGGGACGCCTGGATCTTTTGAAGCGGGAGGCGGAAGCGGAGGCGCGGGCCGCGGAGAAGGCGGCCAATGCCCACGAACCCGAAGGAGAAACCTCATGACCGAAACCGGCAGCTTTCAACACGACGTGTTCATTGAGGCGCCGCCGGCGACCATCTTCGCCTTTCTGACCGATCCGGAAAAGATGATCCGCTGGATGGGCGTCAGCCACGAGTTGGACCCCAAGCCTGGCGGCATGTACCGGGTCGACGTGATGAACGGCCATGTTACGCGCGGCGAATTCCGCGAGGTCTCGCCCAACGACCGCCTCGTCTACACGTTCGGCTGGGAGGGCGAGGCGACATCGGTGCCGCCGGGCAGCACGGTCGTGACCATCGTGCTGACACCCAAGGACCAGGGAACCAGCGTGACGCTCGTCCATTCCGGCCTGCCCGTTGCGGCGCTTGAGGGCCACAAGAAGGGCTGGCTGCATTATTGCGGCCGCCTGTCTAAGGCCGCCGCCGGCCAAGATCCGGGGCCGGATGCCGGACCGGCCTGACCGACCCGTACACCCGCAACCGCCAGTCAAGGAGACCCGCCATGACCAGCACCGGAACCTTCGAACACGAAGTCTTCATCGAGGCGCCGCCCGCGACCATCTTCGCCTTTCTGACCGACCCGGAAAAAATGGTCCGCTGGATGGGCGTGACCCACGACCTGGACCCGAAACCCGGGGGCATCTTTCGGGTCGACGTCACCAACGGCAACATTGCGCGCGGCGAGTTCAAAGAGGTCTCGCCGAACGACCGGCTGGTCTACAGCTGGGGCTGGGAAGGCCCGGAAACATCCGTCGAACCCGGCAGTTCCGTCGTCACCATCACGCTGACCCCGCGACCGCCCGGCACGAACGTGAAGCTGGTCCATTCCGGCCTGCCTGAACCGGCGGTCGCACCCCATGGCCAGGGCTGGACGCACTATTTTAGCCGGCTGGCCGTCGCGGCCGCCGGCGGCGATCCCGGTCCGGATTCGATGGTCAAGACTTGAGCACGATTAAGGAGCAAAACCATGCAGCACCACCAAATCGTCAGCCGGCAAGAATGGGTCGAGGCGCGCAAGGCGCTGTTGGCCAAGGAAAAGGCGTTCACCAGGCAGCGCGACGAACTAAGCGCCGAGCGACGACAACTGCCCTGGGTGAAGATCGACAAGGATTACCGGTTTGACGGTCCGCACGGTTCGGAAAGCCTGTCCGACCTGTTCGACGGCCGGTACCAGCTGGTCGTCTACCACTTCATGTTCGGCCCGGACTGGCAAGAGGGCTGCCCCAGCTGCTCGATGATGGCCGACACGTTCGACGACGCCATCGTCCATCTCAACCAACGGAACGTCAGCATGGTGGTGGTTTCACGCGCGCCCTATGCCAAGCTGAAGGCCTATGAGGATCGGATGGGCTGGCACTTCAAATGGCTATCGTCGGAAGCCAGCGATTTCAATCAAGACTTCCACGTTACCTTTACCGAGGAAGAGCGCGCGAGCGGCCAAGCCTACTACAACTACCAGACCGGCAGCTTCCCGGTCGACGAGGCACCGGGCCTCAGCGTCTTTTACAAGGATGATCACGGCCAGATCTTCCACACCTATTCGACCTATGGGCGGGGTCTGGACGCGTTGCTGGGCACTTATCAGTTCCTCGATTTGGTGCCCAATGGCCGCGATGAGCACAACCTGCCGTTCCCCATGGCCTGGATCCGCCGCCACGACGAGTACGGCGCCTAAAGGAGGCCACGCTTGCCTGAAGGTCGCGATCCAGTAGCCTGTCCGTAAGGTAGGACGGCTGGATCGTCCGCCCGCGACCGCAGTGATTCCCGTACGTGACAATCGCGTCGTCCGGCGATCCATCGGCAGATTCTGAAAATAATCGGCCACGTCTCGGAATAGACCGCAACCGCACCTGTTGTCCCCTCGTGAAAACGACATCCGAGGAGACAAGACGTGCTCACGCAACTGGAGAATTACAGCGTCAGTGGTGATCGGGGCATTCTCGCCGATCTGGCCGGTGGCAATCAGCCGGACTGGTCGGAAGACGTCGCGACGACCGCGCCGCTGCCCGAAACTCGGCTGAGCGCGGCAAAACGGTCTTATGCCACGCGCCGGATCGAGCTTGGTGACGCCGCGCGGCTGATCACCTCAGGCGCCCATCCGGCCAGCGGCGACCTGGTTCTGGCCCGGATCGACCGCATTGGCCACCATCGGCGGATCGAAAGCCCGGACGGGCGCCGGCGTCAGCTCTATGTCGGCGACGAGGTCCTGCTGTGTTACGGCGCGCGCTACGCCAGCGATCAGTTCGAGGCTCTGGTGCCCGAGACCATGGGGCCTTGCCATATGGTCGCGGCCGGCGGCATTGCCGCCCGGTGTGTCAACCGCCACGATGCGACAAGGCCGGCAACCCGCATCACGCCCCTCGGTTTGGTCGCCGACGCGGCCGGTCAGGTCTTGAACCTGAGACGCTATGCCCAGGCGACTGGTCGCCGCGGCGCGGCACGACCTTACACGCTCTGCGTCGTCGGCACGTCGATGAACGCCGGCAAGACCACGACGATCGCCGGTCTTGTCCGGGGGCTCACCCGGATGGGCAAAAAGGTTGCTGTTGGCAAGGTCACCGGAACGGGCGCCGGTGGCGACCGCTGGGCCTATGTCGATGCCGGCGCGCATGCCGTGCTGGACTTCACCGACTTCGGCCATCCGTCGACCTACCTTCTGCCTGACGACCAGTTGACCGCGCTGTTGCCGGCGATGGTTTGCGCGTTGGCCGACCGGCAGCCCGATGTCGTGGTCTTGGAACTCGCCGACGGGTTGTTCTTTCCGGAAACGGCCGGTCTGGTCGAATGCCCGGCATTCGCCGAAGTTGTCGATGATGTCGTCATCGCCGCCGGTGACGCCATGGGGGCCGAGGCCGGTATTCGACGGTTGGCCGACAGGGCGATCACGCCGGTTGCCATCGCCGGCCGCATGACGTCGAGCCCGTTGGCCATCCGCGAGGCCAAGGCCCTTACCGACGCCCCCATCGTCCCGCTCGACGATCTGATGGAGGGTGCCTGGGTTCCGGCACCCTTGGCCGAGGCCGCCGATCCGTCGGCCCGTGCCGCCGAATAGGGATCGATCCGATGCCCTTGCCAAAGGTCCTCGCCGGCCGACGTCGCCTGCGCTTTGCCGCGCTTGTCGCCAATGGCGTCGCGCAGGCGGGTGTGGCGATTGCGACGGCCATGTTAGTCAGGCACGGCTTTGACCGGCTGATCACGCCGCAAACACCCCTGCCCATCAGCGAAGGCGCGATGTTTGCGGCCGGCCTCTGCGCCGCGATCGTTGCTGGGGCCTGGCTAAGGTGGCGCGGTCATTTGGATGCGGAGCATCTGGGCCAAGGCTATGTCCACGCCGTGCGCCAAAGGCTGTTCCGCCACGTCGCGAAGATCGGTGCCGAGGGCTCTCGAAGGATGAGCCGGGGGGCGATCGTCTTGCGCTTCGTCGGCGACTTGAGCGCGCTTCGCCAATGGATCAGCCTGGGCCTGGCCCGATTGACGGTCAGCGGTTTGGCGGCCGGCCTGGCCATCGCCGCGCTTTCGTTTATCGAGCCTGTGGTGGCCCTGTCCGTCGGCATTGCCGTCGCGGTCGCGGCCGGCCTTGCCCTTGCCATCGGACCGAACTTGCGCGCGACCACCCGCGAATCGCGTCGCCGCCGCGGCCGTCTGGCCGCGCAGTTGAATGACCGCGTTGCCAACATCGGTGTGGTCGAGGCCTTCGGCCAGGAGGCCAGGGAAAAGAAGCGCTTCGGGCGGCTGAGCAACCGGTTGCGGCATGCCTTGATCGCCCGCGCCAAGGTGGTCGGTCTCTTGCGCGCGCTGTCGGAAGCCAGCGCCAGCTTCGCCAGCGCCTGCGCCCTGTTCGTCGGTGCCTTCCAGGTCGGGCTGGGTCTCGCGAGCCCAGGCGCCGTCGTCGCGGCCATGGTCGTTGCCGGCCTGTTGGCGCCGCGGCTGCAGGATCTTGGCCGGGTCTACGAGTTTTGGAACGGCGCGCTGATCGCGCGCGAAAAGCTGGAACAGATGTTGGCGCTGGCGCCCGGTCGGCGTCGTGCGACCCGTCGGGCCCGGCGCGCGCTGAAGCCCGGGCCGGGGCGCATTGAGGTGTCCGGCGTGCATCTGCGCGGCGTCTTTCAGGATATTCAGGCTGTCATCGAGGCCGGTGAGCGGGTGGCGCTCGTCGGTCCCAACGGCGCCGGTAAGTCGAGTCTCTTGCGCCTCATTGCGGGCATTATCGAACCCGACGAGGGTCGCATCCGGCTCGACGGCCAGAACATCGCGCGCTGTCGTTGGGACGATCTGCGCGCTGCGTTTGCCATCGTCTCGCCCGAACTGCCCTTGCTGCGCGGATCCCTGCGTTTGAACGTCACCTACGGTGCGACAGGGGCGTCGGCGGAGCAGGTCAAAGACACCCTCACCGATCTTGGCCTCGATCCGCTGATCGATCGCCTGCCCGCCGGGCTGGACAGCCGCATTTCGGAGAATGGCGGCGGCCTGTCGACCGGCGAACGCGCCCGGATCGCGCTCGCGCGCGCCCTGTTGGCCAAGCCGCGCGTCCTGTTGCTCGACGAGGCCGACGCCAACCTCGATGAGGTCTCGCGCAACACGCTGGAACGGGTGATCGCTGCGTTCCCGGGCACGGTGCTGTTCATCACCCATGATCCGGCCCGCGCCGCGAAGGCCGATCGCATCCTTTGCCTTGAGCAGGGCAGCCTGCACGAGGCCGTTGGCGACCAGACGGCCGCCGAAGCCACGCCACCCGCGCTGCGGTTGGTGACGACGGGCAGCGGTGAGCACGAAGACCACCGTTGATCTTTGACCCTTAACCATGAAGGAGTTGGTTCCGTGAAGTACTTCCGCCTGATGAAGAACAATGTCGACGTTCAGCCATTCTTGAACGAGATCGCCTCGATCCCAGATGCCTGGGCGCGCAGCACGGGGCGCCAGGACAAGATCGCCGTCCAGCGCGAGGCCGAGGCCATCCCGCTGCGCGGTCTGGTCAAATCCAAGATCGGCGACCGCAAGCGCCGCGACGTCCATGAAAGCCGCTACACCAGCGGTTCCAGGAAGTTTCTCGTCGCACGGGCGTTTCTGGAAAGCTTCGCTGCGGAACAGGATGCCGAACTGGGCCGGGGCAAGATCGTGCGCCTCATGCCGGGCCGTCGTGTCTATCCGCACATCGACCGCGGCGAGTACTACCGTCTCCGCGACCGGTATCACCTGATCCTGCAAAGCGCGGCCGGTAGTTATCTCAAGGCCGGCGATGAAGAGGTGCGCATGGCCGAAGGCGAGCTGTGGTGGTTCGACAACAACCAGATGCACGAGGCCCATAACGACGGCGAAGCCGAGCGCATCCACATCATCTTCGACATGTTGCCGCGCCACCGCGTCGCCGAGGCGTACGGCGAGGAACGGGTGGCCTGAAAAGGCCGCCCGCCGACCCGCTTCCCGATCCGCATCCAAAGGTGATGACGATGCCCGCACGGATTCTGTTGCAAGAGCCGCCGACCAGTCCCGAAACGTGGCCCGATACCCGGGAACCCGCTGCGCGGCCCGTGCTGCATCTACCCCGGTCCGGCTGCGGTGTGCCGTACTATCTGCATGTGCCGCGGCGGATCGATCCGACGGCGCGGCCGCTGATCGCCGTGCACGGGATATCGCGACGGGCCGGGGCCCACCTCGAGGCGTTCGCCCCGTGGGCCGAACGCACCGGCAGGATTCTGATCGCGCCTTTGTTCGCCGAAAAGCAGTGTCGGCGTTATCAGCGTATGCTGGTTGACCGCCGCCGTGCCGATCACGCCCTGTTCGCCGTTTTGAAAGACGTTGAGGCAACGACGGGTCGGACGATCGACCGCTTCGATTTTTTCGGCTTCTCCGGCGGTGCGCAGTTCGGCCATCGCCTCGCGCTCATGTATCCGGACCATATCGGGCGCCTCGCGCTGGCGTCGGCCGGCTGGTACACGTTTCCCGATCAAGCCGTCGCGTTCCCATACGGCCTCAGCCCCGGGGAAGGTTGGGCGGGCGCGTTCAGGGCAAGGCTCCCGGACTGTCTGTCGATCCCGATTCTGGTTCTCGTCGGCGAACGCGACGTTCTGCGGGACTCGGCTTTGCGGAAGCGTACCTGGGTCGACGAGCGGCAAGGTCGAACGCGGGTCGAGCGCGCCGCCCGCTGGACGATGGCCATGCGCGACGCGGCGCGGTGGCGCGGTATCGAGCCGACAATCGACTTCCAGACGCTGCCACGCAGCGGACACTCGTTCGAAGCCTGCGTCGACGATGGTGGCCTTGTTGAACTCGTGACCGGATGGATGGCGAATTGCTGCCCGACCGGCGGCCGATCACGCCACTGACGACAGCGGCCTCCAACGGCCATCGTCGCGCCTCGATGTTCTTACCGAGACTCTAGGTGACATCTCATACCGGAGACATGGGCTGCACAATTTGGCCTTAACCTGGATCATGCGCCTTTCGGTGAAGAGCCGCGTATTGGTGGACGTATCTGCCTGGCTCTGGCATCAGGGCGCAAAGGAAGATTGGTCGTGAAGCGCCGGGATGACGGGAGCGTTTGAATGAAGCTTTGCTTCGGCTGCATATCAGCGCGCGGAGATGTTCGTATCGAGTTCGTTGAAGGCCTTGTGGGCATCTTGAGGGCGTGTGCCCAGATGGGCATCGATACAACCTTCATGCAATTCACCGGCGCGCTGGTGGAAGATGCGCGCGACATGATGGCGACGCGCTTCTCGAATGGGACAGCGGACGCCCTGGTAATGCTGGATGATGACATCTTTCTCGACCCCCGCGTCTTCAAGCGAATGCTGGCCGTCGAGCGCGACACTGTCGGCTGCTACTATCCGCAAAGGCATCTGGCGGTTGAAGCGTTCGCTGATCATATCCGGCAAGGCATGACCACGTCCGACGCCGCGATGCGGGCAAGTCCGCTGGTCGGTCCTGACCCGGATGGGGCGGACTCATTTGCCATCTCCGAGGTCGAGTGGATCGGCTCCGGCGCTCTTTTGATACGCCGACGCGCGCTTGAAACCATGATCAAGCTTGGCAAGGTCGGCAAAGAGCGGTTCAGAACCCCTCAAGATATCGCCGAGATGTGGGGGTTTTTCTCTCGCCTTCGCCTCGACGACGGCGTTGCCCGCAGCGAGGATGCCAGCTTCTGTTTGCGTGCGCGCCAATGCGGCATTGCCATATACGCCTACAAGGGCCCGGGTGTTCTGCACAGCGGCAGCTTTCAGTTTGGGTCGCATTACCCTTAGGCCTTCAGGCCCGGCGAAACAGTCGGCCGTTGGCGGGCGGTGAGTTCCAGCATGTCGTTACCGGCGGGTCATGCAGGCGCGCTGGACGCAGGAATACCGCAGCCTTAGCCCGTCGCGTCTCGGCGAAACCTTCTGGCCTGTACTTCAAGCATACAGTATGACAAACAACATGTATCAAAGTGCGCGGCCCGCCTCTGCCCATTTCGGGGCAGCTTTTTCAAGGGTCTGCATCAAAATGAGGCGCATACGGTTCAGATGTCCACGGTTACGGCACCGACCATCCCTGCCACCTGGCCGCCACAGCCGAAACGACCAACCCTGGCCGAAACGATCGCCGATACCGTTGCCGAGGCCATCGCCACCGGGCACCTGACCCCCGGAGAGCGTATCGTCGAGCTCACCTTGGCCGACCAGATGGGCGTCAGCCGTGTTCCTGTGCGCGAGGCCCTGAAAGTGCTGCACGCCCAAGGGATCATAACTGGCGGCGGCCATCGCGGCTATCGCGTGGCTGGATTCGATAATGAGACCGCGCACAACGTGGTCGAACTGCGGCTCATGCTCGAATCCATCCTTCTGCGCGACGCCGTGCGCAACTGGCGCGACGGGCGCGGCGATCTCAGCGGTCTGCACGCCGCGATCGATGCCATGCGGGTGGCCGCCAAGGTCGAGAACCGCACCGCGTCCCTGGCCGCCGACCTGGACTTTCACCGGGCCATCGGTGGGGCGGCCGGCAACGATGTGGCGGCCAAGCTGTGGGAAGCGATTGCGCGCCATGTGATGATCATCTTCAACAGACCGGAATAC
Source organism: Pseudomonadota bacterium (assembly GCA_039177555.1). Classification (GTDB taxonomy): domain Bacteria; phylum Pseudomonadota; class Alphaproteobacteria; order DSM-16000; family Inquilinaceae; genus JANQGH01. The sequence goes on along the minus strand of JBCDFV010000028.1, from coordinate 6,556 downwards.
CGAGACGACGATCTGTCGGCCATCGTCCAGCAGCACGAGGCGTTCCTGGCGTTCATCGAAACCGCGATCGCCGAGAAGACCAGCGACACCGAGATCGAGCATGGCTTGCACGATCACCTGCTGCAGGTCTCGCGCGCGAAGCGGGGTCAGGCTCCCTGACACCGCTTATCCAAGCGGCGGGCCGACCTCCACTTGGCCGGACGGAACGGGGCCGGCTTGGCGCCGGCCCCGCCGCTGTCAACCCGCCGGGCGGATGTCGTAGAAGCGGACCTGCCACCGTCCCGGGGCGAACTGGACCCCAGTGATGTCAGAGTCATAGGCGATCATTTGGGTTTGGTCATGAATCGCCCAGAAAAGTGCCCGGTCCATGATCCATTCCTGCACCTCGGCATAGAGCCGGTCCTGCTCATCGGCGCTCGTGGCGCTGGTGGCATCGGCCAGCATCTGATCCAGTTCCTCAGACGCGATGTGCATCCAGTTGAACTTGAAGTTGCCAGGCGAGGGGATGTTGTTCGAGCTGAACGGGATCGACAGGACCGCCGGACTGTTCGACACCCAGCGGATGGCACCCATGTCGTATTCGTTGGCCATGATCAGCTCGTCCTGGCGCGCTTTGGTCACGTTCTCGACGTCCAGAACGATACCGTTTTCGCGCAGCGCCGCCTGCAGCGCCACGCCGGTGTCGGGCTCCAGCAGCGAGACATAGTGGACCGATAGGTCCTCGCCATCCTTCTCCCAGATGCCGTCGTCGCCCCGGGCCCAGCCCGCCTCGATCAACAACGCCGCGGCACCTTCCGGATCGTAGGGATAGTACGCCTCGACACCCGGCCAATAGGATGGGGTGGCCGAGGACAGGACGCCGTAGGCGGGCTCACTGAGGCCGAAGAACAGGTTCTCGGTCAGTGTGTCGCGGTCCACGGACATGATGATGGCCTGGCGGACGGCCACATCGTCCAGCGGCCATTGCGAGGTGTTGAACATCATCGAAAACGGCAGACCTGAAACGGTGCCGGCGATGGCCTCGAAATCGTCGCTGTCGCCAAGGCGGCGCAGGTCGAGCGGCGGCGTCAGGTCGACCATGGTGACCTCACCGGCCTCCAGGGCGGCGACCCGCGTCGCGGCGTTGGCGATGAAGCGATAGACCACGCGCTCCACCTGGCTCGGCCCGGTGTTCTCGAAGAACTCGGGCGCCCAGTTGTAGTCGTCGTACCGCTCCATCACGATTTGCTCGCCCGGGCTCCATTCGACGAACTGGAACGGTCCGGTGCCGACCGGCGCGCGGGCAAATTCGGTATTCCCCATCTCCATCACCGCAGTGGGGCTGACGGGCGCGAGATAGACCTCCGACAGCGCCTGTTCGATCGGCGGGTAGGGACGGGTGAAATGAACGACCAGTTCGGTGTCGCTGATGACTTCGGTACGGTCGTAGGGGCCGAGATAATCGATGGCGCCCTGGGAGCCGGTCTCCGGATCGGCGATCGTGTCGAACGTGAACTGGACCGCTTCGGCGTTGAACGGCGTGCCGTCGTGGAACGTGACGTCGTCCCGCAAGGTCAGCGAGATCGCCTGAAAGTCGTCGGCGATTTCCCAGTCGGTGGCGAGACCAGGATAGAGATTGCCGTCACCGTCCGCTGCGATCAGCGTATCGAACATCTGGATGATGGCCTGAATCTCGTGCCGCGACTGGGTAATGCGCGGATCGAGCAGCGCGGCAGAGGACCGGTCCTCGGCCCAGATGACGGTCAGCCCGTCATCTTGCGCCGCCACAGGCGTGGCGACCGTCGAGGCGAGCGACAAGGCGAGTGCGGTGGAGAGCAATAGTCTGTTCATGACGTGACCTTTCCCTGTTTTGGTTCAGTGAGGCAGCGGGGCGGCCTCTGCCCCGCCTTTGAAGACGCGCAACCGGTTAGGGTCGCGCAAAACGGTGATGTCGCCGACCGGATCGCCATCGACGACCAGGATGTCGGCCAGTTTGCCGGGAGTCAGCCGCCCGGCCTCGATCCCCATCAGATCGGCGCCCGAGGCTGTGGCGACGCCGATTGCCTCCAATGGGCTATACCCGCCTTCGACGAACAGCTCGATCTCGCGGCCATTGTCGGCGCCGTGGCGCAGAAAAAAGCCGGCGTCCGAGCCTGCCGCCACGCGCACGCCGCGTGCCTTTGCGCGGGTCAGCCGCGGCCACTTGGCGGCCTCGCTCTCCTCGGCCCAGCGGCGGGTCAGCGCCGGGGCGTCGGGCTGGGCCCGGACATGGGCGGTCGAGGCCTCGTTGACGGCCAGCGTCGGCACCAGCCAGGTGCCCCGTTCGGCCATCAGATCCAGCGTTGCGTCGTCGGCCCAATGCGCGTGTTCCACCGTATCGCAGCCCGCCTCGACGGCCGCGTATAGGGGCGGCCCGCCTGAGGTATGGGCGGCGACCATGACGCCTTGCTCGTGCGCTTCGTCGCAGGCCGCGCGGATCTCCTCCACGGTCATCTCGAAACGGTAGAGGCGCTCGTCGCGGCGGTTCGACACGCAGGGGTTCAGCTTGATGAAGTCGGCCCCGCGCTTGAGTTGCGCCCGCACCCCGGCGCGGAACCCGTCGGCGCCCTCGCACACGCCGTTCATGTTGGCAAAGGCCATGTGATCGGCGAAGCCCGGCTGGTCCATATGCCCGCCGGTGACGGTCAGGCCCAGGCCCGGCGCCAGGATGCGCGGGCCCTCGACCCGGCCGGCGGCCACGGCGCTTGCGAGGTCGATGATGGTGCCGCCCGGCGCATGCATGTCGCGCACCGAGGTGTAGCCATGGCGCAGGCTTTCGCGGGCGTAGCGCACCGCCCGCAGCGCTATGGCGGGGTAGTTCAGCGTCGTGCTCTCGGCGCGAAAGGCGAGGTTATCGGCCTGGCCGCTATAGGCCAGGTGCACATGGGCGTCCACCAGCCCCGGCATCAGAGTGCCACCGGCCGGCGCGTCCACCACCTCCGCCCCCTGCGGCAAACCGATATCCGCCGCACGACCGGCATCGAGGATGCGCTCGCCCTCCACCAGCACGGCAGCCCCTTCCAGCGGCGGCGCCCCGGTGCCGTCGATCAGACGGTCGGCGCGAAAGACGATCACGCCGCCATGTCCTGCGGCCAGACGGTGGTCAGCGCGCCGCCGCGCGCCACTTCAGCGCCGCCTTTCCACACCGTCATCAGCGTGGCATCGCCGAGCAGCGACAGATCGGTCAGCGGATCGCCGTGGACCATCACCATGTCGGCCAGCCGTCCCGGTGCGAGACGCCCGGCCTCGATGCCCAGAATGTCGGCGTTGACCGAGGTCGCCGCGGTCAAGGCTTCTGCTGGCGTGTAACCACCCTCGGCCAGCAACGCGACCTCGCGCCAGAACATCGTGGCATGGGGCATCATGAAGCCGGCATCGGTGCCGGCACCGACGCGAATGCCGGCCTGCCGCGCCTTGGCCAGCGAGACCCACTTGGCTTGCCGCGCCGCCTCCGACCAGGGTGGGATGCGGGTTAGTCCCTGTTCGGCCAGCGGCACCTCGAACGTGCGTTCATTAACGAGCAGCGTAGGCACAAGGAACGTGCCGCGCGTTGCCATCAGCTCGATACAGTCGTCGTCGATCCAATGGGCGTGCTCGACGCAATCGACGCCGTTGGCCACCGTTGCGGTCAGGGGCGGCCCGCCCGACGTATGGGCGGCCACGATCATATCCTGGGCATGGGCCTCGTCGCAGGCGGCGGCGATTTCGTCCGGCATCATCTCGGGCCGCCACCAGGTACCGGGACGCGTGTGCAGGCTGACGCATGCGTTGATCTTGATGAAGCCTGCGCCGCGTCGCGCCTCGGTCCGCACGCCCTTACAGAACCCGTCGGCACCGTCGCAAGGGGCGCGGGCGCCTTCCATGGTCACATGATCGGGCAGGGGGGCATCCATATGCCCGCCCGTCACCGTCAGGCCCCGCCCGCAGGCGAGGACGCGGGGGCCGACCAGATCGCCGCGCTCCACCGCCCGGGCCAGGTCGATCACGGCGCCACCGGGCCCGGCCATATCGCGCAGCGCGGTGATGCCATGGCAGAGGCTGTCGCGCGCCCGCTCCGCGGCGCGCAGCGCGACCTCTGGATAAGACTGATCCATGGCCTCGGCCAGCATCGCCTCCCGCCCCGGCACGCCGCTAAAGGCCAGATGCACATGGGCGTCGATCAGACCTGGCAGCAGCGTCGGCGTGCGGTGCACCCGCGCGCCCTCGGGCTGGCCCAGATCGGCCTGGCGGCCCACCGCCGCGATCCGATCGCCGTCGACCAGAACGGCGCCGCCCTCGATGATGCGCTGCCCGTCGAACACTTGATCGGCGACGATTAGATGCCTCATGCCGCCAGCTCCTGCACGAGGTCCCAAGCGCGGACATGGGTGTCGTTCAGCCCCCCGGCGTCCTGAAGCGCCAGATGGACAAAGGCGGGGGTCAGCGCGGCCGGATCCTTCCAGATCGCGCGGGCCTCGGGGCCATAGGTCGTCTCGCTCATCGACGTGTGCACGGGATGGCCCGGGGTAATGGTGTTGACGGCGACGTTGTAGGGCTGGAACTCAATGGCGAGCGCGCGCGACATGCCCTCGACTCCGAACTTCGAGGCGCAATAGGCGGCCTCGTCATTTCCGCCGCGCACGCCGGCATTGGACGACACGTTGAGGATGCTGCCGGTACGGCGCGCCTTCATCCCAGGCGCCACCGCGCGGACGCACAAGAAGGGCGCACGCAGATTGACCGCCATGAGATCGTCCCACGCCGCCACCGTTGTCGCCTCGACCGGGGTGAAGAAGATCACGCCGGCGTTGTTCACCAACACGTCGATCCGGCCCGCCTCGGCCTCGATCTCGGAAAATGCCGCGGCGACCGCCGACGCATCGCGCAGATCCAACGCCCGGGGCCGGAACGTCTCGGTCGCGCTTGGCAACTCGTCGGCCAGCCGGTCGAGTCCGTAGACGGTCGCGCCCTCCGCGCCATAGGCATGCGCGACCGCGCGCCCGATCCCGCGCGCGGCGCCAGTGACGACGCAGATCTTGCCCGCGAGCCTCATGTCGCGACCCGCCCGCCATCGACCAAAAGCCCCACGCCCGTGATGAAGGACGAGGCCGGCGAGGCCAGGAACAGCACGGCCTCGGCAATCTCATCACCGGTGCCCATCCGGCCCATGGGTGTGATCTCCGACCAGCGCCGCTCCACCGCGTCCGGATCGTCGGCCAGCGCCGTGTTGCGCTGGTTCATGCCCGTGTCGATCACGCCGGGATTGATCGCGTTGCAGCGGATGTTCCGGCGGGCGTATTCGATCGCCACAACCCGCGTCATCGACATCACCGCACCCTTCGACGCGGCATAGGCGATGTTGCCGCCGACATTGGCAAAGGCGCTGACCGAGGAATTGTTGACGATGGTCCCGCCGCCCGCGCGTTCCAGCGCCGGCAGCGCGTGCTTGATGCCAAAGAACGTGCCGAGCAGGTTGGTGTCGATCACCTTGCGAAACAGCCCTTCGCCAACCTCTGGCGTGGGCGTGACGGGCTGCTCGATCCCGGCATTGTTGAAGATCGTGTCGAGGCGGCCGTACTGCTCCTCGGCCTCCGCCACCAGGGCCGCGATATCGGCTTCGCGCGAGACATCGCAACGTCGGTACCGGATCTCGCCCGGCAGCCCAGCGGCCTCTTCGGCCAAGCTGTCTCCTGCCGCCTCGTCGACGTCGCCCACGACCACCCGGGCCCCTTCGCGGGCGAACAACAGCGCGGTCGACCGGCCCATGCCGCCCGCGCCGCCGGTGATCACCGCCACGATCCCGTCGAGTCTCAATTTCTGTCCCCTTGTTGGCGGTATACCGTATCAGTGTCTAGCTGCAATGCAACATTCATCCACGCGTCCGAGGATGCCGTCTGCCGCACGCAGGGCGAGCGCCTGGGCCGTCGCCGTGGGGTTCAGGCACGAGGCGGTGACGAACGTGCTTGCATCGGCGATGATCAGGTTCGCCACCTCATGGCAACGGCCAAGCGGGTCGGTGACCGAATGGGCCGGATCGCGGCCCATCCGGGCTGTACCCATCAGGTGAAATCCTGCTTGATCTCTGAGCGGCGTGCGATGGAGCTGCCGGGCACCGGCCACGAGCAACGCTTCGCCGGCCCGATCCAACCCGTGGTCCAACAGACGGCGGGAGTTTTCGGACACGCGGTAGACCATGCGCGCCGCAGGCAGCCCGTGGCGGTCGGTCAAACGGTCGGACAGCAGAATGCGGTTCTCCGGGTCGGCGATGTCTTCGGCGCAAACGGTAAAGCCGCAGATCCGGTCGAACCGGGCCTCCAGTTCGGCATGGTGCCGCGCGCCCCAGGGCACCGGCGCGCCGACGCCGCCACCGCGCACCAGCGCGTCGGGCCCCGGCCCCGAGATGAGCTGCAGCTTCACACCCCGTTTGGCGCCCGTTTCGGGCCGGGTGGCCAGAAACTCCAGACAGACGATCCCGGCTGTTTCGTGCGGGACCCAGCCGCCGAGGGGCGTGTCGAACTGCCCATAGACCCGGCCATACGGGTGCAGCATAAGGTTTCGC
>JBCDFV010000027.1:0-54725 GCA_039177555.1 Pseudomonadota bacterium | reverse complement strand
TGATGCCGGTGCCGGTCAGGCGAACCGGAAGTGCCTTATCCGAACAGGGCCAACAGGCCGATGATCAGCGCAAACAGGGCGATGGCCTCGGTAACCGCGAAGCCGATCCAGATGTTGGCACCGATATCGTCCTTGGCCGCCGGATTCCGCGCCAGAGCCGAAATGTAGCTGGCCCAGACGTTACCGACACCGATGCCGGCACCGATCATGCCGATCGCAGCCAGGCCCGCGCCAATGTATCTGGCGGCATCTGCTTCCATGGGAACTTCCTTTCTTGGACTTAAGAGCAACTGATGTGGGGATGGGGACGCCGCTAGTGCATGTGCAGGGCGTCGTGGAGATAGATGCAGGTCAGGATCGCGAAGACGTAGGCTTGCAGCGCGGCAATGAACAGTTCCAGCGCGCTGAGCGCAATCAAAAACACGAACGGGAAGATGCCAAAAACGCCAAGGCTGACGACAAAGCCGGCGATGACCTTCAACAGGACGTGGCCGACGGTCATGTTGGCGAACAGTCGAACGGAGAGGCTGACCGGGCGCGACAGATAGGAGACGAGTTCGACCGGCACCAGGATGACGGCTGTCCACAAGGGCGCGCCATGCGGAAAGAACATGCGCAGATAGCCGAAACCGTGGCGGTAAAAGCCGATGATCGTGACGCCGATGAAGATGACCGCAGCCAGGGCGAAGGTGACGATCAGATGACTGGTGACCGTGAAGGAATGCGGAATCATACCCAGCAGGTTGGCGAATAGCACGAACACGAACAGGGTGAAGATGAACGGAAAGTACTTGCGCCCGCCGGATCCGACATTGTCGCGCACCATATTGGCGACAAGTTCGTACATCATCTCCGAGACCGACTGCAGGCGGCTCGGCACCAGGGCGCCGCCCCGCGCGCTGATCGCAAGGATCACGGTCGATAAGGCGACGGCGAACACCATCCACAGCGAGGAGTTGGTGAAGGAAAGATCCAGATTGCCGACCTGGATTGGCAGCAGGGGATAAACTTCAAACTGTTCAATCGGCGACGCCGCCATGGACCACCCTCACTCGCAACCCGTTTGCCTCGTTCAACGGTCGGAACCTTTCCGATCCGTCTTGGCTTTCTGTTCGGCCGCTTGGGCCTCTCTTCGTTCCCGCGCCCGGGCGTCAAGCTCTTGCCCGGTTCGGTAGATCGTCAAAAACCCCGCTGCGGCCCCGATCACAAAGAACAGGATCAGCAGCCATGGCTGGGTCCCCAACCATTGGTCAAGGACATAGCCGATTCCGCCCCCGACAACCAGTGCCGCCGTCAACTCGACAGCGACGCGGAAACCAGCCGCCATGCCTTCTGAGCGCTCAATCGAGCCTTTTGGGGCTCGACGGCTCCGCTCATGTTTGGCCTTGGCTTCCGATAACCGGTGCCGCAGGGCATCCAACGACGGCTCGCGATCCGGATCACTGTCGCTCAACCCGCGACCCCCTTCCGTTTCGCGACCTCTCCCGACAGACGGCAACCCAGGGAATCCAGGGGTTTGAACGGCCGCCGCCGGCCAAGTGCGGCGCACCATAAGAAGGCCCCCCTGCCCTGTCAAGGATCGATCAGAACGGCCTGATTCTAGGCATTTTGACGCAGGTTCAGGCGCTCTTTCGCAGTGCAACAGCGTCTTGCAGATCGACCGAGACAAGCTGGGACACCCCTTGCTCGGGCATGGTCACGCCGAACAGACGATCGACCCGCGCCATGGTCATCCGATGGTGGGTGATGATCATGAACCGCGTCGTACCGTCGCGGGCCATCTCCTCCACCAGCGTGCAGAACCGATCGACATTGGCGTCGTCGAGCGGCGCGTCGACCTCGTCCAGCACGCAGATCGGCGCCGGATTGGTCAGGAACACGGCGAACAGGACCGCGATCGCCGTCAGCGCCTGCTCACCGCCCGACAAGAGGGACAGGTGCTGCAAGCGTTTGCCAGGCGGGCTGGCGAAAATCTCCAACCCGGCATTCAGCGGATCGTCGGCCTCTGTCAGCGACAAATGGGCCTTGCCGCCGCCGAACAGGCGCACGAACAGCTCGCTGAAATGGGTGTTGACCTGCTCAAACGAGCCTAGCAGGCGCTCACGCGCCTCACGGTTGAGTTGGCTGATGCCCTGGCGCAGCCGGCTTATGGCGGCCTCGAGGTCCTGGCGCTCGCTCACCATGCCGGCGATCTGCTCGTCCAGTTCCGCCGCTTCGGCCTCGGCGCGCAGATTGACCGGCCCGACATTGTCCCGTTCGCGCAACAACCGATCCAGGCGCGCCTGCAGCACGCCTTCTTCCGGCTGCTCGGCATCGGGGTCGATTTCCGCCAAGGGGGCCACGCCCTCGGGCCGCACCTGCAGCCGCTCGGCAATGCGCTCCACAACGCCGTTCAGGGCCGTTCGCGCGGCTTCTTCCGCAGCCTCGGCCCGGACCTTGGCCTCGCGCGACTCGGTCAGGGCCGCCTCAGCCGTCTTCAAGGCCCGGTCGACCTCCGCCAGTCGGCCCTCGCCTTCGGCAAGGGCGTCAGCGGCGGCGGATCGGGCCTTTTCAGCCACGCCGATCTCGTCGAACAAGGCGGTTCGGCGGTCCGCCAAAGCGGCCGGCCGCGACCTTAGGTCGTCGAGCGCCGTTCTGGCCTCGTCCGCACGGGTCTGCAGTTCCGCGATGCGCTCGCCAGCTCCGTCTGCGCGTTGGCGCCAGGACGCGCGCTCCGCCTCGATCGAGGCTAGACGGTTCTTGCGGCTTTGGGCGTCGCGCGCGAGTTGGTCCAACGCGCTTTGCCGATTCGCCTGCTGGGCCCGGGCCTCGGCGAGCTCGGCCCGCAATTCGGCGACCTTCTGCCGGCCGGGCGCGCCATCGGGCAGCGCCGCGAGCGCGCCTTCCGCCGTTGCCCTTTCCGCCGTCAGCGCGTCATGTTCCTCGCCAAGCCGTTCAAGAAGCTCGGTCGCCGCCGCCAAGCGGCTTTGCCGGGCGCTGGTTTCGCGCGCCAGGCGTGTCGCGGCGTCGCGCGCAACGCTGACGCTGTCATAGGCGACCTGCACGGCCTGGCGCGCCAGCCGGTCGTGCTCAATCGCCGCGGTCAGCGCCTCGTCAGCCGCGCGCGCCGCTTCCTGCCGTTCCGCGACCTTGCTTTTTGCCGCCGACAGTTCGGTTTCCAGTTCAGCCAGCCGATTGCGCTGCTGCAAACGCACCGCGACGGCGGTTGGCGCCCCTTCCGCCGCCGAATACCCATCCCAACGCCAAAGGCCGCCGTCCCTTGTAACTAGGATCTGCCCCGGCGCCAGAGCCCCGGCGAGGGACGCGCCGGCCTTCGCATCGTCGACCAGGCCGACATGGGCCAGGCAGCGCGACAAGGCGGCCGGCGCCTTGACCTTGGCGGCCAAGGGCTGCACCGATTCGGGCAAAGCCGACGTCGACCGCAGGTCCGGCAAGGTCCGCCAATGAACCGGTGCCGCCTCGTCCAGCGGCGCCATGACAGCCTCGCCTAGGGCGGCGGCGAACGCTGTTTCGTACCCTTTGGCAACGCGGACGGCATCGATCAGCGGCGGGAACAGCTCGCCGTCGTCGGTGCCGAGCAGGGCCTGCAGCGCGTCGGCCTCTGCGGTCAGCTTGGCCAAGGCGGCCTGATCCGCCTCCAGCGCGCGCCTGTCGTCTGTCCTTTTAGCGTCGGCCTGTTGCCGCGCCGTCTCCGCCGATTCGGCATCTGTCCGCGCGGCGGCCAAAGCCGCCTCGGCATCGGTGACCGCTTTCTCGCCTATGCCGGCATCATCGCTGTCGGCCAGTTCGGCCGCCAACGTGTCGCGGTCGGCCCGGACGCTGTGTTGGCGAACGGTCAACGCTTCGAGCTTGCCAGCGAGATCGCTGACCTGACGGCCGAGTGACTGGCGTTCGGCCTCGACCGTAGCGACGCGGTCCGTTTCTGTGGCTAGCGTCTGCTCAAGCCCGTCAACGACGACCTTCTGGGTCTCCACCGCCTCCTGGGCGGTCGCCGCTGCGTCCGCTTCGCCTTCCCGCGCCGCTTCGATCTCGGCGGCCTCGGTGTCCAGGCGCTTCAGCGCATCGTCCGCGTCGCCCGCCAAAGACCGCTCGCGATCCTTGTCCCGTTCGATCTGGGCCAGACGGCGCTCGGTCTCCTCGGTCGCCCGTTGCAGCCGCTGTTCTTCCTCGGCCAGCCCCTCGCGCGCCAGTGTCAGGCGCTGTAACCGCGCGGCGGCCTCGGCCTCGGCCTGCCTCAAGGGCGGCAGATCGGCGGCGGCTGCCGTCTGAACCTGGCTGCACCTCGAGACGATAACGGTGCGTTGCCGAACCGCTTCATCGGCCGTCTGGTAGCTGCCATGCGCCGTCGCCAGTGCGGCCTTCGCCGCGACCCAGCGCAGATGCAAAACTGCCGCCTCTGCCTTGCGAATGCGGTCGGACAGGTTGCGATAGCGGGCCGCTTGGCGCGCCTGCTTCTTCAGCCCGGCGAGCTGGCCCTCCATCGCCGTGATGACATCGTCCAGGCGGGTGAGGTTTTCCTCGGCCGCCCGCAGCCGCAACTCCGCCTCGTGCCGCCGGCTGTGCAGACCGGTGATGCCGGCGGCCTCCTCCAACAACAGGCGCCGTTCGGTCGGCTTGGCGTTGACCAGCGCACCCACGCGGCCCTGGCTGACCAGGGCGGGCGAGTGGGCGCCGGAGGAATTGTCCTGGAACAGCAACTGGACGTCGCGGGCGCGCACGGACTTGCCGTTGATGCGGTAATCCGACCCGTTGCCCCGTTCGATCCGGCGCGAAATCTCCAGCCGGTCGTGCTGGTTGAACGCGGCCGGTGCGGTACGATCGCCGTTGTCGAGTTCCAGGACCACCTCGGCGATGTTGCGGGACGGGCGGCCGGTCGTGCCGCCGAAGATGACGTCGTCCATCTCCGACCCGCGCATGCGCTTGGCGGAGTTCTCGCCCATGGCCCAGCGCAACGCCTCGACCAGGTTCGACTTACCGCAGCCGTTCGGCCCGACAATGCCGGTCATACCAGGCACGATCGCCAGCTCCGTCGCGTCGACAAAGGACTTGAAGCCAGTCAGACGAAGCTTGGCAAACTGCAAGGCGGGTGTTCCGTCGTCCTGAGGTTAGGAACCGACCAGCGGGTCCAGCGTGTCGGCCCAGAACTCGTAAGGCCGGTTGCCCGCCAAAACCTCGCCGTTGACGACGAAGGTGGGCGTGGACTGGACGCCATAGCTGTCGATTGCCTGCTGGCGGCTGGCCACGATCCTCTCCGCCAGTTCTTGATCGTTGACGCACTGATTGAAGGCCTCTTCCGAGAGGCCGGCCTGTCGCGCGATGCGCGACAAGGCGCCAAGCTGATCGTTCGACTGGACCCAGTCCTGCTGGGTCGAGAACAGCACGTCGGCGATTCTGAGGTAGAGGTCCTCGCCCAGACAGGTCGCCATCATGCCAGCCTGAAGGTCGAGCCCGTTCAGGGGGAAATGGCGGAACACCATGCGCACCTGGCCGGTGTCGATGTAGTTGGTCTTGAGCTGCGGCAACGTATCCGCATGGAATGCCGCACAGTGCGGGCAGGTGAAGGATGCGTATTCGATCACCGTGACGGGCGCATCGTCGTCGCCCAGCACATAGTCGAATTCGGTCGGGCTGTCGTCCTGGGCCCAGGCATATGGGCTGGTCGAACCGACAAGCGCGGTTCCCGCTGCTGCCACACCAGCCCCAATCAGTAGTGTTCTACGCCGCACTTTCAGGCTCCCACACACTAGATGTTGATCGTTATACGCGCTCAACCGCCGCCATCGCAAGTGGCGGCTGAACGCGCGCAAGAATTCCGATAGCCTCACGAACCCTGGTCGCGAGTCCAGAGCGCGATGCCGATTCGCCGCAGCCGTTCACGAAGTTCTGAACTCTCGACGTTCGAAAGCGCCGCATCGACCTCTTGCGCGGCGGTCGGCGGCGCCCGCTTCGGCGATCGCGTCACGCTCGATGTGGTGATCCGCTGAACGAATTTGAGGCGCGTGACCGCCTCCTGGCCCAGATGCTGGTTCACCCGCGCGATGATGCGGCCGCCATCATGTTGCAGGATCAGGGCATCGGCCGGGTCGACCCGCAAGGTCAGCGTGCCGCCCCCGCCCCTTCCCCGCGGAAAGCTGAGCGCCTCGGGCCAAGCGTGCTGGGCCGGGCCATCGGGGAACAGGGCCGGCCAGTCGGCCATCAACTGGCCAATGCCGGCGGCCTGCTTGCCGATCGCGCGCCGGGCCACCGGGCGTACCAGAGAAGCGAGGCTGCGCGGCCGGCTCATGTCGCGCCGTACCGGGGCTGGGCGAATCGATCGGCCGGCCTATGCTGATGGGTGTCGCCTGCCAGTGATGATCGCCGATGTCGCAAACCGCTGTTCCTCAATCCGATACCGACGCCGACGCCGACGCGGTCAGCCTGGCACTGCTCGACTGGTACGATCGCCATCGGCGAACCCTGCCCTGGCGCGCCGCACCCGGTGAACACGCGGAACCATACCATGTCTGGCTGAGCGAGATCATGCTTCAACAGACGACGGTGGCGACGGTCGGCAACTACTTTCGGGCGTTCATCGAGCGCTGGCCCACGATCGACGCGCTCGCAGCCGCCGACCGCGAGGATGTGCTGCGGGCGTGGGCCGGGCTGGGCTATTACGCCAGGGCGCGCAATCTTCATGCCTGTGCTCAAACGGTCGTGGCCGACCATGGCGGTCGCTTTCCCGAGACTGAGCAGGAATTGCGGCGGCTTCCAGGCATCGGCGACTACACCGCGGCGGCGATCGCGGCCATTGCGTTCGACCGCAGGGCGGTGGTCATGGATGGCAATATCGAACGGGTCGTGGCGCGCCTGTTCGCCGAGGACCAGCCGCTGCCGAAGGCAAAGCCGCTGCTGAAACGGCTGACAGGATCGATCACGCCGGACCGGCGGCCAGGCGATTTCGCCCAGGCTATGATGGATCTCGGCGCCACGGTCTGCACGCCGCGCCAGCCGAAATGCCTGCCCTGCCCGCTGACCGGCCTCTGCCGGGGTCGCCAGCTCGGCATCGCCGAAGCCCTGCCGGTGAAGACCAAGAAAGCGCCGAAGCCAACGCGCAGAGGCGTGGCCTTCTGGCTGACGCGGGCTGACGGCGCTGTCCTATTGCGCGAGCGCCCCGATAAGGGGCTGTTGGGCGGCATGCAGGAGGTGCCGAGCAGCGCCTGGCAAACGGGCGCCATGCCCGAGCCGGCGGACGTCGTAGACGAGATGCCGGTTGCCGCGGACATAACGCCGTTGCCGGGCCTTGTCCGCCACACCTTCACCCATTTTCATTTGGAGTTGGCCGTCGCCGTCGGTCGTGTGCGCGAACAGAAGATTGGTGACAACTGTCGCTGGGTGCCCATCGAGCGGCTCGGCGACGAGGCCTTGCCAACGGTGATGCGCAAGGTTGCGCAACACGCGCTGCGCCACGTGTGAAAAGCGGGTCGACAGGCCGGCCCAACCCGCCATTCACGGTCCTTAAGCTAGAGCTTTGACAGCACGTTCTCGGCGCTGGATACGTCGAGGGCGCCGCCCTCTTCGACCAGCAATTCAGTGACCACGCCATTGTCGGCCACCAACGCGAAACGCTTTGAGCGCGGGCCGAGGCCGAAACCGCTGCCGTCCATTTCCAGGCCCAGGGCTTTGGTGAGATCACCGTTGCCGTCGGGCAGCACCTCAACGATGCCGGAGGAATTCTGATCCTTTTCCCAGGCCTGCATCACGAACGGGTCGTTCACCGACATGCAGGCCAGCTTATCGATGCCCTTGGCGGCAAACTCCTCGGCATGATTGACGAAACCCGGCATGTGCTTGGCGGAACAGGTCGGCGTAAAGGCGCCGGGAACCGCGAACATCACCACCTTCTTGCCGGCGAACAGCTCGCCGGTCGAAACCTCTTCCATCCCGTCCGCGCCGAGACGCTTCAGCGTCACGTCAGGAATCTTGTCGCCAACCTGAATAGTCATGTTCTCTGGTCCCGCTTTTTGAGTTGAGAGATGCGTTGGCGCTGCCTGAACGACGGCGCCGAGACAGACCAGAGGTAGGGGCGTGGCGTCTAGCTTTCCAGGCCGGCTTGTCGCAGGGCATCCATGACGCTGCCCTCGGTCAGCAGTTCGGGCAGCGGAATGCCGCCCGGCGCCTCGGGCCCATAAACAATGTTGAACGGAATACCGTAGCGGCCATAGCTGGCAAGGAAATCCGCAATCGCATCGTCCGGCAAGGTCCAGTCGGCCTGCATAGCAACAACGTCATCGCCGGCCAAGGTTTCGGCCACCTCACCGCGATCGATGACCAGCAGCTTGTTGGTCAGGCAGGTCAGGCACCAGTCGGCCGTCACGTCGACGAACACGATCTGCCCCTCACCCACCCGTTCGGCGACGGCCGATCGGCTGAAGGCGGCCCATTCGGTCGACGAATCGGTCGTGCTGGCCGCCCGCGGCAGTTGCGCGGGCAGCAGCATGGCGACGACCGCCAGCACCGCAACGGTGCCCACACTGGCGCGACCCAACGACGCCGGCCGCCGATGGCGCAGCCACAGGGCCAGGCCGATCGCTACCATAATGCCCGCGATGACGATCGCCGTCAGGGACGACGTCTGCACCGAAAGCACGGTCAGAAGCCAGACGGCGGTGGCAATCAGGGCCAGGCTGAGGATTCGCTTCAGCACGATCATCCAGCGCCCAGGTTTTGGCAGCTTCGCGGCCAAACGCGGATAGGCAGCCACCGCCAGATAGGGCAACGCCAGGCCGATCCCCAGCGCGATGAAGACGGCGACGAGCTCCACCGGCCCTCGCGTCATGGCAAACCCGACCGCCGTACCCAGGAAAGGGGCCGAGCACGGCGTGGCCAACAGCGTCGCGAAGGCGCCGGTGCCGAAATGGCCGGCCAAGCTGTTACCGCCGACCTTACCGGCGGCATCGTTGACCCGACCAGGCAGCACGATTTCGAAGAAACCAAGCATATTGCCGGCGAACAGGGTCAGCAGGACGATCATGAAGACCAGGAACGCAGGATGCTGGAACTGCATGCCCCAACCGATCGCGCCGCCCGCCGACTGAATGCCGATCAACACCCCGGCCAGGACCAGAAACGAGAACAGAATGCCCGCCGCCGACGCCAGGAACCCGCGCCGTATCCGGCCCGGCGTTTCGCCACCGTGGGACACCACCGACAGCAGTTTCAGCGACAGGACCGGCAGAACGCACGGCATCAGGTTCAACAGCAGGCCGCCCAGAATGGCCAAACCCAGGATCGACAGGAAGACGGGCCAATCGGATGCCGCATCGCGCTGGATCGGCAGGTCAACGGTCAGGGCCCGCTCGGCTGCCAGCCCGCCATCGACCAGCGTCACCATCACGGTTTGCCCGGTGAGCGGCGCGGCATCGGACGGTTCCTGCAGGACCGGCACGGTCGCGATGATGCGGGTTCCGCCCTCGCTGAACTCGACGTCCGGCGCGCCGAACGACCAATAGTCCGCGACCTCAATGAACAGGTCCGGGTCGCTCAGCGGCAGCGGGCTCGTCGCGTCGATGCGCAAGGTCGGGCGCTCAGCATCCGCCACCGGCGCCAGCCGTTCGATGACGACACCGTTGGCGCCGTCCTGGTCGGGCACAAGCGCCTGGAAGCGGCTGATCAGGTTGGCGACGGGGCCGTCGGTCTCAGCCGCCCCAGACGGCAGGTCCAAGGCCAGGTCGGCTGATGCCGGTACACAGAGATCGGAACAGATGAGCAAGTCGGCCCGGCCGCGCAGCTGCATCGGCTCACCCGGGTATTCCGGTCGCAAGTACAGCGGATAGATCACCTCGGTCTCGTAGCCGAACGTGTCCAGGCCAAACAGGGAGAACCGGTGCGGCGCGGGATAGAGAAACTCCGTCTCGGCAAGATTGTAGGATTGCGTCAGGTCTAGAGACGGCGGCAGTCCGGCATCACCCGGCGATCGCCAATAGGTCTTCCAACCGTCCGGCAGGCGCACATGAAGGCCGGCAGGAACTTGATCCAGATCGCCTGTCGCATCGACAGACGTGATCAGCCGCATTTCGACCTCGACGCCGGGCGCGAGTTCCGCGCGCTGCCAATCGCCTTCGGCCGCGGTCGCCGACGCAAGGGGCGCCAACAGCGCCGCCAGCAAGGCCAACCATCGCAGCATCTTCATACCCTTGCCGATTTGTTCTCTCTGACAGCCCCTATATAGATAGATCGTCAGGATGGTCGTGTCACAATCACGTCACCCAGGCGTGCCCGCCTGCGCTACTATGGCACGGGCGCCCCGGCGTAATCAGGAGTTGTCATGGCTGAGTCCGAAGCCGACCAGGAAAAGCAACAGGGCTACCTAACCGGCCAGCTATTGATCGCGATGCCGACCATGGGTGACCAGCGCTTTGCGCGCGCCGTGATCTATGTTTGCGCCCATTCATCGGAGGGGGCCATGGGTCTGGTCGTCAATAAGGGCCTGCCCTCCGTCGATTCAGCCGAACTGCTGGACCAGTTGGGTATCGAGCCGTCGGAAAGGCCGGAATCGCTGCGCATTCAGTTCGGTGGGCCCGTCGAATCCGGCCGTGGCTTTGTCCTGCACACGACCGATTTCGAGGAAGAAGGCACGCTGGTCGTCGACCGCAATGGCGAAGGTGGCGTGGCGATGACGGCGACGCTCGACATTCTGCGCGCCATCGCGCGTGGTGACGGTCCTGGACGCCATATCTTGGTGCTCGGCTATGCCGGCTGGGGGCCTGGCCAGTTGGATGGCGAGATTCAGGACAATGGCTGGCTGTCCGTGCCGTCAGATCAGGCCATCCTGTTCGACGAGGATTTGTCGACCAAATGGGAACGGGCCATCGCCAAGCTGGGCTTCAGCCCGCACATGCTGTCAACGGACGCCGGACACGCCTGACGGTTCGGGGTAGAGCGTCTCGAAGCCCTCGCGGGCCATGCCGAACAGGATGTGATCCCGCCAGGATCCGTTGATCCTGAGATAGGCCTTCGCGAAACCCTCTTCGGTGAAGCCAACCCGCAGCAGCAGCCGCCGGCTGGCCTCGTTGTTCGGCAGGCAGGCGGCCTCGATCCGATGCAAGCCAAGCTGGCGAAACCCGAAGCCGAGAACCGACTTCGCCGCCTCCGACATATAGCCGCGCCGGGTGAAAGCCTCGCCGACCCAATAGCCCATCGAGGCCATCTGGGCGACACCGCGGCGTACTGCGCTCAGCGTCACGCCACCGACGAGCTGATCATCGGCGCGCGAAAACACCAGCAGCGAATAACCGCGATCGGCCTTCCAGTCCGCCAGTTGCCGGCGCAGGCGCCGAACGAAGGTGCGGCGGCTGAACGCATCGGCCGGCCAGGTCGGCTCCCACGGCGTCAGAAACTCGCGATTGGCGCGGCGCAGCGCGGCCCAAGCCTTCCAGTCCTTCGGCCGGGCATGGCGGATGTAAAGCCGGTTGGTTTCCAGCCGAACAGCCGGAAAGGTGTTGCGGCCGAGCGTCGGCCGCAGCAGGCCAAGGACCCTGTCCGTGGCCTCCGGTCCTATCAGGTCAGCCCAGTCGCGCCGCGATCCGATCATAGGATTCCAGCTTTCCAACTTGTCCCAGCGCCGCCAATGTCGGACGACCAGTGAACAATCGCTGGGCCGCGTTTGCAACCGCTTGCGCGTCAACGGCATCGATCTTGGCGACGGTCTCCGCGACCGGCAGCGGCCGGTTAAAGATCAGCATCTGATTGCCGAGCTGTTCGCAGCGGCCGGAGGTGGATTCCAGCCCCATCAACTGGCTCGCCTTCAACTGCGCGCGGGCCCGCGCGACCTCCTCGTCGGAGACCGTCTTGGCGACCGTCGCGATCTCGTCGCACAGGACCGGGATCAGTTCGGCGGTCTCGTCTCCACCCGTGCCGGCATAGATGCCGAACAGGCCGCCGTCGCTGTACGCGCTGGTGAAGCTGTAGACGGAGTAGACCAGACCACGCTTTTCCCGGATTTCCTGAAACAGCCGCGACGACATGCCCCCGCCCAGCAACATCGACAGGACCGAGGTCGCATAGAACTCCGGGTCATGATAGCTGATGCCCGGGAAGCCGAGCAGCATGTGCAACTGTTCCAGGTCCCGATCCTGCCGGAACTCCCCGCCTTCATAGGCGGCCGGCGACGTCGCCTGCTGATCGCACGGTTCCAGATCGGCAAACAGCGTGTCGGCGCGCTCGACCAGCCAGTCATGATCGACATTGCCGGCGGCGACCAGGACCATGGCGTCGGCGCCATAATGGCCGCCGCGATAGCGGGCGACATCCGCCCGATCCAGGTGGCCGACCACATCCGTCGTGCCCAAGACCGGCCGACCGATCGGCTGATCAGGGAAGGCCGCCGCCTGGAAATGGTCGAACACGACGTCGTCGGGCGTATCGTGCGCTTGCCCGATTTCCTGGATCACGACCTCGCGCTCACGCTTCAACTCCGTCTCGTCCAGCGTGGCGTGCTGCAGCAGGTCGGCGACCATGTCCAAGGCAAGATCGGCGTCGTCTTTCAAAACCTTGGCGTAATAGGCGGTCGTTTCCCGGCTGGTATAGGCATTCAGGTGCCCGCCAACGGCCTCGATCTCCTCCGCGATCTGCTGGGCGTTGCGGCGCCTCGTGCCCTTGAAGACCATATGCTCCAACAGATGGGCCACGCCGTTGACCTCCGGCGTTTCATAGCGCGTTCCGGCACCGACCCAGACGCCGAGTGAAACACTCTCAACCGACGCCATCGGATCGGATGCGACCCGCAACCCGTTGGCCAGCGTGCTGACCCGAACCGTCATGCAACCTCCCTCGCCCGCCGCGCGTGCGTTAAGACGTAATTCTGTATCGTTGCGAGTTCATTGGGCAAGTCGATACAGCGTTCCGGCCGATCATATAGGTCGGCAAGATGGTTTGGCAGCGCCGGCCGCTCGCCCGTCGCCCGTTCGACGGCATCGGCGAACTTCGCCGGGTGCGCCGTCGCCAGCGCCACCATCGGCACGGACGGATCGCCGCGCTTGGCCCGACCCGACGCGATGCCGATCGCCGTGTGGGGGTCGACGGTGAGCCCTGTTTCTTCGCGAATGCGGGCGATTTCGGCGACGGTCTCGTCGTCGTCCAGCCGGTGGCTGTCGAACCCGGCGCGCGCGTGGCCCAACTGGTTGTCGGTGACATCGAAGCGCCCGGTTTGCCGGAAGGCGGCGATTTGGGCGCTCAAGGCCGCACCGTCGCGGTCGAACAGATCGAACAGCAAGCGTTCGAAGTTGCTGGAGATCTGGATGTCCATGGATGGGCTGAGCGTCGGTACGACGGTGCGTGTCTCCATCGCACCCGTCTTAAAGAAGCGATCGAGAATATCGTTGCGGTTGCTGCCGACGACCAGGCGCTCTATCGGGAAACCCATGGCGCGCGCGGCATAGCCGGCGAAGACGTTGCCGAAATTGCCCGTCGGCACGGCGAAGGACAAGGCACGGTCGGGCGCGCCAAGCGCGGTTGCCGCAAAGGCGTAATAGACGATCTGAGCCATTATACGGGCCCAGTTGATCGAGTTGACCGCCGACAGGTTGACCTGGTCGCGGAACCGATCGTCACCGAACATCGCCTTGACCAGATCCTGACAATCGTCGAACGAGCCCTCGACGGCGATGTTGAACACGTTGGGCGACAGTACGCTGGTCATCTGGCGGCGCTGCACCTCGGACACCCTGCCCTTGGGGTGCAGGATGAAGATGTCGATCGCCTCTCGGTCGCGGCAGGCCTCGATCGCGGCCGACCCGGTGTCGCCGGACGTGGCGCCGACGATGGTGATCCGCTCCGCCTTCGCCGCCAAGACATGATCGAACAGACGGCCGACGAGTTGCAGCGCGTAATCCTTGAACGCCAGGGTCGGCCCGTGAAACAGCTCCATCAGCCAATCATTGGCGTCGAGCTGGGCGATCGGCGCTACGGCTGCGTGGTTGAAACCGGCATAGGCGTCCTCGACCATGGCGGAGAACTCGCGTTCCGCGATCGCCGGCCCGACAAACGGCGCCATGACCCGGACGGCCAGTTCAGCGTAGGTCAAACCGCGCAACGCGCGGATGTCGTTGGCCGAGAAGCGCGGCCAGGCCTCCGGCACGTACAGGCCGCCGTCCCTGGCCAGGCCGGCCAGCAGCACGTCGTCGAAGGCAAGGGCTGGTGCTGCGCCCCGTGTGCTGATGTACCGCAAGGCCTGATTTCCCGTCCCTTTTCCGATGCGCGTCAGCGAAGGGGCGGCACCCTAAAGAGCGCGGTTTGAAGGCGCAAGGTCAGCGGTTGCAATAGACGCCAACACCGTAGGCACAGAACCGATCGCGGCGGCGTTCCTCGGCCTGGATCTGGGCCTCGCGCTGGTCGCGGGCGAGATTGTCGAGTTCGCCGTCCAGGTCCAACAGCTCGCGCCGCTCTTCAGGCGTCAGCGCCGCCCATTCCGCCTCGCTGATGCCGAAGGGCGGCGGTTGGGCACACCCGGCGAGCAAGAAGACCGCTGCCATTGCCGTAATCATCCAACGGACCGACATCTCCGGCCCCATTCTGGTTCACGATGCCTAACAGTACCTAACCGCCGTCAAGATAGCGTTGACGCAGATGGTTTTCGAAGATGCCGGCGTCGAGGGGCCGGCCGGTGGCGCGGACCAGCAGCTCGTCGGCCTCATAGAGACAGCCAAGGCCGTGCACGTTCTCGCGCAGCCACCCCACCAACGGGCCGAAATCCCCCGCCGCCAAACAGTCCGGCAGCGCCGGCCGGGCCCGCTTGGCGGCATCGAACATCTGCGCCGCGGTCATGGCGCCGATCGTATAGGTCGGGAAATAGCCCCAGCCACCAGCCGGCCAGTGGATGTCCTGCAGGCAGCCTTGCCGGTCGTCCGGTGGTGTGATGCCGACCAGTTCGTCCATTGCGTCCGCCCACGCGGCCGGCAGGTCGGCAAGCGGCAGTTCGTCCTCGATCATCGCCTTTTCCAGGCGGAAGCGCAGAATGATGTGGGCTGGATACGTCACCTCGTCGGCATCGACGCGGATCAGGCTGCGCGAGACCCTGGTGTAGAGCCGGTACAGATTGTCCGCAGCCCAGGCCGGCCCCTCGCCGCCGAAGGCCTCGCGCAGGATAGGCGCTGCGTAGGACAGAAACTGACGGCTGCGCGCGGCCTGCATTTCGATGATCAGGGACTGGCTTTCATGCACGCCCATGCCGCGCGACCGGCCGACCGGCTGGTTCAGCCAGTGCTTCGGCCGACCCTGCTCGTACAGCGCATGGCCGGACTCGTGCAGAACGCCCAGCAGGGCGGAGGCGAAGCGATCCTCGTTGTAGCGGGTCGTGATGCGCACATCATTGTCGGCGCCGCCACAGAACGGGTGGGTGGACTCGTCCAGCCGGCCCCGCTCGAAATCGAAACCGACCGTGGTCATGAAGGCCTTGGCGAGGTCCTTCTGAATGGGGATCGGGAACGGGCCCTGCGGCTCTACCGGGGCGGGCTCGCTGGCCTGACGGTCGAGGACGGCGCCGATAAAGTCCGGCAGAAAGCCGGCGAGATCGTCGAACAGGACCGTTATCCGTTCGGCGGTCAGTCCGGGCTCAAATTGATCCAACAAGGCGTCGTAGGTCGACAGGCCCAGCCTTTCACCCTTGGCTTTGCCAATCTCGCGCTGCAGCCGCAAGACTTCGGCCAGGGAGGGCAGCAGGCCGGCAAAGTCGTCCTCCTGCCGGGCCTGGCGCCAGCGCAGTTCGCAGCGTGCAACCGCCTTTGTGCTGGCCTCCACCAAATCCGGCGGCAGCGCCGTCTGCGATAACCAATCGCGCCGGAACTCTCGAATGTTGGCCCGTTGCCACGCGTCGAGCCCGTCCTCGCCCGACGCTTCCTCCAGCAAGTCGCCGAGCTTGGGGTCGCAGATCATGTCGTGGTGAACCAAGGCCAAGGCCGCCAGCGATTCCGAGCGCGTTTCGGCCGCACCGTGGGGCATCAGGGTTTCGTTATCCCAGCCCAAGATGCCCTGCGCATTGCTGATCGCGGTCATACGTGCGGCCCGCGCAGCCAGTTCCTGATAGGCAGTCATGTCTTTTCCGATGGTCGTCGCAGGTGAAACAGCACGTAGATGACAAGCAGAACGAAGGCCAGGCTGAACCAGGTCATGGCGTAGTTCAGGTGGTTATTGGGCAGGTCGACCCGCAACTGGCCACCGATGGGCGGCGCATCGGTCGGCCCTGCGTCCTGGTACAGCACCAGGGGGAAAACCTCGGCCGCCCCCACCGCCGACGCCATCGCGTCCAGATCGACGAAGAACCATGTGTTCGCTTCAGGATCATTGGCGGGCTGAAACCTTCCCGGCCGGGTGGGCACATGCAAGATGCCGGTCACCGTTCCTTCGACCGTTCCGGCATCCGGTTGCCAGCCGTTCGGCACCCAGCCCCGATCGACCAACACGATCTGCCCTGGCCGTTCGACATCGTCACGCACCAACGGCACGATCACCTGTTCGCCGGCCTGTCCGGCATGAACACGGCTCATGAGGTGCAAGGTTTGGCCGGGCTCGAAGGTGCCGTCGACCGTCACGCGCCGATAATCCCAGGCCGCCGGGTCGTCGATCGCGGCCGGCAAGGCGACGGCCGGGGCCGACATGCGGGCGTCGATGGTGGCAAGCAGTTCGGTCTTCCAGGCCAGCCGATCGACCTGCCAGATGCCAAGGCCGATGAGGATGAGAAAGGCCGGCAACGCGATGAGCGTCGGCCAAAGCCTAGGGCGTATCCGCGACAACCTGCCTCCGGCGGCCAAGTGAGCGGCCGCTAGCCTTCGAACTCGTCACGTCGATGGCGGTACTGCAGCGCCATCACGTAGGCCTTGGCCGGGCGCAGCAGCAGCAGGGACAGGCCGATGACGAAGCCGCCAGAGACCAGCGCGTGGACCCAAACCGCCGGTTCCCACGTCACCTCGACCCAGATGGCCAGACCGACAGCCAGAAAGCCGACGATGAAGATCAAGAACACGGCGGGGCCGTCACCGCTGTCGCTATCCGCCAGATGCAGGCCGCAATGCTCGCATTCGTCGACCAGCGTCAGATAGCCCTTGAAGAGGCGGCCTTCGCCGCAGCGCGGACAGCGACAGCGCAGGCCCGCCAAGATGGGCGAAACGGGAGGATACGAGGCGACGGGTGCCATCGCTATGGCCCTCCATCAACGCGGACGGTTTATCGGCCTAGTGCGGGGCGAAATGCCCGTCGGCGAAGCCCCACCAATAGACGGCGCCGAACAGGAACAGCCAGACAACGTCGACGAAGTGCCAGTACCAGGCGGCCGATTCAAAGCCGACATGCGCGTCCTTCTTGAACTGGCGCCGGCCGGCCCGCCACCAGCAGACCGCCAGGAAGATCGTGCCGACAATCACGTGAAAACCGTGAAAGCCCGTCGCCATGTAGAAGGTCGACGGCATCACGCCCTCGCGGAAGCTGAACGGGATGATGGTGTACTCGTAGGCCTGGATCAGGACAAAGACCAGGCCCAGGAAGACGGAGATGCCCAACGCCTGAGCCGCTTCCTTGTTGTCGCCCTTGACCACCGCATGGTGCGCCCAGGTTACCGTCGTGCCCGACAGCAAGAGGATCATGGTCATCAACAGCGGGTAGTAGAACGGGTCGACCACGGTGAACCCTTCCGGCGGCCAGACACCGCCGGTGTAGTCCATGCGCCCGTACTGATCGACGTCGGCAGGGAACAGCGCCGGATCGAAATAGGCCCAGAAGAAGGCGACGAAGAACATCACCTCCGACGCGATGAACAGGATCATGCCGTAGCGCAGGCCGATTTTGGTGACGGCGGTGTGGGCCTTCTGGCGGATCGACTCGTCCAGCACGTCCCGCCACCACATGAACATGGTGATCAGAACGCCCACCAGGCCAAGGACCAGGAGCCACCAGACGCCTTCGTGCATGAACCAGACGGCCCCTGCGGCCATCACACCGCCGGAAATCGACCCGACCAGGGGCCAGGGGCTGGGATCGACCAGATGGTAGGGGTGCGGAACGCCCTCTTCGGTTGAGTCCGGTTCTGGCGTCTGTGCCGTGGTGTCGGTCATAACTCTCTCACATTCCCCTTACTGACGGCCCCGTCACTGACGGGCCGCGACGGCAATCGGCGCGACCACATCCGCGGGCGCAGCCTCAGCCGAAGGCGCGCCGTTCGACTGCTCAATCGACTGGTAGTAGTGTTCGGTCGCCTCGTCCAGCGCTTCCGACTGAGTCGGGAAGAACGTGTAGGACAGCGTGATCGCCCGGACATCGTCCATGGCGCGGTCCGCATCCAGGGCGGCATCGACGAAGAAGTAAACCGGAAAGGTCACCTCCTCACCCGGCATGATGATCTGCTCGTCGAAGCAGAAACACTGAACCTTGTTGAAATAGATGCCGGTGCGATGCGGATTGACGTTGTAAACCGCCGTTCCGGCCACAGGCTCGTCGCTCAGGTTGCGAGCGGTGTAATAGACCAGCATCGGCTCGCCGACACGGACTTCGACCTCGCGTCGTTCGGCCTCGAACTCCCAAGGCAGGTCGCGATTGGCGTCCGCGGTGAAGCGGACCCGCATCGTGCGGTCGAGAATGTCGGTGGAGAAACCATCCGCGACCTGGGTCGTGCCGCCGAAGCCGGTGACCCTGCAAAACAGGTCGTACAGCGGCACAGCGGCGAAGCTGAGCCCGCCCATGGCCACCACGATGCCGAACAGGCTGATCGCCAGCCGCCCGTTGCGGCGTTTTTGGCTTCTGTCTTGCTCAACTGTCATGGGTTCAACCCGTCGGAAACTTGATAAAGGCGATGATGTAGATCAGCACCACCCAGGCGATCAGCACGAACAAGATCGCAAGGTTCTTGCCGCGCAGGCGGCGCCGAGCCTCCCGGCGTTCGGCAACCTCCTGATCCGTCATCTCGCCGGCCATCATATGCCCACCCCCGCAGGCGCGTGATCGACGATCAACAGCGCAAACAGGGCGAAGAGGTAGAAGATGGAATAGCCGAACGTCAGCTTGGCCGCCCGCCAGTTCGTTGCCTCGCCGTCCTCCATCAGAACACGGATGCAGCACAGGACGAACACCAGGCTCAAAAGCACCGCGCCGACGCCGTAGAACCAGCCGCCGATGCCCAGAAGCATCGGCGTGATCGCGATCGGCACCAACACCAGCGAGTAGATCAGCATCTGCCATTTCGTGGTGCGCGCGCCCGCGACCACCGGCAGCATCGGCACGCCCGCCTTGGCGTATTCCCCGCTGCGGTACAGCGCCAGGGCCCAGAAATGCGGCGGTGTCCAGAAGAAGATCAGGGCGAACAGGACGAGGCCGCCCCAGCCGACATCACCAGTCACGGCGGCCCAACCGATCAGCGGCGGAAAGGCGCCGGCCGCGCCGCCGATGACGATGTTCTGCGGCGTGCGCCGCTTCAGCCACATCGTATAGACGAAGACATAGAACAGCGTCGCGATCGCCAGGATCGCGGCAGCAACCCAATTGACCGCCAGCCCCATGATCATGACGGCGAAGACCGCCAGGATCACGCCGAATTCCAGCGCGGCGGTCGGCGCGATCCGCCCCAGCACGATCGGCCGCGAGCGGGTGCGTGCCATGATCGCGTCGATGTCCCGATCGTACCACATATTGATCGCGCCGGCGGCCCCGGCACCGATCGCAATGCACAGGATCGCGGTCAGCGCCAGCACCGGGTGCAGGGCACCGGGCGCTACCAAAAGGCCGGCAATCCCGGAAAAAACCACCAGGGTCATCACACGCGGCTTCAACAGCGCGACATAGTCACGCCATGTCGCCCCTCCCGGCCTCGCCAACGCTCTGGTTGGTGTATCGACACTCAAATCGGTCATCAGGTCCGAACCGTAACTTCTCTAACTCTTAAGCGGACAGCCACGCCGACCTAAGGACATCAGGCCGGCGACTATCCAGATCACACGCCTATCGGACGCGCGGCAATGTCTCGAATTGGTGGAACGGCGGCGGTGACGACACCGTCCATTCCAGGGTCGTGGCCCCCTCGCCCCAATAGTTGGCCGAGACGCGCTTGCCCCATTTCAGCGTGTAGATGAGAATTCCGACGAACAGCAAGGTCGAGGCGAACGAGATGTACGCGCCGATCGACGAAATCATGTTCCAGGCCGAAAACGCATCCGGATAGTCGGGGATACGGCGTGGCATGCCGGCGGCGCCCAGGAAGTGCTGCGGGAAGAAGGCCAGGTTCACGCCCACGAACGTGGTCCAGAAATGCACCTTGCCCCAGAACTCAGGATACTGGCGCCCCGACATCTTGCCGATCCAGTAATAGAAGCCGGCGAAGATCGCGAACACCGCGCCCAGGCTGAGCACATAGTGGAAGTGCGCGACCACGAAGTAGGTGTCGTGCAAGACGATGTCCATGCCGCCATTGGCCAGGACCACGCCGGTCACGCCGCCAACGGTAAACAGGAAGATGAAGCCGACGGCCCATAACATGGGTGTCTTGAACTCGATCGACCCACCCCACATCGTCGCGATCCAACTGAAGATCTTAATGCCCGTCGGCACCGCGATGATCATCGTCGCCGCCGTGAAGTAGGCCCGCGTGTCCACGTTCAGGCCGACCGTGAACATGTGGTGCGCCCAGACGATGAAGCCGACGAACCCGATGGCGACCATGGCGTAGGCCATGCCCAAATAGCCGAAGATGGGCTTGCGCGAGAAGGTCGAGATGATGTGGCTGATCATGCCGAAGCCCGGCAGGATCATGATGTAGACCTCGGGATGGCCGAAGAACCAGAACAGATGCTGGAACAGCAGCGGATCGCCGCCGCCGGTCGGATCGAAGAAGGTCGTGCCGAAATTGCGGTCCGTCAGCAGCATGGTGATGGCGCCGCCCAGTACCGGCACGGCCAGCAACAGCAGGAAGGCGGTGATCAGCATCGACCAGACGAACAGCGGCATCTTGTGCAGGGTCATGCCCGGCGCGCGCATGTTGAAGATGGTCGTGATGAAGTTGGCCGCGCCCAGGATGGATGACGCCCCGGCAAGGTGCAGGGCGAATATCGCCATGTCCACCGAGGGCCCTGGTTGGCCCACGACGTCGGAAAGCGGCGGATAGATCGTCCAGCCCGTGCCGGCCCCCTGACCCATGAAGGCGGAGCCGATCAGCAGGAAGAATGACGGCACCAGAAGCCAGAAGGAGATGTTGTTCAGGCGCGGGAACGCCATGTCCGGTGCACCGATCATCAACGGCACGAACCAGTTGCCGAAGCCGCCGATCATTGCCGGCATGACCACGAAAAACACCATGATCAGGCCGTGGGCCGTGATGAACACATTCCACTGCTGGCCATCTTCGACGAGCTGCATGCCAGGGTCCTGCAACTCCATGCGCATGACCAGCGAAAACAGTCCGCCGATCAGACCGGCGATGATGGCGAACGCCAGATACAGCGTGCCGATATCCTTGTGGTTGGTCGAAAACAGCCAACGCTTGACGAAGCCTGGCTTGTGATCGTGATGGTCGTCGCTGTGGGTCCCGGCTTGTGCCATGACGGGTCCTTCTTTCTATCGGCTTTTTGCTCTTAACTACTCTTGGCTACTCTACCGTGGCCAAACGCACCTGCGCGTCGCGCTCAGCCATCGCCTCCGCCCACGTCGTGGTCAGCAGCACCGGCGGGTTCTCCGGATCGATCTCTGCGTCGCCGACCTGATCGATCGTCCACTGGTCGAAGGCTTCCCGGCTCACCGCGCGGATCTCGATCGGCATGAAACCGTGACCGATGCCGCAAAGCTCGGAGCATTGACCGTAGTAAACGCCTTCCTCTTGAATCCGCGCCCAGGTTTCGTTCCAGCGCATGGTGACCGCGTCCGTCTTGATCATGAAGGCCGGCACGGCAAAGCTGTGCAGCACATCGGCCGCCGTCACCAGGATCTGGATATCGGTGTCGACCGGCAGCACGACGGGATTGTCGACGGACAGCAGGCGCAACTGGCCAGCCTCCTCATCGATGTCCTCGTCCGGGATCATATAGCTGGAGAATTCGTCGATCTGCTGATCGGGATATTCATAGCCCCAATACCATTGGTATCCGGTGACCTCGAGCGTCATCTCCGGATTCTCGACCCGATCGCCGAGATAAAGCAGCCGGAAGGACGGCACCGCGATCACCACCAGGATCAGGACCGGCACGACCGTCCACACCACCTCAAGCAAGGTATTGTGGGTCGTCTTGGACGGGGTCGGGTTCTTCTTGGCATTGAACCGGAAAATGACGATCGCCAGCAGCGCCAGAACGAACACGGAGATCCCGATGATGATCACCAGCAGCAGATTGTTGAAGGCCAGCCCCGCCTCCGCGAACGGCGTCGCCGGCGTCTGTAGATTGATCTGCCACTCACGCGGCTGCTGGGCATACGCCGATGCGCCCGCGCCAACCGCCGACAGCCCCGTCAAGAACGCCAAAATGCGTCGCATACTCTCCGTCCCACCTTTCCGCCGGTTTCCTCGGCGGCGCCTCAGTTCATCGACGGCTTATACGCAACTGCGCCACGCCGTGCAAAGCCGTTATCGCCGCAG
This sequence comes from Pseudomonadota bacterium, assembly GCA_039177555.1. Lineage (GTDB taxonomy): Bacteria > Pseudomonadota > Alphaproteobacteria > DSM-16000 > Inquilinaceae > JANQGH01. Next base: position 32,152 of record JBCDFV010000027.1, on the reverse strand, counting down.
CCGATTTCACCGTGACACGGCCATCCCCGCCAGACACGGAGCTTAGCGCCAGCCTGCGAAAGTCAAAAGAATTGCGGCAATCTGGCGCGCAAGGTTGGCGGCACGCCGACCACGCGGCGCCGATGCCGGTGGCAACGGGCCGCCGCGCCCCCTATCTTGAGAGGGAGTACCAAGCCGAATCCCTCCGCGAAAGCATTCCGATGACCGCCCTGACAACCACCGACACTCTGTTCTTCGACCAGGCTGGCCTGGACCGGCACAAAACCGAGAAACTGGTTCAAGAAAGCCTGGCAGGCGCCGATGATGGCGAGCTTTTTCTTGAGTACCGGCAGTCCGAGGCTATGAGTTGGGACGATGGGCGTTTGAAGACTGCCAGTTTCGATACAACCCAAGGCTTTGGCCTGCGCGCGATTTCGGGCGAGGCCACCGGCTACTCTCACGCCACCGAACTGAGCGACGCGGCGCTCAAACGCGCGTCGGAGACGGTTCGGGCCGTCCATGCCGGCCACAATGGCCATTTCGCCGAGCCGCCGGCCGGCACCAACCAGCGCCTCTATGCCGAGGACAACCCGCTGACGACGGTTCCCTTTGAGGCCAAGGTGAAGGTCTTGCAGGAGATCGACGCCTATGCGCGGTCGAAAGATCCGCGGGTCCGCCAAGTCAGCGCGTCGCTGGCCGGCAACTGGCAGGCCGTCCGAATCCTGCGGGGCGACGGACGCGAAGCCGCCGACATCCGGCCGCTGGTGCGGCTAAACGTCTCCGTGGTCTGCGGCGACGGCGACCGGATGGAATCGGGCGCCTACGGTACAGGCGGACGGACGAGCTTCGACGCCTATCTCGATCCAAGCCTGTGGCGCCATGCGGTCGACGAGGCCTTGCGCCAGGCCCTGATCAATTTGGATGCGGTCGACGCGCCGGCGGGCGAGATGACCGTCGTGCTCGGCCCCGGTTGGCCGGGCATTCTGCTGCACGAGGCGATCGGGCACGGGCTTGAGGGCGACTTCAACCGCAAGAAGACGTCGGCGTTCAGCGGCCTGATGGGCGAACGCATCGCGGCGCCCGGGGTCACCGTTATCGATGACGGCACGATCGCGGACCGGCGCGGTAGCCTGACCATCGATGACGAGGGCACGCCGACACAAGCCACGACGTTGATCGAGGACGGCATCCTGGTCGGCTATATGCAAGACAGGCTGAACGCCCGGCTGATGGGCGTCAAACCGACGGGCAACGGGCGACGGGAGAGCTTTGCCCATCACCCGATGCCGCGCATGACCAATACGATCATGGCCAACGGCGACGCCGACCCGGGCGAGATTCTCGCCAGCGTGAAAAACGGCCTCTACGCCGTCAATTTCGGCGGCGGCCAGGTCGACATCACCAATGGCAAGTTCGTCTTTTCGGCCTCTGAAGCCTTTCTGATCGAAAACGGCAAGATCACGACGCCGGTCAAGGGGGCGACCCTTATCGGTAACGGCCCGGATGCATTGACGAAGGTCGCCATGATCGGCAACGACACGGCGCTCGATCCGGGCATCGGCACCTGCGGCAAGGAAGGCCAGGGCGTACCGGTCGGCGTCGGTCAGCCAACATTGCGCATCGACGGCCTGACCGTGGGTGGTACGGCGGCCTAACCGCTAACTGTCGTGCACGCCGCCCTTGGCGTTTGAGTAGCGTGCCAGGAACAGGGCCGCCACGCCGCTGGCGATAGCCGCCGCCAAGGCGGCCCAAGCCACCGCCGAGGGCAACGTATCCATCACGCCGCCGGGCCGTATCACCGGCGAGGCGGCGAGAAAGGCGAATGTGCCAAGCGCGAAGGCGTCTTCGAACACCGCACCGGTCCAGCGCCGCACCCAGGCCCAGTTTGTCTTTGTAAACACGGGTTCCGTAGGCCCGACCTAATAGGCGTAGTGCTTGAAGATCGGCTCGACCGAGCCATCCCATTCGGCGCGGTACCGCCGCAGCATCTCTTGCGCCTGCGTCTCGCCCGTTTCCAAGACGGTGTCGAGCGAGTTCAGAAAGTGCGCCTCGCTTTCGCCGAAACCGTCGCGCCTGGCCCGTGCCTCCAAACCGCCGCGCGCGATCTTCAGCACTTCGGCGGCAAGATCGGCCACGGTGCCCGTCCCGAATCGCGTGGTGAGGCCGCTGCGCGGCACCTCGGCGCGCAGTGTCGCGCGCTGTTCCTCCGTCCAGCCCTTGATCAGGTCCCAGGCGGCGTCGAGGGCCGTGGCATCGTACAACAAGCCGACCCACAGGGCCGGTAGGGCGCAGATGCGTCGCCAGGGACCGCCGTCGGCCCCGCGCATCTCCAGATAGCGCTTAAGCCGCACTTCGGGAAACACGACCGTCGCATGATCCTCCCAATCGGCCATGGTCGGCGCCTCGCCCGGCAAGGCCGGCAAGGTTCCGTTCATGAAGTCGCGAAAGCTCTGGCCGGAGGCGTCGATATAGCCGTCGCGATAAACGAAATACATCGGCACGGACAGCAGATAGTCGGCATAGGCCTCAAACCCGAAACCCTCATCGAAGACGAAGGGCAGGTCACCCGTACGGTCGGGGTCCGTGTCGGTCCAGATATGGCTGCGGTAGCTTTGGAAGCCGTTCGGGCGCCCCTCGGTGAACGGGGAGTTGGCGAACAGCGCCGTCGCCACCGGTTGCAGGGCCAGCGACACCCGAAACTTCTTCACCATGTCGGCTTCGCTGTCGAAGTCGAGATTGGTCTGGATCGTGCAGGTCCGCACCATCATGTCGAGGCCCAGTCTGCCGCGCTTCGGCATGTAGGCGGACATGATGCCGTACCGGCCCTTTGGCATCCACGGCACGTCCCCGCGCCGCCAAAACGGATGGAAGCCCAGGCCGATCATGCCCAGGTCGAGTTCCTCGTTGATCTCCTTGACCTGGCGCAGGTGCTCGTGAACCTCGTCGCAGGTCTGGTGGATCGTCTCCAGGGCCGCGCCCGACAGCTCGATCTGGCCGCCGGGTTCCAGCGACACCGAGGCGCCGGTGTCGTCAACCAGACCGATCAGCGTCTCCTTTTCGCGCACCGGCCGCCAGCCGAAGCGCTGCAAGCCGCTCAAGAGCGCGTTGACGCCCTGGGGCTCGTCGTAGCTGACGGGTGACAGGTCCGCGCGGTGATAGATGAATTTCTCGTGCTCCGTCCCGATCCGCCAATCGGGTTTGGGTTTCACCCCTCGCTCCAGCCATTCGACCAGTTGGCGTTTGTCGGTGATGGGTGGGGCGGTACGTGATTCAGGACCGGACATGACAGATTTCTCTTGGGGGATCGGCCGCGACGGCCAGGTGCTGATCCTTCAGGACCGAAATGGCGGCCTTTGCTTGTCAGCGCCAGCCAAAGACTGGTCGGCGCCAGCCACGGATTGCCAAATCGCCAGAGCGGCGATCGCCGCTGTTTCCGCACGCAAAACGCGCGGCCCCAGCCCGGCAGCGTGAGAAAACGGCAGTTTTCCAAGGGCGTCAAGTTCCGACTTTGCAAGGCCGCCCTCCGGCCCGATCATGATTGCCGTCGGCCCTCCCGCGAACATGCGCGCCAGATCGGCAATCGGTTTCGCAGGGCCGCCCTCCGCGCAGACGATCAGCGGGCGGTCCGCCGGCCACCCCTCGGTACGGTCGGCCAACCGTACAGGCGCCTCGATGGGCGGTACGCTCAGTCGCTCGCTCTGCTCGGTGGCGGCAATCGCCTGCGCCTGCAGCCGGGCGGCATTGATGCGCGCAACGTCGGTATGCGCGGTGATCGTCGGCAGCAACCGATCGACGCCCAACTCCACCGCCTTCTCGATCAGCACGTCCATCGCGTCCTTCTTCAACGGCGCAAAAAGCAGCCATAGCGCATCCGCCGCCGGTTCCGGCGCGCGAATTTGGCGCCGAGGCGTAACAATCGCGTGCTTCTTGCCCAGCTCTGCCAACTGGCACAGCCATTCACCGCACTCGGCGTTGAAGATCCGAAGCCCGTCGCCCTGCTTCAGGCGCAGGACCGATTTCAGGCGATGCGCCGCTGACGGGTCGAGCCGAACCGTTCGATCCGCAGCCAGCGGCTGGGCGCAATAGAGGCGGGTCCGAGGAAGGGGCTGATCCATGAGATCACCGATGCCGGGGCCGGTTCAGCGGCAATACGCCGCTATTCCTGCGCCCTTGGCCCACCCCTGGCAATGGCGTAAAGCAAGGGCATGGCGCGCCCGTTTACCGATATCCGCATCGGCGGCTGGATCGACCGTCAACTCCCCGACCCCTGGCGCCCCTACGGCCGCTTGATGCGACTGGACCGGCCGATCGGTACCTGGCTGCTGCTGCTGCCGTGCTGGTGGGGCCTGGCGCTGGCGGAACGGCCGGATGGCAGCGCCTGGCCCAGCCTGTGGCTGGCGCTGCTGTTTGCCGTCGGCGCGTTCGTGATGCGCGGCGCCGGCTGCACGGTCAACGATCTTGTCGATGCCGACTTCGATGCCCGTGTCGAACGGACCAGCATCCGCCCTATACCGTCGGGCGAGGTGAGCAAGTTTCGCGCCCTCGTTCTTCTCCTCTGTCTGATGCTGATCGGGCTGATCATTCTGCTTCAGTTCAACGTGACGACGGTCTGGCTCGGCATTGCGTCGCTGGCGCTGGTCTTCCCCTACCCCTTGATGAAGCGCGTAACGTACTGGCCGCAGCTCTGGCTTGGCCTGACGTTCAATTGGGGCGCGTTGATGGGCTGGTCGGCGGTGACCGGCTCTATCCTCGGGCCGGACAATTGGCCGGCCTGGCTGCTCTACCTTGCCGGCATCTTCTGGACGTTGGGCTACGATACGATCTACGCCCATCAGGACAAGGAGGACGACGCGCTGATCGGCGTTAAATCCACCGCCTTGAAACTCGGCGCCGCCAGCCGCCGATGGATCGCCGGTTTCTACGCCATCACCATCGTGCTGCTGGCGGCGGCGATCGCCGGAGCGTCGTTGAGCCCCTGGGCTTTCGCCGTGCTCGGCCTGGCGGCGATCCAGCTCTGCTGGCAGGTCGCCGCCTGGCGCATGGACGACCCTGCCGACAGCCTGGCCAAGTTCCAATCCAACACCGGCTTTGGCTTGTTGGTCACCCTGGCGTTGGTCGTCGGTCAGGCGGCCAATTGAGCGGCCCAATCGCCGATCAGCCGTTCATGGACTCCGCAGGTGTCATCAGGGCGAAGACGGCACCCGCCGGGTCCTGCACCCAGCAGAAGCGCCCAACGTTCGGCACGTCCATCATTGGGACCATCACCTTGCCCCCCGCGCCTTCCACCTTCGCGGCCGCCGCGTCGACATCCGCGACATGCACGTACGAAACCCACGCGCTGGGCATGTTCGGGTCCATGGTGCTCATCAGCCCGGCGACCTGGCTGTCGCCTGATTTGGCGATCGTGTAGGTGCCGGACCCCATATCGACCTCGTCGAAGCTCCAGCCCACGACCTCGCCCAGAAATTTCTTGCTGGCCTCGAGATCCGTGCTGCTGAGTTCGTTCCACATAAAGCTGCCTGGCCCTGACATTGCATCCTCCGTTTCTTGGGGGGTTCGATGCGGACTATATTCCTCGACGTCTCCGTCGAAGACAATGGCGAGCATGTGACACTTTGGCGCAAACCGGTTGACCCGGCGGCTAAGCCCTTGCCGCAGAAGGCTTTCGCGACGCGCGTTTGCCGTTCACACCTTCGTGAGCACGCGCACAATCACCGGAATTGGTTGAGCAGCGCCTGGCAACCGGCCGGCAAGGGCGGCGGCTGGCGCGGGGTGGTTGGGGTGCTGGGCGCCGGCGGCCGATTGGGATCGGGGAACCAGGATTGCAGTTCCGGACCGCAGCCGTCGCCTGGCGGCGGTGCGGACTGAACCTGGCATTCCGGGTTGCCAGCGGGGCATGTGAGGCGGATGTGAAAATGGCTGTCATGGCCGAACCACGGCCGAACAACCCTCAAGAAAGACCGGTCCGGCCAATTGATCTCGCACATGGCACGCTTGATGGCCGGATGGACGAAGATGCGGCCGACGCGCGGGTCGCTGGCCGCCAGCCGGATCATCTCCGCCTGGACCAGACCGAAATCGTCGGTCACGCGCCAGTCATAGGTGCTGGTATCGACCACGGAGATGGCGCTCAAGCTCTCACGCTGTCCGACGGACATGCGCGGCAGGTCCAGCCGCAGCCAGATATCGGCGTCCAGCCCAAGTTCGTGGCTGGCATGGCCGCTGATCGGCCCGCCCATGGGCTGGTTCAGATCGCCCACCAGGGCCACGCCCAGCCCCTCGCGCGCCATCCCTTGGCCAAACTCCTCCAAGAAGTCGATCAGCGCCGGATGGCCCCAATAGCGATTGCGGCTGGTGCGGATGACCTGATAGCCGACGCCGTCAATCGGCAACGCCGCACCGCCGGTAAAGCAACCGTTCGTGTAGGTCCCGATCGATTGGGCCGGACCTGGGGCCGGGCCGGGAATGTCGGCAAAGGTGACGGACTGCGCGCTGGCCCCGGCGCCCCATGTAAGTGCGATCGCGCAAGCAAGACCAAACACTGCCCTTATCATCGCCTCCACCCTCATCCGATTGACGAATCGCTGATCGATCGTTCGTCATCGAATTGTATGGGTGCCGTGTGACAGGTGCAATCGACAGGGCCCGGTCTGGGGAACGGCCGTTTAGCGATTGCCGGACGACCGCACGGTTGCGCCGACGAACGGCTTGATGTCCCATGCACGCCCCTCAGCGGCCCCCTGTCGGCCACCCAATGAGCACAGCCTGGAGGATGAGATGGCCCGCCGCGCGCCGTTCGGATTTCCGCATTTCGCGATCCGCTGGGTCGCCGCCCTGGTGCTGGTCCTGCTGACCTTCAACCCGCTGGGCTGGTCCTACTATCACTGGGTCGCCGAGGATCAGCAAGGCAGCGTGCCGCTCAAGATTTTGGCCGGTATTCTGCTGTTGATCGGCTACGTCATCTTCATCCGCGCGACCTGGCGCTCGATCAAGATCTGGGGCATCATTCTGGTCGTCGCCCTGATCGCCGCGCTGGTCTGGCTGATCGTCGATCTGGGCATCCTCGACCTCGCCAACACCGGCACGATCAGCTGGGTGATTCTGATCGCCTTGGCAACGCTTATGGCAATCGGCATCTCGTGGTCGCATATAAGGCGACGATTGACCGGCCAAGTCGATACCGACGAGTTGGACCCCTAGCCGGTGACCGCGCTGTTTCCGTAGCCGAAGGCCCATCCATGCCCCACGATTCCACCCCACATCTGTCGCAACTGGCAAGCCTGATCACCAGCGCCAAGAAAGCCGGTGCCGATGCCGCCGACGCGATCCTGGTGAAGAGCACGTCTCTGTCCGCGATTCTCCGCCTGGACCAGACCGAACGGGTCGAGCGGTCGGAATCGGCCGATCTGGGCTTGCGGGTCTTCGTTGGCCAGCGGATGGCCATCGTCTCGTCGGCCGACCAAAGCCAGTCGGCCCTGGACGCCATGGTCGAACGCGCGGTCGCGATGGCCCGCGCGGTGCCGGAGGATCCCTATGCCGGGCTGGCGGAGCCCGACGACATCGTCGACCAAGTACCCGCGATCGACTTGGTGGATGAGAACGAACCATCGGCGGAGGTCTTGATCGCGCGGGCCCGCGACGCGGAACAAGCGGCGCTGGCGGTTCCGGGCGTGACCAACTCAGAGGCCGCGGACGCAAGCTGGGGGCGAACAGAGATCTCGCTCGCCGGCTCCAACGGGTTTGGCGGCAGCTACGCCCGCACCGGTTCCAGCATCGTCGCGTCGATGGTTGCCGGCGAGGGCACGGGGATGGAAACCGACTATGACTTTACCAGTGCGGTGTTTGCCGAGGACCTGAAAGATGCCGCCGAGGTCGGCCGGGGCGCCGGCGAAAGGGCGGTGGCCCGCCTGAACGCACGCAAGGCGGACACCGCGCGCATCCCAGTGGTGTTCGACCCGCGCGTCGCCAACTCCCTTCTCCAGCACCTTACCAGCGCCATATCCGGACCGGCGATCGCGCGCGGCACCAGCTTTCTGAAAGACAGGCTCGATCAGAGTGTCTTCGCGTCGGGCATCTCGATCGTCGACGATCCGCATCGCCCACGCGGCCTGCGGTCCAAGCCGTTCGACGCCGAGGGGCTGGCCAATCGGCGCCGTGCGTTCATCGAAGATGGCCGTCTGACAAGCTGGGTGATGGACCTGGCGTCGGCGCGCCAGTTGGGCCTGCGCTCCACCGGCAACGCCGCGCGCAGCACGTCAAGCCCGCCCAGACCATCGATCACAAATCTCTATCTCGAGCCCGGCGCGACCAGCCGCGACGACCTGATCGGCGCCGTCGACAAGGGCCTCTACGTCACCCAGATGATGGGCCATGGCATCAACATGGTGACCGGCGACTATAGCCGGGGCGCCAGCGGCTTCTGGATCGAAAACGGCGAACTGACCTACCCGGTCAACGAGGTCACGGTGGCCGGCAATCTCGTCGAAATGTTCGCCAATCTCGCGCCCGCGAACGATCTGTCGTTCCACTACGGCATCGACTCGCCGACGGTGCGGATCGACGGCATGACGGTTGCCGGAAAGTAGGTCGCTGGCTCAGGCGGCACCGTCGTTTGGGAGAATCACGGGCAGTGGCGTCGGCATGATTGAGAGATCGACCGGCAGCCGCGTGACGATATCCCCGTCGGCTTGAACGGGATCAGTCGACTGCCCTTCGATTCGTGCCGCGCGAACGCTGACGATGCGGACGTCTCTCAGTCTGTGGGCGCGGCCGGTCACGAGACCAAGCAACGCGCGCACGGCCGCCCACCGACCGGTGCCCAGGAATAGGCAGAGTTCCAGCGACGGCTCGGTGAGGCGCGCGGCCGGCGCAACCACGAAGCGGCCGCCATAATAGTGGCCGTTGGCGGCGATCACGGCACTGGCCTTCACCCGCTCGTCGCCGAACGTCACCTGATAAGGCCCCGGCAAAGGCCTCAGCCACTGGCGCGCGGTTTGCCAGACATAGGCCCCCTTCCCGACGACGCGTTTTAGGCCGGTCGGCAAATCCTCCACCACCATGGCGTCGAAGCCGGCGCCGGCCATCATCGCGAACGGATGGCCATCGGCCTGACCGAGATGGATCTGGCCCACCGCGCCTCGGCAAATCACATCGACGGCCTGGCCCACCGGTATCGGTAACCCGAGTTCGTGCGCCAGCACGTTCGCCGTCCCCAACGGCAGGATGCCCAAGGGCAAAGGGCCGCCCGGCCGCGCCATCAGCCCGGTGATGACCTCGTTGATGGTCCCGTCGCCGCCGGCCGCGATGATGGCGTCCAGATCGCCGTCGGCATCGCGCGCACGTTGCAGCGCGTCGCCTCTCGCCAACGTATCGCAGACCTCCACCCTGGGCACCATACCGCGCAGCTTTTCCAGGCCTTCCTGAAAACGGCGCCCGCGCCGCTGCCCCGCCACCGGGTTTCGAATCACCAGCACGCTCGACAGGTCGAGATTGGGCGTGTTCACACGGCTCCTCGGAGAAGATGACGCTTCCGTTACAGTAATATTATGGTCTTCTGGCAAACGCATTTCAATTGGCTGAAATTTCTCAATAACACACGCGAATGCCCATCTAAGTCGTTGAGAAGAAAAAATCAAACGATTACTCAAGTCGCCAGAAAACGAACGCTATTGGAGAGCGTAATGGCCACGGCATCGTTGGAACGGCATTACCGAACCATTTTTATCTCCGACGTTCACCTGGGCACCAAGGCCTGCCAGGCGCACCTGTTGCTCGACTTCCTGAAACACACCAGCAGCGACAAGCTGTATCTTGTCGGCGACATTGTGGATGGCTGGCGTCTGAAGCGGCACTGGCACTGGCCGCAAACCCATAATGACGTGATCCAGAAGCTGCTGCGCAAGGGCCGCAAGGGTACGGAGATCACCTACATACCGGGCAACCATGACGAGTTTGCCCGCAGCTTTCTCGGCAGCGAATTCGGCGCCGTGAAGCTCACCGACGATGCCGTCCACGAAACCGCGGACGGCCGCCGCTTCCTGGTCATCCATGGCGACCAGTTCGACGTGGTGGTGCGCCGGGCGAAGTGGCTGGCCCATGTCGGCGACAAGATCTACGTCCTGCTTCTGGTGCTGAACACCTGGGTCAATGGGCTGCGCCGCCGGTTGGGCTTTTCCTACTGGTCGCTGTCCGCCCATCTCAAGCACAAGGCCAAGCGCGCGGTCGACTTCATCGGCCGCTTCGAAGGCGCCCTCGTCGACGAGGCCAAGCGGCGCGGGCTCGATGGGGTCATCTGCGGCCACATCCACACCGCCGAGTTCAAGGAGATCGACGGGCTGACCTACTGCAATGACGGCGATTGGGTCGAGAGCTGTACGGCCCTGGTTGAGCACAGCGACGGCCGCCTTGAGATCGTGCATTGGACGGCGCTTGCGGAAGAGGCCAGCCCTCGCAGCGATCCAATCCCGGCCGAGCCTGAGCAAGTCGCCGCCTGACCCGGGCGGTCCTTCCCCCATGCGACTCCTGATCGTGAGCGACGCCTGGTATCCTCAGGTGAACGGCGTGGTGCGCACGCTCGATACCACGGCCCAGCATCTGCGCCGGGATGGCCACGAGGTGAAGGTCATCGGCCCCGATCGGTTCCGCACCGTGCCTTTGCCGACCTATCGAGAGATCCAGTTGGCCGTGCGGCCCAAGCGCCGATTGCGGGCGCTTGTCGACGCCTTCAGGCCGGAGGCCGTGCACATCGCCACGGAAGGGCCCCTGGGCTGGGCCATGCGCGCGATCTGTCGGCATCGCAACTGGCCGTTCACGACCAGCTTTCACACCCAGTTCCCGGAATATGTCTGGCTGCGGACCCGCGTGCCGATGCGCTGGACCTACGGATTGATGCGACGCTTTCACCAGGCGGCGGCCAGAACCATGGTCGCAACTCCGACCTTGGAGAACCGTCTGCGCGAACGCGGTTTTCAAAGCCTTGTGCGTTGGACCCGTGGCGTCGACACGGACCTGTTCCACCCCCGCGAGAAGGGCTTTCTCGACCTGCCCCGACCGGTGTCCATGTTTGTCGGCCGGGTGGCGGTGGAAAAGAACCTGGACGATTTCCTCCGCCTCGACCTGCCGGGCAGCAAGGTCGTGGTCGGCGGCGGCCCTCAACTGGACGGCTTCGTCAAGCGCTACCCCGAGGTCCGGTTCGTCGGCCCGAAGCAGGGCGAGGAGTTGGCGCGCTACTACGCCGCCGGGGATGTCTTTGTGTTTCCCTCCCGCACCGACACGTTCGGCCTGGTGATGCTGGAGGCCTTGGCCAGCGGCGTACCGGTTGCCGCCTATCCGGTACAAGGCCCCCTCGACGTGATCGACGGCACCGGTGTCGGTTGCCTCAGCGAGGATCTGGCGGCGGCCGTCGCGTGCGCCGTGCGCCTGCCGCCGGAGGCCTGCCGGGCCTTCGCGCTGGAACGAAGCTGGCCGAACGCGACCCAACAGTTCCTGGGCAATCTGGCGCCGTTCGGCTAGTGCAATCGCTTGGTTGGCGGTGATCGGGATGGACGATATCGGCCCTCCGGTCTAAACCGGCCTAATGTTCCGAACCCTGTATCGCGGCGCGACCGCGCTGGCGGGCCCGCTGGTGCCCTTGCTGCTGAAGCGCCGCACGGCGCGCGGCAAGGAAGACCCTGCGCGGCGCGGGGAACGTTTGGGCATCGCCGGCCGCCCACGGCCCGAGGGGCGCCTGGTCTGGATCCACGGCGCCAGCGTTGGCGAAGCCCTATCAGTCCTGTCGCTGATCGAACGGCTGTTGAAGGCGGCGCCGGACTTGCATGTGCTGCTGACCACCCACACGGTCACCGCCGCGCGCCTGCTGGAAAGCCGGCTGCCGCACCGGGCATTTCACCAGTACATCCCGCTCGACCGCGTCGCCTATGTCGACCGGTTCATGGACCATTGGCGGCCCGACCTCGCGATCTGGCTGGAATCGGAGCTGTGGCCAAACCTGCTCGACGGCATCGCCAAGCGCTCGGTTGCAGCGGTGATGCTGAACGCCCGGATGAGCAGCCGGTCGGCGGCACGCTGGGCGCGGGCGCAAGGCACGCTGCGGTCCATGATGGCCGTGTTCCAATCGGTGCTTCCGGCCAGCAAGGCAGAGGCTGAGAAGTTGACGTCGCTCGGCATCCGTCAGCTAGGCCCGGCGGGCAACATCAAGTATGCCGCCCCGCCGCCTCCGGCCGACGCCGGTGCCGTCGAGGCGCTGACAGACGCTGTCGGCGATCGGCCGATGTGGCTGGCGGCCAGCACGCATGAGGGCGAAGAGGAGATCTGTCTCGCCGCCCACCGGCGCCTGCTCGCCGATCGTTCTGATCTGCTGCTGGTGCTGGCCCCGCGCCATCCGCCACGCGGTTCCGAAGTTGCGCAGATGATCGACGCCGCAGGCTGGCACGCCGCCCGCCGGTCCGAAGGCGCCCTGCCCGCGCCCGGCGACCCCGTCTATCTGGCCGACACGCTGGGCGAGATGGGCGTGCTGTTGCGCCTGGCGCCGATCGCCTTCGTCGGCGGATCGCTGGTACCCGTCGGCGGTCACAATCCGATCGAACCCGCGCAGTTGGACGCCGCCGTCTTGACGGGCCGACAGGTCGAAAACTTCTCCGACGTCATGGCTGACATGGCGGCCGCCGGCGGCCTTGCCTGGGTCAACGGCGCGGACGATCTGGCCGCCAAGGTCGACCATTTGCTGTCCGACGCCTCGTCGCGAACCGCGATGACCCAAGCGGCGCGAACGGTGGCGGAGCAAAACAGCGGCATGCTCGACACCGTCATGGCGACGCTGTCGCCGCTGCTGGCGAAGGCCCCGCCGTGAAAGCGCCTAGCTTCTGGTACGGGTCACCAGGACTGCGCGCCCGCCTATTGTCACCATTGGGCGCGATCTACGGCGCGGTCGGGCGACGACGCATGCGCCGGGTTGCGCCGACGGAAGTCGGCCCCAAGGTCATCTGCGTCGGCAATCTGGTGGCCGGCGGCACCGGCAAGACACCCACCGCCATCGGACTGGCAAAGCGGGCAGCCGAACTTGGGACGGTGGCCGCCTTCCTGTCGCGCGGATATGGCGGCCGGTTGACCGGCCCGGTGCGCGTGGACCCCAGCCGCCATACCGCTGCCGATGTCGGCGATGAACCCCTGCTGCTCGCAGCCCATGGCGCGGTCTATGTCTCGCGCGACCGTATCGCCGGCGCCCGCCTGGCAATGGCCGACGGCGTCGGCTTGCTGATCATGGATGACGGGTTCCAGAACCCTTTCCTGCACAAGGACCTGTCGTTTCTGGTCATCGATGCCCAAACCGGCATTGGGAATGGCCAGATCATTCCGGCGGGGCCCTTGCGCGAATATCCACAAGACGGGTTCCGCAGGGCCGACGCCATCGTCCTGATGGGCGACCGAGCCCCGGCCCAGCACCTTTCACAGATGCTTTCGGCAACCGGCCTGCCCCTTCTCGGCGCCCGACTTCAGCCCAGCCGCGATGCCGAATGGTTGCGCGGCCAAACCATCGTGGCCTTTGCCGGCATCGGTCGCCCGCAGAAATTCTTCAACATGTTGAACGGCCTGGGCGCCGACATCGTCAGCCGGTTCGCCTTCCCCGACCATCACCGGTACGACGCCGACGACATCATGCGGCTTGCCGAAATGGCCGCCGCGGCCGAGGCGACCCTGGTAACAACCACGAAGGACTTCGCCCGCCTGCCGATCGAGGCGCGCCAGATGGTCGAGCTTGTCGAGGTCGAGGTCGTTTGGTCGGAGCCTGAGCGGCTGGATGCCCTGCTGTCCGAACTCTTAGCTGAGAGTCGATAGTTTCTTCGACTCTTTGCCGAACGGTCGGTTGCCCGTTGGGGGTATACTGCTTGACCGGCAAGCTTGGGAGGCATCATGGCGCTCAAAAGCATGGTCATGGAATTCGGCACCGGCACGGACATCCGTGGTGGCGACTATACCAAAGCCGCCGTCCGCGCGCTTGAGAACGCCTTGAGACACAACAGCATCACCTTCGCCCAGGCGTTCGACGTGCCCCGCGAGACGATGCAGGTGAAGATCGCCATCGGGGTCGCCAAGCCGGACCAGGTCGACCGAGCCACCGTGGCTTCGGTGTTGCCCTACGGCCAAGCGGAGGTGACGGTTCATCAGGGCGGCATGGACGTGCCCAACGAAGCCGGGACCGACGCTACCGTCTTGTCCAACGCGGTGGTCACGGTCTATCTCGACCTCCCGGAAGACCGGACCCAGGGAGCAGCCTGATGGACAGCGCAAAAGCACCGCTCAAGCGCATCATATTGGAGATGGGGACCGGCAACGCCTTGCACAGCGGCGACTATACCAAGGCGGCGAAACGCGCCGTCCTGGACGCCATGCACCATTCGTCCATCACCATGTTCCGGTCCATGAACATCGACCCGGAATCCATGCAAGTGGAACTCATTGTGGCCGCGCAGCAGCCCGAGATGGTCGATCTGGCCGCGGTCACCGAACTCGTGCCGTTTGGCAATGTCGACGCGAAGGCGGTCAAGGGTGGGCTTGATGTCGTCGACGAGACCAGCGGCAGGCCCTGCGTTCTGGTGAATGCCGGCGTGATCGTCCGCGTCCCGCTATAGCAGCTTGCCCTGCTTGCCGTCCGGCGCCGCCTTGCGCCGGGGCGGGCTCGCCGCGCCGGTAACGATGGCAGAGCGCTGACCATCGGCCAATTCCAGCCGGATTGCGCCATTGGTTTGCAGCGTCGCGGCCCGGGTGATCGCAGCCCCGTCCTCCGCCCGGACAACGGCAAAGCCGCGATCGAGCACGCGGCGATAGGAGTAGCTCTCCAGCAGACGCGCCGCCCGATCGAAGCGATCGACGATTTGCGACAATCGGCCGCTTGCGCCACGGTCGAGCCGATCGGCCTGATCGTTCAATCGACCCTCGGCTTCGACCAGTCGACGGGTCACGACGCGGGCATCCAGCCTTTCGACCACCATGCGCAGCACGCGGGCGCGCTCCGCCAAACGCTGCCGGGGATGCACAAGGCGTGCCGATTGCTCGGCCAGTCGCGCCCTTAGGCGATCAAGGCGGCCGACGAAGGCCCGATCAAAGCGCCCGGCGGCATTGTCCAGCCGTTGTGCCGGCCCCTCCAGCACTTGCCGCGGCCGCGCGATGGCCCTAGCCAGGCCGTCAAGCTGGACCCGTCGGTCGCGCAGCGCCCTGGACAGGCCGGCCTGACGCCGCCGGTCCTTTTCCGCCAGTTCAGCCATCAGGTCGGCACGGACGGGCACGGCCATCTCCGCCGCAGCCGTCGGCGTCGGCGCCCGGACATCCGCCGCAAAATCGATCAAGGTGGTGTCGGTCTCGTGCCCAACGGCGGAGATCAGCGGGATCTCGCTGGCGACGACCGCGCGGACCACGCTTTCCTCGTTGAAGGCCATCAGGTCTTCCAGGCTGCCGCCGCCCCGCGCGACGATCAGCAGATCGGGCCGAGGAATGGCGCCGTCAGGCGGCAGCGTGTTGAAGCCGTTGATGGCGGCGGTGATCTGGGCAGCCGCTTGTTCGCCCTGAACCGAAACGGGCCAGAGCAGCACATGGCGCGGAAAGCGGTCGGCCAGGCGGTGCAGAATGTCGCGAATCACCGCACCGGTCGGCGAGGTCACGACCCCGATCACGGACGGCAGGAAGGGAAGCTTGCGCTTGCGTTCGGGCGCGAAAAGGCCCTCGGCCGCCAGCCGCTTGCGCCGTTCTTCCAGCAGCTTCAACAGCGCGCCCTCGCCGGCGAGGTCGAGCTGTTCGACGACGATCTGGTACTTCGAACTGCCGGCATAGGTGGTCAGCCGGCCGGTGACCACCACCTCCATGCCCTCTTCCGGCTGGATTGACAGGCGGTTGACCGTGCCGCGCCAGCACACCGCGTCGAGCACCGAGCGCTCGTCCTTCAGCGTGAAGTAGAGGTGGCCCGACTTCGGCCGCGACGGCCTGGAGACCTCCCCGCGCACGCGCACATGGTCGAATCGTTCCTCGACCGTGCGCTTCAGGGCGACGGAGATCTCGCTGACGGAGAACTCAGGGGTGTTGCCGGGCGCTGCGCCCGTGTTCAGATCTTGCGTCATGGCGGCGGCGTCATGATACAAGTCCGCCACGGGCGCTCAAGCCCGAGTGCTTGCGATTGGTCATCAAGGATCCTGGTTTATGCGCATTCTCGTGGTCGGCTCTGGCGGGCGGGAACACGCCCTGTGTTGGAGCATCGCCGCCTCCCCCCTCTGTGACGCGCTCTTTTGCGCGCCGGGCAATGCCGGCATTGCGCAGGAGGCGACCCTGGTCGACATTGCGGCCGAGGATGTCGACGCGCTGGTGGCGTTCGCGAAGCGCGAATCGATCGACCTCGTGGTCGTCGGTCCGGAGGCGCCGCTGGTCTTGGGCCTTGCCGACCGGCTGGCCGAGGCCGGCATCAAGGCCTTCGGCCCCAGCCAGAAGGCGGCGGTACTGGAGGGCTCGAAGGCTTTCATGAAGGCCTTGTGCGATGCCAAGGACATTCCGACGGCCGAGTACCGGACATTTACCGAGGTCGACGCGGCCAAGGCGTATGTGCGGACAAAGGGCGCGCCCATCGTCATCAAGGCCGATGGTTTGGCGACCGGCAAGGGCGTCTCGGTGGCCAGCACGGTCGAGCAAGCCGAAGCGGCCATCGACCAGGCGCTGACGGATCAGGTCTTCGGCGATGCCGGTTCCGTGCTTGTGATCGAGGAGTTCTTGGAGGGCCCGGAGATCAGCTATTTCGCCCTGGCGGACGGCAAGACCATCCTGCCGCTGGCCAGCGCCCAGGACTACAAGCGGGCGCACGACAATGACGAAGGGCCGAACACCGGCGGGATGGGCGCGTTTTCGCCATCGCCTCTGGTCGACTCCGACCTGGAACGGCGCATCCTGAAGGAAATCATCAAGCCCACCGTTGAAGGCCTCGCCGAACAGGATGTGCCTTTCCTGGGCGTGCTCTATGCCGGCCTGGTCCTGACGGCGGACGGCCCCAAGCTGTTGGAATACAACGTTCGTTTCGGCGATCCAGAATGCCAGGTGCTGATGATGCGCCTGAAAAGCGACCTGGTGCCCGCCCTGCTGGCGGCTTGTGACGGTCAGCTGAAGAACATCGATCTTAGATGGTACGACGACAGCGCCGTCTGCGTCGTCATGGCCACCAACGGCTATCCCGGTGCTTACGAGAAGGGTTCGATCATCAAGGGCATAAGCGCGGCGGATGGCAGTGACGAGGTCACGGTCTTCCACGCCGCAACGCGCCAGGGCGAGGACAACCGCATCGAGGCCCATGGCGGCCGTGTGCTAGGCGTCACCGCCCATGGCGACGATTTGGCCACGGCGCGCGATCTGGCCTACCAGGCGGTCGACCAGATTGATTGGCCGGAGGGCTATTGCCGGAAGGACATCGCGGCTTCAGCCTGACGCGCGCCGCGCCCGGAAAAAGCCACGCAGCAGGTCGGCCGAACGATCGGCCATCACGCCGCCCTCAACCTCCGGCCGGTGGTGACAGGTGGGCTGTTCGAAAAAGCGCGGGCCGTTTGCGACCGCGCCCATCTTTTCGTCGAACGCGCAGAAGGTGACGCGACGCAGCCGGGCGAACGAAATCGCCGCCGCGCACAGGGCGCAAGGCTCCAGCGTCACGTAAAGGTCGCAATCCGGCAAACGGGGCACGCCGCGCTCGGCCGCTACAGCCCGAATGACCAGCACTTCGGCATGGGCAGTCGGGTCGGCATTGCCGCGCGTTCGATTGCCGTCGCGCGCCAGGATCGCGCCGGAACCAGCGTCCACGAGCACGGCGCCCACCGGCACCTCGTCACGCGCCGCGGCGGCCTCCGCCTCCTCAAACGCGGCCGCCATATAGCGGGCGATATCAGCGTCAATTTCCACCCGGACAACCCACCATCGCGCCCGTGCCCTTGTCTAGTGACATTTCCAGCGACAATCGCGACCTTGCCCGCCCCAGACCGCCAGAGTAGCGTCGCCGCGATGTCGAACCCCCCTCAAGCCAATACCGTAACCCGTACCGGCGACCGACTGGCCAAGGTGATGGCGCGGGCCGGCCTGTGTTCCCGCCGTGACGCCGAACGCTGGATCGCCGATGGCCGTGTCATGGTGAACGGCGAGACGGTGACCACCCCCGTGACGCTGGTCACAGCGCGCGACCGGGTGCTGGTCGATGGTCGCCCCTTGCCGGCGGCAGAGCAAAGCCGCCTGTGGCGCTATCACAAGCCCACGGGCCTGGTGACGACCGCCCGTGACCCCAAGGGGCGCCCAACGGTCTTTGCGCACCTGCCCGCCGAACTGCCACGGGTGGTCTCGGTCGGCCGGCTGGACCTGAACAGTGAGGGCCTGTTGCTGTTGACCAACGACGGGGCCTTGGCCCGCCATTTGGAACTGCCCGCGACTGGTTGGCCCCGCCGCTACCGCGTGCGTGCCCACGGCAGGGTCGATCCGGCACGGCTTGCGACGCTCAAACGCGGCATCACGGTCGAGGGGATCCGATACGGCCCGATCGAGGCGGCTTTGGAACGCCAGCAAGGCGCCAATGCCTGGCTGACGATGTCTCTGCACGAAGGCAAGAACCGCGAAGTGCGCAAGGTGCTGGAGGCGATCGACCTGATCGTAAACCGCCTGATCCGCGTGTCTTACGGGCCGTTTCACCTCGGCAAGCTGGCGCCCGGCGCGGTCGAGGAGGTCAAGGCATCGGTTCTGCGCGACCAGCTTGGCGGTTTTCTTGAAGACGGTGGACGTCCTTGAGGATCATCGGCGGACGCCATCGCAACCGGTCCCTGACCCCGCTGCCGGACCGATCGGTCCGCCCGACCACCGACCGGACGCGCGAGGCGATGTTCAACATCCTCGCGCACCGGCCGTGGGGCGAAGACGGGTCAAGCGTGCTGGAAGGCGCCGTGGTGCTGGATGCCTTCCTGGGCAGCGGCGCCTTGGCGCTGGAGGCGCTATCGCGCGGCGCCGAGCGGGCAACCGGCTTCGACGCCTCATCGAAGGCCCTTGCCGTGGCGCGCAAGAATGCCGCCGCCATCGGCGAGACAAACCGGCTGACGGTTCATCGCGCCGACGCCTTGCGACCGCCGCCAAGCAGCGAAGCGGCGACTCTCGTCTTTCTCGATCCGCCCTATGGCAGGAGCCTCGTCGAGGACGCTGTCGACGCCCTGAACGCGGCGGGTTGGATCACCGACGGAACAATCATCGTCACCGAATGCGCGGCCGATGAGCAAATTGGACTGGCTGACCGCTACGAGCCTTTGGACAGCCGAATCTACGCAAGCACACGCGTGGGGTTCTGGCGTGCGGCAGCCTAACGCCGGCCGAACAGCCTCTCGATATCGGCCAGGCCGAGGCTGACATAGGTCGGGCGGCCGTGGTTGCATTGGCCGGAGTGGGGCGTCGCCTCCATCTGGCGCAGCAGGGCATTCATCTCTTCGGCGGTCAGGCGGCGGCCGGCGCGTACACTGCCGTGGCAAGCCATGGTCGAGGCGACATGGTCCAGCCGCTCCCGCAGCGCGGTGGCCTGGTCCAGCTCCGCCAACTGGTCCGCCAGATCGCGGATCAAGCCGGCCGTGTCGGTCTGGCCCAGCAGGGCCGGCACGCCACGCACAACGATGGCTCCTGGACCGAAGGCCTCGATCTCAAGACCTAACTCCGCCAGCTCCGCCCGTCGGGCGGCAAGCCGGTCGGCATCCGCCTCCGCCAGTTCGATCACTTCCGGCAGCAGCAGCCCTTGCGAGGCCACGCCGCCATCGATCAGCGCCTGCTTGAACCGCTCGTAGACCAGCCGCTCATGGGCGGCATGCTGGTCGACGATGACCATGCCGTCTTCGGTCTGCGCCAGGATGTAGGTTTCATGGATCTGCGCGCGCGCCGCACCCAGCGGATGGGCGACGGCCGTTTCGTCCCCCGGCATCTCGGTCCGCGCCGAGGGCTGATCGGCCATCGGCAACGCCGCACCAGGCGCGCGCGGGTCCTCGATCGGCGCCTGCCAGGCGCGGCCAGCCTCGGCCAGCGCCAGCGACGGCCGGCTCGGGCCCGTCGGCCATGAGGATGGCGGCGCGCCACCTGGCCGCATGGCGCCCAAGGCCGCCCCGCCGACAGTGGACGACGCCCGATGGCCAGCCTCGGCGAGCGCCTGGCGCAAGGCACCGACGATCAGCCCGCGTACCACGCCGGGATCGCGAAAGCGAACCTCAGCCTTGGCGGGATGCACGTTCACGTCGACCTGGTCTTCCGGAACGGTCAGGAACAGCGCCACCATGGGGTAGCGGTCGCGGGCCAGGAAGTCGGCATAGGCGCCGCGCAAGGCGCCGATCAACACCTTGTCGCGCACGGGGCGGCCATTCACGAACAGATATTGCGACAGGCTGTTGGCCCGGTTCAGCGTCGGCAGAGCGGCGTAGCCGTCCAGCCGGATGCCTTGCCGCTCGGCGGCCACCGACAGCGCATTGTCGGCAAAGTCCCGGCCCAGAATGGCGGCCAGGCGTGTCAGCCGCACATCCAGAAGCTCGCCCTGGCCGGCATTGAGTTGGATCGGCCGGCGCTGGTCGTCCTGCAGGCTGAAAGCGACGTGCGGATGGGCCATGGCAAGGCGGTTCACCACGTCAATGCAGGCGGCCAGTTCGCTACGGACGCTCTTGAGAAACTTCAGCCGGGCCGGCGTGGCATAGAACAGGTCGCGGATCTCCACCCGCGTGCCCTTGGCCAGCGCGGCCGGCTTAGGCGTCCCGACCACGCCGCCATCGACCGCCAACTGCCAGGCCTCCGCCGCCCCTTCGGCGCGGGAGATCAGGGTCAGGCGGCTGACCGCGCCGATGGACGGCAGGGCCTCGCCGCGAAAGCCCAGGCTTTGAATCGCCTGCAGATCATCGTCCGGCAGCTTGGAGGTGGCGTGCCGTTCCATAGCCAGGACCAGCGCGTCCGGATCCATGCCATGCCCGTCATCGGCAACCGCAATGAAACTGCGGCCGCCGTCACGAATCGTGACATCGATTCGGGCCGCACCGGCATCCAGCGCGTTTTCCACCAACTCCTTCACCGCCGCCGCCGGCCGCTCGACCACCTCGCCGGCGGCGATTTTGTTGACCAGCACCGTCGGCAAGCGCCGAATCAGCGCCGCCTTGGACGATGTTGAGGTTTCGGTCGCGGCCAACATCTAGATAATGTAGCCGATCGCGCGGTCGCGAACCACCCGATAGCTGCGCGCCGCATCGGGATCGACGGAAAAAGAGCTTGGCCCCGCGACGGCGCAAAGCCATGATCCGCCGTCATCCGAACCGCGTTCAAGAGGACAGCATGCGCACCTTGATCATCGGTCTCTTGCAGATCGTCGCGATCGTCGGCTTCATCCTGATGATCGTCATGGGCGCCTATATGGGCTACGCCTACGAGCAGCTGGTAGCCGCGCAGAACATTGCCGGCGTGGCGATCGATCCTGTTCTGGGGGCCGTGATCGGGGCAATCGGCGGCCTTGTGGCGGCCGTTATCACGTTCGGCGTCGTGTTTCTGCTGATCGATATCCGGGCCCAGACCAAGCGCACGGCCCAGGTGCTGGAAGATCTGGCAAAGCGGCGGCCGGCGACGCAGACGACTGTTCAGGCCCCGACGACGCCGCAAGCGCCGACGCCGCCACAGATGCCGCCTCAGCCAACCCCTGCCCCCGGAACCTGAACCCGCAAGCCGCGCTAGCGCAGCGGCTTCAAATCATTGAACATGGACGGGACCAGTTCGGTCACGGTCGGGTGGATGTAGACCGATCGTTTGATCGTGATGTAGGGCGCGCCGGCGTACATGGTGTTCAGGATGCCCTGCACGACCTCGTCGCCGCCGATGCCCAGGATAGATGCGCCGAGGATGCGCTCGCTCTCGGCATCGATCAGGATCTTCATGAAGCCCTGGGTCTCGCCGCGCTCGCGCGCCCGGCCGACGCGCGCCATCGGCCATTGGCCAACCAGTACCTCGCGGCCTGAGGCACGCGCCTGACCTTCGGTCATGCCGACGCGGCCCAAAGGCGGGTCGACGAACAGGCCGTAGCAGACGATCCGATCGGAGACCTTGCGCGGGTCATCGTCCAGCAGGTTTGCGGCGACGATTTCGAAGTCGTTGTACGAGGTGTGGGTGAAGGCGCCGCGCCCGTTGCATTCCCCGATCGCCCAAATGCCGGGGACGTTGGTGCGCAAATGCTCGTCGACCTCGATGAAGCCCCGTTCACTGATTGTCACGCCGGCCTTGTCGAGGCCCAGATCGCCCGTGTTGGGACGCCGGCCGACGGCAAGCAGGACGTGACTGCCGATCACCTCCGGCGGGCCTTCCTCGCAGTCGACATTGACGCAGACCCTGTCGCCGCGCTGCTCGAAGGCGATGCATTCGGCCTGGAGACGTACCTCGATGCCCTCCCCTTCCAGGATTTCCAGAATGGCGGCGGAAACGTCCTCGTCCTCTCGGGCGATCAGACGATCCGCCATCTCGATCACGGTCACCTGGGCACCGAAGCGGCGATACATCTGGGCGAATTCCAGCCCGATATAGCTGCCGCCGACGATCACCAGATGCTCCGGCAGGAAGTCGACCGCCATCATGCTGGAATTGGTCAGATAGTCGACCGCGTCGATACCCGGCATGTCGGGCACGGCCGCGCGGGCGCCGACATTCAGGAAGATCTTCTCAGCCCGCAGGATTTCGCGATCGACAGTGACGGACGTTGCGCTTTCCAGCCGAGCATGGCCTCGGTAGACGGTCAGATTGTCCATGTTTTCCAACCAGTTGGTAACACCTTGGTTAGATTGCCGGACGACCGCATCCTTGCGCGCCTTTACCCGCTTCATGTCGACTTGGATGGGTCCGTCGATCATCACGCCATAGTCGGCGCCACGCCTTGCGACATGGGCGGCACGCGCGCTGGCGACGAGCGTCTTGGTGGGAATGCAGCCGACATTCACGCACGTGCCGCCGAACAGCTTGCGTTCGACGATCGCCGTCTTCATGCCGCTGGCCGTCAGCCGCTCGGCCAAGGGCGGCCCGGCCTGCCCCGCCCCGATGATGATGGCGTCGAATGTCTCGGGCATGGTTGGGCCTCCGGCTCACCTTGAAGATCTTATCATCGTGCCTCGTCGAGGCGACTCCGTCGAGAGGCAGGCCACGCGCAAAGATGGGGCCGACCCTCGGAAGGATCGGCCCATAACTCGTTTGATGTTTGAAGGCCCCGGAGCGTCACGCCGCCGGGAACTAAGAGCGCGCCGAACCTTAGCGCAGGCTCTTGTAGTGGTTTGCGAGACCGTTGGTGGAGGAGTCGTGCGTCTTCACCGGGGCGTCGCCGTCCAGTTCCGGCAAGATCGTCTTGGCAAGCTGCTTGCCCAGTTCGACGCCCCACTGGTCGAAGCTGTTGATGTTCCAGACGATGCCTTGGACGAAGATCTTGTGCTCGTAGAGCGCGATCAGCATGCCGAGGCTATACGGATCGATCTGGCGCACCATGATCGAGTTCGTCGGGCGGTTGCCGGAGAACAGCTTGTGCGGCAACAGCTTTTCGATCGCGGCCTCGTCCAGGCCTTGGTCGACCAGTTCGGCGCGCACGGTGTCCGCGTCCTTGCCATGCATCAACGCCTCGGTCTGGGCGAAGAAGTTCGACAGCAGGATCTTGTGGTGCTCGCCGACCGGGTTGTGGGTTTGCGCCGGGGCAATGAAGTCGCACGGGATCAGGTGCGTGCCCTGATGGATGAGCTGATAGAAGGCGTGCTGGCCGTTGGTGCCGGGCTCGCCGAAGATGATCGGTCCGGTCGTGTGGTCGACGGGCTTGCCGTCGCGCCCCGCGGTCTTGCCGTTGCTCTCCATCTCCGCCTGCTGCAGATAGGCCGGCAGGCGGGCCAGATACTGGTCGTAGGGCAGCACGGCCTGGGTCGAGGCGCCGAAGAAATTGTCGTACCAGACGCCGATCAGGCCCATGATCGCCGGCATGTTTTCAGCCAACGGCGCGGTCTGAAAATGCTGGTCCATGGCATAGCCGCCCTCCAGCATCTCCTCGAACCGGTCAAAGCCGATGGCAAGCGCGATCGAGAGGCCAATGGCCGACCAGAGCGAATAGCGGCCGCCGACCCATTCCCAGAAGACGAACATGTTGGCGGGATCGATGCCGAACGCGGTGACCCCCTCCGTGTTCGTCGACAGGGCGACGAAATGCTTGGCGATGTCCGGTTCGCTGGCGCCGCTGTCGAGGAACCATTGCCGCGCGGTATGCGCGTTGGTCAGGGTCTCCTGGGTCGTGAACGTCTTCGAAGCGACGATGAACAGGGTCGTCTCAGGCTTGGCCCGCTTCAGGACCTCGGCGATATCGGTGCCGTCGACGTTTGAGACGAAATGCATCGACAGCCGCTCGTGGATGTAAGGCGTCAGCGCCCGCGTCGCCATAGCCGGCCCCAGATCGGACCCGCCGATGCCGATATTGACGATGTCGGTGATCGGCTTGCCGGTATGGCCGGTCCAGTCGCCGGAACGAACGGCATGGCAGAAGTCCCGCATCTGGCCGAGCACGCGGCGCACATCCGGCATCACGTCGACGCCGTCCACCAGAACCGGCTTGTCGGATCGGTTGCGCAAGGCAGTGTGCAGCACCGGCCGGTTTTCAGTCGTGTTGATGCGCTCGCCCCGGAACATGGCGTCGCGCCAGCGCGGCACGTCCACCGCCTCGGCCAGGGCAAGCAGCAGCTCGACCGTTTCCGCCGTGATCCGGTTCTTCGAATAGTCAAACAGCAGGTCGCCCAGACGCAGCGAGAACCGGTCGAACCGATCCGGATCCGCCCCGAACAGGTCACGCATATGCAGCGGCTCGATGGCGCGCTGGTGCTGTTCAAGCGCCTGCCATGCCGGCAGCGCGGTCACATTGGCCATGATCTCCCCCAATACGGAACGAACGCCGCGTTCGTTGGTCGCGTCAGTTAACGGACAACTCGCGATTGACGAGTGTGTCATAGGGGATGATCGTGTCCGGTGCCAGTGCCTCGATGTCGGGCGAGCCCACGACGACCGTGGTCAGCGCCGGCTCGTCGAGCAGTTCGGCCGCGACGCGGGCCACATCCTCTCGCGTGACGGCGGCGATCCGGTCTTGATATAGATCCAGATAGTCGATGCCGAGATCGTGCAACTGCATGGCGCGTAGGATGCCGGCAACGTTCTCCGTAGAC
This sequence comes from Pseudomonadota bacterium, assembly GCA_039177555.1. Taxonomy (GTDB): domain Bacteria; phylum Pseudomonadota; class Alphaproteobacteria; order DSM-16000; family Inquilinaceae; genus JANQGH01. The sequence goes on along the minus strand of JBCDFV010000027.1, from coordinate 6,959 downwards.
GAAAACTGTAGCGGGAACGACCCGGTCAAATAGGTGATCGCGTCGTCAACCTCTTGTTGTGTCGGCCCGTCTTCGGCCATCGATCGCCACTCGTCGCGGATGACCCCGATCGCCTCCGGGACATTGTCGTTCGAGAGGTCAGAATCGACGCTGTAGAAATCGACCTGTTGCAGATGGTTCATGCTGGTCGAAATGCCGTAGGTCAGGCCGCGATTGACCCGCACCTCGTCGGTCAGGCGCGAACCGAAACTGCCGGCGCCGAGGATGTAGTTCATCACCGAGGCGGCATAGATATCCGGGTCCGATCGCTCAAGCCCAGGCTGGGCCATGAACAAGGTGCTTTGCGGCCCATCGCGGGAGACAACGATCGTCTGGCCAGCGCCAGCAAGCGGCAATTCGGGCACGGAACGAAGCTGTGCCTCGGCCGGCAACGACCCGAAAACGCTGTCGAGCACCGCCGCCAGCCGGTCGGCATCGATATCCCCGGCGACCGCGACAACCAGATTGTCGCGCGCGAACGTCCGCTCGACAAAGCCTCGCAGGGCCGCCGCGTCTACGTCCATCAAGGTCGCGGGCGTGCCGCGCGACGAGCGGCCGTAAGGATGGTCGCCAAACGCCAGGTCGAAATAGGCGCGCGTGCTCAGCCAGCCCGTTCGTGAAACGCGCCGTTGGATCTCCGAGGTCAGCGCCGCGCGCATCCGATCGATGGCGTCTTCGTCGAAGCGGGGCTCGTTCAAGGCATCGCCCAACAGTTCGAAGGCCAGGTCGGCATTGTCGACCGTGGTTCTCAGCGAACCCGTGAACGTGTCGTAGCCGGTGCGGAAGCGCAGCTCGATCGCGGCATCGTTCAACAGCCCCTGAAAGGCCTGCGAATCACGCTCCCCGGCCCCTTCATCCAGCAGGTACGAGGTCAGGTAGGCCGTTCCCTCAAGGCCGGGATCATCCTGCGTCGTGCCGCCGCGAAAGGCAAAGGCCATGGAGATGACCGGGATTTCGCTGGCCTCGACCAGCCAGGCCTCAATGCCCATGGGGCTGACGACACGCTGGATCTCGACCGCACGGGCCGGCAGGCTGAACGCGGCCAGGAGAAAAATGGAAACAACAGCGGTCACGGGCAACCGCAGCCAGATGAATGCGGCGCGCATCAGTTCGTCTCCGTTGCAGGCTCGGGCAGAAGGTAGCCTGTCAGGCCGTTTTCAGGCGTCAGGATGGCACGCGCCGCCGCGATCGCGTCGTCGGCCGTAACCTCGGCGATCCGCCGCGGCCAGGCCTCGATCGCCTCCAGGCTTTCGCCGTTGGCAACCGCGGCACCGACGATCCGGGCCGGTTCGAAGAAACCGTCCCGTGCATAGACGGCCGCAGTGGTCAGACGCTGCTGGGCGGCGGCGACCTCGTCTTCATCAATGTCGTTTGCCAGGAAAGCGGCAATCACGTCGTCTATCGCGGTTTCCAGCGCCGCCATATCCGTCTCCGGCCGAGGCGTGGCATAGACGAAGAACTGGCCGTAGTCGCGGTTGTCGCCGCTGTAGAAGGCACCGGCCGATGTCGCCAGCTGCTGATCAAGCACCAATGCCTGGTAAAGCTCACTGGTCGTGCTGCCGCCCAGAACCTGCGACATGACCTGCAGGGCATAGGCCTCGTTGCCGTCGGCACTGGCGAAGGATGGGGCACGGTAAATCCGGCGCCATTGCGGCTGCGTCACTGTCGGATCGGTAAGGGTCACCGTAGCCACCGCGTCAACCGGCGGCTCCGCCGGGCGCATACGCTCGGGCACCGGCCGCGCCTCGACGGCGCCATAGGTCTCCTCGATCAGCGGCCTGATCTCCTCGGCCGTGACATCGCCTGAGATGACGACAACCGCATTGTTGGGCGCGTACCAGGTCTCGTAGAAGTCGGCAAGGTCGTCGATCGACAGCCCGGCCATCTCGTGTTCCCAACCGATGATGGGGATGCCGTAGGGATGATTGCGATAGCGCGCCGCAGCCATCTGCTCACCCAGGCGGGCGCCTGGGTTGCTGTCGATGCGCTGGCGCCGCTCCTCGATGATGACGTCGCGCTCGGTCAGGACCTCTTCCGGGTCCAGTGACAGGTTGACCATGCGATCGGCCTCCAGCGCCAGGACCATCGGCAAGCGGTCGACCGCGACGGTCTGGAAGTAACCAGTGTAGTCCCACGAGGTGAAGGCGTTGTCGTTGCCACCCTGGCGTGAGATCTCCGCGCTGAAATCCCGATCCGGATCGGTTGTCGTACCCTTGAACATCATATGTTCCAGGAAATGCGCGATACCCGATTGACCCGGAGGTTCATCGGCCGCGCCGACGCGATACCAGACCATATGGGTCACGATCGGCGCAGTGTGGTTTTCGATTACGACGACTTCCAGGCCATTATCGAGCGTGAAGCCGTCAAGTTCGAACAGTTGATCGACCGTCGCCGAGGCGCTGAGGGGGATCATCGGGCTCACGGCGATGGCGCCGGCCAAAGCCCAACCAATACGGGTCATGCCAAATTCGCTTTCGTCAAATCACTCGCCAACATGCCGGAAGCCGCGGGAAACGCGACCACCGCCACCCGACTATTTAGGTGATGCGAAGCGAATTGGCAGAGCGAACGGCAGAGAACGCCCCAAAATCCAGGCCAAATCTTTGTGACTTGCGTCGTGACCTGCTTCTCAGTGGCTAGAACAGGCCGTCGAAGACCCCTTCAAGCGGTGCCTGGCGGCGGCGCTGAATAACCGGCACTTCGCCCTGGTTCAAGGGCTGGCCGAGGGCCTGGTTCGCGGCCAAGCGGCGCGCCTCCGCCTCCGGGTCGATCACCGTCCCCGGCTCGGGCTGGGGCTGCCAGAAGATGATGCTGTCGATGAACCGGTCGTCGGCGACGACCAGGTCTCGCGACTCCTCCTCCACCACGACCCGGATGCCCGGTTGGATGTTGCCGGCACCCGCCTGGGACAAGAGAGCCGATTCGCCGGGCGAGATGCTGACCACCTCTTCCTGGAACGTGACCTCCTCCACGACCTCGACGCCGTCGGATTGCGCGCCGAAAATCACGGCCTCGCCACGTTCCGCCGCCGTGCCGATCCCGAACTCCGAAACGCCGGCCGTCGGCGCGGGCAGGCTGACGCCCGGCGGCACCGTCAGCGGCGCACGGGGCACCACCGCGAATTCGTCCGGTGCGTTCCGCCCAAAGCCAAAGGTCTCATTGAAGCCATCGCTGCTGCATGCAGCGGTAAAGCCGGCAACCGTGGTCAACAGCCCGATCGCAAGCCAACGCCGACTAGTCACGTTCCCCCTCCACCGAATTTGTCCCCGCAACGGTTTGCCCTGCATCGCGGCCAGTACGCGCGCCGGCAAAGAAACTGTCAATGACGATCAGCACGACGCCAATGCTGATGGCGGCGTCGGCCACGTTAAACACGAAGAAATGATACCCCACCAGATGGAAGTCGAGAAAGTCCGCCACGGCGCCGAATCGCAGGCGGTCGATCACATTGCCGAGCGCGCCACCGATGATCAGGCCCAACGATACCGCCAGCAGTCTGCCGTTTGCACGCCACAGCCAGACCAAAAGCGCGATCGAAACCAGGACCGCGACGGTCGACCAGATCCAGGCGCCGTTTTCCCCACCGAACAGCCCGAAGCTGATGCCGTAGTTCCAGACCAGCGTCAGATTGAAGAAAGACGTCACCTCGACCCGCGGCGCGGTCATGCCGGCAACGATCGGCCCGGTCAGGCCGAAAACGTCGCTGAGCATCCACCACTTGACCAGTTGATCGGCGATCAGAATGACCGCGACGATCACCAGGCCCAGGGTGCGAAGGCCGCCCTGGCTCATGCTGCAGCCTTTGGTAGGCGATCGACGGCGTCCGCGCACCGGCGGCAGATCGCTGGATGGACCGGCACCCAGCCCACATCCGGCAGAACCCGCCAACAGCGCTCGCACTTCTCGCCTTTGGCCAGTCCGGAGACGACGGCAACACCCGCCACCTCCGGTAAGCGAAACGCATCGTCGGGCCCCTCGCCGACTGTCACGGTAGCCGCCGACGCGATCGCGATTTCGGCCATGTCGACGCCGTCAAGCTCCCGGGCAAGCGCCTCCGTCACGAAGACCGTGGGATGGGCCTGCAGCGACGAGCCGATGCGCTTTTCCGCCCGCTCCAGTTCCAAGGCGCCAGTCACCACACGGCGAACCTTGCGAATCGCCTGCCATTTGGCGGCCAGTGCCGGGTCCAGCCACGCCGGCTGCGGTTCAGGAAACACCTGTTCATGGATCGAGCCGGCCTCCTTGCCGAACCGGGTCAGCCACGCCTCCTCCGCCGTGAAGCACAGGATCGGCGCCAGCCAAACGGTCAGGCGACGGAACAGCAGATCCATTACCGTCAGCGCCGCGCGGCGCGTCAGGCTGTCCCTCGGGTCGCAATAAAGCGCGTCCTTACGGACGTCGAAATAGAACGCGGATAGCTCCTCGTTGCAGAAGCTGAAAAGTGCTGTGTACAGGGTGTGGAAGTCGAAATCGTCGACCGCCGTGCGCACGCGTTCGTCCATCTCGGCCATGCGATGCAGGACCCAGCGTTCCAACTCCGGCATGTCGGCTTCGTCGACCCGGCGACTTTCGTCGAAATCCGTCAGCGCACCCAGCAGATAGCGCAACGTGTTGCGCAGACGGCGGTAGGCATCCGACTGATACTTCAGGATTTCCGGCCCGAAGCGCAGATCTTCCGAATAATCCATGGCGACGACCCACAGGCGCAGGATGTCGGCGCCCGACCGGTCGACCACCGCCTGCGGCGTCAGAGAATCACCGGCCGACTTCGACATCTTGCGGCCCTGCTCGTCCAGGATGAAGCCGTGGGTCAGCACCGCGTCGTAAGGCGCCCGGCCGCGCGTGCCGCAGCTTTCCAACAGTGAGGAATGGAACCAGCCGCGATGCTGGTCGGACCCCTCCAGATAGAGCGAGGCCGGCCACTTCAGATCGTCGCGCTGTTCCAGCACGTAGGCGTGGCTGCTGCCGCTTTCGAACCAGACATCGACGATGTCGTAGACCGGCGTCCAGTCCTCCGCCGCGTAGTCGTTGCCCAGGAAGTATTGCGGCTCGCGATCGAACCAGGCGTCGGACCCTTCTTCCTGGAAGGTGTCGGCAATGCGCTTCAAGACCGCTTCGTCCCTCAAGACCTCGCCGGTTTCCTTGTTGACGAAGATGGCGATCGGCACGCCCCAGGCGCGCTGACGGCTGATGCACCAGTCCGGCCGGGTCTGGATCATCGACGACAGGCGGTTGTAGCCGGACGGCGGCACGAACCGAGTTTCGCCCAGCGCCTTCAGCGCGGTCTCACGCAGGCCGTTCGTGTCCATCGAGATGAACCATTGCGAGGTCGCGCGGAAGATCAACGGCGCCTTCGACCGCCAGGAATGGGGATAGCTGTGCCTCAGCCGGCCACGCGACAACAGGCCGCCCGAGCCCTCGATCGCAGAGACGACCGCGGCGTTGGCGTCGCCGGGCTTGCCCTCTTCGGTGTAGATGACCTTCCCGGCGAACAAAGGCACGTGCTTGTAATAGCTGCCGTCTTCGTCGACCACCGGTGGCACCTGAATGCCGTTGGCCTGGCCCAGGTCAAAGTCGTCCTCGCCGTGCCCCGGCGCGATATGCACGATGCCCGTGCCCTGTTCCGTGGTCACGAAGTCGCCGGAAAACACCGGCACGTCAAAGTCGTAGCCGCGACCGTGCAGCGGGTGGGCGCAGATGACGTTCACCAGCGCCTGGTCGCCGAAGCCGATCTCCTCCACCCGCTTGGCCGTGATGCCGGCCTCCTGGGCAAAAGCGTCCACCAGTTCCGATGCCACCACCAGACGTTCCTCGGGGCGCGCCAGGCTGCCCTCCGCGACGCCCTCGACGGTGATCACGCTGTAAGGGATCGCATGGCCCATGGCCAGCGCCCGGTTGCCCGGCAAGGTCCAGGGCGTGGTCGTCCAGGCCACGACGCTGGCGCCGACCAGGGACGGCCGGTCCGCGCTGACGATCGGGAAGCGCACATGGACCGTGGTCGACGTATGCTCCTTGTACTCGACCTCGGCATCGGCCAGAGCGGTCTTCTCAACCACGGACCAAAGAACAGGCCGCAACCCCTTGTAAAGGCCGCCATTGGCGACGAATTTATGGATCTCCCTGACGATCTGGGCCTCGGCGCCTTTTGACATGGTCAGGTACGGATCCTGCCAATCGCCGACCACGCCAAGACGCTGGAACTCGTCCGACTGGACGCCGACCCAGTGTTCGGCGAAGTCGCGACATTCCTGGCGGAACTTCAGGATCGGTAGCTCGTTCTTGTCCAGGCCCTCGGCGCGATAGCGCTCCTCGATCCTCCACTCGATCGGCAGGCCGTGGCAGTCCCAGCCGGGAACGTAGTTGGAATCGCGGCCCATCATCTGCTGAGAGCGGGCAACGATGTCCTTCAAAATCTTGTTCAGGGCATGTCCGGTGTGCAGGTTGCCGTTGGCGTAGGGCGGCCCGTCGTGAAGAACGAACTTCTCACGGCCCTTCGATTGCACCCGCAACCGGCGGTAGAGATCGATTTCCTGCCACCAGGCAAGGATCTCCGGCTCTTTCTTCGGCAGGCCGGCGCGCATGGGGAAATCCGTCTTCGGCAGGAAGACGGTGGATTTATAGTCGACGTCCGCGACGACGGTCTCGCTCATCATGGTCCTCAAAATGCGACCTCGTTGCCCCGCAACCAATCAGCGGGTGGCAAGAGGCTTATTCAAATGTCTGCTTGTTTGGCACCTTCGGTCGCCATGGCGACGCAACGTTTCCCATAAAGCTGTGAATCCACAGCCATTTCCAAAACAGCGGCCACGGTGTGCGCATTATGTGTCGCGAACTGCGGATAGATACGATCGGTCATGCCAAGCAGCTTTTTGGCACAGCATATATAGCTGACATCGGTCGCCGCTTTCTGCGTAAAG